>JAZSIU010000047.1:0-71013 GCA_045533955.1 Bacteroidaceae bacterium
CGTGGCAAGGTAGGTTATTCCGAAACCTCCCTGTCCCAGCACTTTCTCTATCTTATATTTTCCACCCTGAAGAAGCGTCCCTTCTGACAAATGTTGCATAGTCCTTTTTGTATTTTGTTTTTCTATAATATTACTTTTTTATTTTTAGCCCTCACTTTTTTCTTTTTGTAAGGACGGTTTTTTTTGTCTTTTCAAAGGAGCGGAAGCAACCGAGGAATCTCACCCCCCCCACCCGCAAGAGGCTGTTTTAATGGAAAAGCCGACGGGCCGCAGCACTTTTGTTAATCTATTCTATTACCTTTTTTGTCGATATTAAACAACTCGCCGTTTAATTTAACAGTGACACTGCCCTCGAAGAAAGAATTAGCATAATCATACTTTAATGGAATAACAAAATTACCACTTTTGTCAATAAAGCCCCATTTACCGTTTAATTTAACCGCGGCAAGCCCCTCTTTGAAACTACTAGCATCATCGTACTTAAACGGAATAACCTCGTTACCACTCTTGCCAATAAAGCCCCATTTACCATTTTGCTTAACAGGAGCAAGGCCCTTATTAAAATCACCAGCACCAATATACTTTAATGGAATAACCACATTGCCACTCTTGTCAATAAAACCGCATTTACCGTTTAATTCAACACTGGCAAGGCCCTCGGAGAAAGGGTGCGCATCATCATACTTAAATGGAATAACCACATTGCCACTCTTGTCAATAAAGCCCCATTTGCCGTTTAATTTAACACAGGCAAGGCCCTCGCGGAAATCGTAGGTGTTGTCGTGCTTGGGCGGAACAACCTCGTTGCCGTTCTTGTCAATAAAGCCCCATTTTCCGTTTAATTTAACCGCGGCAAGGCCCTCGGAGAGCTCCGAAGCATAATCATACTTTAATGGAGTAATCTCCTTGCCACTCTTGTCGATAAAGCCCCATTTGTCATTTAAATTAACACGGGCAAGCCCCTCGGAGAAACCATCGACATAATCATACTTTATTGGAATAACCTCGTTGCCACTCTTGTCAATGTAGCCCCATTTATCGTTTAATTTAACTAAGGCAAGGCCTTCATAGTAGTTACCCTTATAATCATATTTCTTTCGCTTCTTTGCTGCCTCTTTTTCGGCGGCACGCACTTTTGCTATTGAATCTTTGCGCGCCCGCTCTATTGCTGCCAAGCGCTGCCGCTCGGTTTTTTCGGCGGCACGCACTTTTGCTATTGAATCTTGGCGTGCCTGCTCTATTGCTGCCAAGCGCTGCTGCTCGGCTTCTGCAACGGCACGGGCTTTTGCAATTGAATCTTGGCGGGCCTGCTCTATTGCAGCCAAACGCTGCTGCTCGGCCTGCTCGGCACTCACCTTTGCTATTGAATCTTGGCGGGCCTGCTCTATTGCTGCCAAACGCTGTTGCTCGGCTTTATAATCGCCCCACCAATTTATGCCACCTACTGCCAACAGCAGAAGAACCACTGCGGCTGCAACCCACTTCCACGGGTTACTCTTTTGTGGTTCGGGCGCTGCGGGATTTTCTTTCGGCTTTTCGGGCTTTTCGGCGGGCGCTGCGGGATTTTCTTTCGGCTTTTCGGCGGGCGCTGCGGGAGTTTCTTTCGGTTTCTCTGCCTTTTTAGGCTCGGCAGACTGCTCGGCAGGCTGCTCGGGAGTTTTTTTCACGGGCTCGGATACAACCGTTACCTTGGGCTGTACGTCTATAAACGTCTCCTCGTGCAACGCATTAACCATCGTCTCCTCACTATCGTCGTCGGCCTCGCCCGAGGCGCCGAGCAGCGCAATAAACTCCTCGGCCGTGGCGGGGCGGTCTATTTTGCGCGGTTGCATAGCCTGCACAATAGCCTTGCGCACACCCACCGACAGGCTCTGAGGCAGCGCGGGCAGCCCTTCATCCAAAATATCCATTGCCTGCGGGGGCGTCGCACCCGTTACCAGCTTGTAGAGCGTAGCACCAAGAGCGTAAATATCGCTCTGCGGCGAAAAGACGCTCACACCCTTCTGTTTATACTGCTCCATAGGCGCGTAGCCGTGGCTGATGCCAACGGGAGTGCTGCTCGTCTGGTCGCCGTGCTCGTCGTACTGCTTCGATAATCCAAAGTCAATGAGCACGCCCGCGCCCCCGTCGTCAAGCAAAATATTCCCCGGCTTAATGTCAAGATGGTTGATTTTTCTTTTGTGAATATACCCCACCGCATCGGCTATTTGTGTGATATATCTTACCGCGTCGGCCTCGGGGAGGGGTTTTTCGCCACGCACAAGGTCGGCCAAAGAGCCGCCGCTGTGATACTCCATCACATAGTAGGCCGTGCTATTCTCGTTGAAAATATCGTGTATTCTAATGATATTATTATGGTTAAGCTGCGAGATTGTGCGCGCCTCTTTAAGGAATTTTTCCATAAATCTATCGACAATCTCGCGGTTGCTCTTTGTGCACAGCGTTACGTGGCTGGTGGCCTCGTCGCGCTCGCAAAATTGCTTGAAGAAAAACTCCTTAACGCACACTTTTCGCCCCAAGAGCACCTGCGTGGCAAGGTAGGTTATTCCGAATCCTCCCTGTCCCAGCACTTTCTCTATCTTATATTTCCCGCCCTGAAGAAGCGTCCCTTCTGACAAATGTTGCATAGTCCTTTTTGTTTATTTATTCTCCTTTAACAGCGAAAGCACACTGCATCCGCTTTGAATTGCGTACAAATTAAACAAAAAAACGGCAGAAAGTCAAACAGTTAATAACAAAAATAGTGGTTAGCGAGTAAAGTATTATCCCCGCCACTGATGCATTCGGCTCAAATGGCGGGGATAATAATCAATTTTCGGCTATTATACGAGGCTCGCACAAAAAATCACTGAGAAAAAAAGTTCTGCCAACTTACATATATTAGCAACGAGGCGTGTGAGTTTAAATTATCAGCTGAGGCCCACAATCTCGCCGTTAATGTAGTCGATGCGGTTGGCCTGCGGGTCTTTTGGCAGTCCCGGCATACGCATAATATTGCCTGCTATGGCCACAATCATCTCGGAGCCGGCGTTCAGCACAACGTCGCGGATGTTAAGGTCGAATCCGCTGACAGCGCCATACTGTTTCTCGTCGCCCGAGAACGAAAATTGCGTCTTTGCGATGCAGACGGGAAAGAGCGACATTCCGTGCTTCTCGGCCAGCTTTATGCGGTCGAGGGCAGCCTTGGCAAATGATACCGTGGCGGCGCCGTAGATGTTTTTTGCCACTTTTTCTATCTTTGTGCGTATGCTGTCGGTGTCGTCGTATGTGAATCGGAGAGGCTTTTGCGATGGATTCTTCTCAATGGTCTCTACTACGATATTTGCCATTTCGACAGCACCCTCGCCACCCTCGGCAAAGGCATTGTTTATGACAAACGGCAGGCCGAGTGTCTGCTCACAATGCTCGCGCAGCAGCGCCATCTCCTCGTCGGTATCTGTTGCGAAGCGGTTGAACACCACAATCACCGACTGCCCGAACGAGCGCAGGTTAGATACGTGTCGGTCGAGGTTGGCAAGACCGTTGCGCAGTCCCTGCATATCGGGCTCCTTAATTTTGTCGAGCGCAACGCCACCGTGCATTTTCAGGCCCTGAGCCGTGGCCACAATCACCGTGGCATCGGGCTGAAGACCGCTCTTGCGACACAGAATATTGTAGAATTTCTCGGCTCCGAGGTCGGCACCGAATCCCGCCTCGGTAATTGTATATTCGCTGTGCGCAAGAGCCATCTTTGTGGCAAGCTGCGAGTTACATCCGTGGGCAATATTGGCAAAGGGGCCGCCGTGCACAATCGCGGGGGTATTTTCAGTTGTCTGCACAAGATTGGGCTGAATGGCATCCTTAAGAAGCACCACGATAGAACCGGCCGCACCAAGTTCCTTTACGGTAAAAGGCTCGCCCGCATAGGTGTAACCCAGCAGGATATTTTCGATGCGACGGCGCAGGTCGGCCTCATCCGAGGCGAGGCACAGGATGGCCATAAGTTCCGAGGCAGGGGTAATATCGAACCCCGCCTGCTGCGTCAGTCCGTTGGTCGAGGGGCCGAGGCCTGTAACAATCGAGCGCAACGAGCGGTCGTTAACGTCAAGCACGCGGCGCCACAGAATCTCCTTCAGCCCGAAGCCATCCTTAGCGTGCTGATAAAGATAATTATCGAGCAGCGCCGAAATCATATTATGCGCCGAGGTAATTGCGTGAAAATCGCCCGTAAAGTGCAAATTTATCTTCTCCATAGGCAGCACCTGAGCGTATCCGCCACCGGCCGCACCACCCTTCATACCGAAGCAGGGACCCAACGAGGGCTCGCGCAAAGCAACCACCGCGCGCTTGCCTATTTTATTAAGTCCCAGCGCAAGACCTATGGAGACGGTCGTCTTTCCTATGCCGGCCTTTGTAGCCGTGATGGCCGTTACAAGAATAAGTTTACCTTTCTGCTCGCCAATGAGGTGCAGAGGCAATTTTGCTATATACTTACCATAATGTTCCAACTCATCGGCAGGAATACCAATTTTTGCTGCCACATTCTCAATTCTCTCGAGTTTAGTTTCTTGAGCAATTTCAATATCGGTTTTCATAATAGTTAGAGTTTAATAATTCCACTAATCCCAAAAGTAATAAATATTATACCTACGAGCAAAATAAAACCTTCCTTTTTGACAAACTAAAAACATTTTTATGTTTTTTTATAGTATTTTAGAAATATCATCCCGAATATCATTTTTTTTGTCTATAATTGTAGTTTGTAAACTCACACTCAGAAGAAAAAACATAAAAATATAGAATCTATGAAAAAATTATTCCTCCTTTGCGCAAGCCTTGTTGCAATGACAACAGCCGCACAACAAACGCCACGGTGGTTGCGCAATAGCGCAATCTCGCCCGATGGCACAACAATTGCCTTCACCTATATGGGCGATATTTTCACAGTGGATGCCGCCGGAGGCAACGCCCGTCAGATTACAACAAACGCCGGCTACGACACACAGCCAGTGTGGTCGCCCGATGGCAAGCAGATAGCCTTTGCATCGACACGCGAGGGCAGTATGGACATTTATGTAGTACAAAAAGAGGGCGGCACCCCCCGACGCCTCACCACACACTCGACAAGCGAAAAACCCGTGGCTTTTTTGGATAAAAACACCGTGCTTTACGCCGCCGCAATGATGCCCGACAATCAATATGGCGAGTTTCCCAACACCTCGCAGATATATAAAGTGAGCACCGAGGGCGGACGCCCCGAGCTCTTCTCGTCGGAGTATATGGAACAGATGAACATCGACCCTAAAGGGCGCATCCTGTACCACGACAAAAAAGGTTACGAGGACCAATGGCGCAAGCACCACCGCTCGTCAATCACCCGCGATATATGGACAACCACCGTCGAAGGGCCCCGCAAATACAAAAAACTGAGCACATTCGACGGCGAGGACAGAAACCCCGTGTGGGCCCCCGACGGCAACAGCTACTACTATCTGAGCGAAGAGAGCGGCTCGTTCAACATACACCACGCCTTGTTGGACGGCAGCAAAAAAGAGCAGATAACAAAGCACAGCAAGCACCCCGTGCGCTTCCTCACAACAAGCAATAGCGGCACACTGTGCTACACATTCGACGGCGACATTTACACGCTGCAACCCGGAAAAAGCGCAAAAAAGGTGAGCATCAGCCTCACGGCCGACATATTCCCCGCCCATCGTCGCACAATGAATCTCACAAGCGGCGCGCGCGCCATTGCTGTATCGAAGAGCGGTAAAGAGATTGCCTTCGTTGCCCGCGGCGACATATTCGTAACAATGGTCGAGCACAACACCACACGCCGCATCACCGACACCCCCGAGCAGGAGCGCAACGTCGATATCAGCCCCGACGGGCGCACCATCATCTACTCGTCCGAGCGTGGCGGCGTATGGGGAATATACCGGACAACCATCGTGCGCGAGGAGGATAAATATTTCACCCACGCAGCCGAGCTTAAAGAGGAACCGCTCATCGTGAGCAAGAACGCCTCGTTCCAGCCGCAATTCTCGCCCGACGGCAAAGAGGTAGCCTTCCTTGAGAATCGCACCACCCTGCGCGTAATGAACCTCAAGAGCAAGAACATACGCACCGTGCTCGACGGCCGCTTCAACTACTCGTACACCGATGGCGATATAAGCTACTGTTGGTCGCCCGACAGCAAATGGTTCCTCACCGACTACATTGGCATAGGCGGATGGAACAACATCGACATTGCCCTTGTAAAAGCCGACGGCAAGGGCGAGGTTCACAATCTCACCGAGAGCGGATACAGCGACAGCAACGCCCGCTGGGCGCTGGGCGGCAAAGCCGTAATATGGAGCTCCGACCGCGCAGGCTACCGCAGCCACGGCAGCTGGGGCGCACACAGCGACGAGTATATAATGTTCCTCGACGCCGAGGCCTACGACAAATTCCGTATGAACAAAGAGGAGCTCGAGCTCTACGAAGAGGCCGAGAAGGCACTAAAAGAGAAAGAAGAAAAAGCCAAGAAAGAGACCGAAGAGAAAAACAAAAAGAAAAAGAAAGAAGATAAGAAAGAGGATAAAGACGATAAAAAAGCCGAAGAGGCAGAGCCCCTGAAATTCGACCTTGAGAATCGCCACGACCGCATCGTGCGCCTCACCACACACTCCTCGTCGCTGGGCGACGCAGTCCTTAGCAAGAGCGGCGACAAACTCTACTATCAAACGAGTTTCGAGGGCGGCGGCGACCTTTGGGAACGCAATTTCCGCGAAGGCAGCGACAAGATTGTAGCCAAAGGATTCGGCTACGGACGCCTCATCCTCGACGCCGAGGGCAACAACATCTACTCGGCAGCCGGCGGCATAAAAAAATTCGACACAAAAAGCAATCAGACAAAAAGCATCACATTCAACGCCGAATTCATCCACAAGCCCCTTGCCGAGCGCGAATATATCTTCGACCACGTATGGCGACAGGTAAAAGACAAATTCTACGACGTTAATCTGCACGGCATCGATTGGGAGTATTACGGCAGGGAGTATCGCAAATTCCTGCCACACATAAGCACAAACGCCGACTTTGCCGAAATGCTGAGCGAGCTTTTGGGCGAGCTTAACGCCTCGCACACAGGCGCACGCAGCGGCATCGGCAGCAGCTATCAGACAGCCGAGCTCGGTGTCTTTTTCGACCACAGCCACAAAGGCGACGGCCTGAAAATAAAAGAGATAATAAAGAAAAGTCCCATTGCCACAGCAAAGTCAAAAATAACAAACGGTTGCATAATAGAGAAAATAAACGGAACAACCATAGAAGAGGGCAAGGACTACTATCCCCTGCTCGAGAACAAAGCAGGCAAAAAGATACTGCTCACCGTCTATAATCCGCAGAGCAAGGAGCGCTTCGAAGAGTGGATTAAGCCCATCACAGCAGGAGAGCAGAATGAACTTCTGTACAAGCGCTGGGTCGAGCGCAAGCGCGCCCTTGTCGATTCTCTCTCGGGTGGGCGCATAGGATACATTCACATAAAAGGAATGAACAGCGAGAGCTTCCGCAACACCTACTCCGAGCTTTTGGGACGCTACCGCAACCACGATGCAGTGCTCATCGACACACGCCACAATGGTGGCGGTTGGTTGCACGAAGACCTTGCCATACTACTCTCGGGCAAGGAGTATCAGCGCTTCACCCCACGCGGACAATACATAGGCAGCGACCCCTTTGCACAGTGGTTCAAGCCCTCGGCCGTGCTTGTATGCGAGGACAACTACTCGAACGCACACGGATTCCCCAACGTATATAAGACACTGCAAATAGGCAAGCTCATCGGCGCCCCCGTCCCCGGCACAATGACAGCCGTGTGGTGGGAGACACAGATTGACCCCTCAATTGTATTCGGTGTACCGCAGACAACCGTAACCGACCTTGGCGGAAAGCCCCTCGAAAATCAACAGTTGATGCCCGACATTGAGGTATATAACAGCCCCGAGGAGCGTCTCGCAGGCAAGGACGCACAAATTGAAGCCGGCGTCAAGCATCTGCTGCAAGAGGTTGCAAAGAACAAAAAATAATCCCCAAGATTTCCGATAGAGTAAAAGAGACTGCATTATGAAAAAGATTTTTCTGATTTTAGCATCATTCTTGTGCACCGCATCATTATGGGCACAAGAATTTCCGACCATCAGCACCGAGGGTAACGACGTATGGTACCTTATACAGTTTATGAACGGCGGCGAGACATTTGCAGCCTCGGCCGACGGTGCACAGATTGCCACAGCCTCGGCCACTGCCGCCGACGAGCAGCAGTGGAAAATAACGGGCAACGCCACCGACGGCTACTCGTTCACCAACAAAAAAGGCTACACGCTGTACGTGCCATCGGCCGCAAAAAATCAGATGGTGTCGGCAGCGTCGGCACCCAAAGGAGTGAGCCGCTTCCATATTAACGCAACCACAAACAGCAGCTACGCGGGTGGATACGAGATACAGCCCGTGGGCAACAACAGCGTCTCGATGAACCTGTGGGGCGGCCCGGGCTCCAACCGAGGCATCGGCCTTTGGGACAAGAGCGACCCCAACAACCCCGTATCATTCACCTCGGTAAAAGCAGCCCTTCAAGAGGCCAAAATAAGCATAATCCCCTACCCCAAAGAGCTGACATTTACAAAAGAGGACGAGCGCAAAGCCCTCACGACACTCACAGCCATCATCTGCACGGGTGAGGCCACACAAAAGATGGCCACAGAATTTGCCACGATGCTGCAAGAAGCCTCGGGCATTACACTGACGGTAAAAACAAGCGGCGACGAGCAGGGCGAGGGCGATATTCGCCTCATCACCGACGCAGCGCTTGCCGACGAAGCCTACACACTCGACGTTACCGAAAAAGGCATCGAGATAAAAGCCTCGAGCGACGCAGGATTCCTCTACGCCTTTCAGACACTGAAGCAACTGCTTCCGCGCAGCCTCTTCGGCCACAAAGAAGAGGCGCCCGAATGGAGCCTCCCCTACCTGAGCATAAAAGACGAGCCACAGTACGGACACCGCGGCTTTATGATGGACGTTGCCCGCCACTTTTTCGACAAAGACGAGGTAAAGAGAGTGCTCGACATTATGGCACTCTACAAGTTGAACCGCCTGCATTGGCATCTGACCGACGACCAAGGCTGGCGCATCGAGATTCCCGAATACCCACTGCTCACCGAGGTTGGTGCAGTGCGCAGCGGCTCGTTCACAAGCCCCGGCGAGGGCACAAAATTCTTCGACGACACAGAATATGGCCGCGGAATGTGGTTCTCACAGGCCGACCTGCGCGAAATTGTAGCCTATGCCGCCGAGCGTAACATCGACATTCTGCCCGAGATTGACCTTCCCGGACATATGGTAGCCGCCGTAACCGCCTACCCCGAATTCAGCTGCGACCCCACAAAGAAATACTCGGTGCGCCTCGACGGCGGAATATCCGAGGATGTATTGAACATAGGCAAGGACGAGGTAATAGACTTTTTAAAATGCGTGCTCGACAATGTAGCCACAATCTTCCCCTACCCCTACATTCACATTGGCGGCGACGAGTGTCCCACCAAACAATGGCAGACAAATGAGGATTGCCTGCGCCGTGTGCGCGAGGAGGGCCTCTCGGGCGTCAACGAGCTGCAATCGTGGCTGGTCGAGGAGCTTGGCACCTATCTCAAGGAGAAACACGGCAAAGATATTGTCGTGTGGGACGAGCTTCTTGCCCACTGGAGCAGCAGCAACAAGGTTAAGCCCGTCATTATGGCGTGGAACAGCATCGGAAAAAGTGCCGACGCTGCCAACAAAGGCTTCAAGAGCATCATCACCCCCTACTCGCACGTATATCTCGATTTTATGCAGGTACCCGCCGACCGCACCATCATCGACGAACCCTATTATGGCGGTTGGGGCGACAGCCACATAAACACCATCGAGGAGGTCTATTCGCTGAATCCCGTATCCTCACTCGGCGGACGCGAAGAGTATTGTATGGGCGTGCAGGGCAATCTGTGGGCCGAGACGCTGAACGACGCCACCGAGCTCGAGTATCAGCTGCTGCCCCGTATGCTGGCGCTTGCCGAGACAGGCTGGCTTCCCGCAGCAAAAAAGAGCTGGGGCTCTTTCTACAAGCGTCTGCAAACACACGACGAAATTCTCGACGCATTGGGCTACACATACGCCAAGCACTATATCGAGCAACCCACCCTCAGCAACGAGGAGCAGACAATGCTCGAAGCCGAGAGCATACTCGGAGCAAGCATAAGAGGAGCGGTAGGCTACCCCTCGGCCCAGCTTCACGACGCTCTTGCGACAGCCATTGAGAGCGGCGATGCGACAGCCGTTGCAGCCGCCGTCGAGGCCTACAAGAGTGCAGCCATTACACAGCCCGAGATTGGCAAAAGCTATCAGATTGTATCGGCCTCGACATACTACAAGAAGCAATTTGCCGGCTCGACAATGTATGTCAGCAACAACGGCGTGCGCTTCCACTACACCCCGCAGGTCGAGCCCGAGGAGCTGTGGCAATTCGAGGCGCAAGAGAATGGCTATACTCTAAGGAACGTGTGCGACGGCCGTCTGCTGAGTATGCCCACATACAACGCAGCCGTAAAAATGGGCGAGACGGGCACCCCCCTGCGCATCGACAAAGCCACCGTTGCCACACGCGACTATACCTTTATCCCCGGCGTTGTAACAATATCGGCGGTGGCAGGCTACAAGCCCACGGCAACGGGCAGCGTCAAGCGTCTGCACGCCGAGCTCTCGGGCAACGTAAACGCCTATAATAACCCCGCCCTCTGCTACCCGGGAACGTGGTACATTGTCGAGGTGAGCGACTTTACCGCACAGCTCCGCGGCCTGTGCAACAAGTGCGAGCGCATAATAGAAAAGGCCGCACCCGGAAGCATCGGCGAGCCCACCCTCGAGGCAATAGATTTTTTAAAGAACAGCCTCATCACCCCCGCAAAAGCCCTGTTAGAGAAGGGAGGCGTATCGCAAGAGACCTACTCTATTTACGTGGCACTCTACAATCAATTCCTGCAAATGCCCCGCACCGATATTATCGACGCCCTGCGCGAGGATGTATATTACTACATACGCAACGCCTATTTTACAAACTACTATGCAGTGTGCAGCAGCAGCGGCCGCGTCGAGCCAAAGACTAAAGGCAACGGCAACGGCTTTTTGTGGTCGCTGCGCAAGAACGACGATGGCACGGTGAGCATATACAGCAAGCTCAACGGCAAGAGCGCTTATATTGCCAACGACGTTGCCGACCAGACAGTGCGCGTAGGCCGCGACTACTCTTGGAAGCTCGAGCAGATGACCGTCGATACAGGCGACACAGGTATCTGCATAATAGGCGACAAGGGTGCCACAAGCTGGTACATCAACCCCGACGCTTGGAATTATGTGCTCACAAAGCCCTTCTGGGGTGCCAGCATCTGGAGTTTCGAAGAGTCGGCCGTCGAGGTAGAGACAAGCATCGAGATTATCGAGAATGAGGGCCGTGCAGACGAGATTTTCGACCTTCAGGGACGACGCATCGAGCAACCCACAAGAGGCATCTACATTATAAACGGGAAAAAAGTCTATATAAAATAAACGAGGAGGCTCAAACTTTTTTATGGCTGCTTACTTTTTTTTGTGAGCAGCCATAATTTTATAATTACAAGCAGACAATTTTTGTTTTATTAACAAAAAACAGATAATTTTGCAGCGAATGTTATCAATACTTATTCCTACAAAAGACTACGAGTGTCGCAACCTTGTCGAAACACTGCACCGTCAAGGCACCACACTCGGCCGCCCCTTTGAGATAATTGTGGGCGAGGATGGTTCATCGCCCCGCGGATTATCGTTCAATGCCCCACTCGAAAAACTACCCCATTGCCGCCGTGTCATACAATCGCAGAATGTGGGACGCGCACGCATACGCAATATTTTGGCACAGGAGGCACGCGGAAAAAACATTCTCTTCATCGACAGCGACGCCGTTGCCGAGAGGAACGATATTCTGAGACTATACTCACAAGCACTCGAAGAGAGCAACGTTGTCTGCGGCGGATTCTATCACCCCGAGGCGCCGCTCACCAGCAGCTGCACACTGCGCCACCGCTACGAACGTGCAGCCGACAAGCATCGCAGTGCGCAAGAGCGCAGCCGCGCACCATACGACAAATTCGCCACCTTCTGCTTCGCTATTCGACGCGAGCTTTTTCTGGAAATAAAATTCGACGAGAGAATAACCAACTACGGTTACGAGGATACACTCTTCGGCTACGAGCTGCGCCGGCGCGGAGTACAGATTAGCCACATCGACGCACCGCTTATGCACATCGGGCTCGAGAGCAACGCCATCTATCTTGCCAAGGTCGAGGAGTCGCTACGCACATTATCGCAGCTCGAGGGAACAATCGCGCCCACCACCCTGCTGCGTTTCTACAATCGGCTCAAAGGGTGGCACCTGACAAATATAACAGCCCTCGCGTGGAGAGCATTGCGCCCCATACTGCGTATGAATCTGCTGAGCAATCACCCCTCACTGACACTGCTCAATATTTATAAAATCGGGTACTACTGCAATCTAAAGAGAGTATCGTAAAATATTTTTTTGGGGCACAGAAAAACATCGTTTTTAACCCATTCGCCTCTATGGCGCGAAAATAAAGATTCGGCTCGGGATAAAAAATAAGCAATTTATTTTATTCGCCGCTCACTTTCTCATTATCTTTGAGCTATCGCTCGAAGATTCATTACACTCGCCGTAAAAAAATCAAGCGAGCTTGATATTTCTTGCTCGCTTTTCACTATCTTTGCAATCCAAAGGCAAAAGCCATAAGAAAATGACTGAATAACATAAAACAAGCATCATATAATGAGCGAGATTAACGAAACAGAAAAGAGCGAAAAAAAGAGCCTCAGCTTCATTGAACAGATTATCGTAAATGACCTTGAGGAGGGTAAAAACGGCGGACGCATACAGACACGCTTCCCGCCCGAACCCAACGGCTATCTTCATATAGGACACGCCAAGGCTATTCATATGGACTTTGGAATGGCACAGAAATACAACGGCGTATGCAATCTGCGTTTCGACGATACCAACCCCAGCAAAGAGGAGACCGAATATGTCGAGTCCATTATGGAAGATATTAAATGGCTGGGATTCGATTGGGCCAACGTATATTACGCCTCGGACTATTTCCAACAACTGTGGGACTTTGCCCTGCGCCTCATAAAAGAGGGAAAAGCATACATCGACGAGCAGACATCCGAGCAGATAGCACAGCAAAAGGGCACCCCCACACAGGCCGGTACCGAGAGCCCCTATCGCAACCGCCCCATAGAAGAAAACCTTGAGCTTTTCTACAAGATGAACAGCGGCGAGGTGCCCGAGGGAGCAATGGTGCTACGCGCAAAAATTGATATGGGACACTCCAATATGCACTTCCGCGACCCCATCATCTATCGCGTTGTGATGCACCCCCACCACCGCACAGGCACCACGTGGAAAGCCTACCCGATGTACGACTTTGCCCACGGACAGAGCGACTTTTTCGAGGGCGTTACACACTCATTGTGTACACTCGAATTTGTACCCCACCGTCCCCTGTACGACCTTTTCGTCGATTGGGTAAAAGAAGGCAAAGAGCTCGACGACAACCGTCCCCGTCAGTACGAGTTTAACAAGCTGAACCTCAGCTACACACTTATGAGCAAGCGTAATCTGCTGACCCTTGTAAAAGAAAAATTGGTAAACGGCTGGGACGACCCCCGTATGCCCACACTCTGCGGAATACGTCGTCGCGGCTACTCGCCCCAATCAATCGCAAAATTCATCGACAAGATAGGCTACACAAAATACGACGCACTGAACGACATCTCACTGCTCGAATCGGCCGTGCGCGAAGACCTCAACAGCCGCGCCACACGCGTCTCGGCAGTGATAAACCCCGTCAAGCTGACAATAACCAACTACCCCGAAGATAAAGTCGAAGAGCTTCAGGCAATAAACAACCCCGAGGACCCCGACAGCGGCACCCACACAATATCCTTCAGCCGCTCGCTGTGGATAGAGCGCGACGACTTTATGGAGGACGCCCCCAAGAGTTTCTACCGTCTGACCCCCGGCCGCGAGGTACGCCTCAAGAACGCCTATATAGTGCTGTGCACAGGCTGCAACAAAGACGCCGAAGGCAACGTAACCGAGGTGCTGTGCGAGTATATCCCCCAGACAAAGACCGGCGAGGCCGAAGCCAACCGCAAAGTAAAGAGCACACTCCATTGGGTAAGCTGCGCACACAGCGTTCAGGCCGAGGTACGCCTATACGACCGTCTGTGGAAGGTCGAGAACCCCCGCGACGAGCTCGCAGCCGTGCGCGAGGCCAAGCAGTGCGACGCACTCACAGGAATGAAAGAGATAATAAACCCCGACTCATTGCAGATACTCACCAACTGCTACGTCGAGCAATTCGCAGCCACACTGCAACCACTCGACTATCTGCAATTCCAGCGCATCGGCTACTTTAACGTCGATCCCGACAGTCGCCCCGGGCACCCCGTGTTCAACCGCACCGTATCACTGAAAGATACGTGGAGCAAAATAAAAAGCAAATAAAAAACATAGAGGGCTGTGTCAAGAAAATAAAAACTGACACAGCCCTTTTGCAAATTCAAAAATCCCATCCGTATGAACAACGACAAAGGATTCTTCGACACTCCCGAGTTTCTCAGGCTACTAAAAAAATACGAACAAAGCAGAAGAGACAACAGCTGCTGCTATTTCGAGAGCGACCAGCTATCGGACATACTCTCCTACTACCTCTACCACGAAAAGACAGCCGAGGTCGAGGAGGTATATGCCATAGCCAAGCGCCTTCACCCCGGCAGCCCCGAGGTAACAAAAATGGAGATACGGATGCTTCTCTCATACGGAAAGCCCGAGGCCGCCATCGGCCTCTTCGAACATCTGCAATATATCGACGACGACGATACACTACTGCTAAAAGCCGAGGTTCACCTTGCACTCAAGGACTATAAATCATCGCGCAGAATAGCACGCGAGATACTGCGCCGCAGCACAATAACCGACGAAACAGCCTACGACGCGCTGGAGATACTACTCGACTGCGGCTTTGCCCAAGAGGTACTCTCGGCCGCCGACGAGGGGCTCACACGCTACCCCGGCAGCCACAATCTGCTTGAGGTTAAAGCCGAGAGCCTCATCGAGCTGCAACGCACCGACGAAGCAATTGAGATATACAACAAACTACTCGACGAGACCCCCTACTCCACCTTCTATTGGGAACAATTAGGGCACATATACTATATGATAGGGCGTTACGGAAAAGCCTTAGAGTGTTTCGAATATGAGCTAACGATAGACGAGAGCATCGAGTATGCCAAAATGATGCAAGGCTACTGCTACCACCATCTGCGCGACTACTCAAAGTCGCGCGAACTATTCACCCTTTTGGGACAGAAATATCCCAAAAGCATAATCCCCAACTTTTACACAGCTCTCGCCGACGCCTACTCGGGCAACAGAGCCGAAGCAATTGAAGCCTTCGACCGCACCGCCGCAAAAGCCATAGAAAAGAGCAGCGGCAGTAGCATCGAGGCAATGCTGGCACTGCTGAACGTCGCAATTCTGCATCAGCAAGCGGGCAATTACGACACCTCGGCCACATATATGAAAGAGGCACTCCGATACACCCCCTCCGACGAGAGCCTCAAGCAGATTATCGCCCACAAAAGCCCGCTGTACGAGCTTCGCGACAAAGAGAATATGACATTCTACGACATAAACGCAAGCGAGACAAAAGAGTGGAAACTCTACGAGATTATCTACCGCTTAGGCGTGCAGCTCCTTAATCAGAGAGCAAGTACGTTGGCACTATCAGCATTTTATATGGCCCGAACAATGTCGCCCGACACTACCGACATTGACGCATTTATAGCCTACATCCTATACTCATTGGACGAGACAAAAGAGGAATTCCGCCGGATGGTAGCCTCGGCACTGCAAGGCAAAAGTGAAAAACTCTTTACCCTTTTCGACCAGCCTTATAACCCCGATATTATGCCCGATGACTTTATCGCCCACTTACGCCGTACGTAACAGTGGCAACGGGCACAAAAAAAAATAAAACAGCACCTTTTTTAAGGATGCTGTTTTTTGTAGTTCATTTTATTTCCCGCCGCAAAGGGCTGCAACACCTATTATTTATCCGAAAAGTCTTTTATTCGCCCCTCCTCGTCGATGCGGCAGACAAGAAGCGCTCCATCCTGCTCGGCTATAATACAGTTGTTCATTCCTATCACAACTACGCGCTTCTCCTGCATTGTGTGTACAATGCAATTGTGCGCCTCGCACAGCTCGACATTTTTCGAGATTATGGCATTGCCGTTAAGGTCGTGCGGCAGACGCTCATACAGCGAGCCCCACGTTCCGAGGTCGCTCCACCCAAAGCTCGCAGGAAAAACAAAAATCTCCTCGGCACGCTCCAAGATGGCATAATCGACCGAGATATTGCGGCACTCGGGGAATTTTTCATTCACCATCGTCTGTTCCTGCTCGGTAAAATAATAAGGCATTATCGACTCAAATACCGAAGCAATGGGCGATTGGTACACCCTAAAAGCGTTTACAATCGTCTGCACGCTCCAGATGAAAATTCCCGAGTTCCAATAGAAATTATTCTTTGAGATATACTGCTTGGCCGTGTCAAGGTCGGGCTTCTCCTTGAACGAATCGACACGAAAGACCTCCTTGTTCGACAGCGTTGCAGTGCCCAGCACAGCCTCTATATAGCCGTAACCCGTCTCGGGACGTGTGGGCTTTATTCCCAATGTCATTATAGCATCACTCTCGGCCGCAAATTTCAGAGCCGACTTTATCACGCGTCTAAACTCATTAACGTCTGCCACAAAATGGTCGCTGGGCGTAACCACCATATTGGCGTGCGGGTCTTTTTTCTTTATCTTCCACGCAGCATACGCAATGCAGGGCGCCGTGTTACGACGACAAGGCTCGAGCAGAATATTATCCTCGGGAATCTGAGGCAACTGCTCCCTTACAATATCGGAATAGTTTACCGAGGTAACGACCCACACATTCTCAATGGGGCAAATATCTCCGAAACGCTCGACGGTGAGTTGCAATAGGGTTTTTCCGCATCCGAGAACATCAATAAACTGCTTGGGACACTGCGCAGTGCTTATAGGCCAGAAGCGACTGCCAATGCCTCCAGCCATAATAACAATATGATTAGACCGGCTCATACCTTAAATACTTTATTCTTATATAATATTACATAGAACAACAATTATAAACTTTTGCTTGTTGCTTATGCGAAAATACCACAAATGCAGTATATGTTCGCTCGAAGAGCAAAGATACAAACAAACGAGCGAGAAACGCAAAATTTATTTTAGCGTTTATCACAGCGAGTGCAGTATATGTTCGCTCGAAGAGCAAAGATACTATAAAAATATCAATTTATAAACTTTTAATACATATATTTAGAAGAAACAGAATTTAATTGCGTATCAGCATTAGAAGTTCCGGCTCTGACCCATTTTAATCCTTTCTATTCCATTTTACTCCATTTGCAACAATTTATATAAATTTTACAACATTTAATCAAATAAAATGTTTTTATATAAACTTTTTCGTATATTTGCGGTAAACCGCGAATATAAAAAAAGTTACACTACGCGCAATCTAACAATTGCGTTATTTATATGTAGAGTTATTTACAAGCTATAAAGAACGAAAGAAACCGTTTTATACAATCCGTGCAATGCCTCAGACAACAGAGACAGAACAGCAAAAAGAGTGGTTCGTGCTACGGGTAACCTACCAGCGCGAGCTATCGGCCAAAGCGAAATTAGACGCTCTGGGCATTGCTTGTTTTGTTCCCACAAAAGTTGTACGCAAGCTCGAAAAAAGCGGAAAGTATGTAAAAAAGAGAGTGTCGGCCCTGCACAACTACATTTTTGTAAATAGCACAAGAAGCTGCATTGACAACATCAAGTTAAGCAAAATACCGTGGCTCAGATATGTAATCGACCACAAGCGCGATAATACAAAAAGCACAGTGCTCACCGTCCCCGAGAAGCAGATGCTCGATTTTATAGCAGTTGCCGGTAGCGACGACGAGCATATAGAGTACATAAGCGAAGAGGAGATAAATTTCAGCCGCGGCGAAAGGGTGCGCATACTCGGCGGCCCATTCGAGGGAGTTGAAGGAATATTTATGAAAATTAACAATAAAAGAGGACGTTGCGTCGTTGTAAAAATAGAAGGAATTACAGCCGTTGCAACAACCACTATACCCTCGATTTTAGTCGAGAAAATAGAACAACAGTAAACGAGAGAAATAACATAAAAAAACACAAAAGAAAAAGAGAGTAACAAAATGTCGATACTTTATCATCTAATAATTCCTTTTTTGGTAGCATTTTTAGCAACATTATGGATTCACCCAAAGGTGCTAAAGATTGCCATAATGAAGAATCTTGTCGATAACCCCGATGCACGCAAACTACAACGCCGCCCCACCCCCGTGATGGGAGGATTAGCCGTCTTTTTCGGCCTACTGATAGGAATGTGTGCTTCGCAGCTCATCACCAAAGACTATATGTTCATATATCTGGCCGCAATGTCAATTATGCTCTACACGGGTACGATAGACGACATTCTCGACCTCTCGCCGAGGCTCAGATTCGCCATTGAGATTGCCGTTGTTGTGCTGCTGATGGTAGTAACCAACCACTCAGTGAATAATTTCTTCGGGCTGTGGGGTGTTTACAGCATCCCCTATTGGTGCGCAGTGCCGCTTACCATAGTAGCCGCCGTCGGAATAATAAATGCCATAAACCTTATTGACGGCGTCAACGGCCTCTCGACGGGATTCTGTGTGATGGCCTGCTCGCTGTTTGCAATATTATTTGTACTCTCGGACAATATTCCGATGGCAATAATCGCAATGTCGGCAGCCGGTGCAATAATTCCTTTCTTTCTGCATAATGTCTTTGGGTACAACACCCGTATGTTCATCGGCGACGGCGGCGCGCTTGTAATGGGAATAATAATGTCTATTTTCATTATGAACATTCTGTGTACAAATTCACTGAGTAGCGAGCTTGCCGACAAGAATATTGGACTTATTCCCTTCTGCCTTGCGGTTCTCTCAGTGCCCGTGTTCGACACGCTGCGCGTAATGTCGATGCGCATAATACGCGGAACATCGCCTTTCAATGCCGATAAAACCCATTTGCACCACCTATTTATCGACCTCGGATTCTCGCACATTGGAACTACATTCTCTATCCTCAGCCTGAATACTTTTGTTGTTCTTTGCTGGCTTGCAGCTTACCTGTTGGGCGCATCGGTAGATGTTCAGCTTTATGTAGTTCTATTCTTCAGCATACTTATTACTTTTGTATTCTACCGTTTCACGCGTGTACAGATAAGGAAAAACACAAAAGTCTATAAAATATTGCACTCTATCAGCAAATTCAGCCATTTTGAGAAAAAGAATTTCTGGAAAAAGTTAGAGACTTTTATTGATAAAATCTAAACAAACATTAAGAATCTAAAATAACAGCCTGCAACAGGTAATCTGTTGCAGGCTGTTATTTATTGTCAGAGCAATAAAGCCCCAGCTTTTTTTAGTAGCTGAAATTTATCTGCTGCACGGCTATGAGCTTATCGTATCGGGCACCAAACTCACGATGATAAACAAAGATGAGATACTCATTTTCGGTGTTAAAAAAATCGCCCTCGGCGGCAGAGGTCAGCGCCTTGCTGTGGCCTTCGGGCAGCCACACGTAACGATAGTTGTGAACGCCGAATTTCATCAGTTGCGAGCTTAGATAGGCCCCCGAGGCATAGTCGTAAACAAGAATATTGCTATCGGTAAAAACATTGCCCCAATAATCGCCCAAAAGATAATAGTTGCCACCGCTGCGAAAGGGAGCATCAAGTCTGAAATGAACAAGGGCATAGTCGGCCTCAATGGCACTGCCATAGCCCTCGAGGGTGTTTGTGTAGAAGCGTCCATTCTCGTCGCGGGCATTAGTGTAGGAACGCGAAGGAGCATCGGCGTAGAGTTCGGCGTGATAACAGGGGTCAAGAAAAACAATGCGCTCCACGTTCATTCCCGGACGATGCGGGTCGGTGAGTTCGAATCGTCGATACTCGTTACCTGCATCGAATATAAGTTCCCTTTTATGAACATATTCCAAGCGGTCGGCCGTAATATACGTGGGCTTTATCGCCTCGACAAAATTATCGAGGCGGCGATTCTGAAACACTCTTACTTTCACATCGGTTGCCGGCGATGATATATTATAGCCAGCATAATCGACCACAAAGCTAAGCTGCTGATGAGTATTGTTGCGGTCAATCTCTGTATCGGAGCTCACGCGGGCCTCGACCCTGACGCGCGGCTCCACCACCGCAAAGCCAAATACCGCCACGGGCGAAGAGCCGCCGGCCTCGTCATCGTAAATCTCGACCTTATAATTGCCCGAGACCTTTGGAGCAACATCCTCGTTGGGCAGAGAGAATTGGTAACGTGTATATAATTGTGTAGTATTTTCGGAATTTTGCCAATCGTCGATGGGACGGTCGTTGAAGCCCTCGAGATAATCTATCGGCATAAGCTCCGAGGCCGACCAATCGGCAGCGCAGTGCACCAGACGATAGGTGTAACGGCGATAGGTGTGCGAGAGCTCGTCGAACGAGAAGAGAATCTCGTCGTCGCTGTCGAGATTCAGCACAGGGGGTGCCCCCCACTGCTCGTTCACCTCCATTTGCAGGGAGCGAATATTGGAGGCGTACGAGCGCGTAAATTGCGCGGCGAGCGTCAAAGGCAGCAAAGAAAAGAGAAAGAATAGTATTCTGAGCATAGATGTTTTTTTCTTATTTCGTTGCTAAGTTAAGCAAATAAACCGAAAAAGTGCGTATATTTATTGTAAACAGTGAATATATACTGCACTCGCTGTGATAAACACTAAAATAAATTTTGTGTTTCTCGCTCGCATTTTAAATATTTGAGATAAATCTCGAATATACACTGCGCTCGCTGTGTAAAATATTGAAGTAAACTTCATATTTTTCGCTCGCTTGTTCGTATATTTGCTGCAAACAGTAAATATAACCCACAAGATGAGAGCAGCCCGAAGAATAATAACCACTATAACACTGCTTACTCTCTGCGCAGCCGCCGTAGCACAGAGAGTATATACCCCGCACGACAGCACCTACATTGAAAAAGTGCTGCGCGAGTGTACACAATCGGCCTCGACACTCGAGGTTGCTTCGCACTTCTTGGCGCGTCCTTACGTTGCATCCACGCTCGATAGTTGCACAAGAGAGAGGCTCGTCGTAAATACCCGTTCATTCGACTGCACAACTTTTGTCGAGACTATCACAGCCATTACACTGACCGCACGCAGTGGCGGGGATAATAATTTCGACTGCTTCTGCAGCACACTCTGCAATCTACGCTACCGCAGCGGCCTGTGCGATGGCTATGCGAGCCGCCTGCACTATATTTCGCAGTGGATTACCGACAGTGCAAAAAAAGGCAAAATAGACGAGATTATCACCGACGCACACACAGCCACCCAATGGCTGAACCTCAATTTTATGAGCAGCCACCCCGGCAGCTACCCGCAACTAAAGGCCGATGAGACGCTTCTCTCCCGCATCCGTGAGTACGAAAAGCCCTTCCGCGGCACAGCAATAAAATACATTCCCAAGAGCGCGTTAAACGGCGGACGCGACAGATTATGCATCGAGGATGGCGATATTTTGGCCATAGTAACCTCTATCGAAGGGCTCGACGTCAGCCACATTGGCTTTGCAAAATGGATAGACGGCCATCTGCACCTTGTACACGCATCAAGCGCGGTGGGAGCGACAATTGTCGATGAGCAGACGCTATACAACTATATGCGCACGAAAAAGAAGAATCTGGGCGTGCGGGTCTTCAGACTTCAGAGATAAAATTTTCCAGTTGCCTTATATACCTGCCAACGCATTTTCAGTCTGCGCACAAGATTCAACGGCTTTTTTTTGAGCCGTCCCTTGTGGTGGGCAATAAAGTCATCGACGGCATCGAGCACGCGCGCCGAATTTTGTCCGTCGCGGTGTCCCTCGTGATGCGCCGTGTAAGCAAAAATTTTATCCATCAGTTCTTTTGGACGTGTAAGCGCCTTTTCAATAGCCGGGCCAATCTCTTCCTCGCAGCGAACATCCAGCAAGAAATCTCCGGGACGCGTGTTTCTGTACGTAACCACAGGCTTATCCATAAGCATAAACTCGACTATTATGGACGAGGTGTCGCACAACAGCACATCTGCTTTTCGATAGGTGTTTGCGCCGTCAATATCGCGGAAAATCTGCACATTTTTATGTTTTTCGGCCATAGCCATATAGTCGGCAATAAGCCGAGGGTCGTTCAGCTTTGGGTGAAAAGTAATAATCCAATCCCACTCCTTTGCCGAAGCTAATTTTTCAATCTGCGGCAACAGTATCGCAGCCGATGAGATTCCCTTTGTAAAGGTTGTTCCATAGAGGATTGTGGGACGATGGCTGCGCCGAATGGGCTGTGAGGGCTCGGTGTAAAAATCATCTACCTTACACCACCCCGTCTCATAGACCTTGAAGAATCCAAGCTCGGCCTCGAGTTTTTTGAATTGCGGTGTGCTGCTGGGCCCCTGCGTACAATAAATATCGAACCATCCGCGGATGGAGAAATGGTCATCGCGCGTCTGGGAGCGTTTATTTATCGGGTAGCCGTGAAAAAGAGCCACTTTTACGCCGGGGAAAAAGTCGTAAATGTAATTACCCGGGGCAAAGACAGCTATGGGCGAATATTGCATCACCTCCTCTATCGTGTGCAGCCTTTTTTCGTTATCTGAGAGCCGGTCGGGGCAGCCGTCCTCAAGGAACCACGCAACCTCGTCGCCCCTGCGCCAAATTTCCCTCTGCAAAGGACGTAATATTGTATATGAATATGATAATGTTACAAAAAACAGATATCGCTTGCCCATATAATCCATTATTTTATGTTTCTTTAATAATAAATGCCGACGGATGAATCTCTCGACACTCACACACCGCTAACGGTTCCTATTAAATAATATAAAACAATCGCATAGGCCACAGAGAGAGCATACGCGATTGTTATTCAATCTAAAAAAAAGTCTTATTCGAGTTGTCCGCTCTTGGCAGCGTTAATCATAGCCTCGCTGGCATACATATAAACCTCGACACGACGATTCTGTGCACGTCCTGCGGCTGTTGAGTTGTCGGCAACAGGCTCTTTAGAGCCGAATCCCTCGACATTCTTAATCTGCTTCGACGACACACCGAGAGACTTCAGATACTCGGCCACAGAATTGGCACGGTTCATCGAGAGAGGGTCGTTGATGGCGTCGCTACCCGTCGAATCGGTGTGTCCGAAGATGGCAACGTCGGCATCGTTATACTCTTTGAGCACCTGAGCAAACTGCGCGAGGTTCTTCTTGGCTGCGTCGTTAAGATTGTACTTGTTTGTAGCAAAAAGAACACCCGAGTCGAACGTAACCTTTACGGCTGTAAGATTATTGGCATCGGTAATAGTCTCAACAGTAGCACTCTGAATCTCGGCAGCAGCCTCGGCAGCCTTGTCCATACGACGACCGATTATGGCACCGGTTCCTGCACCAACAGCAGTACCCACAGCAGCGCCAATGGCTTTATCGCCCGCAAAATGGCCCACCAAAAGACCAAGAGCAGCACCACCGGCAGCACCAATCAAGCTACCTTTTGCCGTATTATTAAAAGAACTGCATCCGCTAAAAACGATGAGTGCGCACAAAGCAACACAAATTGATTTCAAAAAATTAACTTTCATACCTTATATAATTTATTTAGTAACCATTGCTTAACCTTAAATACTCAAGACCTGCGGCGAAGATACGAAAAAAATCTCTTATAACAACACCGAACACAGAGCGTATATAAATATATTTTTGTATTTTTGCAAAAATATAGTGCGAAGATACAAAAAACAAACAATAATATGGCAGAATTAAAAGATTTAACCAAACGCAGCGAGAGTTACTCACAGTGGTACAACGACCTTGTAATAAAAGCCGACCTTGCCGAGCAATCGCCCGTGCGCGGCTGTATGGTGATAAAGCCTTACGGCTACGCAATATGGGAGAAGATACAGCGCACGCTCGACGATATGTTCAAAGAGACAGGCCACGTAAACGCCTATTTTCCCCTGCTTATTCCAAAATCGTTCCTCAGCCGCGAGGCCGAGCACGTCGAGGGATTCGCCAAGGAGTGTGCCGTTGTAACCCACTACCGTCTTAAAAACTCGGCCGATGGCAGCGGAGTAGTTGTTGACCCCGCAGCCAAGCTCGAGGAGGAGATGATAATCCGCCCCACATCCGAGACAATCATCTGGAGCACATACAAGAATTGGATACAATCGTACCGCGACCTCCCCATTATGGTCAACCAATGGGCCAACGTAATGCGTTGGGAGATGCGCACCCGTCTGTTCCTGCGCACCGCCGAGTTTCTGTGGCAAGAGGGCCACACAGCCCACGCCACAAAAGAGGAGGCCGAGAAAGAGGCACAGACAATGCTCCACGTATATAACGACTTTGCCAACAACTATATGGCACTGCCCGTCATAATGGGCGTAAAATCGGCCAACGAGCGCTTCGCCGGCGCCCTCGACACATACACAATCGAGGGACTTATGCAGGATGGAAAAGCCCTTCAGTGCGGAACATCACACTTCCTCGGACAGAATTTCGCAAAGGCCTTCAACGTACAATTTGTCGATAAGAACAACAAACTCGACTACGTGTGGGCAACCTCTTGGGGCGTATCCACCCGTCTTATGGGCGCACTCATAATGACCCACTCCGACGACAACGGCCTTGTGCTGCCCCCCGCCCTCGCCCCCATACAAGTGGTAATTATCCCCATCTACAAGAATCAGGCCCAGCTCGACACAATAGACGCAAAAGTATCCGAGCTCACAGCCGAGTTGCGCAAAATGGGCATCAGCGTAAAATATGACAATGCCGACAACCGTCGTCCCGGATTCAAATTTGCCGACTACGAGCTCAAAGGCGTTCCCGTGCGCCTCGTGCTTGGTGCACGCGACCTCGAGAATGGCACAATAGAGGTGATGCGCCGCGACACACTGCAAAAGGAGACACGTAGCATCGACGGCATTACAACCTACGTAAAAGAGTTGCTCGACGACATACAGAAGAATCTGCATAAGAAAGCCCTCGATATGCGCGAGGCCAACACACGCAGCGTCGATACATACGACGAGTTTAAAGTCGAGATTGAGAAAGGCGGCTTTATCCTTGCCCATTGGGACGGCACCCCCGAGACCGAGGAGCAGATAAAGAACGACACAAAGGCCACAATCCGCTGTATCCCCATAGGCTGGGACGAGACACCCGGCACCTGTATGGTAACCGGTAAGCCCTCGGCACGTCGCGTACTCTTTGCACGAGCCTACTAAACTAAAACACCTCTTGCACCCAAAGAACTTAAAACTCGGGCGTGCCATAGGATAAAAGACAAAAAAGCCCTGCCCCATTTGTTAAATTTCATCAACAAATGAGGCAGGGGTAAATTATTTTCAAACACATTTCAAATAACAGAATTATGAAAAGCCTAAAGCACTGTTTAACAATTGCTTTTACACTACTTTTTGCAACCACCAACGCCCAAATACCCGATAACACATTCGAAGCCGAGGGACTGCAATACAGAATCATCGACAGCGAGGCAAAATATGTCGAGGTAACAAAAGGCAAAAATAATCCCTCGGGCGATATTATCATCCCCGAGATAGTAAATTACAACGGCACAGCCTACACCGTAAAATACATAGGCGCAGGAGCATTCGGCTATAACAGTCAAATAACATCCGTTTCACTGCCAAAAAGCATCGAAATAATCCGTAAAAATGCATTTATAGATTGTAATGGACTAACGAGCATAAATTTATCCGAGAACCTAAAATCAATATACGACAAAGCATTCTCGAACTGCACAAGCCTCACAAGCATCAAAATTCCCAAAAGCGTTACAGGAATAAAGCCCGACGCATTTTGGGGCTGCCTCTCGCTCGACAGCATCACAGTCGAAGAGGGCAACACCGTTTACGACAGCCGTAACAACTGCAACGCCATAATCCTCACTAAGCTCTCGGGGCTTCTTACCGGAAGCAACAACACCGTCATTCCCGAAGGCATTGAGATTATAGGCGAAGGAGCATTCTCGAGACGTCAGAAACTCACAAGCATCGTAATTCCCGGGAGCGTTACAACCATAGGACGCAACGCTTTTTATTGCTGCACCAACATACAGAGCATAAGCCTCCCCGAGAGCATTGATTATATCGACGAGGGCACTTTTATGGGTTGCACCAAGCTCGAGAGCATAAAAATCCCCGAGAGAGTCGAAGCAATAGCATCGGCAGCCTTCGAAGGGTGCCTTTCACTGAAAAGCATCGTAATACCAGAAAATGTTGTACAAATTGAGCCCAATATACTGAAAGGATGCGTATCACTCGAAAGCATCGTCGTTGCCCCCGGGAATAAAGTCTTTGACAGTCGCGACAACTGCAACGCCATTATCTCAAAAACCAACAATCATCTTATTTTAGGCTGCAAGAACAGCACAATCCCCTCGTCAATAAGAGTAATTAAAAAAGAGACATTAGCAAACTGCGCCGGCCTTAAAAGCATAGTAATTCCCGAGGGAGTAACCGTCATTGGAGCAAACGCCTTTGCCAACTGCAAAGACCTCGAGAGCATAGTAATATCCGCAAGCGTAACAAGCATCGGCAGCGGAGCATTCAAAAGCTGTCCGGCACTATCGAGCATCACAGTCGCCCCGAATAACCCCATATACAGCAGCCCCGAGGGCTGCAACGCCATCATCCACAACGAAAAGAAACTGCTGATATTAGGCTGCAAAAACAGCACAATCCCCCATTTTGCAGAAGCAATCAACGACTATGCATTTGAGCGCTGTATGGGGCTGACAAGCATTGTAATACCCAAAAATATCAAACGCATCGACAAAGGCGCATTCGAGCACTGCAAAAATCTTAAAAGCGTAACACTAAGCAATAGTATCGAGAGCATAGGCAGCACGGCATTTTCGTTCTGCGAGAGCCTCGAGAGCATAGTCATTCCCAAGAGCATCGCCAAAATAGAGGATTTTTCCTTCTCGAATTGCACTGCGCTGACTAATGTTACAATTGAGAATGGAATAAGAACAATCGAAGCAGGAGCCTTCAACAGTTGCAGCAATCTCAAAAGCATCACAATACCAGCAAGCGTACGAGAAATAAATGTCGGCGCCTTTGCGCATTGCAAGGCACTTACCGAGGTAACAATAGAAGAGGGAGTAGGAATAATTGGAGCAATGGCCTTTGCCAACTGCACAAGCCTCACAGGCATTACACTCCCCGCAAGCGTTACCCTAATTGACGAAAGTGCATTCTCGGACTGCGCAGCGCTGACAAATGTAACAATGAAAGAGGGCCTGACACGCATTGGAGAGAAAGCCTTTGCAGGCTGCAAGAGCCTCACCGACATTACAATCCCAGCAAGCACATCCCGAATTAGGGCCTACGCATTCTCGGGCTGCACCGCTCTTACAAATATCACGCTATCCAAAGAGACAAAAATAACAGCCGACGCCATTGAAGGATGCAACAACATTAAAGAAGTAAGATACGGCGATGAAACCCTTACATTAGACGACTTTAAGACAAGAATACCCGCCCAACTCAACGTATATACGGTAGTAGAACAACAGCCCGAATTCCCCGGCGGGATGAAGCCACTAATGGAATATCTTAAAAATAATATCAATTACCCGAGTGAGAGCCGCAGAAACAACAGGCAAGGAAAAGTTTATGTAACTTTTATTGTTGACACCGACGGCTCAATATTTGATGTCGAGATATTCAAAAGCTCGGGCGACAAAAACCTAGACAATGAGGCCGTACGCGTTGTAAAGGGTATGCCCAAATGGAAGCCCGGAATGCAAGCCGGCAAAAATGTCAGCGTACAATTTACACTCCCCGTAGTATTCCGTCTGATATAATCCATTGTCGCACAGCACATAAGAACAATAGGAGGCTTTAGGCCTCCTATTATTCTTATATTATCATCACAAATAAAATTATCACTTTATTATAGCATTCTTTTTAAACAGCTTCGAGACGGCGCGCTTAATCTTGAACACGTTACGCTTAATCATATAATTCTTTATATTATGCCAGCTGTGCATTGATTTTGCAGGCTTTATAACGACACGGGCCCGAGGCCTGTCGGCATCGAGGCGGTCGAGGCACGACGCAATATAGTTGAACATATTATACTCCTCGAGCACAAGCTCCTTACACTGTTTGATAAGCGGACGAGCCTTTTCATAGGCATCCTGCTCGATTAACGCGTCGATTATGCGCACGGCCCCCTCAAAATCATCGACATCTATTGCTGCAAGCGAGCCTTCGGGAAAATAGTCGTGTACATTTGTGCAGCCAAAATATATCGGAAAACTCTCGCCCAAGAAACTATCGGCAAGTTTTTCAGTCCAATAGTATCGGCTGGCGCTGTTCTCTATTGCAATGTGATATTTATAGGGGGCAACGACGTCCAATTTATCGTCAAAGTCATTGTATCCTCGTCCAAAGACATCGAGTTTGTCGCCGTAATACTCCTTAAGCCTCTCGACAAATTCTATCCGCTTTACGTGCCCTTTTGTAAAGGCTTTATTGCTGCTGACAACAGAAATCAGCTTGGTCTTTTCGGGCGTCGCAGCAGCCTTGAACGTGTCATAATCGACTTTTGCTTTGGGAACAAACTGTGCGAACGATGCGCCTGCGAACCACGGAAGAATAGGCGGAGTGTATATCACATTCCTGTGCTTTAGTGTCTCTTGACACGAGCACACCATTCCAAATTGTCGGCAATAGTTGTCGGGGTAGGCAAGCACCGAGAGCGGCTCGCTTGTCGTAAGGACTACATTTTCGGGGGCCACGTTAAATATCATATCCCCCTTGTGGCCCTTGCCGCGCACAACCACAAAATCGGGGTCGGGGATAATCTCATTGACGTAGAATTTATATTTTCCACAAGCCGAGACTCCCTCGCCCTTATGCGTCTGACGTAGCACCCATTTTTCGGCCTCGCTCCGACCGTTTATCAATATGACCTTATACATAATAGTTTATGATTTTTGTTGCGCACGCTCGGCCAGACGTCTGCGGTCTTCTACCCGCTTGCGCTCGCGCTCAATCTGTCCCTGTCGTGTGCGTTTCCACCTATTGTGCGTCCACAGCCACAATTCGGGCTGTTCCCTGATGTTTTTTTCAAGAATTTCGTAGTACATATTGGTGAGCTCGTTCTCGGGCAACAGCGAGGCATCCTCGGCCATAAAATCGAAATTGGCGATATATTTTCCACGTCTCACACGCTTAAAGTGCATAAAAAAGACTGCGCTTTTTGTGCGCTGTGCAATTTTTTCAGTACCCGTGAACACCGGTGTATCTTGGTTCATAAATGTTACCCAATGGTGAATAGACTCCCACGTCGGCACTTGGTCGGCAATAAAGCCTATGAGAAATTGTTTGCCTTGCCGGCCAATATCGACAATGCGGCGCAGAGTGGCCTTCATTGCAATATTCTCGGACGAATATTGATTGCGCAGTTTCTGAAAGAATCGGTCGAAATGTTCATTCTCGAGCGGGTGGTAAATTTGTCCTATTACCACATTGTCGTTATTTATCCACAGCGGCATAGAGGTTGCAAACTCCCAATTGAACGAATGCGACATATACACAACGGCCGAACGCCCCTCGCCCAGCACACGGTTCACCTCGTCGAGGCCGGTAAATTGCAAACGTTTACGCACCTTTTCGGCGCTCATTCCATAGAGTTTCATCGCCTCGACAAAATAGTCGCACAACGAATGATAGAATTTTTTCTCAATCTTAACAATCTCGCCGAGGCTTTTCTCAGGGAACGAGAGTGTAAGATTTTTTCGCACAATCTTACGGCGGTATCGCACAAGATAATATATCGGGTAAAAAATAAGGTCAGAAAACAGATAAAGAACCTTTAGGGGCAGCAGAGACATTAAAACCCAAAATCCCCTTACAATATAAAAAATCAGAGCCGACATTTTATTGTATTTTAAATAGTTGACCAATAGAACATTGCATTTATTGAGTGACTCCGCTGGGATTCAAACCCAGGACCTTCGGAACCGGAATCCGATGCTCTATTCAGCTAAGCTACGGAGCCCTCATAAACTCGGCAAACGCACAATTGGCATTAGACGACGCGAAGATAATGATTTTTTTCGCATTTCAGACGTTATTTTATCATTTTATGCATCATTATCTACTTTATCCGAATAAAAAATATATGCCTTTTCTCTTGCAGCAATCTATAAATTACATTATCTTCGCAAGCAAAATAAGGCTTAAAACTAAATTTAGAAAAGCATTTTTACAAAATTAACTACAATTTGTCAACAGATAAATGAAACTCTTTAAGCTCCCGACACCCTACCAACCGCTGCTCGACCTTAAGCAAACTGAGCTGGCCATTAAACAGATAAAGGAGATTTTTCAGTTGAACCTTTCATCGACTCTGCGTCTCAGACGTGTTACCGCGCCACTCTTCGTGCTTCAAGGTACAGGCCTGAACGACGACCTCACAGGGCACGAAAATGCCGTCAGCTTCCCCATTCAGGATATGAACGGTGCCGTTGCCGAGGTTGTCCACTCGCTTGCAAAATGGAAACGCGTTACCCTTGCCGACTACAACATAAAAGTAGGCAACGGAATATACACAGATATGAATGCGATACGCGCGCACGAGGAACTCGACAATCTGCACTCGCTTTACGTTGACCAATGGGATTGGGAGCGCACAATAAGCCCCGAGCAACGCACAATGAGCTTTCTGCGCGGCATTGTTACCCGCATTTATTCGGCTATCAGACGCACCGAATTTACCATAAGCGAGCATTATCCGCAGCTCGAAGCCACCCTGCCGCACGACATCTTCTTCATCCACTCCGAGGAGCTGCGCCGGCTCTACCCCACGCTCTCGGCCAAAGAGCGCGAGGAAGAGATAACCCGCGAGCATAAGGCAGTGTTTATAATAGGCATAGGAGATAAGTTGGGCGACGGCGAGCCGCACGACAATCGCGCCCCCGACTACGACGACTACAGCACCCCCAACGAAGAGGGCTACAACGGCCTTAACGGCGACCTTTTAATATGGTCGGACGTGCTTGGGAAATCGGTCGAGTTATCCTCTATGGGTATCCGCGTCGATAAAAAGGCGCTTCTGCACCAGCTGAAACTATCTGATAAAGAGGAGCGCAAGGAACTCTATTTTCACCGCCGCTTGCTCGACGACACGCTGCCGCTTAGCATCGGAGGAGGCATCGGACAGTCGCGTCTGTGTATGCTGCTGCTTAAAAAGGCACACATTGGCGAGATTCAGGCCAGCATCTGGCCCGATGAGATGCGCAAAGAGTGCTTAAAGCAAAATATACACCTTATATAAATACGTAAAAGCAATGGGCATACACGTAAAAATTGAGGAGAGCTGGAGAGAGCGCCTCGCCCCCGAATTCGAGAAGCCCTATTTCGAGGCGCTCACCAATTTTGTGCGCAACGAATATAGCGGAGCGACGCCTATTTATCCGCCGGCAAAGCTAATTTTCAACGCCTTCGACCACTGCCCCTTCAACGACGTAAAGGTCGTAATTTTGGGACAAGACCCTTATCACGGTGCGGGGCAGGCAAACGGGCTCTGCTTCTCGGTGAACAAGGGCGTACCCTTTCCCCCATCGCTGATGAATATCTTCAAAGAGATTGCGAGCGACACGGGCGCCCCCATACCCTCTGACGGCGACCTTACCCGTTGGAGCGAGCAAGGAGTGCTTCTGCTGAATGCTACACTGACGGTGCGTGCCGCAAGTGCCGGCTCGCACCAAAATAAAGGGTGGGAACAGTTCACTGACGCCGTAATACAATCCCTTGCCTGCGAGCGCGAGAATTTAGTCTTTATCCTCTGGGGCAGCTATGCACAGAAGAAAGGCGCATTCATCGACCGCAGTCGCCATCTGGTACTTGCCTCACCCCACCCCTCGCCCTTATCAGCCTATCACGGATTCTTTGGAAACCATCACTTTACACTCACCAACGACTATTTAAAGGCTCACGGCAAAAGCCCGATAGAATGGTAAACTACAAAAAAACAGACGATGATTTTCGTCTGTTTTTTTACTTTTTTGCTCCTAAACTACTACTAAAAAATGGTTACTTTACCATTGAATTTCTTTTTTATTGCGCAATATTTATTTAAAAGTTACCTTTTGCACGTATTATATGCAACTGTTCTTGAAATTGAAGAATGACTAATTGATTCTATCCACAGTTAATTCCTACTGAACAAAAAAAAATTGCGTTATACACACGACTTGCAACCACAGACAGCCCTGAAGAAAGAGGGGTTAATACCACCACTCGACGTTGCTGCTGCCACCGCTGCGCTTGTCAATTTTCAGAGCATCGGCAAGCATTTGCGACGTTGCGCGGAAACTAAAGTTAAACGAGGTAAAGGGCGCAAGCACAATGCCACAGGACATTTCGAAACAGTGAAGATCGCGCGCAATACTCATTGTAGTTGTTGTAAGTTTCTTATACTCAAAATTATATCCCGAGGTAAAGTTAATTTTCCAATTATCCGATATTCCCAAATTACCCGAGAAATTCATATTCTGCGTAAATTTATATGGATAACGCATCGACTTCACATTTATCTGCGCCGCTGTATTTTCGGCCATAATAATACCGTATGAGACTGTAAAATTCCACGGCAGCTTAAATGGCATATAACCATCCTCGTCAACCTCGGCTTTTTCGCTGCTGTCGCTGCGCGAGCGCACACTCACGCTCTTTTTGCTTTTCTCCTTGTCGACAGCCTCGCCTTCGGCCTCATCATCCTCCTCCGATACCACTTTATCGCCGTATCCAAAAAGTTTTTTTATCTTATTAAATGTCTGATTATTAAATGTATATGACAAATTTTGGCTCATTCCCTGAAAGCGTCCGAAGCGTCCATACGACCACTCGGTCTTATTTCCTATGACAACCTGTCCGCGCTCGTTAAACTCATAGGCGTATGTTGCCCAAGAAGCATTCAGACTGAATGTATAGTTCTTCGACAGCTTCAGACGCAAACGAGTGCTGAGATTACTCCACGGACGTACTTTTGCAGCCATATTATAGGATATATTCGCTCCAATCTCGTCGATGATACTTATTTTCTTGAGCGAGTCGCTCTTGGTACGCCACTTCATCTCAATATTATTACCAATATCAAACGTAACGCTACCGGTCTTTCCCTTTCCGGGTATTCCGTAGAGCGAGCCCTCGTAGGGCGAGTACTCAACCTGATGCACCTCGCCATTCTCGTCAGTATAGGTATAAGTGTCGTAGTAGCCATAGTGTCGCGAGCCAAAATCGGGCGCATAACTAAATGATATTGAAGGCTTAAAGACGTGGCGCACGGTGTGTATGCGACTATTCTTGAGGAATCCCGCCGGCTGATAGAATCCATAGAGTGTGGTATTCATAGAGAGCGAGAAATTGTAGTTATATACGCGGTTGAAACCATAGACCGTATCGCGCACAACCTCGCCCGCACGCTCGTCCCACGAGCGGTTCACCTTTTTAAAGTACCATCTTTCGTTGTAACTAAGGCTGGGGGTTACATTTATATAATCGAAAAGCTGGAATGTGGCGCTTATGGGGATACGATGACTGAATCCGTTGCGCCAATCTTTCACAAGATTCGACTTAAAAATTTTGTCCTCTTTTGTTGTGATGCTGTTGCTCATCTGTCCCGTGTAGGAGAGCGATATTTTCTCGTACCAACGTTCGTCTCCCGCACGCTTTTTGCGTTTAAAGGGATATTTCTTCGACAGCGAGACGCTGAGGTTGGGCAGCGTGAGCGATACTATTGAGTCTTGAATACTCTGCGAGATATTTGTCGTTGCCGAGATTGTAAGACCAATATTGGGAAAGGTCTTTGAGTAGCTTACGCTTGATGTGCGGACACTCTGCGAGTTGAGCAATGGATTGTAGAGGCTGTTCAGATTGGAGCGTTCGTAGCTTGCCGTGGCAAAATTCACGCTTGCCGAGAAATTGCTGTTGGGCACAGCCTTTGCATCCTGACGGTGGCTCCACTGTATGCGAAAATTCTTTCCAACCGAATAGTCGGGCAGATTGCGCTCGCCCTGCTTGGTTACAAGATAGCTAAAATCGAAGCTGCCCGAGTAGCGGTAACGCTGTGCATAACGCGAAGCTGCTGCCACACCCCACGAGCCTTTTGTAAAAATCTCACCCGTGAGACGTAAATCCATCCTGTCGCTTATGGCAAAATAGTATCCTCCGTCGCGCAGATAAAAGCCGCGCTCGGTCTCATCGCCATACGACGGCATAATAAATCCCGATGAATAGTCGCTTGTAAAGGGGAAGTATCCGAAAGGTATTGCAATGGGCAGCGGTACGTCCTCAACAACAAGATAGGTGGGACCAAAGACAATATCTTTTTTGGGACGTGTCTTTGCGCGTGTCATTGCCAGATAAAAGTGAGGATGGGGCGCGTCGCAGGTAGTGTATTTTCCTCCCTGAATATAAAAAACATTGTTGCTGTCCTTTTTGGCATCGCGCCCTGTCATAAAGCCGTCGCCCTGCTGTGTAAAGACGTTGTTTATCTTTCCGCGCTTGCTTTTGAAATTATAGCTTATGCGGTCGGTCTCATAGGGAGTGCCGGCGTCGGAGAATACCGGAAGACCCTGCATCTGCCCGGTGCTGTCGGGACGGCCGAGTGCGTGTACTATACTGCTGTCAATATCCATCGAAATTACATCGGCCGTAAGCTCTATCTTCTCGTAATTTACCTGTCCGGCACCATAGAGAAAGGCACTTCCGCCGCGTGTCCACACGAGCGAGTCGTTGGCGGTGTATCGTACGGGGGCATCAAGGGCATCTTTTTGCTCCTTTTTCACAGTATCATTTGCCGTAGAATCGAGGGAAATTTCTATTGAAAGAGTATCTGCAAGAATGGTGGTGTCGGAGAGGAAAACATCCATTGCAATTGCGCTGCGCAGGGTAATATTGGCTGCGGGCAGAGGTATTGACAATACCACCGCCGCAAAAAGCAATGCAGAATATATAAATTTACTTATTCTATTCAACTCCATTGACATTTACTGTCCCATTCAAGCCGCGAAGATACTAAATAAAAAGGAGCAATCACCATTTTTAAGATAAAAAAGCACATACAGAGGCAAAGATTAAGGCTTTTTTACTCTTTTGGCCCAATATTTCAGACCATTAAAGATACAAGCGGACAAAAAAAACAAGGTTCACTTTAGTTTTTTACCGCCTGAAGGGGACACAGCCCTTCAAGCGATGAGATATTACCCAAAGAGATGTTGCCACTGCTCGACGCGCTCAACAGAGGCCTCGGAGATTTTTGCCATACTCGCCTGCACCTGCTCAAAAGTGCGCGCCTCGTACAGATGCTTGGTCTTTGAGTAGAATTTATCGGCAAAGCAGATAACCTGCTCCTCGAGCGACTGCGGGCGCATATCGACAAGCGGCAGAGGCCATCCCTTGGCACGAATCTGCGCAACGGTGAGCCCCGTACCCGTATGACGCTCACTCACAAGCGCGTGTCGCGGCAGCCCTTCGGCACGCAGAAGCTCGGCCCCCAGATGACCGTGGCAAATATAAGGCATCTTACCGTAGCAACGTATGCCGGGAGCATCGGTCAGAAAAATTCCAATATCGTGTAACATCGCTGCCTCCTCGATAAACATTTCATTCATAGAAAGTTCGGGGTGTCGGCGCGACATTTCCAGCGCTAGGTCGGCCACCCTGCGGGCGTGCGTCATATATATGTGCCTGAGCTCGGCATCCGAGGAATAATATTTATCTATTATCTGTTGATAATCCATAGATTTTATTTTTTATCTTACGGTCTAATATTGTTTTTCGTGAGCAGCGCGAAGATACGAATAAACGAGCAAAATAATATCAATCAGGCCCCAAATATTTTAAAGCAGGCGCAGTCAATATTCACTTTTATGGGAAATACATACAAATACGTGCGCAAGTTATTGCTTATATGCAACTTTTTTGTATCTTTGCGCTAAAGCGTGAAGATAGGATTCGGTTCGGGATAAAAAAACAAACATTTTATTCTCAGCCCGCCTTTCACTATCTTCGCAATTATGTGCAAATATCATAGCAATATTGCAAAGCACCGTTAAAGAGCACAAGAGGCCTTTAACGCACAAAAGCGACAATGAACGACAAAAGGCTCATAGATTTAACACAAAAATTGCCCCCAATATCTCTTGATGAGATGTCGGGCATTAAACTAATGAACCGCACCGATACAAAATTCGTTGCCACACTCTCGCAACTGCGACAATTTCTCGCGGCTGTCGAGGGGCAATATTACATTCAGCAGATAAACGGCAAGCGCATCGCATCGTACCACACAGTCTATTTCGACACAGCCGATTTTCTTATGTACACAATGCACCATAATGGGAAAGCACGACGCGAGAAGATAAGAGTGCGCACGTACGTCGATAGCAACAACACATTCCTCGAAGTAAAAAACAAGAACAACCACGGCCGTACAAAGAAAAAGCGCATCACGGTTGACGACGCCTCGTCGCTTGCCCGTCAGGCCGACAGCGTAGTACCCTTCTTGGCAAAACACGCTTGGTACACCCTTGACGAAATATCACCCGTAACCGAGAATCATTTCAACCGCATAACATTAGTCAATTACGGAAAGACCGAACGCCTGACAATAGACTTTGGGCTGAAATTCCACAATCTTGCCACCGACGAGCGTAAGCAGCTCGACCGCGTGGTCATTATCGAGCTCAAGCGCGACGGCAACGTCTTTTCGCCCGCCCTTGCCATAATACGCAACCTGCGCATCCGCCGCTCGGGCTTCAGCAAATACTGCATAGGCAGCATACTCACAAACAAAAATCTTAAAATAAACAATTTTAAAGAGAGAGTAAGATTCATTCAACGACTCGAAAATAAATAACACAAACCTATGGAAATACTAACCACCTTATCATCAATGGGAACGGTGCTTTTAAACGCCTTCTTCGACCTTAACGAAGTTCTCAGCGGCGACGCCACGGCTTCCGAGCCTGTAAAAGGCGCCCTTGTAAACATTCCCGGAATTGTGAATCTGCTTTTAGGATTCTTCATCAACCTACTGTTTGTGGGAATTGTAGTACGCTTCTTCTACTACCCCAAATGCAAACGCAGTGAATTTTTCTTTACATTCATACTAATTGCAATAAGCATCTTCCTACTTATTTACCTATTGGGAGGCGTCAAGCTAAAGACCGGCTTTGCTCTTGGACTGTTTGCCATCTTCAGCATCATACGTTACCGCACCGAGCAGGTAGCTATACGCGAGATGACCTACTTATTCATAATAATAGCAATGAGCGCCATAAACGGCCTTGTGATGGAGGAACTCAGCTACTCCGAGATGATTGTGGCAAACCTCTTGTTCATCGCCTCAATATGGGCGTGCGAGAGCCACCTATTCATCAAGCACCTCTCTTACAAAGTAATAAAATACGACAACATCAACCTTATCACCCCCGAGAAAGAGCCCGAGCTCATCGAAGACCTCAAGAAGCGCACCGGCCTTAACATTGTCAAGGTAGAGGTTGGCGGCATCGACTTTTTGAAAGACGCCGCAATAATAAAAATGTACTACCGTCCCACTGACGATTCAATAAACACAGTTGACACAATAATTAAAGCTCCAAGCGATGAATTCAAGATTAAAAACTAAGAAAATCGCGGCCTGCGCAGCCGCACTGTTACTATCGTTGATGCCCGCGAGCAATCTATTTGCTCAGAGCGACGATTTTGGAATTTGGACAAGCCTCGAAGCAAAAAAGAAGCTGACCGAAAAGTTAGACGTTACTTTCGAGGGTGAGTTACGAACAATAGAAGGTGTCAGTCAGACCGACCGCCGCTCGTTGGGTGTCGGGATGAGCTACGAGTTTGCAAAGTGGCTCAAGGCCGACATTGGCTACATCTTCATCCAATCGTACAACCCCGAGGAGAAGAGCCTCAAAGAGTACGTAGGCGACGACGAATTGGGCAATCCCGTGCACAATTACAATATCGACCACTCATATTGGGAAAATCGCGACCGCCTCTACCTCTCACTGACAGCCAGCTGCAAGATAGGCCGCGTAAAAATATCACTGCGCGAGCGTCTGCAATATCAGCACACACACAGCGCCCTTGTCTATGAAGACAAATACCGCTACACATTTGATATGCTCGACCCCTCGAACCCCTACCCCCTACTACCCGATGATGCTCCCAATAGCGACGCCGAGCTCAAGGACGACAAACACAACACAGTACTGCGCTCGCGCCTCACAGCAAAATGGGACATAAAAAAATGTAAGATTGAGCCCTTTGCCTCAGTCGAGCTGTTCACACGCACCGACGAGTGGCGCACACACGACAAAATACGCTACCGCATCGGCGCAAGCTACAAGATAGACAAAGACAACGAATTATCGCTGTTCTATCTGTTCCAAGACAACCATTCGAGCAAGAGCCCGGCCCTGCACGCAATAGGCGCAGGCTACTCGTTCGACCTATAAAAACAGTGCAAAAAAAATGAAAAGATTCCTTATAATAGCAGTATCAATATTTCTTGTTCTGCCGGCAATATCACAAGATGTTCGCACCAATCTCATCATAAAAACAAATACAGATGAGCAGACAGTGCAATTCGACGACCTTCGCCGAATAACATTCAACGGCACAAAAGTGCAGATAGAGAAATACGACGGCTCTACAATTAGCAATGATATGGCCAATATCATCTATTTGTCGGCCACATCAAAAACCACCGACATTGTTGCCCCACAAACAAGCGGCAATCTTGTAAAGCACATATCGAGCGACGCAATTCTTGTCAATTGTGCTTCGGGCGCGACAGTGGAGATATACAATATGAGCGGCAGCCGCATAGCCACAAGAAAGCTCGACGCCGATAATGGCACAATAAGCATCGCAACGTTGCCCAAAGGCATATATATACTGCGTGCAGATGGTAGAACAGCTAAATTTCTGAAACGATGAAAAGAGCACTATTTATTACAGTAATAGCTGCATTGACAGCAGTTTCGGGCAAGGCACAGTCGTTACACGTCTGCAACAAGAACGGTACCACGATAGAGATTCCCATAAAAGAGAACAACGAGATAAGGTTCGATGCCAAGCAAAAACTCATCAAATTCACCGACCTTATAAACAACTATTGGTACAGCCACTATTTTGCAACGGCCGACATTGACAGCATAGTCCCCCGCAAGCCTCAAAGCGGCACACCACTTGAAACAGAGATTACCCCCGAGGTAACCATCGGCAGCGACATACCACCCTTCGACGAAGTTACAGAGACAATAATCACCGACGAGTCAATTGACGAGGCAGGCGATTTTATCGAAAATTACACGCCCGAGAAGCGTGTAACAATAACATTCAGCGAGACAGGCGTCAGCATTACACCCGGCATCGTCAGCGGAATAAAATTTGTAAAAAAAGACGATACACACCTCACAATCGACGCCACAGTAGGCAAGGTGCAATATATTGTAAAGGGTAAATGCAGCGACGGCTCACTGAAGATATACAGCACAAAGAAATTTCAGATGATGCTGGGCGGGCTCGACCTAACCAACTGCAACGGCCCCGCGATAAACATTCAGACGGGAAAAACCATCTACTTTACATTGGGCGCGGGCACCACAAACAGCCTGTGCGACGGAGTGGAATATGACGCGGCCCCCACCACCGGAGGAAAAGCAGAAGACCAGAAAGGCACCCTTTTTGCCGAGGGACAGATAATCTTCAACGGCACCGGCACGCTGAACATCACCAGCCTCGGCGGCCACGGAATTTGCAGCGACGACTACATACGCATACGCAGCGGCAAGATAAATATCCTATCGGCAGTTAAGGACGGCTTCCACACAAACGACATTTTCCGCGTGGGACGCACCGTAGCACAGCGTCCCGAGATTAGCGTATCGTGCGCCGGCGACGCCATCGACTGCGGCAAAGGCAACGTACTCATCGAGGCCGGAATATTGACACTCAGCAGCGCTGGCGAGGCCATAAAAGTATCGAACGAAGATGCCGACTCAACAGTAAGCGCATCGGCCACCATCCGTGGCGGACTGATAAAAATCTACACCAGCGAAGCCAAAAGCTCGGCCATCAAATGCGAAGGCAACTACACACAAAGCGGTGGCGTTGTAAGAGCACAGACCGAGGGCGACGGCTCAAAGATAATCAACTGCGACGGCAGTATGAGCCTCTCGGGCGGCCATCTCACAGGCATTGCCACGGGTAACATACACGCAACCGACACAACCTCGGCGGCCGGAATAAAATGCGCTGGAACTCTCGACGTAAAAGGCGGCACGATGGCAATAAAATGCACCGGCGAGGGAGCAAAAGCCATCAACTGCGACAGCAACGTAACAATAGGGGGCGGAAGCATCACCCTTATTGCCGAAGGAGAGAACTACTACGACGAGGCAGACAACAAGAAAGCCCGTGCCCTTACCTGCACCGACCTAACGGTAAATGGCGGCACCCTTATTGCATCATCCGACAAGGACATTGCAATATCGGCCGACAATCTCACCCTAAACGGCGGTACGGTAAAAGCCCTATCACCCAACAATGTATCGTCATTAAATTCCGACATATACATAAACGGCGGCTGGTTGATGCTAAAGAGCTTTACCCCCTAACTACCCCGACACCCCCGCAAGATAAAAGTCGAGAATGGTTAAATAAAAAAAGTAGAGCACTTTATTTGAAGTGCTCTACTTTTTTATACTACACGACAAAAAATCAAGGGTGCACAAACGTACCAATCTCCTCGCCGTCCATCACCTTTTTAAGATTGCCCACAACATCCATATTAAAAACATAAATAGGCAGATTATTCTCGCGACACATTGCTGTTGCGGTAATATCCATCACCTTGAGGCCGCGACTGATGACCTCGTCATAAGAAATATCGTTGAATTTTGTTGCCGTAGGGTCTTTCTCGGGGTCGGCAGTGTAGATACCATCGACACGTGTACCCTTGAGCATTACGTCAGCCTCAATCTCTATGCCACGCAACGACGAGCCCGTATCGGTAGTAAAATAGGGGCTGCCCGTACCCGCAGCCATAATAACCACGCGCCCCTCTTTCATAGCGTCGATAGCCTTCCATTTTGTATAAAACTCGCCAACAGGCTCCATACGAATAGCCGTAAGAACCTTTGTTGGCACGCCCGCAGCCTCAAGCGCCGAGCTCAACGCCAAGCTGTTTATTACGGTAGCCATCATTCCCATCTGGTCGCCCTTAACACGGTCGAAGCCCTTGCCTGCACCCGTAAGGCCACGGAAAATATTACCACCACCAATAACAATACCAATCTGCACGCCCATTGCCGCCACCTCTTTAATCTGTGCAGCATACTCGCCCAGACGCTTAACGTCAATACCATAGCCCTGTTCGCCCATAAGGCTCTCTCCACTGAGTTTGAGGAGAATACGATTAAATTTTGCCATATTTTCGAATTTTAAAATTGTTACATCAATACTTCTGCGAAGATAAATTATTTTTTGCAAAGGAGCAACAAAGGTTAAATAATACTATCTTTTGCAACATCTAAAAAAAAATGGCTACCTTTGCGACAAAATAAAAAGCAGCATAATGAGATTCTTGAAAAGCCCCAATTGGACAATTGCCATACTGTTCGTTTACACAACCTGTATGTATATATACTTTTTCCCTCGCAATCACGAGATGAGCAACAACGAAAAGTGGGCAATTATTGGAGTATCATACGCTGTGCTTGTTGTCCTATGGTTCTTGATGCGCCGCCGTCAGCGGTTGCGCCGGGAGCGCGAGGAGGATATGAAAAAATAATCTACAAGCACAATTCCACCTCTTTAAAAGCGTAGCGCACAAGTGTGGCATCTTCCCTGAGCAGGAGCAAATGCCCGTCGGATTCCACCTCCTCGATTTTTGCGACGAAACTACCCGAAGCATCGATATATTTCATCGGCTTGTTCCACCCGATGAGCGAGCGCTTATATTCGTTGCGCAGTACCTCGGCCGAGCCTGCAATCATCGAGTAACGCAGCCTAAACGAACGTAAAAGCCGCTCGGCCACACTCATCACCTCGAAACTGCGGCTCGCAAGCACCCTCATCGACACAGGCTTTCGTTCGAGTGGCGGGAACAGCGTCTGATTGACATTTAGCCCCACGCCTATTATTGCCTGCGAAATATAATCAGCCTCACAATCAAGTTCGACAAGTATTCCTGCGAGTTTTTTATCGGCAACGTAAATATCATTGGGCCATTTTAGCGAAGCCTCGATACCATAAGCCATCATCGTATCGCGCACGGCCAACGCCACCGCCTGCGACAGCAGAAACTGACGTTCGGGGGCCAAAAAACGCGGCGCCACTAGCATCGTCAACAGAAGATTCTCGCCCGCGTGCGAGTGCCAACTGTTGCCCCTCTGCCCTCGTCCGGCCGTCTGTTCATCGGCAATGACCGCCACCAAAGTATCGTCGCCGCCCGCCTCACGCCAAAGAGCCTCGGCAGCCTCTCGTGCATAGTTATTCGTGGAATCCACCACCCTCAGATGCTTGATAAAAAACTCATCGGCCATATTTCGCACGTGTTTTTTTAGGTAATTTCTTCAGAACCTCGTCGTAAGAGTGGACAATGCAGTCGCACACAAGTTCGTCGCTCAGATGCTCAATATCAAGCTGGTTCCAATATTTTTTGTTCCAATGCCACGCAGGGGCTATCTGCCGGTAAGCCTCGCGCAGTTCTATGGCGCGCTCGGGGTCGCATTTAACACAGAACCAAGAGGTATTCATTAAATCGACGCAAGCAAAAATCTTACCCTCGACGCGGAACACAAGCGTCGTCTCGTCGAACGGAAAATCCTCCGTCGCCCCCTGCATACTAAGGCAGAAAAGACGTGCATCCTCTATATTCATAACAATTGCGGATAAAAAGCATCACGTATATGTTCAATCTTATGCCTCCCTTCACAGCCCACGACAGTAACAATATCGAAGCGAGTCTCAAGGTCAATCTGCTTAGCCTTGACGTAAGCCTCGGCTGCAAGCACAAGGCGACGCTGTTTCTGTGGCGTTACAGCATCCCGCGCATCGCCAAAAGCCTCGCTACTGCGTGCCTTCACCTCGACAAAGACAAGCACATCACGCTCCTGCGCCACAAGGTCAATCTCCTTGTGTCCGCTGCGCCAATTATACTCACGGATGGCAAAGCCCTGCTCCATAAGATAGCGCGCAGCCAACATTTCGCCCTTATTACCAAGCAAATTGTGTTCGGCCATAAAAAAACATAAATTATTGCGCTAAGATAATCATTCCAAGAGCAAAAGTCAACAAAAAAGTTTGTTTTTAGAGCAACTAAAATGTAATTTTGCACAAAAGAATATCAGATAAATGGCACAAAGGAAGAACGCACCAAAGGCAACCACCGCTCGCACACAAACAGTGCGACACAAACGCATCGTATGCCTTGTGAGCGACGAAGAAAGCAGAATAATAGACGAATATCTTAAAAAACACAAGATAGCCAACAAGAGCAATTGGATGCGCGAGACACTGCTCGCATTCATATACAAAAATATCGATGAGGATTATCCAACCCTCTTCAACGAGCTCGAGATGAGACGATAACCCCCGCCATACATTATATTATATTACAAACAACTAAAAAAAGAATACAACTATGAAAGAAAACAAAGACATACACTATATGCAACAAGCCCTTGCCGAGGCACGCAAAGCCTACGAGCTGGGCGAGGTTCCCGTGGGCGCCGTGGTAGTGTGCAACGACCGCATAATAGCCCGCTGCCACAACCTCACCGAGACACTTAACGACGTAACCGCCCACGCCGAGATGCAGGCAATAACAGCCGCCGCCTCATATATTGGCGGTAAATACCTTAACGACTGCACAATGTTCGTCTCGGTCGAACCGTGCCCAATGTGCGCAGGCGCCATTGGTTGGGCACAATTGGGGCGCCTCGTCTATGGTGCCGACGACGAAAAGCGCGGCTACCGCCGCTTGGCACCCGATGTTCTGCACCCAAAGACCATAGTCGAGGCCGGAGTATGCGCTGCCGAGGCAACCGAGCTTATGAAGTCATTCTTTAAAGAAAAGAGATAAATACTAATCCACAGACAAAAAAGGTTGAGTACAATAGCCCGTACTCAACCTTTTTCTTAATTATATGTCATTCGTTATATTCAGCAAAAGGCTCGCAATTCTCACCCGCCACACAAATTATCGTCCGCCGCACATTTTTTCGCCAATAAAAGATGCTTAATCCCGAACCTCCTCAAAATCGACATACTCGCCCTCGTTCGCATCAATAATCTTCTTGCGTTTGCGACGCTTATACTCGGCCTCGGGTGAATAGTGCCACCCCGAAGCATCCGAACGAGCGCCCCGCGTATCCTCGCGCGACGAGCCACGATTGCCGTAAAAGGCGCCCCCCTGCGCATTCCTGCCACCCGAGCCACCCGCCGTGCGATAACTGCTGCCCGAGCCACCTCTGTCGGTACTCTTCTTTGTGAGCCCAAGAAACGAGAGTATCCCTCTTATTACTGAAATAACCACCGACGAGGCTATAATCAGTATAAAAATTAAAATAAATAGAAAAAATAAAATAAAGCTCATACCTTTAATATAAATACTTAACAGAAAGAACCACGCAGAGCCTCTGCACTCTTCTTTCATACATTATACACTAAGGGTACTGCAAAAATAGTGCCACAGGGCCATTAGGCCAAAATAAATAAGACAAAATTTCTTAAATTACTTTTTGAACGATAGATAAACCGACAAAATGACATACCAAGCAATAATGGGCACCGCTGCAACAAGGCCAAGCGAGAGCATCGGCAGCGCCACAATCAAGAAAATGTAACGGCGTCTGTTGGCGCGCCACGCTATTCTCTTGAATTTTAGCGAGAACATTTTAATCTCACACACCAACAGATAAGATGTCAGGCTGATGAGAGCCAGCATTAAGAACCAACCGGCATTGAGGCTCAGAATCCAATCGCCTGCGCCCGCAATGAGTGAGGCCCAAAAGAGAGCATTCGCCGGCGTGGGCAGTCCAATGAAAGATGTTGTCTGACGAGTGTCGATATTGAATTTTGCCAATCTGAGAGCCGAAAAGACAGCTATAAAGAATGCTGCGTAGGGCAACAACCAAGCAATGGGAGCAATTGCGGCGGGATAGGCCAATTGCTGCATAAAGTTAAAGACCATTGCTGCCGGTGCAAAGCCGAATGTTACATCGTCGGCAAGCGAGTCCATCTCGACGCCCATAGGCGAACTCACGTGCAAGAGGCGCGCAGCCATTCCATCAAAAAAGTCAAACACGGCTCCTAATACAATAAACGCAAGAGCCCACACAAAAGAGCCTTCAAAAGCCATTGTACAAGCAATGCAACCCGAGAAAAGATTACAACAGGTTATCGAGTTTGGTATATGTTTTTTGATGGACATAACCTAAATAAGTTTTTTATTTCAGTTTAGCAATTACAGTCTCGTTTCCAACGGTTTTTTGCTCAAGATCGACAAAAATCTCAGCATCAAGAGGCAGATAAACATCTACGCGTGAACCGAATTTTATAAATCCCATATGCTCGTCGATGTAACACTCCTCGCCCACCTCGGCGTATGTAACGATGCGACGGGCCATTGCTCCGGCCACCTGACGTACAAGAACCTCAGTGCCATCCTCGGTGCGTATAACAACCAACGAGCGCTCATTCTCAGTGCTTGCCTTAGGCAACCAAGCTTTATGGAAGCGGCCGTTCATATGCTCGACACGTACCACTGTTCCCTCAACCGGATACCAATTGGCGTGTACGTTCATCGGGCTCATAAAAATCGAGACCATTATTCTATCTTCTTTAAAATGGTCGGGCTCAAAAACCTTCTCGACCACAACCACCCTTCCATCGGCAGGTGCAACAACCATTTTATCGATATCACCCTCGAATATTCGTTTGGGGCTGCGAAAGAAATTCACCATAAGCAGATAAACAAACAGTGAAATACCCGAAATTGCAATATTGACAACCTCGACAGGTATACAATACCAACACAGAGCATTAACAATCAAAAATAATGCACAGGCTGTTACAAGAATGCTTGTACCCTCTCTGTGGATACGCATTTTTTTTATCTTTCTTATCCTTTTCATTTAATGTCGGTTGAGTTTGTAAGCACAAAAATAGTCAGAATTTGTTAAACGCCCAACAAAAAAGGACAAAAAAGAGCATTTGAATGGCTATAAATAGTTTTTTTGCCGTCATAAGGAAAAAAAAATGTTATTTAACAAAGATTAGCAACCTATCAATAACAATAAAAGTTGATTGGTTGAAAACTTTTTTTTCAAAACAATTATGCAATATGAGCGATTGCTATTATCTTTGCTACCTGCCCCAATGTGCATCTACAAAAAAAAGACAAAGTATATTGTCGGCAGTATCACATAAAAAATAGAAATATGCAAGACTTTGTTCATCTACACGTACATACACAATACTCGATTCTCGATGGTCAGGCATCGGTGAAGCGTCTCGTCGATAAAGCAATTGCCGACGGAATGAAAGGCATCGCCGTAACCGACCACGGAAATATGATGGCCATAAAGGAATTCTACAACTATGTGAATAAAGTGAACAAAGGCAAGGCCGACGGCGAGAAATTCAAGCCCATCATAGGCTGCGAGGTATATGTGGCCGAGCGTCGCCTCTTTAACCGCGAACAAAAGGAGGATATGCGCGGGCACCACCTTGTCCTCTTGGCCAAAAACAAAAAAGGCTACCACAACCTCATTAAGATAGTGTCAAAAGGATGGTCCGAGGGCTACTACTACACCCCGCGCACCGACAAAGTAGAGCTCGAGAAACACAAAGAGGGACTAATCGTCTGCTCGGCCTGCTTGGGAGGCGAAATTCCCCAGCTCATACGACAGGGCAAGCTGCAAGAGGCCGAGGCATCGGTCAATTGGTTCAAGAGCATCTTCGGCGAGGATTATTACCTTGAGCTCCAGCTTCATAAAGCCACTGTCGAGCGTGCCAATCACGAGGTCTATGGCATACAAAAAGAGGTAAACAAGCACATTGTCGAGCTGAGCCGCAAATGCGGCGTTAAACTCGTGTGCACCAACGACGTACACTTTGTCGATGAAGAGAATGCCGAGGCACACGACCGCCTCATCTGCCTAAGCACAGGCAAAGACCTCGACGACCCCAAGAGAATGCTCTACTCCAAGCAAGAGTGGATGAAGACAAAAGAGGAGATGAACGCCATCTTCGGCGAAGATTTCCCCGAGAGCCTCAGCAACACAGTCGAGGTGTGCGACAAGGTAGAATTTTACAGCATCGACAACGCCCCCATTATGCCCAACTTTGCAATCCCCGAAGAGTTTGGCACCGAGGAGCTTTACCGACAAAAATTCACCCATCAAGACCTCTTCGACGAGTTTACGCGCGACGAAAAAGGCAACGTAGTCCTCTCGCAAGAAGAGGCCGAGAAAAAGATAAAAAAACTTGGCGGATACGACAAACTCTACCGCATAAAACTCGAAGGCGATTATCTGCGCAAGCTCACCTACGACGGTGCAAAAAAATGCTACCCCGAACCCTTCTCGCAAGAGCTCACCGACCGCATCGACTTTGAGCTACACATTATGAAGACAATGGGATTCCCCGGATACTTTCTCATTGTACAAGACTTTATCCGCGCCGCTCGCGAGCAGTTGGGCGTTGCCGTCGGCCCGGGACGTGGTTCGGCCGCCGGAAGCGTCGTAGCCTACTGCCTCGAGATTACCCGCGTCGATCCCATAAAATACGACCTTCTGTTCGAGCGTTTCTTGAACCCCGACCGAATATCCCTGCCCGATATTGACGTCGATTTTGACGACGACGGCCGCGGCGAGGTTCTTAAATGGGTAACCGAAAAATATGGACAAGAAAAGGTTGCCCACATCATCACATACGGCACAATGGCCACAAAATTGGCCATAAAAGATGTTGCCCGCGTGCAAAAAGTACCATTGGAGACCTCGAACCGACTGTGCAAGGCAATCCCCGACCGCCTTCCCGACGGCAAAAAGATGAATCTGCCCAACGCAATAGCCGCAGTGTCCGAGTTGCGCGAGGCCGAAGCCTCGCCCGACCCACTGCTGCGCGACACCATCCGATTCGCCAAAATGCTCGAAGGCAACGTGCGCAACACCGGCGTACACGCCTGCGGCACAATCATCTGCCGCGACGACATTACCGACCACGTTCCCATAAGCATCGCCGAGGACAAAGAGACGGGCGAAAAGCTCCTCGTAACGCAATACGAGGGCAGTGTCATCGAAGAGACAGGCCTCATAAAAATGGACTTTTTGGGCCTCAAGACCCTCTCGGTAATAAACGAGGCACTCGAAAATATCAAGCAAAGTTTGGGCGAAGAGGTAAACATCGACAAAATACCCATCGACGATGAGCTCACCTACAACCTCTACTGCAAAGGAAACACAATAGGCACATTCCAATTCGAGTCGCCCGGAATGCAGAAATACCTGCGCGAGCTTCAGCCCAGCACATTCGAAGACCTCATAGCAATGAACGCCCTCTACCGTCCGGGCCCAATGGATTATATCCCCGACTTTATCCAGCGCAAGCACAACCCCGAGCTTGTAAAATACGACCTTCCCTGTATGGAAAAATACCTTAAGGACACCTACGGAATTACGGTCTATCAAGAGCAAGTGATGCTCCTCTCGCGTCTGCTGGCCAATTTCACCCGCGGCGAGAGCGACACACTGCGCAAGGCTATGGGAAAAAAGCTGAAAGAGAAGCTCGACGAACTTAAGCCCAAATTCATAAAGGGCGGACAGTCGAACGGACACCCCGCCGACACGCTCGAGAAAATTTGGGCCGACTGGGAGAAATTCGCATCCTACGCATTCAATAAGTCGCACGCCACCTGCTACTCGTGGGTAGCCTATCAGACAGCCTATCTGAAGGCCCACTACCCCTCACAGTATATGGCCGGTGCCCTGAGCCGCAACCTATCGAACATAACTGAAATTACCAAGCTGATGCAAGAGTGCGCAGCAATGGGAATAAAGGTGTTGGGCCCCGACGTCAACGAGTCGCGCCGCAAATTCAGCGTCAACAAGCAAGGGCACATACGCTTCGGACTGTGCGCCGTAAAAGGCGTTGGCGAGAATGCCGTACAGAGCATTATAGACGAGCGCGAGGCCAACGGCCCCTTCAAAAGCATTTTCGACTTTGTCGAGCGTGTGAATCTGACAGCTTGCAACCGTAAGAACCTAGAATGTCTTGCCCTCTCGGGAGCATTCGACGAGCTTGCCGACGGCATCGAGCGCGAGCAATATATGGGCACCAATAGCAAGGGCGAGCAGTTCCTCGAAGCGCTTGTAAAATATGGCAACCGCTTCCAGATGGACAAGAATATGTCGCAAATGTCGCTCTTCGGCGAGCAGGGAATGGCCGAGATTCCCCACCCCGAGATTCCAGCAGGCGGCAATTGGAGCAGTCTGGAGCGCCTGAACCGCGAACGCGAGCTTGTAGGCATCTACCTATCGGCCCACCCGCTCGACGAGTATGCCCTTGTGCTGAATGAATTCTGCAACACAAAAGCCGAGGAGTTTGCCAATATCGACAATCTGAAAAACCGCAAGGTAACATTCGGAGGCATCGTCAGCGAGGCACCGCGCACGGGACAGACCAAGCGCGGCAACCCCTTTGGAATAGTCAAGATAGAGGATTTTAGCGGCACGGCCGAATTTCCATTCTTTGGCGACGATTGGATACAAAAATCGTCCTATTTTGCACCTGGCACGTTCCTTTATATAACCGGAAGCTGCCAGCAAAAAAAATGGAAGCCCGAGGAGCTTGAGTTTGCCATAAGCAGCATACAACTGCTGCCCGATGTAAAAGAGGAGATTGTAAAAAGCCTCACAATCTCGTTCGAGATAATGAACCTGACACAGGAGATTTACGAGTATATATCAAACTACATCGAACAACATCCGGGCAACAGCAAACTGCAATTCAACATAAAAGATGCCGAGAATGGATTCTCGCTCGAGCTTGTATCGCACAAAAAAGGAATAACCGTCGAGCAGGAATTGATTGACTACATAAAGACCTTACCCGATATTGAATATAAACTTAATTGATAACCTTAAAAACAAAAAAAATGGAAATAATTGTAACAGACAGCAATGCAAAGGAGTTTTTGGCAACAGAATTGCCCATCGTAATTGATTTTAGCGCAACGTGGTGCGGCCCCTGTCGTCAGCTTGCCCCCATCATCGACGAGCTTGCCAAGGAGTATGACGGACGCATCGCAGTGGGTAAATGCGACATCGAGGAGGCCGTTGACCTCACCGACGAGTACAACATCCGCAACGTGCCCACCGTGCTTTTCATCAAAGGCGGACAGGTAGTTAACAAATTCGTAGGTTCAAAGTCAAAAGCCGACGTACAGAAACTCTTCGAGGCGCTTTTGGCATAAAAAGACGCAAGCACTATGCAGAATGACGAATTTGCAATGGAAGACCTTGACGACGAAAAGACCATTGCCTACATACGCGAAAGACTGCCTCAGGAGCTGAAAGAGAAATTCAGCGACGACGATTTTTACTACATTTTGGATACCATTTACGACTACTACGATAAAAGCGGTATTCTTGATGCAGGCGGGGAATTTATCGACATTGACATTAACGAAATTGCCCAATTTGTAGCAAAAGAGGCCAAAAAGAATAAAATGGGTAATTACGACCCCGAGGAGCTATTCTTCATCATCGAGGGAGAGCTCGAGTACAACGGCATTCTCGACGAAGAGTAACGTCCGACAAATAATAAAATGCGGCAATATGCCGCATTTTATTATTTAAACCACTATATTTGCCGTAAACAATGAACAAAAGAAGCAGTTGCTGTAAATAATTTTCAAGCCGAGTTTCATATTTTCCGCTCGTTTGTTCGTATATTTGCGCTAAAGCGCGAATATATCCTGCAAACAGCAGAAGCAAACTACCGTCGATATAAAAACAGTTAAATAATGGACGAGCTACAAAAAATTGAACAGGAACTATCCTATTGGAATACCGAGAAGCTAAAAATAACCCACCCCTTGAGACAACTCTTTTGGGAGTGTACCCTCAACTGCAATTTATCGTGCATTCATTGTGGCAGCGACTGCAAAAAAGAGATAAAGACAAGTGAAATGCCATTGGCCCACTTCTTACCCGTGTTAGACGAAATAAAGCGTCATCAACCGAACCAAAAAACAATGGTCTATACAATTGGCGGAGAGCCATTGGTCAGACAAGACATTTTGGAATGCGGCCGGGCAATAAGCGAAAAGGGGTTTTATTGGGGGACAGTAACCAACGGCCACATATTGGACAGCCCTCTAATGAAAGAGCTGATGAAGGCGGGCCTACGCTCAATTTCAGTAGATATTGACGGTACAAAAGAGGAGCACAATTGGCTCAGAAACAATACAAGCAGCTTCGACAGAGCATATAACGCCCTAACCTGCATAAGAGACACCCCACGATTAGTTTGGGACGTTATTACCTGTATCAACAGAAGAAACATAAACTCATTGAAAGAGATAAAGAGAATGTTGATAGATGCAGGTGTCAAACATTGGCGCTGCTTTACAATAACCCCAATGGGACGCGCCAAAGAGAACGACGAACTAATACTTACGAACGACGAGTTTAAAGAGCTAATGGATTTTATTGTAGCAACCCGCGAGGAGGGCAAGATTATGCTATCCTACGGTTGCGAGGGCTATCTGGGCGAGTACGAAGGAAAAGTACGCAACCACCACTACTCTTGCAGGGCAGGCCTAACTGTTGCATCGGTTCTAAGCGACGGAGGAATATCGGGGTGTTTGAGCATTCGCAGCGATTATCAACAAGGAAACATATACACCGATAATTTTTGGGACGTATGGAACAACCGCTTTACCATATACCGCAACCGCGAATGGATGAAGACAGCGCAGTGTCAGGCCTGCGATGTTTTTAAATATTGCCAAGGCAATGGAATGCATTTAAGAGATAAAGAAGGAAAATTGATGATGTGCCACTATCTGAAATTAAAAAAACAACACCTATGAAAAAAGACTACAAAGACGCCTTAATAATTTCAGCATCAACGGTATTAGGCAATCAGGCAGCTCACGCCGCAACGAACAATATAATAGAAGCCGTTTCGGCCGAGGCAGGTGAGGAACAACCCGATGAAATAGTAATTAACGACGTACAGGTTGTTGAATTTGAAAGCGAGAATACAAATGAGCCGGTTACCGAGGTTGTAGAGACAGATATTTCAACAATAATCACCGAGGTAGATATTGTCGAAGATGTTTACGGCCCGTTGCCTTACATTTACGATGACGATGATGTCTCCAATGAGATTGACGACACAATGTGCGTTTACGGCCCGCCACCATACGCTTTTGACGACGAGTGCGACGAGATTGACGACACAATGTGCGTTTACGGCCCGCCACCCGAAACCTTCTAACAACAAGGCAGCCCAAAATTTTACCCCAAAGTTTTTTATCTAAACTTTGGGGTAAAATTTATAGTCTGCAATCTTGTATCCAAAGAAATTTAGGAACAATTTATCTTGTTCATAGTATTACCCTTTTTTTCACATCAAAGGGTGATTAGTCCTTTTCAATCGAGTATCGCGCTTCTATACCCCTCGACCACAGGCTGTGTCGGGCCCACATAATCGAGGATAAGCAGTTCATTGTCAGCCTCTTTCAACCAGCAACCGGGCACATACAGCGTCCGCTGCGGACCTCGGCTCCAAAAGCGGCCCAAAGAATGCCCGTTTATCCACACCTCGCCGCGTCCCCAAGTACCCATATAAAGGAAAAAGTCGCCGTTGGCGGGCAGCGTGAATTGTGTGCGATAATACCCCTCGCGTCCCGCACCCTTAAGAGCACCAAAAGTGCGCGAAGAGGCCTGCTTGTAGTCGGCAGCTATTGGAAGATTCTCCCAATCACCGAGCGCCACGCGCTTGCCCGAAGCATCCACAAGAAAGACCTTTCCAACAATGCCTTTATAGTCCTTATAGCCGGCAACATTTGCCGCCCGACCAAAAGCATCAACAAGAATCTGCAATCGTACGGCGCCTGCACTTCGGGGGAGCGGCACTATGCTGTCGCCATCCAAGCGGCTCAACGCAGCCACCCTTTTACCATTCAAATAAATCTGCGCATTATCGCCAAATGCCTCGATAAGAAGCGACGAGCCACTCTTAAGCTCGGGTAGCTCGGTTGAATAGAGCATTGCTCCGTACCCCAAGCCACACTGTTCAAACGTCAAAGGCTGCTGCGAGGCCACAGGCCGCCCCACCCCCTCGAGCAAAGGAGCAAACGTCGAAACGGCAGTCTCGGGCATATCTGTGAGCTCGAAAATCTCGGCCTCGGCCTTTGCAGGCAACAGCTGTGAGGCCGAACGCAGAAAAGCCTCGCGATACATTGTGATAGGCTCGCGGTAGCGTCCACTCTCATTGTAAATGCACATATTGTCGTACGAGGTTGAATAGGGGCGGAACTTGCCATCAATAATCTCGGCCCCTGCAAGATGCCCGAAAGATGTTCCGCCAAGCGCAACACTGACATTTACCGAGCCCTCGCCCTCGAACACCTCGAACATTCGGGCAAAAGGCCTGTCCAGATTACGCATCGGAACCCTGCTGCCCCACACGTGCCGACAGCCGCGCGAAATATCGAAACAGAGTACCGGTGCATTGGGATTATGCTTCCTTACGCCCGCAAAATTGCCCATTGCCGCAGTACGCTCGTCAATGTAATATGCCGCTATGGCCTTATCTAAAGGCATCTGATGAATATTAGACTTTGTTGTTGCTACGCTAAGCAGTGTAGCGTCAAAGCCTGCGCTGCGCACCGTGTCGCACAAGGCCGAAAGGTAGGCCTTACCGTTACGTAACTGCTCAACAGGCTCCTCAATGTGTATGAGTGCAATATTACCTCCGCGACTGAGCTGACAATCGGCAAGCTCGCCTGCAAGCGCACGAAAATAACGTCCCACCCTATCCATAAACCTCTTTTGAGGAGTGCGAATCTTTATTGAGTCATCACTCAAAAGCCACCACGGCATTCCTCCAAAGTCGAGGTGCGAATCGACATACGGGCCTAAGTGCAACCACACAAGCAGTCCATTTTCGTGGGCAAGATTGCAAAATTCGCGCACGTCAAAATCGCCCGAGAAATTAAACTCGCCCTCGCGAGGCTCGTGCAGCATCCACGGCACACGCACAAGGATTGCGTTCACACCCAACCCCTTGACAAGCGCCAATCGCTGCTGCCAATATTCACGGGGCAGGCGCGCGTAGTCCAAAGAGACAGAGCCCATAGTAAAAGGAACGCTGTCATAGAAGAGCGCCCCGCTGGCAGCCTCGAACTTATGCCCCTCTACTTTACGGTTGTCGCACCCCGTGAAGAGGGGTGCGAGCAACATAAGGAATGACAAGAAGAAAAAAACTCTTTGCAATACTCTTTTCATCTATAATCGTAATTTATCACAGAAGCTTCACAAACATCTCAATGGCCTGATACTCGGGCAATCCTATTTTGTCGAATATTTGTGCCGTACCCTGCATACGGTCCTCGGCACGCTGCCAGAATTCGCGTGAGTCCTCGCCGGGGAAGGGAACAATATCCTTCTGCGAGAGGTGGCGGAAGATTGCGTGGCGCTTGCGTATCATCTCCTCGGGGCTCAAGGGTACTGCCATATCGGCAACCGAGAGGTCCCACTCTTGCCAAGCTCCGCGGTAGAGCCATATATGACACTCTTTGGCCCACGGCTCGTCCTTAACCTCGTCAAAGGCACGCAGCACCGCCTCGATACATACGCGGTGTGTTCCGTGAGGGTCGGTAAGGTCGCCGGCAGCATAAATCTGATGGGGCTTAATGCGACGCATAAGCTCTTTTGTTATCTCAATATCCTCGTCCGAGAGCTTGCCTTTCTTGATGCCACCTGTCTCGTAGAAAGGCAGATTCAGGAAGTGAGCATTTGTACGGTCGTCGAGACCTATCGAGCGACAAGCAGCGCGAGCCTCGGCACGGCGGATGGCACCCTTGAAGCGCAAGAGCTCGGCGGGCTCGGGAAGACCCGGAACTTTTGATGCAATAATCCCGCGAATCTCGTCGAAGAGGTCGCCCAAATGTCCGAATCCCATCTCACGGGCCGTGTCTATATTTTGCAGCACAACGTCGTCATTTACGGCCACATTACCCGATGTCTGATAGGCTACGTGCACGTCGTGTCCCTGCTCAATGAGGCGGTTGAATGTTCCACCCATCGAGATTACATCGTCATCGGGGTGAGGCGAGAAGATTATAACGCGCTTGGGATAGGGCGACGAGGGCACGGGACGTGTCGTGTCGTCGGCATTGGGCTTACCACCGGGCCAACCCGAGATTATGTGCTGTACGTCGTTAAAGACGCGGATATTTATCTGGTCGTAACGACCAACGCGGTCGAGAAGGTCGGAGAGTGAGTTGCTGATATAATCTTGGAACGTGAGCTTGAGGATGGGCTTTTCTACCACGCTGCATAGCCACAGAACAGCCTTGCGAATGAGTTTGGGAGTCCACTCCTCGGGTGGCGAGATGAGCCACGGCTGCTTAACACGTGTAAGTTCCTGAGCTGCCGCCTCGTCTATTATTACCTGCATATTGGGGTGCGCCTGAAGGTTGGTCGAGGGGTGATTTTCGGTTACCTCGCCCTCAATAAGGTCGTGGGCAATCTTTGCCTTGTCCTCGCCCCACATCATAAGCACAATTTTCTTGGCGCTGCGAATGGTCTCGAGGCCCATTGTTATTGCCATTTTGGGTACATCGTTGGGATTCGAGAAGAATTGGAATTGCGTCTTACGGCTGTTGTAGGTGAGCTGAACAAGGCGTGTGGTAGATTTTGAGTAGCTTCCCGGCTCGTTAAATCCTACCTGTCCAAGCTCGCCGACGCCCATAATCATAAGGTCTATTTTGCCATTTACCATCTGCTCGTAATCTTTGCAATACTCGCGGATATTCTCGGCCGGCACTGTTCCGTCGGGGAAATGAACGTTGACGGGGTCTATGTCAATGTAGTTGAGAAGCTCTTGATAGACACGGTGGTTACGGCTCTGAGGGTTACCGGGCTCAATGGGATAAAATTCATCGAGGCTGAATACTTCAACATTCTTGAAACTGACCTCGCCTGCTTTGTATCGCTTAACAAGCTCGTTGTATAGGCCCAACGGAGTGCGACCCGTTGATAGTCCGAGCGCAAATTTACGATTCTCTTTGTGATTATTTATTGCCGATACTACAAGATCGGCTGCTGCTTTTGCTCCTTCTGCTGCATTCTCGCACACTTGTGTAGGAACTTTTTCGAACTTACAGATGCTCTCGATAGATGCCAGCACCGGAAGCTCACCAATCTTAGGGAGTACAAAATTCTGATTCATATAGTTATTTTTTAAATTGTTGATTATTATTTATAGTTTATTTTTAGTTGCATTATTTTTGATGCAGGCTCGCCGCGCTCTATGAGTGTGCGCATCTGCCGCATATAGGGGTCGGTGTGTCTGAAGAACTTTTTATAGCCTTCGCACAGGACGTTTTTATAGGGCTCGCCATTTTTGGCATAGTCGAAGCGGTGCTTGGGACACTCGCCGCGACAAAGAAAATAGTAGTTGCAACGCTTGCACTCCAAAGGCAGTGCCTCGCGCTTGTCGCGTCCGAATGCCTGCTGCTCGCTGCTTGCATACATCTGCTCGACACTCTTTTCCATTATGTTGCCCAAGCGATACTCGGGATATACAAAGTGGTCGCACGAATAGACGTCGCCGTTGTGCTCGACCACAAGGCCGTCGCCGCAGGTCTCGCAGAATGAGCAGACACCGGGCTGCACTCCGCACCAATTGGCCAGCGTGGCGTCGAAGAGTTGCACGAAGCGGTAGCCGACGTCGTTCTTTATCCACTCGTCAAAGACGTCGCACATAAAGCGTCCGTAGCCCTCGGCCGAGACCGACCACGGTGCCTCGACGGCATCCTCCTCGTCGGGCGAGACTATCAGTGGGCGCCTGCCCTCGCGCAGACGCACATATTCGAGCACGGGCAGAAACTGCATATAGTTACCCAAGCCTCCCAAGAAACGATAGACCTCGGCGCCGCGCCCCTCGCTGCGTTTGTTCACCGTTGCCAAGAGATTATACTCGACGCCTGTCGAGGCCATAAGCTCGGCGGCTTTCACTACCCTCGTAAATGTGGGCGCTCCGCCACAATCGCGTCTAAAGGCATCGTGTATGTCCTGCGGCCCGTCGAGCGATAGCCCTATCAAGAAATTGTTATCCTTGAAAAAGCGGCACCACTCGTCGTTTACAAGCACTCCGTTCGTTTGCAGAGTATTTTCTATTATCTTGTCGCCGCAATACGTCTGTTGCAGTTCTACGGCCTTGCGATAGAAGGAGAGCCCGGCCAACAGCGGCTCGCCTCCGTGCCAACAGAATGTTATCTGCTGTTGCCCTGCTCCTTGTATATATTGCTTGATATACTCCTCGAGCAATTGCTCGCTCATACGGGGCATTTTCCCCGAATAAATTTCGGACTTATCGCGGTAGTAGCAATAGTTGCAGTCGAGATTGCAGGCCGAGCCTATTGGCTTGACCATTGTCGCAAATGTGGGCCGGCGCCTCATTTTTGCAACGTCCGTCAAGCTGTAATTGTTTCTCTTGTTGCTTTTCATTGCTACTTTATTTATGCTTTTTTATATAAAAATAGTTACTGCGCGATGTACTGCTCCTCGCCATACTGCATCTGAAGCTCTTTGAGCAGCGCCTTGAGGCTGTCGCTCAGTTGCTCGGTTCCCGCAGTGCCGTAGATATTATTGAGCTCGGCGGGGTCTTGTTGCAGGTCGAAGAGTTCCCAGCTTCCACCCAGTTGCTTCCCTGCAAACTCAGTGGGTACGATGTGAATAAGTTTGTAACGCTCTGTGCGCACTCCAAGATGCGGACGCACGGTGTGCTCGTCGGGGAATTCGTAATAGTGATAGTAGAGTGCCTTGCGGTTGGGTTCCCATTTTTCGCCTTTGAGCAGAGGCAGCAGCGAGCATCCGTGAATATCCTCGGGTACCTCGACACCGGCAGCCTCGAGTATTGTGGGAGCATAGTCGATATTCTGAACCATCTGCACAACGTCGCCCTTAACACCACCCGGAAGACGCATCAGAAGCGGTGTGCGGAACGACTCCTCGTACATAAAGCGCTTGTCGAACCAACCGTGCTCGCCCATATAAAATCCTTGGTCTGAGGTATAGACGATGAGAGTGTTATCCATAAGCCCCTCGGCCTCGAGGTAATCCAGCACCTGTCCGATGTTACGGTCAACCGAGGTAATTACGCGCAGATAGTCGCGCATATACTGTTGGAATTTCCAAGCGTCGAGGTCTTTGCCTTTGGGGTTCTTCTTTTTAAATTCGGCTATTACGCGGTCGTAGTGAGCGTCCCACGCAGCCTTCTGAGCCGAGTCCATACGACTGTATATTCTGCGTCCGGCAGCCTCAAGGTCGGGACGCGAGTGTATTTCATTCTCTTTGTCGGCCAATTTAAGGTCATAGACAAGATCCATATCTTTTGCAATAGACATATGCTGCATAAGCGCTGCCTCGCGGCCCTCGTAGCTGTCGTAGAAGGTCTCGGGCAACGGGAAATTAGAGTCGCTGAAGAGCTCAAGGTCGCAAGTGTCGGGCATCCACGTGCGGTGTGGTGCTTTATGATGCAGCAGCAGACAGAAGGGTTTATTGGCATCGCGGCCATTTTCGAGCCAATCGAGCGCAAGCTCCGTGGTTACGTTCGTTGCGTATCCCTTGCGCTGAACCTTCTCGCCGTTGCAGATAAACGTCGGATTGTAGTAATCGCCCTGCCCTATGAGAATATCCCAATGGTTGAAGCCTGTGGGTTCGGATGTAAGGTGCCACTTTCCAATCACGGCCGTCTCGTAGCCCTGTGCCTGAAGCAGCTTGGGGAACGTCTGCTGCGAGCCGTCGAACGACGAGCTGTTATCGGTAAAACCGTTCGCCAGACTATGCTTGCCCGTAAGCATACAGGCACGACTGGGGCCGCTTATAGAATTAGCCACAAAACTGTTTGTGAAGCGTACACCATCGGCGGCAATACGATCGATATTGGGAGTATTTATGTAACGAGTGTCATAGGCACTAATTGTCTGATACGAGTGGTCGTCGCACATAATATAAAGGATATTCAAGGGCTTAACCTCTTCCTTCTTCTCTTGGCAGGCTGCAAACGGCAAAAGAGCTGTTCCGGCCAACGAAAGGCATACGATGTTTTTCATTTGTGTTTTTATATTTTACGGTTTAACAGTTTGATTGTTTATTTTTGCAAAAATAAAACTTTTTGAAAAATAACAGATATTTTATCAATATAATTTATACTTAAAAAATCAAAAAAAATCAGAATCGTAGGACGAATAATAACAAAAAGCGCTCGAATGCGTCTATTCTGGCAACGAGCCCTCTACGTAGCCGAGAAGATTTTTGAGCCCGACCATTTTAAGAAGATAAAAAACTCCTGCACCGCAACACAAACATTACGGCGCAGGAGAATATTCTAATAAATCACCTGTCTTTTATCAATCTTTCCAGCCAAGAGCCGAAGCACCAAGAACGGCAGCATCTGCACCGGGCAGAGAAGATTTAAGCACTTTCACCTTGTCCTTCCACAAGAACACCACATTCTCGTTCATTCTCTTGCGGATGGGCTCTAGCAAAAGCTCGCCTGCATTTGCAAGGCCTCCGAAAAGTACAATCGCCTCGGGAGCCGAGAATGCAATAAAATTACAGAAAGCATCGCCAAGCACCGCGCCCGTAAAATCGAAAATCTCCTTCGCCAGCTTGTCGCCCTCCATTGCAGCATCGAAGAGCATCTTCGAGGTTAGCTTGTCGCACTCGATATTGCGCAACACACTCTCGTCGGTGCGAGTGCCCAACCATATTTTCGCAGTGCGCACAATACCCGTTGCCGAAGCGTAAGTCTCGAGACAGTCTGTACGACCACAACCGCAGGCACGCCCCTCGAGCACGGGAGCCGTAACGTGTCCAAGCTCACCGGCAAAGCCATCGTGTCCATAGATAAGCTGACCATTGGAAACGATACCACTACCAACGCCCGTACCCAAAGTAATAACGATAAAATCCTTCATACCCTGAGCAACACCATATTTCATCTCGCCTATTGCAGCAGCATTAGCATCGTTTGTAACCTTAGTTGGGAGACCTGTCTTTTGCTCAATCAACCAACCCAGAGGCACAATACCCTTCCACGGCAGATTGGCAGCGTTAACAATCTCGCCAGTGTAGTAGTTGGCCATAGGGGCACCAATACCGACACCCTCTATTTTACCCTCGCAGCCATTCTCCTTGGCAAGTTTGGCAATTACCTTTGCAACAGCATCGGTGTAATCCTCAATCTCGCGATAAGCCTGAGTTTTCACCGAGTCATCCTTAGCCAAAATATGTCCTTTGACATCTACAAGACCAATGACAGTATTTGTTCCGCCAAGGTCGATTCCTATTACATAGCTTTCCATAAAAAACTTAAAATATTTGGTTAGTTAAAATTATCAAATACGTTCATTTTGCGAATGTATATATTTTTTTTTATTTTCCGAGGCAATAAAGCCAAAAATATAAAAAAAAGAAAAAAAGGCTTTAATATTCCATTTTATTATATATCTTTGCAGAAATAACAAGCACATATCTTATAAACATAAATAACTCAACTATTAAACACATTCAAAATGAATTTTAAGAATCTTTTAGCTTCTGCATTTGTTGCAGTAATGGCTTTTGCCGGTACAACGGCACAAGCACAATCTTTGTCGAGCTCGACAAAGTGGCATTGGGACAAAGGTACTATCGTTGTTGAGACACCCGAGCGTCCCGAGGGACAGCAGCACGCATTAAACCTTGCCGTTGCTCCCATTAAGACTGTTCGCGTAGCGTTTGTAGGTCTTGGTATGCGTGGCGACGGTGCCGTTATCCGTTTCTGCCGTATTCCCGGTGTCGAGATTGTTGCTCTTTGCGACTACGAGTACAATCGCGCCGAGGAGTGCAATAAGTTCTTGCGCGAGCAGGGCCTTATGCCCGCCGACATCTACTCGGGCGAGAAGGGTTACGAGGAGCTTTGCAAGCGAGATGACATCGACCTCGTTTACATTGCAGCCGATTGGAACCACCACTATCCCATCGCAAAATTCGCTATTGAGAATGGCAAGCACGCTGCAATTGAGGTGCCTTCGGCTATGAACCTCGAGCAGTGCTGGAGCCTTATCAACCTCTCTGAGCAGAAGCGTCTCCACTGCTTCATCCTCGAGAATTGCTGCTACGACGACTACGAAATGAACGCTCTTGCAATGGCTCAGGACGGAGTATTCGGTGAGATTATCCGCGCCGAGGGTGCTTACATCCACAGCCTCGAGTGGTTCTGGGATGCTTATTGGAAAGACCCCGCCGACAACGACACAGACAACCTCCACTGGCGTCTTAAATATAACAAGGAGAATCGTGGCGACCTCTACGCTACTCACGGCCTTGGCCCCGTTGCTCAGTGCCTCGACATTCACCGTGGCGACCGCTTCACCACCCTCGTAGCAATGGACACCGATCCTTTCTTCGGCAAGGAGCTCGTTAAGGAGAAAACCGGCAAGGAGTGCAAGGAGTTCCGCAACGGCGACCACACAACAACTCTTATGCGTACAGCAAAGGGTAAGGTTGTTGAGATTCAGCACAACGTAATGACCCCCCAGCCCTACAACCGCCTCTTCAAGCTCACAGGTACAAAGGGCTACGCAACAAAGTACCCCACACCCGAGTTTGCACTCTCGGGCGAGGCACTCAAAGGCACAGGCGCCCCCAAGGTTGACAATCTGAACGCTCACGGCTTTATGAACGCCGAGCAGAAGCAGGCTCTTCAGGCAAAATACTACCACCCCATCCTCAAAAAGTATGTTGAGAAGGGTCGCGACCTCGGTCACGGTGGTATGGACTTTGTAATGGACTCTCGTCTTGTATATTGTTTGCAGAATGGTCTGCCCCTTGATATGGACGTATATGATATGGCAGAGTGGTGCTGCTTGGCCGAGCTCGGTACATTGTCAATGGACAACAACAGCGCAGCCGTTACATTCCCCGATTTTACTCGTGGCTACTGGAACGAGCAGAAGGGTTACAAGCACGCATTCGCTACTCCCGAGGCCGAGGCAGCCACAGAGGCTGAGGCCGAGGCTTACAGCGCTGCACAGAAAGAGGTAACAGCCAAGAAGAACCTTTGGGCTCTCTACGACGCAGTTCAGGCCGCCAAGGCTGCCGGCGACGCAAAGGCCGAGGCTAAGGCTCAGAAGAAGCTCGACTCAGCTAAAGCATCTGCCGAAAAGGCTATTGAAAAGGCTCTGAAGAAGGCTCTTGCAGCAAAGAAGTAATTCCTTTTTAGAAATTCAAACAAAAAGGTAGGCCCTAAAAAGCCTACCTTTTTGTTTGAATCCACTCTTTAAAAATTCTGCAACAAAGAAGCGCTATCAGCCTTTAATATAAAGACAAAAGAGAGGGCAGATAAAAAGCAGGATAAAACCCAAGTAATCATCTGATACACTTTTATTTACAGAAATTATCATTAACACGATAAAATGGGTCTTACAAAGCAGTCGGACTTTGCTGTCCTACTTTATTTCAACACAAGAAATACAAAATAGAATCCTTATAAGGCATAATTGCAAATCCCGGCCACCGACAATAATACATCTAAATATCTTCGGCATACATTTAAAAGTATAAAGAGACAAAAAAGTGTGAAAGCCGTCGGCCCTCACACTTTTTAATATCTAAAAGCAATCTATAATTACTTAATCACACCAAGTTCCTTACCCACCTTAATAAAAGCAGCAATTGCTCGGTCGAGGTGCTCGGGCTCGTGTCCGGCCGACAACTGCACACGGATGCGCGCCTGTCCTTTGGGAACAACAGGATAATAGAAACCCGTAACAAAAATACCCTCCTCGGCCATCTTTGATGCGAAAATCTGCGAGAGCTTGGCATCGTAAAGCATCACTGCACAAATAGCCGACTGCGTAGGCTTAATGTCGAATCCGGCAGCCATCATCTTATCGCGGAAATAGTTTACATTAGCTTGGAGTTTATCGTGCAGAGCATCACTCTCGCCCAACATCTTAAACATCTCGATAGACGCACCAACCACCGAAGGAGGCAACGAATTTGAGAAAAGATAGGGACGCGAACGCTGACGGAGCATATCAATAATCTCCTTGCGACCCGTTGTGAAGCCACCTACGGCACCGCCAAAGGCCTTACCCAGCGTACCGGTGAAAATATCAATGCGGCCGTAGCAATCGAATTGCTCGGCAACGCCGTGGCCCGTAGCGCCCACCACACCGGCCGAGTGGCTCTCGTCAACCATCACAAGAGCATCATATTTCTCGGCAAGGTCGCATATTTTATCCATAGGTGCCACATTACCATCCATTGAGAATACACCATCGGTAACAACGATGCGGAAGCGTTGAGCCTGAGCCTCCTGCAAACAGCGCTCAAGGTCGGCCATATCAGCGTTGGCATAACGGTAACGCTGCGCCTTACACAGACGCACTCCGTCGATGATTGAAGCGTGATTCAAAGAGTCCGAAATAATGGCATCCTCGGCCGTAAAGAGGGGCTCGAACACACCACCGTTGGCATCGAAGCAGGCAGCGTACAAAATAGTATCATCGGTCTTAAAATAGTCGGCAATAGCCTTTTCGAGCACCTTGTGGCTGTCCTGTGTACCACAGATGAAGCGCACCGACGACATACCGAAGCCACGCTCGTGCATAGCCTCCTCGGCAGCCTTTATCAAGCGAGGATTGTTAGCCAATCCAAGATAGTTGTTCGCACAAAAATTAAGAGCTTTTGAGCCATCCTCAAGGGTAATCTCGGCAGCCTGCTGCGAAGCGATATTACGCTCTCTCTTGTAGAGTCCCGCCTCATCTATTGCAGCAAGCTCATTCTGCAAATGCTGTTGAAATTTTCCGTACATAGTTGTATTATAATTTAATAGGGTTTATACTTCTGTTAAAAACACTCTTTTCAATGTGCGAAGATACTCTTTTTTACAAAAAACAGCATAATTTTATAAGAAAAAACAGAGTTTTTAGAAATTTAAACAGTTACTAAATATTATAAAAAAAAGTCCCAAGCAGATGAAAATAAACAAAAATAAATGTATATTCGCAGTAGTTTTTTTTAAAAAAAAACAAAAAAACGACACACTCTAACTAACGTATAAATTTAAAACTCTGATAATCAAATGAAAAATGTTCTTATTATCGGTTCAACCGGACAAATCGGTTCCGAGCTTACAATGACATTGCGCAAACAGATTCCCGACGGGAACATAGTAGCAGGATACATTCGCGGAGCCGAGCCTAAAGGCGAATTATTGGAGAGTGGCCCATCGGCCGTAGCCAATGTATGCGACGCAGCACAGCTTGCCGAGGTTGTGTCTAAATATAAGATTGACACAATATACAACCTTGCAGCACTTCTCTCGGCCGTAGCCGAGGCCAAGCCTTTGCTCGCTTGGGACATTCAGATGAACGGCCTTATCAACATCCTCGAGATTGCCCGCGAGAAGAATTGCGCCGTGTTTACCCCCAGCTCAATAGGCTCGTTCGGCCCCAACACACCGCGCGTAAACACCCCGCAGGACACTATACAGCGCCCCCGCACTATGTACGGCGTTACAAAGGTGGCAACCGAGCTTCTGAGCGACTACTACCACACAAAATACGGCGTTGACACACGTGCCGTACGCTTCCCCGGCCTCATCTCGAACGTAACTCTTCCCGGCGGCGGAACAACCGACTATGCGGTAGAGATTTACTATGCGGCAGTAAAGGGCGAGGATTTTGCCTGCCCCATCAAGGCCGGAACATTTATGGATATGATGTATATGCCCGATGCACTCAAAGCAGCCATCGACATTATGAATGCCGACCCCTCTCGCCTTGTTCACCGCAACGCATTCAACGTTGCCTCAATGAGTTTCGACCCCGAGATTATAAAAAATGCCATCCTAAAATATATCCCCGACTTTAAGATGCACTATGTTGACGATCCCGTGCGTCAGGCAATTGCCGAGTCGTGGCCCGACAAAATGGACGACAGCTGCGCACGCGAGGAGTGGGATTGGGCCCCCTCGTACGACCTCGACAGTATGACGGTCGATATGATTAAGGTGCTTCGCGAGCGCTACGGAAAATAAAGTCTCTTAACCGAGACGTTTATACAATTAAAGGCTGACTTTTTAAGGGTCAGCCTTTAATTGTATAAAAAAAAGAGCGGATTATTTCTTCATCTTTGCCGAAATTTCGAGCATACGCTCGATGGGTAATTTTGCCCGCTCGCGCAGTTGCTCGTCAAGCTCGACAAAAGGCCATTCATATTTTAGGCAGTTGTACAGTTTCTCAAGGGTGTTTAGGCGCATATAGGCACACTCGTTGCAGGCGCAGCTACCACTCATCGGAGGCACGGGGATAAAATTCTTCTCGGGACAGCGTTTTTGCATCTCGTGCAAGATACCACTCTCGGTCGCTACTATGAATGTATCGCACGCATCATTCTGTGCAAAAGTCAATATTGCCGCCGTCGAGCCTACATAGTCGGCAAGGGCAAGCACGCTACTCTTGCACTCGGGATGAGCGAGCACTTTTGCCGCGGGATAGGCAGCCTTGAGTTCGACAATCTTCTCGACCGAAAATTGTTCGTGAACGTGGCAGCCGCCGTCCCACAAAAGCATATTGCGGCCGGTAACAGCGTTCAGATAGCCTCCGAGGTTCTTGTCGGGCGCAAAGATTATCTTCTCGTCGACGGGCAGACTATCGACAATCTCGCGTGCATTGGACGAGGTTACAACAATGTCAGTGTGCGCCTTCACCGCCGCCGAGGTATTAACGTAGGCAAGCACTTTGTAGCCCGGATGCTGCTCTTTGAAGCGTGCAAGCTCGTCGGCCGGGCAGCTGTCGGCAAGCGAGCAGCCTGCCCCAAGGTCGGGCAGAAGCACTTTTTTGTCGGGGCAAAGAATTTTGTTTGTCTCGGCCATAAAGTGAACGCCACACATTACAATAATATCGGCTGTGGTTGTTGCAGCCTGTTGGGCAAGCGCAAGGCTGTCGCCCACAAAATCGGCAACATCCTGAATCTCGTTGCGCGTATAATAGTGTCCCATTATCACTGCGTTCTTTTGGGCGCACAGACGGCGAATCTCGGCCTTTAGGTCAATATCCGAGGGGACGGGCTCGTCAACGTAGCCTTTCTCTATCCATTCACTCTTTATCATAGGTCAGTTGTTTTAAACGTTGTATTTTATCGCGAAGATACGAAAATTCCCGCACAACAATTCCACTCGTTATGTTTTTTTACAGATTCATTGAAAAATGTACTCCGCAACCACCACTCGGAAGAGCGAACGGAGCAAGGGAGATATTATGCCGGCGAGCATAGGGGGTTGTCAGCCACAGGGCGCTTGTGGTGCCTATTGCCGCGCCTGCAAGTACATCCCAAAAGTCGTGCTGCTTGCAGTAGACGCGCCCCCACCCTACGTAGGTAGCAACGGCGTATGCCGGCGCGCCCCACTTCCAGCCGTAGCGCTGTTGCAGGAAAGAGGCGCCAACAAAGGCAATGCCCGTATGGTTCGACGGGAAAGAGTGATTATCGCTTCCGTCGGGACGGCGTTTGTTTATCGTATATTTCAGCAGATAGGTGGTTGCTACGGTTACCGCCCCCGCCTCGAGGTGCTGCAAAAGGCCTTTATAATCGCCCTTTGCAAGCGAGACGACCCCACCAACGCCCGAGGGCAGAAACATAAGAACGTCGGTCGAGGCCTCGACGGCGCTGCGGCTCTGCGCACCGAGGCTGCCGAGTGCAAAAATAAGAAAGGATAATAAAAATAGTCTTTTCATTTTCTAAGAAGCCATTTAGAAGGATATTCGATAAATAAGGCAACGTCTATTTTAAGATTTTTTCTCTTTCATAGAACCTTATTTTACTCAAAAACAGTCGGTGCGTGCTCATTGGCAGCCTGACGCATACACAGTGCAATCTCCTCGCGGCTGCACTTGTTCAGTGCAAGCGGCGGAAGCTCGTCAAGCGAAAAGAATCCGCAGTCTATCGTCTCGTGGTTCTTGTGAAACTCGCCGCCCAGCACCTTGCACAGCACAAAAGCCTTGCATATATTATAAGGATAAGGCGGGATATTGTGGCGGTTCCTCTCGAGCAGCGCCAGCAGACGCACAGGCCTCACGTCGAGGCCGGCCTCCTCGCGCGTCTCCTTAACTACGTTCGAGGCCACCGTTTCGAGCGCGTCTATCCAGCCGCCGGGGAGCGACCATCGCCCATCGGCCTCCTGCACCAGAAGCACTTTTTCCCTCTCTATTATCACGGCGCGGGAGTCCATTTTAGGCGTCTGATAGCCCGTCTCGTTGCAGAAGAGCTCTTTAATCTTTTCCATCGGAGTGTCGCTACCCACGCTCATAATCTCGGCCGCAATCTCCCGCACACGCTCGAATCGTTCAACATCGTAAGCGTCTTTACAGTAGGCCAGCGCCGATTGCGACAGGAATTGCAATTCTTTGGCCCACTCTATCCATTTTTGTTTATCTATTGTCTGCATTATTTTTATTTTGGGTCGACTTTTTCAGTCGGCCGCTCTTGCGCAAGGCGTTTGTGATTATATACTCGAGCTGCCCGTTAACGCTGCGAAACTCGTCGGCCGCCCACGCCTCGAGCGCCGACATTGTCTCGCTATCTATCCTCAGCACAAAAGACTTTTTATCTTTGGCCATAGGGCAAAATTTTATTGGTACAAGGTGCCTGCATTAACAACAGGAGTAGCCGCACGGTCGCTGGTGAGCACCACCATAAGATTGCTTACCATTGCCGCCTTTTTCTCCTCGTCGAGCTCAATTATCTGCTTCTCGGACAACTGTTCCAGAGCCATCTGCACCATTCCTACGGCACCTTCGACAATTTTGTGGCGGGCAGCCACCATCGCCGTAGCCTGCTGACGTTGAAGCATTGCGCTCGCAATCTCGGGAGCGTAAGCAAGATAGCTTATGCGCGCCTCGATAACCTCGATGCCCGCTATTGCCAAGCGTTCGGAGAGCGATTTTTCGAGCAGTTCGTTTACCTCTTCGCCACCGTTACGCAGCGTGATACTCGCATCCTCATCCTCAAGATTATCATAAGGATAGGCTCCTGCCAGATTACGGATTGCCGCCTCGCTCTGAATATCGACGAAGCGAGCATAATTATCAACCTCGAACGAGGCCTTAAATGTATCCTTCACCCTCCAGACAAGCACCACGCCAATCATTATGGGATTACCCATAAGGTCGTTCACCTTAATGGGCTCGCCGTTGAGATTGCGAGCACGCAGCGACACGCTCTTTTTCACTATAAAGGGATTCATATAAAAGAATCCATTCTCGACCACCGTTCCCACATATTTTCCAAAAAAAGTCATCACGGCACTCTCGTTGGGATTGACGATAAAAAGTCCGCACATCATCACAAGCGAGAAAACCGTCAGCAGAACAAGAGACCACCAAGCACCGGCACCCTCGGGCCCGCTGTTGCTCTCGATAACCCCGGGGATTGCAACACCCGCCACCGTTCCCACTATACACAGAAAAAGAGCCAACCAACCACTCGACGGAGTAATAAACTTTTCTTTACCTTTTAAATTTGCTTCCATAATGGTATTATTTAGTTAAACATTTTAATATCATTTTGATATCACAAATATATCAACAAGAATTATCCCGCAAAAATTTTCAGGATTAAAAAATGCTAATAATTGTTCACTAAGGAAAAAAAAGCCAAAAAAAAGTAATTTATTACTAAGCAAATGATTATTTTTGCAAGAAATATCCAAAAAAGAAAACTCTAAAAAATTTTATATGAAACTACGTTACACTCTTTACTCTTTAGCAGCGGCTGCACTTTTTATGACAGCCTGCACAAGCGAGAATGACGCATTCAATCTCGAGGACGAGAACAATGCAATGCACCAACAGAAAATCACATTCCCCGAGGATGATGGTTCAAAAACACTTACCGGAAGAACCTACTTAATGGTACGTACCATTCTGCAAAATGCCACCAGCTACGAATTTGCAAAGACCCTTGCAAAAATCGAGATTACCGAGGAGCAGTATAACGAAATTGCAGCCTTTACCGACGAGCTTGTCAGCGGAAAAACAACCAACGCAGAAAAATACACCACAGTATTCAAATGGATTACAAGCAACGTAAAATATGCTCAAGGATGGGTAGACAACGCCCCCTACGCAGTATTTAAGAACAAGGAAGCCATCTGTCAGGGTTACGCCGACCTTCTGACCGTGATGATGCACTCACAGGGAATACCCTGCTTCACAATCAATGGCGAGCTTTACAATCCCGGCAGCGAGTGGTACATTGGCGGCCACGCTTGGAATTACGTCTATACAGGCGAGGAAGGTACCATAAACATCAGAGATTGGTACGTTAGCGACCCCACAAACAACGGCAGTTTCAAGATTGCATCACAATCATCTTACGCACATCTGCGCCCCACCGTTATTACAATTCCCGTATATGAGGACGAGAATTTCCAATACAATTTCGAGGAGTCGCAACTCAACGTATATAGTATCAAAAGCACCGATGCACAGGTTGTAATACCTTACAGCATCAACAAACTGAAAATCACATCATTGAACATCAAGTGTCCAACACCCGACGAGGTTAAGGAGATATATATCGGCAAGAACATCACATCACTTGGCAACAATTTTGTAGGCCTGTCGGTATACGCAGCCGAGGTCGAGCAATATCACATCGACCCCGAGAACACCGCACTCGAGAGTTTCTCAAACGCAATTTATAAGAAGAACGGCAGCAACTACGAGTTATATCTTATTGCACCCAAAGCAACCTCAGTTGAGTTAAAGCCCATCGCATCGTTCGACAAAGAAAGCAAACTGAAGAACCTCAATAACCTAGAGACAGTGGTTTTTGTTCCGGGCACAAAGAGCATAGGCGCGTGGGCAGTAGAGAATTGTCCCAAATTGCACACCGCCTACATTCCCGAAGATACAAAAGTAGATAGCGGAGCATTTACAGGCGTTGCAAGCAATTTCAAGATTGTACGCGGAAACTACACAAACATCCCTCAGATAAAGTATTAAATTGATACTAACAATTACAATATAATGAGGCTCTGTTTTTTTATGCAGAGCCTCATTTTTTATTCAGACTATGTAAAAACAGCGAATATAGGCTCAGTAGAAATTTACTGTGGGTAAGAATCAATAATCTATTTTTCACCATCAAGAACAGCTGCATATAATACGTACAAGAGGTAACTTTTAATTTATTGCACCATAAAAAAGAAATTCAATGTAGGTACGATTGTTTTAAGGAAAAAGTGCGAGGTATGTTTAACCGCTACTTAGACGCTTGTTTACAAGCGACTAAGTGAGGGCGGTCCGCAGCACCCTTAAAAC
>JAZSIU010000083.1:0-28957 GCA_045533955.1 Bacteroidaceae bacterium
AATAAAAATTTCCCAAACAAACAATAGCTATTCCAGTGTTTATCAATGGAATAGCTATATTTTTATTGTCATACGGCAATTTGAACGCTGAAATAATAAAATGAAGAAGGGTAACCCAATTTTGCTTTTGGGTCACCCTCAATTTTTTCGGCCATAGCCCACAAAGCAGACACCGACAAACAAATAAACAACAAGAACAGATTCAAGATTACATCGCAAATCAGCACAACACCATACACAAACAAATCAACCAAACGATTAGCAACCCCAAAATCTAATTTGTAATTTTGCACAAAAATCCTATCTTTGCAAACAAATAACCAAAAAACAAAAAAGACACATTATGGCATTCAGCAGCTACATCTCCCACCCATTTTCCAAAAGAGCAATCGCCTTTATTGCGTTGCTATATCCTTGTTTTTCAATCACTTACGCCCAATTCATAGGGGGGGGGGGGGGGGAATTTCCCAAGCACCTGTCCAAGCAACAGCAGCAATTAACAATGTCAACCTACTCCTAAAGAATGGAGAAAACATAATCATCCCTTTAGACCATCAGCCAAGAATCACATTCGAAGGCAACCTTCTGAACATAACATCAACAGGCATCTCACTAAAAGCAGAACACAACATATATAAATGCCTGACACACACAAACGACCAAGAGGCACAAGCCACCCCCCTAAACATCTACGACAACTACATCTCCTTCGACAATCAAAAAGAGACATTATACAACGAAATTATATACACACGAAATTTCAATAACACATATTGGCAAGCGTGGTATATGCCATTTGAAGCAGCCTACGCCACACTAAAAGAACATTTTGACGTTGCATACATAAACGACGTACACCAATACGACGACAACGACGACGGCACAATCGACCGATTAGAAGTAGAAATAATCAAAATAACAGAAGGCACGCTCGAAGCAAATACCCCCTACCTTGTAAAGTCAAAAACAATACAAGAAAAAGCGATAACTCTCCCAAGCACAACACTCCGAAGAACCGAATCCAAACACATAGATTGCTCATCCGCAAACACCCTTTACACATTCCAAGGCAGTTACAGCACAATTTCGGGCGAGACAATGCAACAAAACAACTATTACGCACTATCCTCAGGCGCACTGAAGACAGCCCTTCCGAACGCCTCACTTAAACCCTTCCGATGGTTTCTAAAGATTGAAGGGCGAATCAACCCATACAACCCTCCCCAGATAATAAAAATAGTCGAGAAACACTCGACAGATATAGACACGCCCACCCTGCTACAAATCACAGACAACACAATAGAGATAGAAGGAATCTCGGGCAACAGCATCGTAGAGCTATACAACGCCGAGGGCAAAAGCATCAGCAACCACAAAGCAACAACATCGGGCAAAATAAACATCGACACAAACAACCTTCCCAACGGAATATACATCATAAGAACAAACAACAACACATATAAATTCATAAAACAATGAAAAAGATAATAATAGCAACAATTATACTACTTCTGAGTACCTACTCAAAAGCCCAAAAAGACGAATCCATCTACCTCTACCGCAAGGACGGTAAAGTAAACACATTCCTAAAAGAGGACATTGACAGCATCAAATACACCTGCACCGACGCACAAGGCAACCTACACAGCACGTGGCAGGCACAACTCATATACACCAAAGACAGCACACACCACATACCCCTCGAAAATATCGACAGCCTATCATTTGACGGCTCACAATATATGTCCGACATTACCTGCGCAAGCAATATAAACCTTACACTTCCCAACCACAGCGCAAATTTTGAATTCTCTTTTACAACATCAAACAACCTTAACGAGAATATAAGCAACCGATTCTTCACATTCGACAAAGTTAGAATCGACTACATATCAACCACAGAAGACGGATTATACCAAGACAAGTATAATGGTAAGTACATAATAATGATTAACAATACACAAAAGACAATATCCGTCCCTATCAACTACTACGGAAAAGACCTCTTCTCGATAAGAGTCAAATATCCTGTTGTAACAAAAGTTAACGACGACGGCAGCACCGAGATAGAAAAATATATGCCCGAAGCACTTCAAGGAGCATCCATCAAAAAGGACGAGCAGAACTTCTACATACTAAAAGAAGACGGCAGCATATACAAATCATACAGTTTCACCCCAGAGACACCGGTAGAGACATTCGTAAACACCCTCCTCTCCGACGACGAAATTACAGAAGATTTTGAAATCATCAAATACGATTGTAGCAATACCACAATGGGAGATATAAACAATTTCAACAACATAAAAATAACCTCCCTCGTTGACGAAATATATTTCGCACAGCAAACAGACCAAGCAAAGCCCACAGGCAAGAGCTATTGGGACAGCTATCCAACCTTTATAAAAAAGGGCGATAAAGGCTACGAACACAAATTCAAGATGAGCTATCGTGTCGTCGATAATAAAATAACGCACATACAAATAAGCATCGATGGAATGTATGTCCGCTTCAACAATCTAAGTCTGGAAACCGGCAACCTAAAAATGTATGCAAACACAAACAGAATTAAAACAGTGAGCAACGCAGCAATACTGCCCTATAAACAGACATACACCCCCCTTCTCTCTATGCAACACAACGTAGTAAAGAGCGACGAGGTGCTTGGAAAATCATTGCGCACCTCAACAAAGCGCCAACGCGAAATGCTCGAGTACCTTAAACAAAAAGGCTTCAAAGCTATAAATTTCAGCGAGTGTATGAGCGCATTAAAAGGCGAAACTGAGTTAGATTCCCCCACATATTGCCTTACTTTCGACGACCTTCAGCGCAATATATGGCAAGATACCGAAATACGCAACCTTTTCAACGAGTACAATGCAAAGCCCACACTTGTATATTTGGCCTTTTACAGCAGCAGCCTATCGAGCAAAGAAATACCCGATTATTTCCTCTCAAAAGAAGAGCACAAAGAATTGAAAGAAGCAGGATGGGACTTTGTATATCACGGTTTTACGATGTACACCGGCCAGCTCTCCTATGCACAATTCAAATGGGGCTTTGAGACAAGCCGCGAAAGATGGAACGACTGGTACGGCGAGGAACTTACATCATACAATCCACACGGAGCCGATCTTGGCGACCATCAATATCACCTATTAAAGAATATGGGCTGGAAGAACATAACAAGTACAACATCAAAGCAAGGATGGTTCTGCGAGTGTGGAACCACAATAAACATTCAGTACAAACGAGTAGGCTGGATGGACAGCGAGATAGAATGGGAGACAGTTAAAAAGAACATAGACGAATTTGCTGATTAGCAGAAAAGAGTAAATTCACTACAAAAATGGCGCTTACATTTCTTTTTATTAAGTATGTAAGTGCCATAATCATCTATAAACAAACCTGCATTTATAATTTATAGAACCGACAACACACAAAAAACCAAATATTTTTTTTATCTTCGCGTGATTTTAGAAAAATACAGGTAATTATTATACCTGAATATTATTCTAAGCCCCGTGTAAGGAATCTTTTAAAAAAACGATTGACAAACAGGGCCACAACAAAATGTTGACACAAGAACAACAGCCATCATAGCAACAAACGACAGAAATGCTCGAAAAAGACAAACAACTATACAGCGCAAGCGCCCCCAGTACCATAGAAAATATGGCACAGGAAATATTGTGCAATATCCCCAAAGAGCATAAAGTATTAAAAATAGTATTCTTCATCAAGGCCGACGGCCCGAGCAACTATCTTTCGACGCTTGAGAGCCTCGCAGTGAGCCTGCGAGAGGCCTTCCCCACAGAGACACCGCTTCTGAGCTACGTAGCGCAAGAGACAGCAGACGGACTGCTGACGGCCGAGGTAATCACCCTTTCCGACGACAGCGCCACAATAGAGCGCCACAGCAACCACATAATCCTCTCGCGCGAGGGCGCACGCGAGCTTATGACCGGCGGAATAATTCCACACAGCCTCGAAGAATCGACCTACGCACAATCACTCGACATTTTCGAGCAGATAAAAGAGATACTCGACGCAAGCAATTTTGCCATAAACGACATTTACCGTCAGTGGAATTACATCGAAGGAATAACAATAGAGAGCGACGGCAGCCAAAATTATCAAGAATTTAACGACGCACGCAGCCTCTTCTACGCCGGCGCCGAGTGGAACAACGGCTACCCCGCTGCCACAGGCATAGGCAGCTGTGCCGGCGGAGTGATGGTCGATTTATACGCCCTCAACAGCCCCCACGCAGTGAACCGTCCCATCGACAATCCCCTGCAAATAGCCGCCCACAGCTACTCGAAACAGGTACTCGCCGACAACCGTAAGACCGAGAAAAACGAAAAAAGCACCCCAAAATTCGAGCGTGCGCGTCTGACAGCCCAAACGATACACATCTCGGGCACAGCAGCCATACGCGGCGAGGCAAGCTCGCCGAGCAACGACATTCTTGCACAGACCGAGGCCACAATGCAGATAATGAACCATTTAGTCTCCCCCGAAAATATCCCCACCCCGTGCAGTGCCACAGAGTACGACTTTCTGCGCATATACGTCAAGCACAAGAGCGACATTCCCGCCGTGCAACAATATATGCAAGAGCACTACCCCGCCCCCCTCAAACACTACCTTGTGAGCGATATATGCCGCCCCGAGCTACTCATCGAGATTGAAGGCACCGCACACACACGGCAATAATTGTTAAAAAAAGAAAAAGCACATCCCATCGACCAAACAAAAGCGGACGATGGGATGTTTGCATAATACAACGGCGTCGCCGGGCGGCCCTCACACAAGAGAGAGAGTGCCGAAAAAGCCGACGGCCCTGCATACGTCAGCGCTCTTTGAAGCACCAGCGCCCCCCCGACGCCGTTATGTCAAAAAACAATTAACCCTATATATAAACAACTAAAAAAGAGAGAAAAAAATGAGTATGCCCGTAAGACGAGGAACACCACAAGGATGGATTCCCAGCATTTTCAACGACTTTTTCAACAACGACTGGATGATTCACAGCAGTAGCACAGCCCCCGCGATAAATGTACTCGAAGGCGAGAGAGGCTACACAGTAGAGGTTGCCGCCCCCGGAATGACAAAGGAGGACTTCAGCATCCGCCTCGGCAGCGACAACAATCTGTGCATCACGATGGAAAAAAACTGCGGATGCAAGGAGAGCAAAGAGTGCTGCGAGCACAAAGAGAGCACCCCCGCCAAAGAGAGCGACGAGCCCAAAGGCCGCTATCTGCGCCGCGAATTCTCCTATACAAAATTCAAGCAGACACTGCTGCTGCCCGATGATGTAGATAGCTCAAAGATTGAGGCTAAAATGAACAACGGCGTCCTGAGCATAGAGATTCCCAAAAAGACACCCGCACAGCCTCAGCATACAAGCAGAAACATTGCCATAGGATAAAAAGTCCCCGCAAGAATTGCGGCAAAGATGCGCCAAAAGAAAAAAATGGCGCATCTTTGCCGCAATATCATCACACAGCCTCGGGCGTAAAAAAGAGTAATAAGCCGCAGTGGTATGCAATAAAATTACTATCTTCGCCTAAAAATTTTTAAATATGCTCATACAACTATTATTCGTACTTACAGCCATAATAATAGGTGCCCGATTGGGGGGCATCGGCCTTGGAGTGATGGGCGGAATAGGCCTTGCGCTGCTGACGTTTGTCTTTGGGCTCGAACCAACCTCTCCGCCCATTGACGTGATGCTTATGATTGCCGCCGTAATATCGGCAGCATCGTGTATGCAGGCTGCGGGAGGCCTCGACTATATGGTAAAAATAGCCGAGCGCATACTGCGTCGCAACCCCTCGCACGTAACCATCCTTGCACCCTTTGTTACCTACACGCTCACCTTCTTGGCCGGCACGGGACACGTAGCCTACTCGGTGCTGCCCGTCATTGCCGAGGTGGCCGCCGACAGCAAGATACGTCCCGAGCGTCCGCTGGGCATTGCCGTCATTGCCTCGCAACAGGGAATAACCGCAAGCCCAATCTCGGCTGCCACGGTGGCGCTGTTGGGGCTTCTCACAGGCCATAATATCAGTCTTTTCGACATTCTGAAAATATGCGTTCCCGCAACACTCATCGGGATATTAGTGGGAGCCATCTTCTCGATGCGCGTGGGCAAAGAGCTCATCGACGACCCCGAATATCAGCGTCGCCTGCGCGAGGGTATCTTCGACGAAGGGCGCACCGAGCGCAGCGCAATAAAAAGCCTCTTAAACGCCCGCCTCTCGGTTGGAATTTTCCTCAGCGCCACGCTCCTTATTGTACTCTTCGGCTCAATACCCTCGATGCGTCCCACATTTGGTGGCGAGGCCGTCGGGATGCCCATCCTCATTGAGATTCTTATGCTCAGCGCCGCCGCACTCATCCTGCTGCTGACACGCACCGACGGCATTGCAGCCACAAAAGGCTCAATATTCCCCGCGGGAATGCAGGCCGTGATTGCCATCTTCGGCATTGCGTGGATGGGCGACACATTCATCAACGGTAACATTACACAGTTGACAGCCTCAATCGAGGGGATTGTTAGGGAGATGCCGTGGCTCTTCGGCCTTGCACTCTTTGTAATGTCCATCCTCCTGTATAGTCAGGCAGCCACGATACGCGCCATTGCCCCGCTGGGCCTCGCGCTTGGAATATCGCCGATGATGATGATAGCCCTTTTCCCGGCCGTCAACGGATATTTCTTTATTCCCAACTACCCCACCGTCGTTGCAGCCATAAATTTCGACCGCACAGGCACGACAGGCATCGGCCGCTGGGTGCTGAACCACTCATTTATGATGCCCGGCCTTGTAACAACAGCCGTGTCGCTTGCCGTCGGACTGCTGCTTATTCAATTTATGTAAAATACTCAGAGAATACACTATAACCCAACGGAGTGCGCTTTTTGCGCACTCCGTTTTTTACGTTGCAGCGGCCCACTTTTTTGTCCAGCAGCAAAAAATAGAGCAAAAAAGAATTTATTATCGTTGCGATAGACTTTTTTAATACTTTTTTGCTATTTTTGCGTTAATGTGCAAAAGAGAGTGCGCTCGTCCCTTTTGTGTGATACACAAACAACAAAGGCACACACCATAAACACATAAGAATGAAAACAGAAGATAAAAACATAGGATGGATTGATGCACTGCGCGTAGCCGCCTGCTTCGTCGTGGTATTTGCACACTGTTGCGACCCCTTTGTGGCGCAATTCGACGCCAACCGCGGGATGTTCCTCACCGGAGTTTTTATGGGCAGCCTCACACGTCCCTGCGTCCCCATTTTTGCAATGATGACAGCCGTGCTTCTGCTGCCCGTGGGGCAGGGAAACGCGCTGGGCGCTTTCTACTCGAAGCGCATCGGACGCCTCGTCAGGCCCCTCATCTTCTGGTCGTTGGCCCTCCCCCTGCTGACCTTTGCCTATTTTGTCTATATCAACCCACACACAGCAAATATGCAACTATCGGTAGCCGACTACACACGAGAGACACTCCTCGGCCGACTATACACCTTTATCTTCAATTTCAATTTCGACACAACGCCCCTATGGTATCTTTATATGCTCATAGGCCTCTACCTTATAATGCCCATCGTAAGCAGTTGGCTTGCTCAGGCCACGCGCAAGGATATAAAAACAGTACTCGGCGTGTGGGTGGGCACACTGTTTATCCCCTATCTTAATATGCTGGCCCCGCTATTGGGCTACAAGGGCAACTACGGTAATATGGGGCTGCTTGGCGTGTGCGATTGGAATATTTACGGCTCGTTCTACTACCTATCCGGATTTATCGGCTACATTATCTTGGCCTACTATCTAAAGACCTATCCCCCGAAATGGAGCACAAAAAAGATGGTGGCAATAAGCCTCCCGATGTTCCTTGCGGGCTACGCAATAACATCGCTGGGCTACATAAAGACCAACGAATATTTCCCCGGCAACTACGCCTACCTTGAGATTCTGTGGTACTTCTGCTCAGTAAACGTCCTTATGATGACACTTCCCCTGTTTCTGCTATTCCAACGTCTGGCCGCAAAGAGTCGTCCGTGGCTCGCAGGGATGGCAAAGCTCACATTCGGAATATATCTGTGCCATTTTGTATTTACATTCGTCAGCTACGATATTTTCAACACCCCGACGCTACCCTACGCGCTGCGCATAGTGCTTGCAGCCGTGCTCACATTCAGCATCAGCACAGCACTTGTGTGGACAATGTCGAAATGCAAAATAACCCGAATATTTATTAGTTAACCTTTTATTTATAAACACAAACGTATGAAAAAATTAGTTTTTGGAATTTTATTCCTTTGTTGCGGATTATTGTCGTGCAGCGACAATAACAACGTGGCCGACTATCGCGTTGTCCCCCTGCCACAAGAGATTACAACCACCGCAGGCGACGCATTTGTTCTGAGCGACCAGACCTACATTGTCTATCCCAAAGAGAATGCCGCTATGGAGCGCAACGCCGATTTTTTGGCACAGTACATTAAGGAAAAGACAAATTTAGCACTCACAGCAACCACCGGCGAGCGTCCCAACGCAATCACCCTTGCAATAGACAACGTAAGCGAGAACAAAGAGGGCTATAAAATCACAGTAAAGAACGATGGCATAAGCATCGTCGGAGCATCAGAGGCCGGAGTATTCTACGGCATCCAGACACTGCGCAAGTCTCTTCCCATCATCAAGAGCGGAAAAGTAACCCTTCCCGCAGTAGAGATTAACGACCACCCCCGCTTCAGCTACCGCGGTGCCCACTTCGACGTATCGCGCCACTTCTTCACTATGGACTCGGTTAAGCGTTTCATTGATATGTTGGCACTGCACAACATCAACCGCTTCCATTGGCACCTCACCGACGACCAAGGCTGGCGCATCGAAATAAAGAAATACCCCAAGCTCTCGACCATAGCAGCCGAGCGCGACGAGACAGTCATCGGCCGTAACAGCGGCGAGTACGACGGACAGCACTACGGCCCCTTCATCTACACACAGGACGACTGCCGCGAAATTGTACGCTACGCAGCCGAGCGCCACATCACCGTAATCCCCGAGATTGACCTCCCCGGACATATGCAAGCAGCCCTCGCCGCCTACCCCGAGTATGGTTGCACCGGCGGCCCCTACGAGGTGTGGAAAATGTGGGGAGTATCCGACAACGTACTATGCGCAGGTAACGACGCAACCCTAAAATTCATCGAGGACGTACTCAGCGAGGTAATCGAAATATTCCCCTCGGAGTATATTCACATTGGCGGCGACGAGTGTCCCAAGACACAGTGGGAGAAATGCCCCAAATGTCAGGCCCGCATCAAGAAATTGGGCATCAAGGGCGACAAGAAACACAGCGCCGAGATGTATCTTCAGAGCTTCGTAATCAACCACGCCGAGAAATTCCTCAACAGCAAAGGCCGTCAGATTATCGGCTGGGACGAGATACTCGAAGGAGGCCTTGCCCCCAATGCCACAGTACACTCTTGGCGCGGCGTATCGGGTGGCATCGAAGCCGCTAAACAGGGCCACGATTGCATAATGTCGCCCACCGACTATATGTATTTCGACTACTACCAGACAAAATACACCGACGACGAGCCCCTCGCAATCGGCGGTTACCTACCCATAGAGAAAGTATATAGCTTCGAGCCCTACGACAAACGCCTCACCCCCGAGCAGCAAAAGCACATCATCGGCGTACAAGCCAATCTGTGGACAGAGTATATCCCCACATACACACACGTCGAGTATATGGAGCTTCCCCGTATGGCAGCCCTTGCCGAGGTACAGTGGTGCAAGCCCGAGAACAAGGACTACGAAGACTTCAAACTCCGTCTGATGCCCCTCATTGCAATGTACGACCTATACAAGTACAACTACGCAAAGCACATATTCGATATTAACCCCTCATTCGTAACCGACACCGAGAATGGCGCAATTGTAGCTACATTCACCACAATCGACAATGCCGATGTACACTACACACTCGACGGCACCGAGCCCACAACAGCCTCGCCCAAATACACAGGCCCCGTACAGATTAAACAAAGCTGCACAATAAAGGTAAAAGGCTTCGGCCCCCGCGGCGCCACTAGAACTTTCAGCGAGACATTCACATTCAACAAGGCCACAACAAAACCCATTGAGATGGTACAGCCCATCAACGAGCAGTACAAATTCGAGGGTCCCACCACCCTTGTCGATGGTCTCAGAGGCAATAACAACTACCGCACAGGACGTTGGTTGGGATTCAGAGCCAACGATTTTGAGGCCATAATCGACCTTAAAGCAACCGACGAGATTAAGAATGTCAGTTTCAACACCAACGTCGAAAAGGGCGATTGGATTTTCGGAGCACGCGGAATCATCGTATCAGTATCCGAGGATGGCAAAGAATACACCGAGGTATTCAACGAGCTCTATCCCGCAATGACCGAGGCCAATCCCAACCAAATCTACAACCATAGCATAGACTTTGCACCCGTAAAGGCACGCTACGTAAAGGTAAAAGCCCTTGTCGAGCACAGCATCCCCGAGTGGCACGGCGGCCGTGGCAATTACGGATTCTTGTTTATTGACGAGATTGCAATAAACTAATCTCCACAATCGGATGATAACAAATAAACGTCCCGAAAAATTTCGGGACGTTTATTTCTATCATTGCAGGGCGTCGGTCAATAAAGCCACATTCAAAATATTGCCGTTAGGAAATTATGTCCAACTGCAATAATCAATCGACAAATTTAACCTTTCCAAAGTCGCGAGGCTTTGCATCGGGAGCCTCATCGGCATATCCGAATCCCACGCACAGACAAAGCTCGTAGCCCTCGCTGAAGCCCAAACGCTCAAGAATCTCAGCCTTTCGGGGGCTTTCCATAATAAAGCGCACAGGGCTGCCCAAACAGATAGAGCCAACCCCCAGCGACGTTGCCGAGAGCATCATATTCTGCGCCAACAGTCCACAATCGTAAGCCGAAAAATCGTACGACGGGTCGCGAGCGATAAAAGCCATCACAGGCGCTCCGCGGAAGCACGACCCCACATTAACGTCCCTGCCCGCCGACATTGCCTCCTTGATAAAGTCCATTGTCGCGGCATTATCAACCACACGCACCTCCCACGACTGCTTATTCTGCCCATTGGGAGCATTTATTCCACACTCGAGAATGATATTCATTGTATCGCGAGCAACCGCCTGAGGCTTATATTTGCGGATACTGCGACGCGCCATAATATTCTCAATCACCGCCTTCGACGACGAGGCGCTGCAAGCATCCTCACACTCACCATTCTGGGCCGCAGAGCCGCCACACGACACGGCAGCCATCATACAGAGGCCACCCATAAAAGTTTTAAGATATTTCATAGTCCTTTACATTTTTTTCGCCACTAAGATAATATACAATAAGGTTAATAGCACGCACCCGCAGCCGATTTTTCAGAAAAATTAAGAAAAAACATTGCCCGCAGCAATAAGCAACGGGCAATGCCAAATTATCTGAAAACCTAAGATTTTTTCTCTCTCTCGATGAATCACTTATACTCGTCCCAGCTTTTCACGGGCAGCTCATTGACATCAATCTTGCAGAATGCGCGGATGAACGCGCTTGCCAGACGAGCATTTGTAATGAGCGGAGTATTGTGGTCGATGGCCGCACGACGTATGCGGTAACCGTTGGTAAGCTCGCGCTTGGTGTGATTCTTGGGAATATTTATGATAAGGTCGAAACGATGGTCGGCAATCATCTGCATCACATTATTCTCGGCATAGGGGTCCTCATCGGGCCACATTACCGGCTGTGCATTTATGCCGTGCTCGTTCAGGAATTTTGCAGTGCCGAGTGTTGCGTAAATGTCGTAACCCTTAGACGCAAGAACACGTGTCGAGTCGAGAAGGTCAACCTTGGATTTTGCAGCACCCGACGACACCATCACACTCTTCTTGGGAACAGAGTAACCCACGGCAATCATAGCATTGAGCAGTGCCTCCTCAAAATCATCGCCTATGCAACCAACCTCGCCGGTCGATGACATATCAACGCCCAGCACGGGGTCGGCCTGATGCAGACGGCTGAACGAGAATTGCGAGGCCTTTACACCAATCCAATCAATGTCGAATGCCGACTTATCGGGCCGGCTGTAAGGAGCACCCAGCATTATGCGTGTGGCCGTCTCGATGAAATTGCGCTTGAGAATCTTTGAAACAAAGGGGAACGAGCGCGAAGCACGCAGATTACACTCGATTACCTTAACCTCGTTGTTCTTGGCAAGGAACTGAATGTTAAAGGGACCCGAAATATTGAGTTCTTTTGCAATGCGGCGGCTGATTTTCTTGATGCGTCGTGCAGTCTCGAAATATATCTTCTGTGCGGGGAAGACAAGCGTTGCGTCGCCCGAGTGTACTCCGGCAAACTCGACGTGCTCCGAAATTGCATACTCGACAACCTCGCCATTCTGTGCCACGGCATCAAACTCAATCTCCTTTGTCTCCATCATAAACTGCGATACAACAACAGGATACTCCTTCGAGACCTCGGCTGCCATTGCAAGGAATTCTTTCAGTTCATCCTCGTTGTAGCATACGTTCATTGCAGCGCCCGAGAGCACGTACGAGGGACGTACAAGCACCGGATAGCCAACTTTTTCGACAAAGGCCTCCATATCCTCGAGGCTTGTGAGCTCTTTCCACGCAGGCTGGTCGATGCCCAGTTGGTCGAGCATAGCCGAGAATTTATGACGATTTTCGGCACGGTCAATCGACAGGGGCGATGTTCCGAGAATGGGTACCGACTGACGATGCAGTTTCATCGCAAGGTTATTGGGAATCTGTCCGCCCACCGATACAATCACACCGCCCGGCTGCTCAAGGTCGATGACATCAAGCACGCGCTCGAACGAGAGCTCGTCGAAATAGAGACGGTCGCACATATCGTAGTCGGTCGATACAGTCTCGGGGTTGTAGTTTATCATAATTGACTTATAGCCCAGCTTGCGCGCTGTCTGAACGGCATTCACCGAGCACCAGTCAAACTCTACCGACGAACCGATGCGATAGGCACCCGAACCAAGCACCACCACCGACTTATCGGTCTTGTAGTAGTTTACATCGTAGCCGCTCACGGCGTATGTCATATAGAGATAGTTTGTAAGGTCGGGGTGCTCCGATGCCACGGTGTTTATGCGCTTAACGGCGGGAACAATGCCCATCTCCTTACGCTTGCTGCGCACCTCGAGCACGCCCTGCTCCATATTCTTGCCCTCTTTAAGCACGAAACGAGCAATCTGAAAATCCGAGAATCCAAGCTCTTTGGCCTTGCGCATTACCTCGGCCGGAAGTTCCTCGAGACGGTTGTAACCCTCGAGCACTCGCTTGTAATCGACAATATTTTTCAGTTTGCCAAGGAACCAAACATCAATCTTTGTCAGCTCGCTGATGCGCTCAATAGAGTAACCCTCTTCAAGAGCACAGGCTATTGAGAAGATGCGCAGGTCGGTGGGGTTGGCAAGTTCCTCGTCGAGATTGTCGAAGTGAACGTGCTCGTTGCCCACGAATCCGTGCATTCCCTGACCTATCATACGCAGACCCTTCTGGATAACCTCCTCGAACGAGCGGCCGATGGACATAATCTCGCCCACAGATTTCATACTCGAACCAATCTGACGCGATACGCCGGCAAATTTTGTAAGGTCCCAACGGGGAATTTTACAAATAAGGTAGTCGAGCTCGGGAGCCTTGTAGGCGCTGTTGGGGGTACCCATCTCACCAATCTCGTCAAGCGTGTATCCGAGAGCAATTTTGGCTGCCACAAATGCTAAAGGATAGCCTGTGGCCTTTGATGCAAGTGCCGATGAACGGCTCAGACGGGCATTTACCTCAATTACGCGGTAGTCGTTGGTCTCGGCATTAAAGGCATACTGAATGTTACACTCGCCCACAATGCCCAAATGACGTATGGCTTTAACCGAAATTTCTTGCATAAATTTTACCTGCTCGGGTGTTAGGGAGCAGGTGGGAGCAACCACAATCGACTCGCCCGTGTGTATTCCCAGCGGGTCGAAATTCTCCATACTTGCAACGGTGAAACAGTGGTCGTTGGCGTCGCGGATAACCTCGAATTCAATCTCCTTCCAGCCCTTGAGCGACTCCTCGACAAGAATCTGATTCGAGAATGTGAATGCGCTCTCGGCAAGCTCCTTGAAGCTATCCTCGTCGCGGCATATTCCGCTGCCCAATCCTCCGAGTGCGTAAGCCGAACGTACCATCACGGGGAACCCTATGCGATGAGCCGCTGCAATGGCATCTTCCATTGTCTCGACAGCCTCGCTCACGGGGGTCTTCATTGGAATTTCGTCGAGTTTCTTTACAAAGAGGTCTCGGTCTTCTGTATACATAATTGCTTCGACCGATGTTCCAAGCACCTTGACGCCATACTTTTGAAGAATGCCTTTCTGATAGAGCTCTGTTCCACAGTTAAGCGCTGTCTGTCCGCCGAAAGCCAACAGAATACCGTCGGGACGCTCTTTCTTTATAATCTCCTCGACATAATGTGTGTTTACGGGCAGAAAATAGACCTTGTCGGCAATACCCTCGGATGTCTGTATAGTGGCTACATTAGGGTTGATAAGCACCGACTGAATACCCTCCTCGCGCAGCGCCTTAAGAGCCTGCGAGCCCGAATAGTCGAATTCTCCTGCCTGTCCGATGCGCAGTGCACCAGAGCCCAGCAACAAGACTTTTTTCAGTTTCTCTTTCATACGTCATTATTCATTTGAACGGAGCAACGGCCCCATTATATTATTTCTGTTAATACAAATTCACATTTTGCGAAGATAGGAAAAAAGTTGGATAAATTTCCAAATCTTTTCTATAATCTTTTACGCGGCAGTTTAATTTTTCTTCACAGTGCGCAAAAAAAGTTTTTTTGCGCACTGTTTTTTGTAAGAAACAAATTTGTGCAATAAAAAAACAGCCTCGAAACTCGCAAGCGAGAATCGAAGCTGTGGTTTTTTATTTTCAGGCGTTTCTGATATATTTTTCGTAGTGCTCGACAAAAGCTCTGTTAACCAACATATTTCCGCCGGGAGTGGGATACTCGCCACTAAAATACCAATCGCCCAAATGATTGGGGCAGGCCTCGTGCAGGCCTGTGAGGCTTTGGAAGACAATCTCGACCTCGGCTTTCAGATGCTTGGGACGCAGAATCTCGGCAATCTTCTGCGAAATCTCCTCGGCTGTAAAGGGCTTGTATATTGCCTTTGTGCAGTTTTTCATCTCGCTCAGAGGCTTTTTGAGCTCCTCGAGGCAGGCTACATATGTCTCGTTGACGATATTCATAAGGCCCCTGTCCTGCAACAGCTCGAGCGCGGCAAAGAATGCCACAAAATGGTCGAATTTCTCCATATCAATGCCGTAGTAGTCGGGGTATCTTATTTGCGGGCTTGACGATACTACCACAATCTTTTTGGGTTCGAGGCGGTCGAGGATATTGAGGATGCTCTCGCGCAGCGTCGTTCCGCGTACGATACTGTCGTCGATAACCACAAGATTATCAATGCCGGGACGTATTGTGTCGTAGGTAATATCATAGACGTGTCCCGCAAGGTCGTTGCGTTTGTCGCCTGTGGTGATGAAAGTACGCATCTTGATGTCCTTGTTGGCCACCTTCTCTTGACGCACATTCTTGGAAAGAATTGCACGCAGCTGCTCAGTGGTAAATTGTTTGCCCGATGAGAGTTCTTTCAGTTTCCACTCGTCGAGATACTTTTCCATTGCCTCGACCATTCCATAGAATGCCATCTCGGCGGTGTTGGGAATGAACGAAAAAACCGTATTGTCGAGGTCGTAATCGACTGCCTTCAGGATTTTGTCGCACAGATTGGCGCCCAACATTTTTCTTTCGCGATAAATATCGCCGTCGTTGCCGCGGCTGAAATATATGCGCTCGAACGAACAGGGCAGGAAAGCCTGTTGCTGCAATATCTGCTCGGTGCGAAGCTCGCCGTTCTTTTTCATAATGAGTGCCTCGCCGGGCTTCATCTCGATTACCTGCTCGGCCTTCAGATTCATTGCTGTCTGAAGCGCGGCACGTTCGCTTGCCATCACAAATATCTCATCGTCGGCATACCAATAGGCGGTGCGCACGCCCCAAGGGTCGCGCATTGCGAACATTTCGCCGCTGCCCGTTACGCCACACAGCACGTATCCGCCGTCCAAGAGCGGTGCCGATGTTCTTAGAACGTTGGCAATGTCCATACGATCTTCTATCGATGTTGTAATGTTCATCCCTGTAATTCCCTCGGCCTCGCACTCCTTAAAAACGCGCTCTACCTCGCGGTCGAGGCGGTGGCCCATAAGTTCGAGTAGGATGTATGTGTCGGCATAAACGCGCGGATGCTGTCCGTGCGATACAAGCTCTTTGAAAACATCATCGACGTTTGTTATGTGAAAATTTCCGCACAGCGCAAGGTTCTTAGCACGCCAATTGTTTCGACGCAGATAGGGGTGAACATACTGAAGGCCTGTTTTTCCGGTTGCACAGTAGCGCAGATGCCCCATATAAAGGTCGCCCGCGAAACTGAAATTCTTGTAAGCATAATCAACGTCGCCACGCATAGCCTCGGGATGCTTGGCGATACTCTTCTCGGCCTCGGCAAATACCTCGGAGATTGCACCCGAACCCTCGGCACGCTCGCGGAACATATAATCCTCGCCGGGATTAGCTTTTAGTTTAACACAGGCAATACCCGCACCCTGCTGACCGCGGTTATACTGCTTGTTCATAAGCAGAAATAGTTTGTTCATTCCATACGCCCAAGTACCGTATTTGTCGTTATAATAACTCAGCGGCTTGCGCATACGAATCATTGCAATTCCACACTCGTGTAGTAACTGTTCCATATATATTCTAATTTTAGAAACGTTTATTCTTAACTATCTGATTATCATAAAAAAAAGTCGTTCCGCAAAAGGTGGGAACGACTACTATTGTACTATATTATAATATGTGCGCAATAAATACTATACAAGTAACTTTGTTTGCAGACACAAAGGTCGTTATCTGCAACAGAATTGACAGACGGGGCATTCACTAGTTTACGCATAGTACAGATTGCTAAATTCCTATTTGGCCACATTATATCCCTTAAGAGTTTTATGCGACAAAAATCGAGCACAAAGTTATAAAAAGATTTTCTTTTTGTCAAACTTATTTTCAATTTCATTTGCAGAAAAAAAATATTCCCCCAAATAATTGCGATAATATCAATTTATTTTTATCTTTGCACTCGCCTTACGAAAAAGCAGGGCGCATATAAGCCGAATTAGCTCAGTTGGTAGAGCAACTCATTCGTAATGAGTAGGTCCGGGGTTCGAGTCCCCGACTCGGCTCAAAATCATTTGGATGTGTCGGTCAAACAAGCTCGACACATCTTTCTTTTTTATAAAAGACCGATTCTGTATCAATCGGCCATTAGAACAAGCGCAGAAAGTATATAATATGTTCAAATTCAAGCAGTTTACAATAGAGCAAGAGCGTTGTGCAATGAAAGTGGGCACCGACGGTTGTCTGCTCGGAAGCTGGGCCGACGTATCGCACGCCCGCCGCCTGCTCGACATTGGCACAGGCACAGGCCTTGTGGCCATTATGTGCGCCCAACGCTCTGCTGCACAGATTATAGGCCTTGAGATTGACAGCGAGGCGGCCGCTCAGGCCGCCGAGAATGCCTCACGCTCGCCGTGGAGCAGCCGCATAAGCATAGTCAGCGGCGACGCACTCTCTTACACAACTGACGAGCCATTCGACGCCATTGTCAGTAACCCGCCCTTTTTCAGCAGCAGCCTAAAATGCCCCGACAAGGCACGTACCTACGCACGACACGACGACACACTCTCGTGCCCTGCGCTCCTGAGAAAATCGGCCGAGCTTCTGCGCCACGAGGGCACGCTGTCGGTAATAATTCCCTTCGACGCACTCGAGCAGTGGTGCAGCGAAGCACTCTTTAAAGGGCTCTCGCCCCGACGCATCACACACGTGAGCACCCTACCCCACAAGAGGGCCAAAAGAGCCCTTGTCGAGTTTGTCAAAGGCGCGCACCCCACACCCGCAATCGAGATTTTCACTCTCGAGAGTTCACCCGGATGCTACTCGCCGCAAGCCGTCGCCCTTCTGCGCGATTTTTACCTGAAAATCAAATAGGAACTAAACAGCCCTTAAAAGCTGTCTCCGAAGCCCCTAAGGGCTATTTAATTCACCCTCTTTTATCGTATAAAATCAGCTGCGATTATTTCGCCGTTTTTTGTACCGAAGAAAAGCACGCCTTTCCTTAATTTGCGAGAGCACCGTCTTTTTATTACACGAAAATACTCCCGCCCGGCAAGGTAAATAAAAAGCTACCGTCCCTTCCCACGCTGGGACTTATCAAACCTAATTATAGCCCTAAAGCCCTAACGACACAGACACGCAACAGGCCTTTACTTTTTAAATATATTTTTCCCTTTAGGCAGCGCGGGAATATTGGGCAGCGCGGGAATATTGGGCAACGCCGGCAACGAGCTGCTCATAAGCTCGACCACTTGCTTATAAATAGGTACAGGGCGGCTGGTACCATCCCACCCCGGCGAAGCAAGAACATTCAGCCCGCCCCTCACAATCTCAATGAACAGTTCGGCATCCATTTCGCAGGGCTCGCCATCAAAATGCACCACCCCGGCCCTCTTTCGTTTGATTCTCACCCAACGGCTGTCGAATGTCTTCACGTGCGAGTTACTGTTAATCCTATGTCCGAAAATATGACCAAGAACCACCGGCACGTCCAAGGACGAGAAAGGCTCGAGCACGGTAACGCTCAGAAGCCCGTCGCGCATCGACGCACGCGGTGCAATATAGGCGTTATTACCATACTGCGAGGCGTTGCCGCAAGCAATGAGAAAGGCCTTGTAATTCTCGCTACTATACTCAGTCTCAACCTCATACACCTCGGGTTCGTAGTTAAGCCAATCAATCAGCATATTCTGAAAATATCCCAGCGGCCCACGGTTGCGTCCCTTGGCAAAGGTATTGCTCACAAGAGCGTCGAATCCAATGCCACAGGTACAGAAGAAAGATTGTCCGTTAATTTTACCATAATCGACAGCTGTTTTCTGCGAGGAATTTATAAATTCGACAGCCTTTTTAAGCTCGAGAGGAATACCCAGATGACGTGCCATTCCATTGCCCGAGCCACAGGGCAAAATACCCAGCGCCGTCTCGGTGCCAACCAACGCACGGGCCACCTCATTCACCGTTCCGTCGCCACCAACGGCAACAACCGCATCAACGCCCTGCCCCACCGCCTCAAGAGTAAGCTCACTTGCGTGCGCAACATATTTTGTCTCCATAATAGAAAAGTCGAAACGACGTTTATCAATATTAGAGACAATCAACTCGGGCAGCGCGCGTTTATTCTGCACTCCCGACTTTGGATTTATCAAAAACAATATGCTCTTTTTCTTACTCTTCACCATTGCATATAAATTGACGTGCAAAATTACTACTTTTTAACGACAAGCAACGTCAAAAAATCGGCAAAAATCGCAAATAGGACATTTTTTATTGATTATTAGCATTATTTTATAAAATAGGTAAGATAAAAAACAGCTGCAAGAAAAAAAAATTATTATCTTCGCAAGCCGAAATAAAATGCACAAAAAAAGAAAACGGATTGTTATATATAAAACCAACTATTTTATTGAGTAAAGAAATATAAAATCCCCATAAAAAGCATCCACTAAGAATAAAAAATAACCACAATATGATAAAAGACAACAACGACGATATTAGCAACGCAATCTCAGTAATTGCCGAGGTAGAGAGCAGCGAGGGCGACAAGATTGCCTCAAACGGCAGCAACATCATCCCCATACTGCCACTGCGCAATATGTTCCTGTTCCCCTCGGCCATACTCACCGTCTCGGTAGGCCGCGACAGTTCCCTGCGTCTGGTGCGCAAAGCGATGAAAAACAAAGAGATAATAGGCGTATTTTGCCAATTAAAATCGGACACCGAGGAGCCCGGCATTCACGACCTCTTCAGCGTAGGCACAAGCGCCAAGATTCTGCGCGTATTCGAGCTCCCCGACGACTCCACAACAATCGTACTGCAAGGCATCGAGCGCATACGCATAAAAGAGCTCGAGCAGGCACGCCCCTACATAAAAGGCGCCGTCGAACCCCTTGCCGAGACAATGCCCGAGGCCGAGGACACCGAGTTTAACGCCCTCCTCAGTAACGTGCGCCACGACGCCATACAGCTCTTCAATATGACCGAGCCTCACGGCGAGACCTCCCTTGCGATAAAAAACATCGACAACGACTACACACTCGTCAATTTCATCTGCTCGAACATAAAATGCTCTCAGACCGAGAAATACCGTCTGCTCTCCGAGAGCAACCTTATGGAACGCCTCTACCATCTTGGGATAATCGTATACCAAGAACTCGAATATGCCCGTCTGAACCATCAGATACAGCAGCGCACCCACATCGAACTCGACCAACAGCAAAAAGAGTATTTCCTGCAAATGCAACTCAAAAACATACAAGAGGAGCTTGGCAACGACAGCGTTCAGAACAATGATATGAACGACCTGCGCCAAAAGGTAAAAGACAAAAAATGGAGCGAGCAGGTGCGCACCACATTCGAGAAGGAGCTTGCTAAATTAGAGCGCATAAACCCGCAAACCCCCGACTATCACGTACAGCTCAACTACCTGCAAGTATTCAGCACCCTGCCGTGGGGCGAACACACAAGCGACAACCTTGATATGAAAAACGCCCGCAAGGTACTCGACCGCGACCACTACGGCCTCGACAAGGTAAAGGAGCGCATCCTCGAGCACCTTGCAGTGATAAAAATGCGCGGCGACCTAAAAGCCCCCATCATCTGCCTCTACGGCCCTCCGGGAGTAGGAAAGACCTCGCTCGGAAAATCAATCGCCGAGGCCCTCAAACGCAAATACGTGCGTATGTCCTTGGGCGGCGTACACGACGAGTCGGAAATTCGCGGACACCGTCGCACCTACGTCGGAGCAATGCCCGGACGCATCCTCAAGAACATAATAAAAGCCGGCAGCGACAACCCCGTATTCATCCTCGACGAAATAGACAAAGTAGGCGGCATATCCAACCACGGCGACCCCTCGTCGGCGCTGCTCGAAGTGCTCGACCCCGAGCAGAACAACGCCTTCCACGACAATTTCCTCGACATCGACTACGACCTATCTAACGTAATGTTCATTGCCACGGCCAACAACCTTGCCAGCATCCCCGCCCCCCTGCTCGACCGTATGGAACTAATCGAAGTAAGCGGCTACCTAACCGAGGAAAAAGTCGAGATAGCCCGTCGTCATCTTGTGCGTAAAGAGATGGAAGCCAACGGTATACAAGGCGAAAAAATAACCATCCGCAAAAATACCATCGAGAAAATCATCGAGGACTACACCCGCGAATCGGGCGTGCGCACCCTCGAGAAGAAGATAGGCAAAATATTCCGTCGCCTCGCCTGCCAAATAGCCACAGACGGCCATCCGAGCACAACAACCATAAAGCCCGAAGACCTGAAAGAACTGTTGGGTCCCAAAGAGTACAGCCGCGACAAATATCAAGGCAACGACTATGCAGGCGTCGTAACAGGCCTCGCGTGGACAGCCGTCGGCGGCGAGATACTCTTCATCGAGACAAGCCTCAGCCGCGGAAAAGGCGACGGCATCACCCTCACCGGCAATCTGGGCGACGTGATGAAAGAGTCGGCAATGCTGGCCCTCGAATACACAAAGTCGCACGCCGCACAAATAGGCATCCCCTACGAAGTCTTTGAGCGCTGGAACGTACATCTGCACGTACCCGAGGGCGCAATTCCCAAAGACGGCCCCTCGGCCGGAATAACAATGGCCACCGCCCTCGCCTCGGCCTTTACCCAGCGCAAGATAAAGCCCAACCTTGCAATGACAGGCGAGATAACCCTGCGCGGCAAAGTGCTTCCCGTGGGCGGAATAAAAGAGAAAATCCTTGCAGCCAAGCGCGCCGGAATAAAAGAGATAATCCTGTGCCACGAGAACAAACGCGACATAGAGGTAATCCCCGCAGCCTACCTCGAGGGGCTCACATTCCACTACGTGCACGACATTGAAGAGGTACTCTCCATCGCCCTGCTCGACGAAAAGGTAAAAAACCCCATTGAACTTGTGTAAGAGCCCTCCATCACCCCACTTTTTATAGAGAATCACAGAATAAATTACACACAAACAAATAACAGTTGTGAAATTCGACCTACTACATACCGACAGCGGCAGTAAAGCCCGCGCAGGCCTACTGCACACCGCCCACGGCACAATAGAGACACCGATATTTATGCCCGTAGGCACCGTCGGCTCGGTAAAAGCCGTGCAGATACCCGAGCTCAAGAGCGACATAAAAGCACAGATAATACTTGGCAACACCTACCATCTGTACCTTCGCCCCGGCCTCGAGGTGCTCGAGGCCGCCGGCGGCCTGCACAAATTCAACAGTTGGAACCGCCCCATCCTCACCGACAGCGGCGGCTTTCAAGTCTTCTCACTCAAAGACATACGCCGAATGAGCGAAGAAGGCGTTGAATTTCGCTCGCACATCGACGGCTCGAAGCACTTTTTCTCGCCCGAGCGCGTGATGGACATCGAGCGCAGCATAGGCGCCGACATAATAATGGCCTTCGACGAGTGCACCCCCGGTACCGCCGACTACCAATATGCCCGCAAGTCAATGGAGCTCACCCACCGCTGGTTAGACCGCTGCGTCAACCGCCTTGCACAAACCGAGCCAATGTACGGCTACGAGCAAGCCCTCTTCCCCATCGTACAAGGCTGCGTCTATCCCGAGCTGCGCCGTCAGTCGGCCGAATACATCGCCTCGAAAGAGTGCGCAGGCAACGCCATAGGAGGCCTTGCCGTTGGCGAGCCCGCCGAAAAAATGTACGAAATGATTGAAGTCGTAAACGAGATACTGCCCACCGACAAGCCCCGCTACCTAATGGGCGTCGGCACCCCCGCAAACATCCTCGAGGGAATAGAGCGCGGCGTCGATATGTTCGACTGCGTAATGCCCACCCGCAACGGCCGCAACGCAATGCTCTTCACCAAGCACGGCATAATGAATATGCGCAACGAAAAGTGGAAATACGACTTTTCGCCCATCGAAGAGGACGGCGCCTCGTTTGTCGATACACAATACAGCCGCGCCTATCTGCGCCACCTGTTCGTCTCGCAAGAACTTCTGGCAATGCAGATAGCCTCGCTGCACAATCTCGCCTTCTACCTATGGCTCACGGCCGAAGCACGCAAACACATCCTCTCGAACGACTATGCCGCGTGGAAAAAATCAATGCTCCAAGAAGTTACACGACGACTATAAATTAAGGAAAAAGCAATGAAGTGGTTAGACTACATAAAACTCAAGCGCCTCGACCGCTATATAATAGCCAAATTCTTAGGCACATATTTCTTTGCGATAGCCCTCATCATCGCCATTATCGTAGTGTTCGACTACAACGAAAATCTCGACAAATTCGCCACCTCGAACGCCCCGATGAAGGCCATCATCCTCGACTACTATCTGAACCTTGTGCCCTACTACGCCAACACCTTCAGCGCCCTGTTCGTATTTATCGCAGTGATATACTTTACCTCGAAGCTGGCCGAGACCTCCGAGATTATAGCAATGTTTGCCGCAGGCGTCAGTTTCAAGCGCCTGCTGCGCCCCTATATGATTTCGGCAGCCATAATAGCACTGCTCACATTCGTACTGAGCGCCTACGTAATCCCCATAGGCAACAAGACCCGAATAGAGTTTGAGGTAAAACACAAGCGCCGCGACGTAGTCGAGACCGCCCGCAACATACAATTACAAGTAGATGACAGCACGGTAGCCTATTTCGAACGCTACGACAGCCGCACACGCACAGGCTACCGCTTCTCGCTCGACAAATTCCGCGACAAAAAACTCGTCTCGCATATGACAGCCCGCACCATCACCTATCACCCCAAAGAAAAACACAAATGGACAGCAAAAAATTGGATGATACGCGAGCTCAACAACGACAAAGAAGAGATACGCTCCGAGCTTCGCACCCCCTTAGACACAATAATAAAGATTGAGCCGGGCGACTTTCTAATCTCCGAGGGGCAGCAAGAGACAATGACCAGTCCCCAACTGAGCGAATACATCGACAAGCAAAAAGCCCGAGGAATGGCCAACATAAAACCCTTTGAGGTAGAGTACCACAAGCGCATAGCAATGTCCTTTGCAGCCTTCATCCTCACCCTCATAGGCGCCTCCCTATCCTCGAAAAAAACCAAAGGAGGAATGGGACTATCGCTTGGAATAGGCCTCGGACTGAGTTTCTCGTACATACTATTCCAAGCCATCTCCTCGGCCTTTGCCCAGCAGATGCCCGTTTTTCTGGCCGTGTGGCTCCCCAACATACTATACAGTTTCATAGCCATCTACCTATACAAAAAAGCGCCCAAATAACCCAGCATAGACACGAAAATGTATTTTACCGATTTTAACTTTGAAGACGAGATATTAGACGCACTCGACGCAATGCGATTCGAGACCTGTACCCCCATACAAGAAAAAACCATCCAGCCACTTATGGACGGACGCGACCTTATAGGCGTCGCACAGACAGGCACCGGAAAAACCGCCGCCTACCTGCTGCCCGTGCTCAACAAACTGTGTCGCGGCCACCACCCCGAGGAGGCCATCAACTGCGTAATAATGGCCCCCACACGCGAGCTTGCCCAACAGATAGACCGCCAGCTCGAAGGCTTCACCTACTTTATGAACGTATCGAGCGTAGCCGTCTATGGCGGCAACGACGGCCAACGCTACCAGCAAGAGCTGCGCGGAATGTCGCGCGGCGCCGACATAATAGTAGCCACCCCCGGCCGCCTCATCAGCCACATAAATTTAGGAAACATCGACCTCTCACGCGTCTCATACTTCATCCTCGACGAAGCCGACCGTATGCTTGATATGGGCTTCTACAACGACATTATGACCATAGCCAAGCAACTGCCCAAAGAGAGGCAGACAATGCTTTTCTCGGCCACAATGCCGCAGGAGATACGCCGTCTGGCCGACAACCTGCTCACCAACCCCGTCCACATAACCCTCTCGTTGGCAAAGCCCGCCGACGGCATCAAGCAGCAGGCCTACGTATGCTATGAACCACAAAAGATAGGCATAATAAAAGAACTTTTCGCCTACGAAAAACCCGAGCGCGTCATCCTCTTCACCTCGCGCAAAAACAAAGTACGCGACATATCAATAGCCCTTAAAAAGCGCGGTTACAACGTCGGCGAGATGCACAGCAACCTCACACAGAGCGAACGCGACGACATAATGTACCGCTTCAAAAGCCGCCATATAGACATAATAGTAGCCACCGACATCCTCGCCCGAGGAATAGACATCGACGACATACGCCTTGTAATAAACTACGACGTACCGCGCGACTGCGACGACTACATACACCGTGTAGGACGCACCGCCCGCGCAGGAGCCGAAGGCCGCGCCGTAACCCTCGTCTCAGTTGACGACCAAAGCTATTTTGGCCGCATCGAAGAATTTATGGAGCAAGAGGTCGAGAAACTCCCCCTCCCCACCCATCTGGGCGAAGCACCCGCATACAGTCCCAAGAAAAAGAACCCCAACTCACAAAAAAGGCACCCCCGCCACTGCAGCCAGCGCAAAGGCCAACGTACAGGCGCCGACAAAGGCCGCAACAAACACCGCCGCCCAACAAACAAAAACACAAAAAGCGCCCCAAAGCCACAGAAAGAGAATAGCAAAACCATTTAACCACGGAAATAAATCAATTCCACTACCACACACCCCACCCAAAAACTACAATATAAAACATACAGCTATGTCTAAACTCAGTATAGATCAAAAAACCATTGAGGCCCTTTTTTCCGATAAAAAAACAGACTTTTTAATACCCGACTATCAACGTCCATATGCGTGGGAGGAAAAAGAGTGCCAACAACTTTGGGACGACATTTTCACCTTTGCTTTTCCCGACGACGACTACGAAAAGTTCAACAACGACGATGAATATTATTTAGGTACCATTGTTACATACAAGAATGATAGTAGCAAAAAACTTGAAGTAATCGACGGACAGCAACGCCTGACAACCCTAATGCTTCTTCTAAGAGCCTTCTACTCAAAGTTTAGCAATATGAAAGATAAAAACTCCATCACCACAAGGGATACAATTGGCAAATGCCTTTGGAAAGGTGATGAATTTGGCAATCTGGATACCGAGGTACTGAAGATAAACTCACAAGTAGCAACCGATAACGACAAAGATGAATTCCTTGACATATTGCGCAAAGGCAATGTTACAGACAAAATGAAAAGCAACTATGCAAAGAATTATACATTCTTTGTCAGCAGGATAGCAGAGTTTCTCAATAATTATCCAAGCTTCTTCCCCTATCTTCCCAACAGAATATTAAAGAATTGTATTCTCCTCCCCATTGAAGCCGAATCACAGGACACAGCATTGCGTATTTTTTCAACATTAAACAATAGAGGTTTGCCACTATCCGATGCCGATATATTCAAATCCGAGTTCTACAAAAAATTCTCACGTCTGAATCGCAAGGACGAGTTTATTGAACGCTGGAAATCCCTTGAGGAAAACTGCAATAAATACTTCAAGCCCATTTCCGGAACCCCTATGGACGAACTCTTTACTCGCTATATGTACTACGAACGAGCAAAGATGAATATTACAAAATCAACAACCGAGGCATTGCGTTCATTCTATGGCAAAGAGAATTATAAGTTATTGAACGAAGAAACAATGACAAACCTTGAAATACTTATGGATTTCTGGGCCGATGTCTACGAACAATCAGACGAAAAATTCTCACCCGAGGTGCTTAGACAACTATTCATTCTTGAATATGCCCCTAATGGAATGTGGACATACTTTTTAAGCGTTTACTTTATGCACCATAGAGACAAGAAGAACAACACACTCGATAACGACAAGCTATATATTTTCCTAAAGAAAATTATAGCCTTTATATGGGCGTATGCCATTACAAATCCGGGTGTTAATGCCCTGCGCACTCCAATATACAAAGAGATGAATAACATAATCAACAATAAGCCGATAGAATTCATTGACACTAAATTCGACAAGAACAAAACAGAAAATATGATTATGAATTTCAGCTATTTGAACGGCCGCCCAATTACAAAATCACTGCTAGTATGGTGGGCAATGAATACCGCAGGCCAAGAGATACCCTCAATCTCTACACGATTCGAAATAGAACATATATATGCAAGAAATCGCAACGACAAAGAGAACACTTTAAGCAAAGCCTCAAATGTCGAGTTACTCGGAAATAAAGCAATTTTAGAGAAAAGAATCAACATCAGAGCATCGGATTATAGGTTCGAGGATAAGAAAAAATACTATTTAGGATATACCAACAAACGTAACGAGAAGAAAACGGGCACGTTAATCAAAGAGCTTGAGAATTTTGCGAACAACAACCAACGTACAGATTTCACAGAACAGGATATAATTATTCGCACACAAAACATTCTTAAAGAATTTGTCAACTATATGTCAGCCGAGAACTTGTTTGCGTAACATAATTATCACAAACGCGGTAGATTCTATCCCGCAAGTGCAAATTAGACAATAAATCTAAGAGGCTCAGCGGCCGACGATTTAAAAAAAAAGTATATACCTCGATAAATTTGAGGAATAACAGCTTATGCTCTGCAAAAGTTTGATTAGTTATCAGGCTTTTGCAGAGCATAAGCTGTTATTATTGCCTCGCAGCCATCTGTCGTCCGGCCTCGAAAGCCTTTTGCAAATCCTCCTCAAGGTGAGCATCGCGCCAAGCCATCTTAGCCTCCTCAGAGAAACTGCCAAGCTCGTAATTATCATATTTCGCAACCTGACAAGTATTGTAGCCAATGATGCGCTCAGGCTCGCCGAGTGCAGTCGTAATGCACCACTCCATCGTGCCAAAATGATTGCTGTTATTGCGCTCGGGCGTGCCGTTCATCGCCTCGACAAGCACCACGGGCATACGCTTAGGTGCAATCAGACTGTAATCGTTATACGAGAGCCACGGGAACGACAGACGCTCCAAAAAAGCACGCATCTGCCCCGTTACCTCACCAAAATAGATGGGCGAGCCAAGAACAAGACCATCCGCCCCGGCAATCTCCTCAAGAACAGGCGTCAGTGCATCCTTAAATCGGCAAACATTCGACGCCCTGCCTTTGAGTTTACAGGACATACACGACATACACCCCTTATAGTCGAGATTGTAGAGCCTGAAAATCTTAACCTCAATATCGGCACCAACCGACCTTGCACCTTCGGCAAGTTTCTGCAACAACTGCGAGGTATTCATATTCCTTCGCGGGCCACCGTCAATTATCACAATCTTTTTCATATTTTACATAGTTTATATTGTCAAATTATTTATAATAACATTCCGCTATTTTGGATTGTTTCACTCCTACAAAGCATCCTCGAGCTACCAATGTTCATTGCAGACTATTGTCGAGGGTCGCAACTATGAAATACCGTATATGGCAAGTATGCGATTCTTCTTTTCGTCGCACACACCGATGCGCAGTACCACCCTTATGATGCCGACAGCCGCCAATCCCAATTGCAAGCGCTGGCTGTTTGTTCACTCAAATCATACCACGAAACACGCAAATATTCCTTCAAATACGCCACCGTGCCCCCGACTATTGGTCGTACACTAAATTGAAAATTGAATGTATATTGCTATACTTAACCGTGCAATCATTATACTCGATATAGGGCAATAAGCTAACTATATTACAATCTTTCGGCCACTGATTGCGCGATG
>JAZSIU010000107.1:0-22308 GCA_045533955.1 Bacteroidaceae bacterium
TAAAAGCCAATTGGCTTTTATTTTTTTAATGCTAACAGCGCCTTAATTATAGCAATTAAGCCTTAGCTGCCTCGATAGAAGCTTTACGAAATTCCTTCATCAGCTCCTGAATCTTAAGAGAAGATTTACGAGCACGTGTACCCGCAGCCTTATTACCCTTCTCTACCTGTGCAATGGCATCTGCCTCGAAAGCAGCGTAAGCCGCCTGAATCTGTTCAAAAAGTTCCTTCATAATATTATTAGTTAATTAGGTTAACGATGCACAAAGATAACAAAAAACATTATAAAAAATAATTCTGAGGATTTTTTTTATCGGAAATATCATACAAAGTCATATTTTAAGTATAAAATAGCCGTGAAATAAAATCCATCAGCAGATAAAACAGAGCAATTTCTACAAAACAAAGGCGTTACAAAGCATTTCTGAAATTTAAGACATCTGCAAGCATTCCATCGCAGCAAGAGAGGCAAAAAGCCTTTATAAGGCCTTATAAAAGGCATTCGTCAGCCCCAATATTACAGACGCACAACCCGACGCCGCGGCGCAACAGAATTTACACAGTCAGCGACCATTACAACAACGCCGCCCCTTCCGAGAAACAATACACCACCCCTCTAATCAACGTCTGCACTAAAGAAAACAAACAGAATTAAAGAGCACAAGCAGACACCCCCGCCACCCATAAAACAAGAAAAGAAGACAAAAAAACAAAGAGGACATAACAGATAAATTATTATTACAAACCACACTCCAAGAGAAAACTCAAGCAACAGCACGCTTGGCAACACTCGCGACAAAAAACAGAAACAAGCGAATTATTTTTAAAATAAAAGGTAAAATGCTTCGTTATTTTAAATAAAATGGCTAACTTTGCCTTATAATTTGTTGCGCCTCAGGCCCGATAGACAGCAATTAAAGAAGTCTGTACGCCAAATGCCCGACGCGCCAACGCCAAACACGGCATTTTTATTCCCGGATTTATTCTGCACTAAACGCAATTTAATCTGTAACTGATTGACAAAGACACACTTAACGCATTGTCAATGTCCCCAAGATATATACATCAATCAAAAAGCCGGACAAATATTTCTTTTAAAAAGCCCTTTATCAAAGGCACTTTAAGCATTGGATAAATAAATTAAAATTCATCAATATGAAAAAAATTCTCATTACATTCAGCCTGCTACTAATGCTGGCATCGTGCAATACCACAAAAGATATTGCATATTTTCAAGATGCCCAACACGGCAAAGAGTTAACAATCGAGCACAAGCAAATAACTTTGCAGCCCGAGGACAAAATCACCATTATGGTGAACACCCGCAGCCCCGAGCTTAACAATATGCTCAACCTACCCTATGTAACACGACAAATAGGCAGCACCACAAGCTACGGAACCACACAGGGAATTTCGGCATACACTATTGACAACGATGGAGACATCAACTTTCCCACTTTAGGCAAAGTACACATTGCTGGAATGACACGCAGCGAGGTTGCCAACAAAATAAAAAGCCTTCTCGACAAAGAAGGCAAGGCAAAAGACGCAACGGTAACAGTCGAGTTTGCCAATCTCAAATACGCTGTATTGGGCGAAGTCAAGAACCCCAACAGCTACAATATCGACCGCGATGCAATAACCATCCTCGACGCAATAAGTAAAGCCGGCGACCTCACCATTCAGGGTCAGCGCACCAACATACAGGTCATACGCCGCGAAAAGGATAACACCGAAAAAGTCTATAAAGTAAACCTCTGCTCACTCGAAGAGCTTCAAAGTTCACCCGTTTACTACATACAGCAGAACGACGTAATATACGTCGAGCCCAATAAGATGCGTGCCCGCCAATCGACCGTAAACGGCAACAACGTACGCTCTTCGGCATTCTGGATTTCAATAGCCTCGCTTCTCACCTCAGTCATTAACCTAATCACACGATAAACTATGGACAACAATCTCATAAACAACTTCAACCGTCAATCCGAGGAAGAGTTTAACATCAGAGACTTTCTATTTCTTTGTTTGGCAAAATGGCGTTGGTTTACACTATCGCTGTTTATCTGTTTGAGTTTAGCCATTTATAAAGTATCGACCACTCATCCCACATATTCGCGCTACACCGACATTCTTATCAAGACCGGCGAGCAGGGCAATATGGGCGAACAGATGGAGAAATTTGCCGCAATGAGCGCCTTCCGCGGCAACACCACCGTTTACAACGAAATTTACGCACTGCAATCCCCCTCGAACATATACGAGGTAGTCAACCGCCTTAACCTCGATATGAACTATGAGCGCAAAGGCCTCCTGTACAACCAAGTGCTTTACGGCAGTAATCTGCCCATAAAAGCCACCATCATCGACATCCCCGAAAATGCGTATGCGTCATTCAAATTAGAATTAAACCCCGACGGCAGTTTCAGAATCAACGAATTCTACTACACATACCGTTCCGACAAGAGAGAGATTGACCCTAAAATTGAAGTAAAAGGAAAAGTATCGGAATACTTGGGAATTGCACAACAAGCCGACACCCTCGCCACCCCAATCGGCCTATTGACAATTGAAGCCACCCCCGACTATCTGGCCCCCGAAGAGACACAAACTATATATGTAACCCGCACAGGCCTTTACTCCACTGCAAACATATATGCTGCAAAGCTCTCATTCAGCCTCAAGGACAAAGAGGCCGACATTATCACAATCTCGATGACCGACAGATCGACCAAGCGCGCCGAGGACGTACTGAACGCCGTAATTGAGGTTTACAACGAACGATGGATAGCCGACAAAAACCAGCTTGCCGAGCACACATCAGTATTCATCAACGAACGTCTCGAAGACATTGCGATGGAGCTCGAGAACGTCGATAGCATAATCTCGACCTACAAGAGCCGCAACCTTCTGCCCGACCTCAACTCCACAACCTCAATGTATATGAGTCAGAATCAGAAGATAAGCAACCAGATTATCGACCTGAACAACGAGCTTGCAATATCAAACTTTATCCTCGACTATCTTACCGACAACAAGACAAGAAATCAGATTCTGCCATCACTACAACTCAAGAACACAGGAGTAAGTACACAGATTGAGAAATACAATCAAGCAATGCTCCAGCGCAACAATCTTGTCATCAACAGTAGCGAGAACAACCCCCTTGTTAAAGACCTTGACATATCATTGGAATCTATCCGCGAGGGTATTATCAGCTCCGTAACCAATCTCACACGAACTTTAAAGACACAGATTGCCACATACGAGCGCGAGCGCACAAGCACCAACGAGCAATTGGCCAAGAACCCCACACAATCGATGTTCCTTGTCTCTGAAGGCCGTAACCAGACTGTAAAAGAGCAGCTCTATCTTTTCCTCCTGCAGAAACGCGAAGAAAACGAGTTGTCTAAAGCATTCACAGCCTACAACACACGTGTCGTAACTCCTCCCACAGGTTCATTCAACCCCTCGGGTCCCAATGGAAAAAAAATATATCTGTTCGCCTTTGTAATAGGAGTGATGATTCCCATAGGATTACTCATTGCACGCGAATTCCTCGACACCAAGATACGCAGCCGCAAAGACCTTGAAGGCGTCAACATCCCCGTAATTGGTGAAATTCCCCTTGCCTACCGTCGCAAGCGCCAGCTCCCGTGGAAGAAACAGAGCGAGAAGCTGAAAGTAGTCGTAAAAGACGGCAGCCGTAACATTATAAACGAGGCCTTCCGCGTGATGCGAACCAATATCGAGTTTATGGTTAATGAGAATCACAAGCACGTACTCATAATAACCTCATTCAACCCCGGCAGCGGTAAATCATTCATCACAATGAACCTCGGAGCCTCAATGGCGCTTAAAGGCAAGCGCGTGCTGCTCATCGACGGTGATATGCGCCACGCATCACTCAGTACATTCGTAAATGCGCCCAAAGTTGGTCTGAGCAACTATCTTGCCGGCCTCGAGGAGGACATCAACAAATGTATGATTAAGAGCGAGGCATTCAAAGGCCTGCACATTATCCCCGTTGGAACAATTCCACCGAACCCTACCGAGCTTCTCGAAGACCAACGCTTCAACGAGCTCATCGAGTCGTCTCGCAGCAAATACGACTACATTATAATAGACTGTCCTCCCATTGACATTGTAGCCGACACAAGCATCATAGAAAAGAACGCCGACCGCACAATGTTCGTCGTTCGCAGTGGACTTCTGGAGCGCAGTATGGTGCCCGAGATTGACAACCTTGCAAAAGAGGAGCGCTTCAAGAGCATCAGCCTCATACTCAATGGTATGGAGGACAAAGGCGGACGCTACGGCAGCCGCTATGGTTACCGTTACGGCTATCGTTACGGTTACAGCTATGGTTACGGCTACGGCTATGGCCACGGCTACGGTTATTACAGCGACGACAAAGATGACAATGAAGAAAACATCAAACTGTAATACCTATATATAATATGGTAGAAGTAATAAGAATTGCATATATCATAGCCCCCGAAAAGCTATGATATATGCAAACTTATATACCATAAAAACAAACAATTGCAACACATAAGTACAGAAAAGTAAAGCAAAAAACAGGTCAGCAACGTGCAAGCAATAATATTAGCAGCAGGAATGGGTCGCCGCCTCGGCGAATTTACCAAAGACAACACAAAGTGTATGGTACAGGTGAACGGAACACGTCTCATCGACCGCTTGCTGTGCCAATTATCCAAGCTGACTCTCAGTCGCATTGTAATAGTCGTAGGATACAAAGGCGAAGAGCTTAAAGAACACGTAGGCAACCAATATTCAAGCATAAAAATTGAATACATCAACAACCCCATCTACGACAAGACCAACAACATCTACTCCCTTGCACTAGCCAAAGAGCAGATGCAACAGGACGACACACTGCTCATCGAGAGCGACCTTATATTCGACGACAACATATTCTCGCTCATCACCGACAACCCCTACCCCAACCTTGCCCTCGTAGCAAAATACGAAAGTTGGATGGACGGTACAATGGTGTGCATCGACGACGAGAAGAACATCATAAATTTCATACCCAAAGAGGCATTCTCCTTCAGCGAGGCCGATAAATACTACAAGACAATAAACATCTACAAATTCTCAAAGGAATTTAGCAGAACAAAATACATCCCCTTCCTCGAGGCCTATTCCAAAGCAGTAGGCAACAACGAATATTACGAGAATGTGCTGCGCATCATCACCTTCCTCGACAGCAAAGAGCTTAAAGCCCTCCCCATAAGTAACGAAAAATGGTACGAGATAGACGACAAGCAAGACCTTGACATTGCCGAAGCCCTTTTTGCCGAAGAGAAAGATATTCTGCGCAAATACTACGGCCGCTTCGGAGGCTATTGGCGCTTCCCCAAAATGCTCGACTACTGCTACCTTGTGAACCCCTACTTTCCACCCCGAAAGATAATAGACGAGATGCAAGCCAATTTTGGCACGCTCATCGCCCAATACCCCTCGGGGATGAAAGTAAACACCCTTTTGGCCAGCAAATGCTGGGGCATAAAAGAGAGCTACATTGTCCCCGGCAACGGCGCCGCCGAGCTCATAAAACTACTTATGGAGCAACTCCCCGGCATCATCGGAATAACCCGCCCCACATTCGAGGAGTACCCCAACCGCCGCGACAAAAGCACCATAGTAACCTTTGTGCCACAGAACAACGAATATCGTTACTCGGCCCAAGACCTTATAGACTATTTCGGACAGCACCGTGCCGACAACCTACTGCTAATCAACCCCGACAACCCCTCGGGTAATTTTATTCCCAAGCACGACATTCTAATGCTTGCCGCGTGGTGCGAGAGAGAGAACATACGCCTCATCGTCGATGAGAGCTTCGTCGATTTTAGCACCGATTGGGAGCACAACACCCTCTTGCACGACAGCATACTCGAGAGCCACCCCAATATGCTGGTAATAAAATCCATCAGCAAAAGCTACGGCGTTCCCGGCATACGCTTGGGTATCCTCTGCTCGGCCGACACACAGATAATATCAAACATAAAGAGCGCCGTAAGCATCTGGAACATAAACTCCTTCTGCGAGTATTTTATGCAGATATACACAAAATACGAGAAAGAGTACAAACGCGCCTGCCGAAAATTCATTGAAGAGCGCAAGCACTTCGAGCAACAACTGCGCCGCATAAGTTTCCTGCGCGTAATACCCTCCGAGGCCAACTATTTCCTCACCGAGGTGCTCCCCCCCTACACCGCCGGCAGCCTCGTGCTGAAGATGCTCAAAGAGCACAATATCCTCCTGCGCGACTGTTCGGGCAAGCAAGGATTCGACGGTGGGCAATATATGCGCATAGCCGTACGCAACCACGACGACAATACACGCCTCATAGAATCACTTAAACAATTGGAGAAATGACAAACATTTGCATTTGCGGAGGCGGTTCATTGGGACACGTAACAGCCGGCTATCTTGCGGCAAAAGACAACATTTCGGTAAACATACTCACACGCCGTCCGCAAGCGTGGAGAAAAAATATAGAAATACACACCCCCGAGGGAACAACAATAAACGCCCCTCTTGCCAAAATAACCGACAGCGCACGAGAGGCAGTCGTCGATGCCGACATTATACTGCTCTGTCTGCCCGGCTACGCAATAAAGAGTGAGCTCCAAAGCATACAACCACACATAAAGCCCGGAGCATTCGTAGGCAGCATATTCTGCTCGACAGGATTTTTCTTCGAAGCGATAAAAATTTTCCCATCCACCACCCCCCTGTGGGGCTTTCAGCGAGTACCCTTCATAGCCCGCACAAAAGAGTACGGCCGCAGCGCCAACCTCTTGGGCTACAAGCCCTCGCACAACATTGCCGTAGAGAACTGCAGCAACAAAGAAGCCTTCCGACAGCAGATAGAGCGACTCTTCGAGCGCCCCACCCGTCTGCTCTCCAACCACTACGAAGCAACCTTTACCAACAGCAACCCCATACTGCACCCCGCACGACTATACTCACTATTCAAAGATTGGAGCCAAGAGAAATACTACAACCGCAGACACCTCTTTTACGAAGAGTGGGACGACACAGCCTCGGAGTACCTCATAGCAATGGACAACGAACTATTCACACTGCTGCGCACACTGCCCGTATCGCCCAACTATCTAAGCCCCATCTTAGAGCACTACGAAAGCCACGACGCCACAAGCCTCACACACAAAATAACATCAATCGAGAGTTTCAAGGGCATTGTCGCACCAATGACCGAGAGCGCAAAAGGATGGCAACCCGACCTAAAGAGCCGCTATTTTCAAGAAGACTTCAAATACGGCCTGCGGTACATATACGAAACAGCCATAGAACAAGGCATAAGCCTCCCCACAATCGAAAAAATCTACAATTGGGGAATAAAACTCATCAGCGATAACACAACAAAAGAATAAGAATATAAGAAGAAATCCTCCCCATTATGAAAACAATAATGCTTGTTTTTGGAACTCGCCCCGAAGCCATCAAGATGGCCCCATTGGTAAAAGAATTTCAGAAGCACCCGCAAACCTTCAAGACAATAGTATGCGTAACCGGCCAGCACCGTCAGATGCTCGACCAAGTGCTGCAACTCTTCGAGATAACCCCCGACTACGACCTCAACATAATGAAACAAGGGCAAGACCTCTACGACGTAACAGCCCGCGTACTCACCGGAATGCGCGACGTACTGAAAGAGGCACAGCCCGACGCCGTCCTTGTGCACGGCGACACCACAACCAGCACCGCCGCCGCCCTTGCCGCATTCTACCAACAAATACCCGTCGGACACGTCGAGGCCGGACTGCGCACACACAACATCTACAGCCCTTGGCCCGAAGAGATGAACCGCCAAATAACCGGTCGCATAGCAACATACAATTTTGCCCCCACCCCCCTGAGCCGCGCCAATCTGCTGCGCGAAGCCGTAGCCGAGGACAGCATCAGCGTAACGGGCAACACCGTCATCGACGCACTCTATTGGGTAGTAAACAAAATAAAAGAAGACAAGGCACTCAACAACAGCCTTCAAGCACAGCTCGCCGATGCCGGCTACGACGTAACCCGCCTCTCTGATGGCAAGAAACTCGTGCTCATCACCGGCCACCGCCGCGAGAATTTCGGCGACGGATTCATAAATATGTGCACAGCCATCAAAGACCTCACACAAAAATACCCCGACGTCGATTTTGTCTATCCGATGCATCTGAACCCCAATGTGCGCAAGCCCATTCACGAAGTCTTTGGAGAGAATCTCGACAATCTGGGCAATATGTTCTTCATCGAACCCCTCGAGTATCTCTCGTTTGTCTATCTTATGGAGAAGAGCAACATAGTGCTCACCGACAGCGGCGGCATACAAGAAGAGGCCCCCGGTCTCGGCAAGCCCGTACTTGTGATGCGCGACACCACCGAGCGCCCCGAAGCCCTCGAAGCCGGCACCGTCAAGCTCGTTGGAACCGACTACAACAAAATAGTCGGCGAGGTATCACTCCTGCTCGACAACCAAGAACACTACGACGCAATGAGCAAAGCCGTCAACCCCTACGGCGACGGCCTTGCCTCGGGAAGAATTGTAGAAACACTACGAAACAAATAATAACCTTATATAACATACAAAATAAAACCAATGAAAGCCTGTTTTATGGGACTAGGCTATATAGGCCTTCCCACATCCATTATAGCAGCCAAACACGGCATAGATGTAATTGGAGTCGATATTAACGAAAAAGTAGTAGAGGTAACCAATCAAGGCAAGCTGCACATTATAGAGCCGGGAATGGAAGAGATGCTGCAAGAGGTAATTGCAGAGGGCAAATTCAAAGCCTACACCACCCCCCAAGAGAGCGACGCCTATTTTATGGTCGTTCCCACCCCCTTCAAAGGCGACCACGAGCCCGACACCTCATATGTCGAAGCAGCCACACGCGCAGTACTCCCCCTACTGAAAGAGGGCGACCTTTACGTCATTGAATCAACCTCGCCCATAGGAACAACCGAAGCGATGTCCAAACTCATCTTCGAGCATCGCCCCGAGCTTAAAGGGAAAATATACATTGCCTATTGCCCCGAGCGTGTACTCCCCGGCAACGTAATATACGAGCTTGTACACAACGACCGCGTCATAGGCGGCCTCACCCCCGAATCGACAGAAAAGGCAATAGAATTCTACTCGCAATTCGTAAAAGGCAAGCTGCACAAGACCAACTGCCGCACAGCCGAGATGTGCAAGCTCACCGAAAACAGCAGCCGCGACGTACAGATAGCCTTTGCCAACGAACTATCACTCATCTGCGACAAAGCAGGCATCAACGTATGGGAACTCATCGAGCTTGCCAACAAACACCCCCGCGTCAACATCCTGCAACCCGGTTGCGGAGTAGGTGGACACTGCATAGCCGTTGACCCCTATTTCATCATCTCGGACTACCCCGCAGAGAGCCGCATAATAGCCACTGCACGCGAGATAAACAACTACAAATCAATGTGGTGCGCCGAGAAAGTGCGAAACGCCATTCTCGAGTTCGAGCTCAAGAACAACCGCAAACCTCTTGTAGCAATGATGGGCCTTGCATTCAAGCCCAATATCGACGACCTGCGCGAGTCGCCCTCGAGCCACATTGTCGGCAAAGTAATGCAAATATGCAACGGCGCCAACATACTCGTAGTCGAGCCCAACGTCAAGGAGCACAACGTCTATAAACTCACCCCCTACGAAGAGGCATACAAAAAGTCGGACATAATTGTAATGCTCACCGCACACGACAAATTCAAGACCCTCCCCTACGACCAGAGCAAGGTAATCCTTGATTTCTGCGGAATATACAAACAATAAAGAAGCAACATAAAAAAGACAACAAGATGAAAGGCATAGTTCTTGCAGGCGGTTCGGGCACACGCCTCTACCCAATAACCAAAGGAGTGAGCAAACAGTTATTGCCAATATACGACAAGCCGATGGTCTATTACCCAATATCGGTACTAATGCTTGCCGGCATACGCGACATACTCATAATCTCCACCCCGCAAGACCTCCCCGGCTTCCAGCGTCTGCTTGGCGACGGCAGCGACTACGGCGTACGCTTCCAATATGCCCCACAACCATCGCCCGACGGCCTTGCACAAGCCTTTATCATAGGCGAGGAGTTTATAGGCGACGATGCAGTGTGCCTTGTTCTTGGCGATAACATCTTCTACGGCGCAGGCTTCACCGCGATGCTTCGCGAGGCACTGCGCACAGCCGAGGAGGAGGGAAAAGCCACAGTCTTTGGCTACCGCGTCGAAGACCCCGAGCGCTACGGCGTTGCCGAATTTGACGAGCAAGGCAACTGCCTGTCCATTGAAGAGAAGCCCCGTGAGCCCAAGAGCAACTACGCCGTTGTAGGACTATATTTCTACCCCAACAAAGTAGTTGAGATAGCCAAAGGAATAAAACCCTCGGCACGAGGCGAGCTCGAGATAACCACCGTCAACCAACATTTCCTTACACTGAGCGAGCTCAAAGTACAGACCCTCGGACGCGGCTTTGCGTGGCTCGACACCGGTACCCACGACTCACTGAGCGAAGCCTCCACCTTTGTCGAAGTCATCGAGAAGCGTCAAGGCCTCAAGATAGCCTGCCTCGAAGGTATCGCCTACCGTCGCGGTTGGATAGACAAAGAAAAGATGCGTCAACTAGCCCAACCAATGATAAAAAACCAATACGGACAATACCTACTGAAAGTTATCGACGAATTAAAGAAATAACAACCAATATGTCATATAAGCGCAACATAATGATAACAGGCGGTGCAGGCTTCATCGGAAGCCACGTAGTGCGCCTATTCGTAAACAAATACCCCCACTACCATATAATATGCCTCGACAAGCTCACATACGCAGGCAATCTGGCCAACCTCAAAGACATTGAGCAGGCCCCTAACTACACATTCGTAAAAGCCGATATTTGCGACTACCAGACCTTGCTCGCACTCATCCAAGAGCACAATATCGACGGCATAATCCATCTTGCCGCCGAGAGCCACGTCGATCGCAGCATAAAAGACCCCTTTACCTTTGCCCGCACCAATGTAATGGGCACACTATCGCTGCTGCAAGCCGCAAAAACACATTGGGAAGCACAGCCCAGCCGTTACGAAGGCAAGCTCTTCTACCACATCTCAACCGACGAGGTCTATGGCGCCCTTGAGCTCACACACCCCGAAGGCATCACCCCCCCCTTCAGCACAACAGCCTCCTCGGGCGAGCATCACGCAGCCTACGGCACCGACTTTTTCTACGAAACAACAAAATACAACCCACACAGCCCCTACTCGGCCTCAAAAGCAAGCAGCGACCACTTTGTCCGCGCCTTCCATGACACATACGGCCTTCCGACAATAGTAACCAACTGCTCCAACAACTACGGCCCCTACCAATTCCCCGAGAAGCTCATCCCCCTGTTCATCAACAACATACGCAACCGCAAGCCCCTCCCCGTCTATGGCAAAGGCGAGAATGTACGCGACTGGCTCTACGTCGAAGACCACGCACGTGCCATCGACACAATCTTCCACACAGGCAAAATAGCCGACACATACAATATCGGCGGCTTCAACGAATGGAAAAACATCGACCTTATAAAAGTGCTGATAAAAACCGTTGACCGCCTTTTAGGCAACCCCGAGGGACACTCAACAGAGCTCATCACCTACGTTACCGACCGCGCCGGACACGACCTGCGCTACGCCATCGACAGTAGCAAACTCAAGAACGAGCTCGGTTGGGAACCCTCACTGCAATTCGAGGAAGGCATCGAAAAGACCGTTCGCTGGTACCTCGACAACCAAGCTTGGCTCGACAATATAACCAGCGGCGACTACCAAGCATACTACGATACAATGTACAGCAACAGATAAAAAAAGGCAACTACACATACAAACAGATGGAATTATTACTACAAAGCATCATCGTTTATGGATTCATTATATTTGTAATGACAAATGCCGGTCTTTATACGTACAGGCATCAGTACCCAAATGGATTCCTAAATGATGACAGCCGTTACAATCATAAATCATCCTTCATCGACCTTTTCACAAAGTCCCACTTTCTAATCCCCCTATTAGTCTATTGTTTTTTTGTTACAGTACGCTATAAAGTAGGTGTAGATTGCGAAAGTTACAAACTAGACTTTTATAACATATTACAGGGTAAAGAGAACAGAGAAACACTAGAGGATGGCTTTACATTACTCCTACACTTCTGCACCTTCTTTACCAACAAGCACTATCTGTACTTTTTTTTAATGGGATTTTTACAGATAGGAGCATTATATTATGCAATGCGCAAAGAGAGTTATCTTCTCGTATTCTTTGGCATCACCCTATTCTTTGGCGGTACATTCTTTTCATTTATGAATGGAATGCGACAAAATATCACAGCCTGCATATTTGTGGCAATGACCCCTCTTATACTGAATAAGAAATATTGGATATGGGTTATTCCCGCAACACTATTGGCTATGACTATGCACCGAACCGCAATAATCATATTACCGCTGGCAATAATTGGATATATATTAAAAAACAGACTGCCGAATACTTATATTCAATTAGCGATTATTACATTATGCTATATATTTATGGACAAGGCAGAGAACTTACTCACGGCCGACTTTTTCAATTTTGCATCATATTCAGGATACACCGAAGAGGCAATCGAAAACTACTCGGAATATTCAATTGAGGAGAAAGCATTTGGCCTGCGCTCCCACCTACTACTGCTGACCAACATTATAGTTGTACTACACTACAAGAAACTGAAAAGATTCTATAATAGCACAAAGTTCAACTACGCATATACGATGTTCTTTATAGGAGTATGCATCACATTATTATTCTACAACAACTATGTAATGAACCGACTTATGTACTTTTGTAACATCTTCTCGGCCATCATACAATCCTACTTTCTGTTTTATCTGTGGTACAACAAGACAAAGAGCAACAACCTGAGACTTCACATATTCATAATCATACTGGCGACACATATATTGTACTATTTTTATTCTGTTATGAATATACCCGAAGAGGTACTGCTTTATAAATTCGATTTATAATAGCCACATATCAATGCGAAATATTCCTAAATGAAACGTCTGCTCATAATAAATAAAGACCAATTTGGTTACCACACCGACGTATATAAGTGGTGCGAGTTTCTGCGCTCCGACTATCTAATTGAGGTTGTTTGCATCGGTGGAAGCCCCCGAATAGAATTAGAGGGCGTAAAAGTACATTACGTAAAGCCCATTGGCAACAGAACGACCAAGGGCATACTATACATATTGACCGCACTCTATCATATACTACTCTTCAGAGGCCTCATAATCGTATGCAATTTCAGCGGATGCAGAATATTCAAGACACTATGCCCGTGGAAGAAAATGATATTAGACATACGCTCGCTTGGAATCTCAACCGAAGCCTCAGCACGTGATACCGAGAACATAGAAACAAAAAGAACCACAGACCAATATGACTTTACGACAATAATATCCGAGGGCACAAGAGACAAAATAAGACTATCAAAAGAAAAATCGGCCATAGTGCCATTAGGTGCAGACATTGTCTCCACAACCAACAAAAGCCTCGATACCCTGCGCCTGCTGTACGTTGGAACATTGCAAGACCGCGACATTCACAAAACAATCGAAGGCGTAGCCCTGTTCCTGCAAAAACACCCCGACACACAACTAACCTACGACATTATAGGCAAAGGCTTCAACAACGAAATTGAGACATTCGCAGCACGAATCAAAGCGCTTGGGCTGGAGCAAAATATCACCCTTCACGGCTACATTCGACACGACAAACTAAAAACATTCTTCGACCGCTGCAACGTAGGTGTCTCATTCGTGCCCGTAACCGAATATTACGACCACCAGCCCGTAACAAAGACCTACGAATATATACTCTCGGGAATATATACAATAGCAACAAACACCTACTCTAATCGTCAGATAATCTCAATAGAGAATGGAGTGCTCACAGACGACACCCCCGAAGCCTTCGCCGAGGCAATAGCATACATCTGGGAGCATCGCAACAGCATAGACAGTGAGAGAGTACGCAACACACTCACCGAGAGCCAATGGGAAACAATTGTAAAGAAAAACCTACTCCCCACTCTAAAGACTCTCGAAGACAGATTCTCAATTTAAACCACTAAAGAAAATGCAAAAGATACTCTTTATAGAAGATTGCAACTACGTCGATTATCCGACAGGCGGGCACCTATCCTTTGCCCTGCATATGCTTGGAGCATTCGGTAACCGACTGAAACTCGTTGGAATAAACACCGACGGCAACAATATCCCCGAGGGAGTATGGACCAAAAGAACCATCAACAACATTGAATACGACTTTTTCAACCTCGAGAACGCCCAAAAGCACACCGGAAAACCCCTTATCCCCGGGCGCATTACAGGCTATCTGCGTCTAAAGAGACACCTAAACAAAGTGATGAGCACCGACTACGACAAGATACTCATCCAGACCCCCGAGATACTCTTTGCCATCCCCGACAAATACCTCTCCAAAGCCTGCCTCATAATGCCCGGCGTCGAAAACCCCTTATATATATCGCGCTACAAATTTGCCAACAAATTAGCACGACTATACGATTGGTACTTCTTTAAGAAAGCAAAACACGCCTCAATAATAATGGCAGCCGCCGACAAGAGCTCCATCGAAACATTCATAAAACGCAGCAAAGGCTCCATCAGCCCCGACAAAGTACGTCAATTCCCAACACGCTACGATACAAACATATTCAGAGTAAAAGACAGGGATACACTGCGAACGAGCTACAAAATAGACAAAGAAACAACACTCTACGTAACCGTTGGGCGCCTCAATTGGTTCAAAGGCTGGAAATTTATGATAGACAGTATCGAGAGACTCAACAACCCCTCGGCCCGCCTCATATTCATAGGCGACGGCGAGGACGAGCAAAAAATAAAAGACTACATTGCCCAGCGCCAATTACAGAAACAGATAGAGCTCATAGGTCGCAAGCCGTTAGATACAATCTCCGACTACCTCAATATGGCCGATGCCTTTATAATGGGCTCGTACAAAGAAGGTTGGTCAACAGCATTGGTCGAGGCAGTAGCCTGCGCAACCCCCTGCGTAGTTACCGAATTCAGCAGCGCAAAAGACCTTGTCGAAGACGGCATTAACGGATGGGTAATAAAAGAGAGAGACGAGGCTGCATTCACCCAAAGGCTCAAAGACGCACTGCAATTAGACCGAGCCACACTGCTACAAAAAGCCGAAGAAATATCCATACTCTCGGTACAAAGAATGCGAGAGCAATTCTTATTAAACACAGGTTGGAATGAGTAAACAGACTTATAAGTCAACCAATTAGGTCAAGCGCCACCTTATCATAGCACAACAACACAGCGCCGCATCGGCAGTATCCCTCGAGCCCGAGCTATATACAAATAGTAATTTGAAAATCTATGACACCGTCATCATCCATAGAAAAAAAAATAATAATATGTGGAATAGTCAGAAATGCCGAGAAAGGATTAAGGAGAAATATTCCCGTAATAAACAACATCCTTTCTTTGTTTACTGATTATAAGATAGTTATATACGAGAACAACTCTATCGACAATACCAAAAAGATATTACAAGAGTGGCAACAAACCAACCCCGACAAAATTCATACTATTTTAGATGATACAGATTCCACCCCAACTACTCCATCGGCAGAATCAGTAAAAGGCATAAATCCGTTTTATAGCCGCAAGCGCATTGATAAGATGGCCAAATTAAGAAACCAATATCTCGATTATATCGAGAAACAAGGTTGGGAAGCAGATTATTTAATGGTTGTCGATCTTGATGTCGCACAATTGTATATTGAGGGAATCAAGGACTCCATAACAAAAATGGATGGCTGGGACATAATAACTGCCAATGGATACAGTACATCCCCAAGATTAGTGAGACGATACCACGATTGTTACGCACTTTGTGAGTATGGTTTACAAGATGTGTGTCAAACAGAAAAGATGATAGAAGACAATTCATATAAGTTCTCAAAAATATCAGATAATCCCATACGGGTTTTTTCAGCATTTGGAGGTTTGGCCATCTATCGTTTTGAAAAACTAAAAGGGTTGCGCTATAAAGTTCTGGACAACAACGACTCTCGCGTCGAAGTTCGCTGCGAACATTATAGTCTGAGCCGCCAGATAATGGACAGAGATGGACACGTAAACGTCTGCATAAACCCCAGAATGATACTTAAATATCAAGATTTAACCATTAGTATCGTATTGAATTCCATAAAAAGAATATTTTCTAATTGGTTAAGAGCAATGTGATAGTTTTTTTCAAATGAACATCATAGTGTCCAATAAAAATTATGGACTGGTTAAACATTAAATAAAACAGCCACAAAGATAACATTTCAAGCCCATTCATTTGAAAAACCTTTGTAATTAACTATTTTCAAAAAGTTCAAAGGACAATTTATGATTTTAATGGGATAGCTGTGATAGACAACACATTAAGGATATAAGATTACCATATTATAATGGCAAAAAAAATATTTTATAACGAAATAACCATTTTAAAAGTTATTGCAACTTTCTTAATAACTTGGTTTCATTTTAAATGGACTGTACCAAAGGATTATACTTTTTTATTTATTGGTGGAGCAATAGGTAACTCTCTGTTTTTTTATGCATCAGGTTATTTGTTAAAGTTTCGTGATGAACAATTTAAAGGAGAATGGATACTAAATAAAATTACAAGACTCTATCCTAGCGTATGGGTGTTTCTAACACTGACACTTTTTTTAGGTAATGATTTATCCGCAGGTTGGCAAAATTATTTATATCCAACACCTTTTTGGTTTATAAATTGTATTTTAGTTTTTTATCTATTTGTTTATTTATTTAAAAAGTTCTTTAGTGATAGTCATACTAATAAAGGAAGGAATATCTTGTTATTTATTATATTTGTTATTTATGTAGTAAATTATTTCATAAATGTTGACCACTCTAGAATAGTATTGGATGAAGGAGGTATAGAGTCATGGTTTTATTTCTTTTTCTTGTTTGTTTGGGGGTATCGTGATTCTATATCTAAAAAGTGTTACAATGGGACATGGAAAAGTCTTTTATACTTTCCATTCTTTATAGGTTTATTTTATCTATATAAGACAATTGGTCCTAAAAGCGAGATTGCATTGTTTCTACAATTTATCATCATTCCATTATTACTTTCTCTAGTTGTATTATCAGCACGACATTTTGCTTCTTTCCTCTGTAGAATCAATATATCAGAAACTAAAAAATATATCATAAGCTATATTTCAAATTTAACATTAGATATTTATATCGTACAAGTCTTCTTAATAAAAAAACTGATGCCTTCTATGATTTTCCCATTAAATATTTGTGTTATATTTTTAGTAATTCTCATAAGTGGAATAATAGTTCAATATTTAGCAGGATATGTTTCTATATTCCTTTCAAATATAACCAAACTACTGTTCTGTAAAAGTCGGCATACTCAATAAAAAAAATCCATAACCCGGATAAAAGAGACGAATAACACAAAAAAATGAACATACTACTATTTGGCGGAGGATTACAGATACTCTCGACAGCACGCTCACTCAAAGAAAAAGGCTACACAGTATATGTTGCCGCAGAGCACAACGAAGTTTCTCGCAAGAGCAATTTCGTTCGAGAGTGTATCGACATAACCCTCGACGGCCTTACCTCCGAAGAATTTACAACAATAACAAAAGAGAAAGAGTGCACCGTAGCCATCCCAATGGAGGACGACTATGCAACGTGGCTCAGTCTCAACAAAGAAACAATCGAAGCATCCAGCAACACAAAATGCGCTATTGCCGACTATGCAACATACTCAATAGCAAGCGACAAAAGCCGTCTGATGGCCTTCTGCCAAGAGCACAACATACCCCATCCGCGCACAATGCTCATAAACGACAATATCGAAGAGCTTAGCAGCCGTATAGGCTTCCCCTCGCTTGTAAAACCCGGAAAATCGGCAGGCTCACGCGGCATAAAACTCGTACACAACAGCGAAGAGCTCCAAAAAGCCGCCCTCGAGACCATCACACAATACGGCGAATGCACACTGCAAGAATTTATCCCCTCGAACCACTACTACAATGCAATGCTCTATCGCACAGCCGACGGCACATACAGCAACCACACAATAACAAAAATCACACGCTACTACCCCATAAAAGGCGGCAGCAGCAGTTTCTGTACAAGCATCGAGAACAATGCGATATTAGAAATATGTAAAAAGACACTCGACAAGCTCGGCTGGACAGGATTCGCCGATTTTGACATATTAGAGAAAGGCGACGGCGACTATCGCATAATAGAGATTAACCCCAGAATCCCCGCAAGCGTACACGCAGCCTACATTTCGGGCGTACATTTCGGAGAGATAATAGTAAAAGACCTCACCGAAGGCTATCTGCCGCAATACACCTACCGCCCCGGGAAAAATCTGCGCTGTTTGGGAATAGACATTGCTTGGTTCCTCTCATCACCCCGGCGATTCAATGCCTCGCCATCGTGGTTCCGCTTCTTCGACAAAAACACCCACTATCAAGAGGGCGGCAAGCACGATTTTCGCGCAATGTGCACCTCAATATGGAGCGGAATAAAAAAACAACTGAACCCGGAATTCCGAAAGCAAAAAAAAGGGATGAATTAACCAACAATCACAAGTTGTCATCGAATTGATAATACTGCTATAAAAAATCGCAATAAAAATTTTTATTTTTTGAAAAAAAGCAGTAATTTTGCCGAATATTACAAAAAACCGAAAATCGGGCCATAGGAGATATATAAACCTACGTATAAAGCAAAGCATAAAATATTTAGCACATAAGAGTCAAGTATAAAAGATTATATGAACATTCTCACAATAGATATTGAAGAATGGTTCCATCTGCTCGAATTCTCGGGAACAAAGGACGAGGCGCAATGGAATAATTTTGAAAGTCGCATTCACAACAATGTCGACCGCATTCTTCATATACTTGACGAAAGCGACAACAAAGCAACATTCTTTGTAGTTGGATGGGTAGCAAAGAAATACCCCGAGATAGTAAAGAAAATTGCTCAAAAATACGAAATTGGCACCCACTCGATGAACCACCAATTAGTGTGGCAGCAATCCAAACAAGAATTTAAGAAAGACATCGAAGAATCAACAAAAATACTTCAGGACACAACCGGAAAAGCAATAAAATATTTCCGGGCACCGGGCTTCTCAATTCGCAAGGACGAGCCTTGGGCCTTTGAAGTCCTTGGAGAGTTAGGCATCGAGATTGATTGCTCGGTATTCCCCTCGGAGCACGCACACGGTGGAATCCCCGACTACCCCACCTACAAACAAAGCATAATAGAACACAACGGCGTAAGAATTAAGGAATTTCCAATAACCACCAAACAGATACTCGGGAAAAGAATAGCATTCTCGGGAGGCGGATATTTCAGAATAGCCCCATACTGCCTGATAAAACGCTGGACACAGCAAAACAGCGACTACAACCTCTGCTACATACATCCGCGCGACCTCGACGGCAGTCAACCAATGATACCCGGCCTGCCAATGATGCGAAGATTCAAGTCATACGTAGGCATAAAACACGCCGAGAGCAAGTTCCGTCGTTTTATGAAAGACTTTAAGTTTATCGACATAAAAACCGCCGACGAAATGACCGATTGGGATAACGTTCCCATAGTAAAGTTATAAAGATAAATAAACAAGCAGCGTCAAACACAACATTTTGACGCTGCTTGTTTTTATACCAAGAAAGAAATATCAAACTACGCCGCATCAAAATATCACACGGGCAAAATTGTACAAATACAAAAAACCATTATTCTTGTGAGCAGAAAAAAAACTCCTATTAAGAGAACACTTATTATTAACAGGTTAGAATTCGATTGCATTTGCAGGTTGAATTCGCCAAACAACAAAATTCTAATGACACTAAAAGAATGATTACCAGCTTTTGCAAAATTTGCATAAGCCAATATTCAACACTATTTTTGCGTTCGGAACAACCATACACGTTTTACCTTATACGCTACAAACGCTATGAACACCGAAACCCCACAACTCAACGAGCACAATAAGGCGGAGTATCCCCCTATGCATAACGAAGAGTTTGACACATCACCAATTGCAATATACACAAGCGAAGACAATACAATTTCGCTTGATGTAAAATTGGAGAATGAAACCGTGTGGCTTAGCCGTTCACAATTGTCCATATTATTTGATAGGGATATAAAAACTATTGGCAAGCACATAAACAATGCTCTAAAAGAAGAATTAGAAGGCTTACCAGTTGTCGCAAAATTTGCGACAACTGCCTCTGATGGCAAAATATACCAAGTAGAACACTATAACATTGAAATGATAACCTCTGTCGGTTATCGTGTAAAGAGCAAACGCGGCACTCAGTTCCGCATTTGGGCAAACAGGGTGCTAAAGGACTATATTGTAAAAGGTTATGCCATAAACGACAAGATAAGAATCGAGCATTACAACGAGCTCAAAGATGTTGTTCGTTTGCTTGCGAACACAGTTCATTCACAAGAAAAGTTGAGTGATGAGCAATCAACGGGCTTGCTATCGGTTGTTACTGACTATGTCTATGCCCTTGACACCCTTGACCGTTACGACTACCAGCAACTGACGATTGAGAACATCACAAAAGAAGAACGCTTCCACGCTACATACGAAAATGCGATGGAAGCAATACTGAGCCTCAAAGAGAAATTTGGCGAGAGCAACCTGTTTGCAAACGAAAAGGACAACTCATTCAAAAGTTCTATCGGGCAGATATATCAGACCTTTGGCGGAGCAGAACTCTACCCCAGCATTGAGGAGAAGGCTGCAATGCTACTCTATCTTGTAACAAAGAACCACTCATTCAGCGACGGCAACAAACGCATCGCAGCAATGCTGTTCCTTTGGTTTATGGAACGTAACGGCATACTCTACCGCACAGACGGCAGCAAACGAATTGCCGACAACACCCTTGTTGCCCTCACATTGATGATTGCCGAGAGCCGCACCGAAGAGAAAGACATAATGGTAAAAGTAGTTGTAAACCTCATTAACCAACAAAACCTATGACCACCGAAACACCAATACTCAACGAACACAATAAGGCGGAGTACCCGCCTATGCACACCGTCGAGCACATCCTCAACCAGACAATGGTGCGAATGTTCGGCAGCCCAAGAAGCCGCAACGCCCATATAGAGCGCAAAAAGAGCAAATGCGACTACCTGCTACCCGTCGCACCGAGCGACGAACAGATAACAGCCATCGAGACGCAAGTAAACAACATAATAGCACAAAATCTGCCCGTAACGGCAGAATACTGCCCACGCGAGAGCCTCCCCCCGAGCATCGACCTAAGCAAACTCCCCGAAGAGGCCGGCGACACACTGCGCATCGTCCGCATAGGCAACTACGACCTTTGCGCCTGCATCGGCACACACGTCGGCAACACAAACGAAATTGGAACATTTAAAATAATCAGCCACACGTGGGAGAACGGCACACTGCGCCTACGCTTCAAACTGATAAAAGAGTAATAATCAGAGCAATGGAACCATTTGAAGTACATATATTAGGCTGCGGGTCGGCCCTGCCGACCACACGCCACAACGCCACCTCACAGATAGTGCGCATAGGCAACAAACAATTTATGATTGACTGCGGCGAGGGAACCCAGCTACAGATGCGCCGCTCGCACATACACTTTTCCTTCGTCAACCACATATTTATCTCACATCTGCACGGCGACCACTGCTTCGGGCTCATAGGCCTAATATCCACCTTTGCCCTTTTGGGCCGCAAAGCCCCACTGCACATATACGCCGACCCACTGCTGCAACGCCTTATGCAACCACAGCTCGACTTTTTCTGCAAAGGGCTCGGCTATGCGCTGCACTTTCACCCCATCAACGCCACCCACCACGCCACAATATACGAGGACAACAGCATAACAATCGAGACGCTACCCCTTGAGCACCGCCTCCCCTGCTGCGGTTTCCTATTCAAAGAAAAGCCCAAAAAGCGCCATCTGATAGGCCCGATGATAGAATACTACAATATCCCCAACCACCTAAGAGCGGCGCTTAAAGAGGGAGCCCACTACACCACCCCCGACGGCACCCTCGTCCCCAACCGACGTCTCACCACCGACCCCGACC
>JAZSIU010000039.1:0-10640 GCA_045533955.1 Bacteroidaceae bacterium
ACCGTTACTGACAGAAAAATAAAGAAAACACAATACAAATTAAACGAAAGACCAAGAGAAAAACTGAAATTTTCAACACCAAAGGAGTGCTTTTACAAATTTATTTCGTAATGTTGCACTTGCTGGTTGACTCTGCGAAAGAACATATTCGTCCGCAATACACTCAAAAGTCCATAAAAAAAGATAAAATACAAATAATTTAAACTATCTTTGCAAAGTTTTACAACATTGACCACAATTACCACAATTGAAACTCATAATAGACATTGGGAACAACAGTGTAAAGTATTATCTTTTCAAAGGAGAGAGCATACTTTTGCACAGCAGACGCAGCAGCACCTCTTTTCATTTTGTACGCGAATTAGTTACGCAGTATGGTGTACAGAGCACAATAGTTTCGTCGGTAATTGAGCTTACCGACGAGCAGAGGAGGCAGATACAAAGCTCGTGCAGACGCGTCATTTGGCTTGGGCACGACACCCCGCTACCAATTAAAATAGCCTACGACACACCCCGTACATTGGGTAGCGACAGATTGGCAGCAGCCGTGGGCGCAATGATACAAGCCCCCGGGCGCGACATTCTTGTAATTGACGCAGGCAGCGCAATTACCATCGACTTTTTAGACAAGAGCGGAACATTTCGTGGCGGCAACATATCCCCGGGAATAAAAATGCGCCTCACAGCCCTGCACAAGCTCACCGACAAGCTACCCCTTGTCGAGAAAGAGGGCGCAACACCGCTTCTCGGGCACGACACCGAGAGCGCCATCCGCAGCGGAGTTATACGCGGCATTTGCCACGAAATTCAGGGTTATATTACCCAAATGAAGGAATTACACCCCGCTCTTTTAGTTTTTTTAACCGGCGGCGACGAAAAAATATTGACTGATAACATAAAAAGTTGCATCTTTGCAGACAAATTCCTTGTAGCAAAGGGACTGAACAAGATATTAGAGAACATTAGCTGATTATGGCAATTAACAATAAAAGACTACTATCAATTCTAACGGCCTTAGTGGTATCGGTGGCGCTTTTTGCCGACAACGGCGTAAACTCGCCCTACTCACGTTTCGGCCTCGGCTCACTGAGCGACCAGAATTTGGCCATCAACCGTCAGATGGGCGGCCTCGGCTACGCAATGCGCGATGCAAGGTTCATAAACCTTCTGAACCCCGCATCACTTGCTCAGGCCGATACGCTTACAATGCTCTTCGAGGCAGGCTTCTCATTACAGAATGTCAATTTCAAAGAGAATGGACAAAAGATCAACGCCCACAATGCCAATTTCGACTACATTGCAATGAAATTCCGCCTGCGCAAAGGGTTGGGAATGAGTTTCGGCGTGCTCCCCTACTCCAACGTAGGATATTCTTTCAGCAACCGTAACATAAACATAGACAGCGAAATAGGCAACAACACATCGAGCACCGATAGTTACAGCGGCAGCGGCGGTATTTACCAGCCTTTCGTTGCAATAGGATGGTCGCCCCTTGCCAATCTCTCTATCGGACTAAGTGCCTCGTACATCTACGGCGATATTTCGCACAAGGTAGCATCGACTTTCGACGATGCCTCAATACGCAATCGCGCGCGCTACTATAATATAGACGTATCGAGTTATAAACTCGATTTTGGCGCACAATACGACATACTCTTGGGCAAGGGACACGGACTTACGCTGGGTCTTATCTACTCGCTGGGACACAACCTCGAGGCCGACGCACAAGTAATTGAACAGACCATACAAGGCGGCAGCATACAAGTGAGCGACACAGCACGCATCTCCAACGGCTTCAGCCTGCCCCATACAATAGGATTCGGCGCAATGTATAATTTAAAAAACAATTGGAAATTCGGCATTGACTACACCTATCAGACGTGGAGCACCTCCGACTTTTTCGGACAGGACAAAGGCCTCGACCGCAGCAAAATATCATTAGGCGCCGAATATTCGCCGGGCAAAATATCGCGCAACATACTAAAGAGAATGCACTACCGCGCAGGCGCCTATTATGCCCAACCCTACACCGAGGTCAACGGCAAGAAAGGCTGCGACGAATTTGGAGTAAGCGCCGGCTTCTCAATACCATTGGCCAACAAGATAAACGAGCGAATGTCAATGCTCCACATCTCGGGACAGGTAGTACGTATGGAGCCCCGCACCTCGGGAATGATAGCCGAGACCTGCCTCAGAGTAAATTTAGGAATAACCTTCAATGAAGGTTGGTTCACAAAAATGAAAGTTAGATAAATAAAATAAAAAGGAAAAAAGAAATGAAAAAGAGTATTTTAGCTATTGTGTTTGCGATGGCGGCCGCAGGCGCCTCGGCACAGATTAACGGTATCGACAACGACAACCGTTTCGGCGTTGGAGAAGACACCACCAACTGCAAGCAGTTAATTAGCAACTGCACCGTAAATGTCAAGAACAACAGTTTCGACACAGCTTATCCCTTTTGGAAAGAGCTTTTCACAAAATACCCCGTAGCACGTGTAGATACCTACACAAATGGTGTAAAAATCCTCAAAGGCCTCATCGCCAAAGAGCAGGACGAGCAAAAGAAGCTCGACTACATCAACGAGCTTATGGCCCTCTACGACCAGCAGATGAAATACAACGACAAGCTGCAAGAGATTACAAAGACCAAGCTCTCGGTTGGTAACACATTAGGCAAGAAAGCCCTCGACTACATCCGTTTGGTGCCCAACGCCTCACTCGACGAAGCCTATAAGATGCTGCGCGAGTCGGTTGACATTGAGAAAGGCGAGTCGGAGTACCTTGTAACACAGAATCTTATGAAGATTTCTGCACAAAAGTACAAAAAAGACCCCGCAGGCCACGGCGAGCAGATTATTCAGGACTATCTTGACGCATCGGTATATATTGTAGACGTACTCGACAAATACAACGAGCGCATAGATTTCTACAGCAAGCGTTACACCGAGCTTCAGGAGCCCAAAGACAGCATCCGTGCCGACGGATTCGGCAAGATGATTGACGCAGCGCGCATCGCACGCAGCAACATCGACGGTTATTTCATCAACAGCGGTGCAGCATCGTGCAACGACCTCGAGGCAATCTACGCTCCCAAAATCGAGGAGAACAAAGACAACATCGAGTATCTGAACAAGGTAATTTCGCTTATGAGTATGCTCAAATGTACCAATCAGGATGCTTATCTTGCAGCCTCGGAGTACGCTCTTGCCATCGAGCCCACCTCAAAGGCTGCAATGGGTTGCGGCTACCGTTACTTTAAGAAAGGCGACATCGACAAGGCAATGGAGCTCTTCGACCAAGCCATTGAGCTCGAGCAGAGTGCCACAAACAAAGCCGATATGTGCAACAAGGTAGGCGCCATTTATCTGAACCTTAAGAAGTACAGCAAGGCGCGTGAGTATGCCCGTAAAGCCATCGCCCTCAACTCAAAGTTCGGCGACCCCTATATTCTCATAGCACAGTGCTATGCATCTTCGCCCAATTGGAACAACGATAACATTCTCAACGGCTGCACCTACTACGCAGCAGTTGACAAATTGCAGCGTGCAAAAGCAGTTGACCCCACAGTTAAAGAACAGGCCAACAAGCTCATCGCACAATATTCAAACTACTTCCCCGCACAAGACGAGCTCTTTATGCGAGGCTACAGCAAAGGCAAGAGCATTACCATTGGTGGATGGATAAATGAAACAACAACAATTCGCTAATAAAAGCCACAAATTACACAGTACAGCTATCGTCCTATCGGCGATAGCTGTACTGTGTATCCTTTTTTCGTCGTGTGGCGAAAATAAGACAAACGTAATTGTCGATAGTGGAGAAGCCGACTCAATAGCCTTTATGAGCACCTACGGCGTCAGCACCCTCATAAGCGACTCGGGCCGCATAAGCTACAAAGTAGAGGCCGAAGAGTGGCATATGTACGACAAGCGCAACCCACCCTATTGGGCATTCGAGAAAGGCATCTATCTTGAACAATACGACGACAGTATGCGCGTCGAGACCACCCTCAGCAGCGACACCGCCTACTACTACGACAAAATAGGCCTGTGGCAGCTACACGGCAACGTCCGCATACACACCATAAAAAACGAAAAGATATTCACCGACAAACTATTCTGGAGCAGCGAGACCGAGCGCATATACTCGGACAGCCACATAAGAATAGAGCAACAAGACCAAATAACCGAAGGAATAGGCTTTAACGCCAACCAGAATCTAACCGTGTGGGAGATACTGAACACAACAGGCGTTTACCCCATTGAGGAATTTTAAAAATATGATAACCAATATACTACTGCTGATAATAGTAATACTCTTCTCGGCCCTATTCTCGGGAATGGAAATTGCATTTATCGCCTCCAACAAACTATTGCTGGGCATCGACATAAACAATCGCACAATAACCTCGTATGCAATAGACAAATTCTACACCAACAGCAACAATTTTGTATCGAGCCTGCTTGTTGGCAACAATATTGTGCTTGTCATATACGGTATTCTTATGGCCAAACTGCTGAACGAGACAGTGCTTTCGGGAATCACCGACAGCACCGGCCTGAGACTATTACTCGAGACACTGATTTCGACAATAATAATAATTCTCACCGGCGAATTTGTTCCCAAGGCCATCTTCCGCATCAACCCCAACGGAGCCCTCAAGCGCTTTGCGCTCATAATGTACCCCATATACATACTGCTGTACCCCCTTGCACGCTTCACAACGTGGGTCTCGTGCCTTTTACTAAAGATTTTCAGAGTGCACATAAACAAAGAGACACGCGACAACACATTCAGTAAGACCGAGCTTAACAACCTCATTCAGAGCAGTATAGACAATGCCAAGAAAGAAGAGGAAGAGATTGACAATGACGTTAGAATCTTCCAGAATGTGCTCGATTTCTCGGACATAAAAGTACGCGACTGCTACGTACCCCGCACCGAGATATACGGCCTCGAGGTAACCTCGTCGCTCGACGAGCTGAAATCAATGTTCATCGAGTCGGGCCACTCCAAGATAATCGTCTATAAAGACAACATCGACAATATTATAGGCTACATACACTCCTCGGAGCTTTTCCGCAGCAGCGAGCATTGGCAACAGCGCATCTGCAAGATGCCCATAGTCCCCGAGACCCTCTCGGCTCAAAAGCTCCTGCGCACCCTTATGCAGCAGAAAAAATCATTGGCCGTCGTAGTCGATGAATTTGGCGGAACATCAGGCATAATCTCGCTCGAAGACCTTTTGGAAGAGATTATCGGCGAAATTGAGGACGAGCACGACAACACCAACCACACGGCAAAGGCATTGGGCGGCAACGAATATCTACTCTCGGGCCGCCTCGAAGTAGAGCGCATAAACGAAATGTTCGGCCTCGGCATTCCCGAATCGGACGAATATCAGACGCTGGGCGGATACATACTCGCCCACTACCAGCGCTTCCCCCAGCTGAACGAGAGCATCACAATAGGTAACTATCAGATACAGACCATAAAACAGCGCAGTATGCGCATCGACCTTGTAAAGCTGAAAGTCCTCGAAGAGCAAGAGAGCTAAACAAAAGCCCAATCGACGACAAAAAAATAGCAGACACAGCCACCAAAAAGCCTGTCTGCTATTTTTTTGCAATAAATCGGCCATTTTCACACAAAAAAAAGCGATAAAGAGGCAATAAAGCATTAACTTTTTCACACTAACATACCTAAAAATTAAAAGCATTTTTGTATCTTTGCCGCGCTTGATTAGAAACTAAAAATTTAAAACATAAAAACACTATGGCAACATTACAATCACTGCGCAATCACGGCCCCCTGCTTCTTGTTGGTGTGGGCATCGCGCTATTAGCATTCATCGTAGGCGACGCCCTGAGAATATTCCAATCTCCCCAAGGCTCACAGGCCGTTGGTAGCGTAAACGGTGAAGAAGTTACAGCAACCCAATTCCAAGAGATGTACGATGAGTACTCGAGCGTCTTACAGTTTGCTCGCGGCAATGCCCCCCTTAGCGAGGCCGACCACAGCGAAATGAAAGACGAAGTTTGGAAGAATTATTTTCAGACCGAGATTATCGAGAAAGAAGCCGAAAAACTAGGTCTGACAGTTACCGACGCCGAGCTTTTGGCCATTGTTACAAAGGGCGAGCATCCCATTCTTCAGCAGACCCCCTTCCGCAATACCGAGGGCAAATTCGACATTGACATCCTCAATAACTTCCTCGCCCAATACGAGAAGGACAAGAACATCCCCGAGGCAGTACAGCAATACAAGCCCTTGTACGACTATTGGCGCTTTATCGAGAAGTCTCTCAAGCAAGAGCTTCTTGCACGTAAATACGAATCGCTCATTCTCAGCACCTTCTTCTCGAACCCCATTGCAGCCGAGAACAGTTTCAACGCAAGCAACACAACTTACAGTATCGAGATTAAGGCCTACCCCTACTCGGCAATTGCCGACTCGACAGTCAAAGTAAGCGACAGCGACCTAAAAGCAGCCTATGACAGCCAGAAAGAGCGTTTCCTCCATCTTACTGAGAGCCGCGACATAAAATATGTAAGCCACACAGTTACCCCCAGCGAGCAAGACCGTGCAGCACTGCGCAGCGACCTCATCGAGCAGGCAACCATCCTCGCACAAGAGAGCGACTACGCAAGCATCCTGCGCAACGCAGGCAGCGAAGCCAATTACAGCGAGCTTGCTTGGAGCAAGAGCGCCTACCCCGAGGAGGTACGTCTGCGTCTCGACTCACTTGAGGTGAATCAGGTAGTAGGCCCCATCTACAACCAATCGGACGACAGCTACACCGTATTTAAGTTCCTCGGAAAGAGCACAGTGCCCGACTCGGTACAATACCGCATCCTTCCCGTTATTGCCGAAAGCCCCGAGAAAATATCAACCCTCGCCGACAGCCTTCTTACCGTACTCAAGAAAGGTGCCGATTTTAAAGAGCTATCAGCAAAATACGGTCAGGCAAACAACGACTCATTGTGGATGACATCGGCAATGTACGACGGCGCACCCATTCAGAGCGCCGAGGCAGCCAACATCAACGCCATCATCAATGGTAAGAAAGGCGAGTACAAGACACTCACACTCGAGAATGGTGCCACACTCATCTATCAGGTACTCGACAGCAAGAACCCCATAACAAAATACAACGCAGCCGTTATCAAGCGCACAGTAGAGTTCAGCAACGAGACCTACAACGAGGCATACAACAAATTCAGCCAATTTGTAGCAAGCTGCAAAAACATCGAAGACCTTGAAAAGAATGCCGAAGAGAACCAATATCGAGTAATGACAGAAAACAACGTAGAAAACTCGGCACACAACATTGCAAATCTCGAGGACACACGTAAAGCCATCCGCTGGATATTCAGCGAGGCCGAAACAGGTGAGGTATCACCCCTCTACGAGTGCGGCAACAACAACAGTTTCCTTGTAGTAGCCCTCACAGGCATCAACGAGAAAGGCTATGTATCAATGGATAAACTCTCATTTATTGTTAACAACAAAGCCCGTGCCGACAAAAAAGCCGAGAAAATCATCAGCGAGCTCAAAGGCAAGAGCTTCGACGAGATTGGCAACATTGCAGGAGTAAAATCGGATGTTATCGAGCGCATAAGCTTTGCCCAGCCCGCCTATGTAAATGCAACATCAGCCAATGAAAGTGTAATCAGCGCAGCAGTTACCAAAATGCAGCCCGAGGAGGTTAGCGCCCCCATCAAAGGCGACAACGGCGTTTACGTCATCAAGCTGAAATCAATCAACAAAGGCAAGAACGAGTTTAATGCCGAGAGCGAGCAGGCAATCCTAAAATCGCAGGCTCTGCGCTATTTGAATTTCAAAAGAGAGTTTATAATTGGCGACCTTTTAATGAGCGACCTTATCAAGAAAGCCAATATCGAAGACAACAGATACCTCTATTTCTAATAATAAAGAGAAACACCCACCAAAATACTCGGGACAATTGTCCCGAGTATTTTTTTTGAATAAAATTCTAAAAAAAAGTGTTACATTCGGGCCACATTCACGTTAATAGAATAGAAACCCAAGAAAAAACACAAAAAATAAGAGACCGACAAAAGAGAATGAGCGAAGAGGCCCTCATAAACGTATTCACCACCCTCAGGAAGAAATTTCTGAACATAGCCCTGCATCTGCTCGCCAACGACAGCGACGCCGACGATGCACTGCAAGAGACCTTTTGCCGCTTGTGGCCCCGACGCGAGAATATTGCAACCAACGCAGAAGCCGAAGCACTCACCGCCACCACCCTACGCAACCTATGCATCGACAATCTGCGCAAACGCAAACAAGACCCAATACCGATAGACGAACAACACGACACCGACGACGACCTCTGCGACGAGCGCGAAGAACAATTCACATTGATAGAAGAGATAATAGAGCAACAGCTCACCCCACTGCAAAAAGAGATACTACACAGCAAAGAATACAACGGCGAAACGATTGAGAGCATAGCCCGACGATTAGGCCTGCAACCCGCAGCCGCCAGAATGCAACTATCACGAGCACGAAAAAAAATAAGAGAATGTTATCAAAGGAGGATGCAAGAATGAGCAACAAAAAAAACAACAAAAAACAGAGCAGCGCCGACATCCAAGAGTGGCAGCAGCTGATAGAGCGCTATTTCGACGCCACCACCACCGACGCCGAAGAGCAGCGTCTGAAGCAATTCCTTGCAAGTCCCCAATCGGCCTCGCCACAATACAACGAGATAAAAGCAGTAATGGGCTACCTTACAACAGCCAAGCACCACCACAAAAGCCACCGTACAAAAAAACGTCCCATAAACAGCACAAAGCACGCACTAAAATGGAGCATCGCAGCAGCAATAACAATAGGCCTCTTTTTGACCACGTGGCAAATAAACACCCCCAACGGCGACATCTGCATAGCATATATCAACGGGCAAAAATACACCGACGAAGCAATAGTTCTTGCCCAAATGCACAGCACGATGCAACGAATGGGCAACGGAATAGGCCGACACTCTGTCGAACAACAGCTCGGCAGCATATTCCACACAATAGACAATTACGAGAACAACAACCAATAAACAACAAGCCCTATGCGTAAACTACTGTCCATAATACTATTAGCAATTTGTGCAATAAGCGCAAATGCCCAAAAAGGGCTCGAAGTATCCCGCCTGTTCGAGGGCGAGGGCAAATGGGAACTTAAATTCTCGGCAGCCCACATAACCGGGAGTCCCTTGAAGCCCTACAATCTCACCCTCTTCCGCAGTATAACCACAGGCGACAGCCGCCTATACGACGAAATTGAGCAAGCAGTAAACAAAGACGCCCAAAAGACAATAGACAAAGAGTGCGGGCACATTAACGGACGTCTCTACTACGGCTTCTTCATATTCGAGCCGCGAGACAACAAATACCGCTACCTATTCTACCGCAACAGCTCACTACGCAGCAACGAGCCCAACGAAGTAACCGTGGTATATATGGAGGGATACGCCACACTCGAAGAGTTAAAAGAGACATTCAGATAAAAAAATTAAAATAAAAAAATAAACAAGAGACATTATGAAAAAGATTCTAATTACAGCGGCACTGCTGGGTGCCACACTAACAGCAAGCGCACAAAGTCAGGATAGCGACAGCGTCGTAATAATAAAAAAGGTCAATGAAGTACGCATAAGCGAGGGGCGCGGATATATATATGTAGAAGTACGCGGAAAAGAGGGCAACGACGACTACACCTACTCCGTGCGCAAAGGCTACTCTGCCGGTACAAACACCTCAATAACTAGCGAGAAAAACAAAAATTGGGACTTTAACATTCCATTCATCGAAAAGAAAAACCTACAAACAGGCCCAAGCAGCAGGCCACAATACCAAACTGCCCGTTTCTCATTCAACATAATCAGCGATATGCAAATTGGAATGGGAGTTGTGGGAACAACCTCACAGGCACCGGGAATGGACGTTGATATGACAAACGGAGGATTTGAATTTTTCCTGAACAACCTTTTCCACTGGAGATACGCCCCGACAAGAAACACACACCTCACAATGGGATTCGGCGTCGATTGGCGCAACTACCGTATGCGAGGCGACACGCGATTCATTAAAGAGGGCACGGGAATAACCCTCGGCGGCTACCCCGAGGGCGCCGACGTAAAATTTTCGCGTCTGAAGGTATTCAGCCTCACACTCGACCTTATGCTGCGTCAGCGTCTCTTCGGCAACATATCAATAGCAGCCGGTCCCGTGGTCAATTTCAACACAAGCGGCTCACTAAAGACACGTTACACATTAGTCAACGGCGAGAATCGCGAGGGTGTTAAGGAGAGGAGCAACAATATTCACCAAAAGAGCGTTACGGTCGATTTTAAAGGCGAGATTAAAATAAGCCCCATTGCCTTTTACATAAAATATTCGCCTATGAATGTGCTCGACACCGACTATGGCCCGGAGTTCCGTTCCCTCTCGGCCGGCGCAATGATAGTATTCTAACATAATGAGGGTGACCCAAAAGCAAAATTGGGTTACCCTTCTTCATTTTATTATTTCAGCGTTCAAATTGCCGTATGACAATAAAAATATAGCTATTCCATTGATAAACACTGGAATAGCTATTGTTTGTTTGGGAAATTTTTA
>JAZSIU010000037.1:0-31673 GCA_045533955.1 Bacteroidaceae bacterium
GCGAATAGCGTCCTTTATGACCATAAGGCCGAAACGGCGACCCCAATAAGTGGTGTCAAGTTGCACTGTTACCTCTTTGTATTTCGCTTTCTTGCGGACAAAACGCATACTTTCTAAATCACGACGAATGGTCCTTTCTGAAACTTTATACTTAGATGCTAGTTGCAACAAGGTCTGTTTACCTTCAACATAATCGGTTATTACTTGGGATTTGTCGCGTCGTTGTCCGCCTGTGAATTGTCGGTTACAATCCTTACATTTATACATTTGTTTTCGCCCTCTCAGGCCATTTTTGACCACATTGGAGGAACCACAAAAAAAGCATTTTTTTTAGCATATCAATGATAATCTTTGCAAAGATATGTATATCAGATAATTACAAAGGTTTTATCCTACTTTTTGTCCACCCTGCCTATATAAATATATGGATGCTGCTACTTTTTTTCATAAAAAGAATTTCATATTCATAAACTTATAACTATATTTGCGACAAGATTGTCAGACAGGCAATCATTTTTTTGTAGGTATTTGAGCTATTGGCTTTGTAACAAAAACGACCAATTTTTAAAAACAAAAACACCAATAAGCACATTAAATACCACGCTCCACAGCGTGGGTTGTGCTTATGTTTTTGTGGGTACTTGGTCGTTCCCTGTTACAAATAAGCGCACCCACGTTTTTTGCACCCGGCAGCCCCATTAACAAGCAAATACAGCAACCATTATAAACCTAATAACCAAATGATTATGAAACACTACACATTAAAGTTCCTTGCACTCCTGCTCATAGCAACAACAGTCGCAAGCTGCACAAACACAACAAAAACAGCCGACACACGTAAAAAACTCACTGCCGCACACGACACAGTTTATCCCCAATTCCCCGGAGGAGACAAAGCACTCGATAAACAACTGAAAGAGATAAAGGATATAATAATACTCGAGATTGACGAAAAAGGAAAAACAAACTACGTCAATTACGGCAGCCGACTTATCACAAACGACGACAACACCATAAAAATAATCAATGCACTGCCCAATTGGACACCCGGAACACTCGACGGGAAGCCCGCCCGATTCTGCTACGTATATTCCAACAACGAAAAAGCACCTATGAACAAGTGCATCAATGCAGGACGTCAAAGCGAGCGCCACAAACTCGCCAAGCTATGGACACTATGCGACACCGACAGCGAAGGCCTGAACGCCCACCCCATATACAAAACCAACAAAGGCAAAGAGATATACATATCATTCAACTACAATTACGACCTACTGCAAACAATAGGCAACAACGAATCAGAATATCTTTACAGCGTAGTATCCGACACAACAAACAAATTCGCAATACAGCATAACGAAAAAACCGCAATAACATACAGCTACAAAGTAAACAAGGATGGCGACGTACTCACCACCCACTACACCGACGCCAACGGCCAACGACAAACACTCCAATGGATAAACGTAGCCTTCTTCGAGAGAAATAATCCGCTTAATCTCGAGCGCAAGGTAGTACCTCCCCCTCCATCAGCAAAGCATATAACCGAGATTATTGAGATTGCACCGGACGACGCCGCGATTGATGAAAGCGAAATTATGATGGTCGAGAATCAGGGCGAGATTGTCGAGATTACAGAAGTAAGTTCACCCGACAACGAGAGCACCGACGGCGAAACCATTCATCAGGTGGTAGAGCAGCAGCCCGAATTCCCCGGAGGTATGCAAGCACTTATGAAACACCTCAGAGACAACATCAAATATCCCCAGACCAGCCGCGACAACAACTCACAAGGCAAGACATACGTAAACTTTGTAGTAAACACCGACGGCTCAATTCAGGATGTAAAAATACTGAGAAGCTCAGGCGACGTATATCTCGACCGCGAGGCCATACGCGTCGTAACAGATATGCCCGCGTGGAACCCCGGCAAGCACAAAGGCAAAGCCGTACGTGTACGCTTCGCACTCCCCGTTGTATTCCGTCTGCAATAAGCCATAAGAAACACAAACACAGCCCCCTTACTCGCCTTTTAGGCGCGAGTAAGGGGGCCTCTTTATGAGCCCCGACAAACATAAAAAGCAAAAAGCCCATAAAAATCTCCGATTCCCACAATTTTACAATAAAAACAATCGAAAATATAAACCTTAGATAAAAATAAAATACTATTTTTGCAAATAATAAGCATATTGCAGTAATATGGTTAATTCTGTTTATACAGAAAAGCCCCACTGCCAACACACAAAAATAATATGAAAAGAATACTTGTAACCGGAGGAGCCGGATTCATCGGTTCGCACCTATGCGAGCGCCTTCTCAGTGAAGGGAACGATGTAATCTGCCTCGACAACTACTTTACCGGCAGCAAAGACAACATACGCCACCTTATCGGCAACGACCATTTCGAGCTTGTGCGCCACGACGTTACACAGCCCTACACAGCCGAGGTTGACGAAATATACAATCTTGCCTGCCCCGCCTCGCCCATACACTATCAGTACGACCCCGTAAAGACCATACAGACCTGCGTCATCGGCTCAATGAATATGCTGGGCCTTGCCAAGCAGGTACGTGCCAAGATACTGCAAGCCTCGACAAGCGAGGTCTATGGCGATCCCAACATCCACCCGCAGGTCGAGAGCTATTGGGGTAACGTCAACCCCATAGGCATACGTTCGTGCTACGACGAGGGCAAACGCTGCGCCGAGACACTCTTTATGGACTACCACCGTCAGAACAACATCCGCATAAAAATCATCCGCATATTCAACACCTACGGTCCCCGAATGAGTATGAACGACGGACGCGTCGTATCCAATTTCATCGTACAGGCACTGCGCGGCGAAGATATTACCATCTATGGCGACGGCCAACAGACACGCAGTTTCCAATATGTCGATGACCTCGTCGAGGGAATGATAAGAATGATGCAGACAGACGACAGCTTCACCGGCCCCGTTAACATCGGCAACCCCGGCGAGTTTACAATGCTCGAGCTTGCACAAAAAGTAATAAATCTAACCGACTCAAAATCAAAAATAATCTTCCGACCGCTGCCACAGGACGACCCCCGTCAGCGCAAGCCCGACATAAGCCTCGCCCACAAAGAGCTTGGCGGTTGGCAGCCCACAATAAAGCTCGACGAAGGTCTCAGACACACAATCGAGTATTTCAAAAAACTCGTATAATCATAAACAAAATAAAGAACAAATACATATAAGCAATGAATATATTAGAATTAAGCGAACAAGAGATTGTGCGCCGCGAAGCGCTAAACGAATTACGTAATATGGGCATCGAGCCCTACCCCGCAGCCGAGTACCCCACAAACGCATTCTCGACCGACATTATCAGCGAGTTTAAAGACGAGGCCGAGCGTCGCAACGTCTGCATCGCCGGCCGCCTTATGAGCCGCCGCGTAATGGGCAAAGCATCGTTCATCGAGCTTCAAGACTCAAAAGGCCGCGTGCAGGTATATATCACACGCGACGAGTTGTGCCCCGGCGAGAACAAAGACCTTTACAACGTACTCTTCAAGCGCCTTTTGGACATTGGCGACTTTGTAGGCATCAAAGGCTACGTATTCCGCACACAGACAGGCGAGATTACCGTCCACGCACAAGAGCTCACACTGCTCTCGAAGAGCATACGCCCCCTTCCCATCGTAAAATACAAAGACGGCGTTGCATACGACAAATTCGAAGACCCCGAACTGCGCTACCGTCAGCGTTACGTTGACCTTGTCGTAAACGACGAGATAAAAGATATATTCATCAAGCGTAACAAAATTTACACCTCGATGCGCGAGTATTTCAACTCGAAAGGCTATATGGAGGTCGAGACACCCGTACTGCAATCAATCCCCGGCGGAGCAGCAGCGCGCCCCTTCATCACCCACCACAATGCTCTGGACATTCCCCTTTATCTGCGTATCGCCAACGAGCTCTATCTGAAGCGCCTAATCGTGGGCGGATTCGAGGGAGTATATGAATTCTCGAAGAATTTCCGCAACGAAGGAATGGACCGCACACACAACCCCGAGTTTACCTGTATGGAAATTTACGTCTCTTACAAAGACTACAATTGGATGATGAGCTTCACCGAACAGATGCTCGAGAAGATAGCCCTCGACGTCAACGGAACAACCGAGGTGCAGGTAGGCGAGCACACAATCAGTTTCAAGGCTCCCTTCCGCCGCGTGCCTATGCTTCAGGCCATCAAAGAATTTACCGGCTACGACCTCAACGGCAAGAGCGAAGAGGAGATTTTTGCCATCTGCAAAGAGCTCAAGATGGACGTTGACGGCACAATGGGCAAGGGCAAGCTCATCGACGAGATATTCGGCGAATTCTGCGAGGGCAACTACATACAACCCACATTCATCACCGACTACCCCATAGAAATGTCCCCCCTATGCAAGCGCCACCGCGAGAACCCCGACCTCACCGAGCGCTTCGAACTTATGGTAAACGGCAAAGAACTGTGCAACGCTTATAGCGAGCTCAACGACCCCATCGACCAAGCCGAGCGCTTCCAAGAGCAGCTGCGTCTGAGCGAGAAGGGCGACGACGAAGCAATGTTCATCGACCAAGATTTTGTACGCGCGCTCGAGTATGGAATGCCCCCCACCTCGGGAATGGGAATAGGAATGGATCGTCTGGCAATGCTTATGACGGGACAGACAGCCATTCAAGAGGTACTTTTCTTCCCCCAGATGCGCCCCGAGAAACGTATCCCCAAAGACCCCGTATCGGCCTTTACAGCCATTGGAATAGCCGAGGAGTGGGTCCCCGTGCTTCAGAAAGCAGGCTACAATATGGTTGCCGACCTCAAGGGCGAGAATCCCCAAAAAGTACAGCAACTCATTGGAGGTATAAACAAAAAATACAAATTGGGCTACACTAACCCATCGGTAAACGACGTTGCCGCTTGGATTGAAAAGCTCGCTTAACCATAAAACCCACAGGCTATGGAATTAGCAAATAAACAGGTCGCAATTATGGGTGGCGGAAGCTGGGCAACAGCTATTGCCAAGATACTACTGAGCAATGTAGATACCATAAATTGGTACATCAGACGCGACGACCGCATCGAGGAGTTTAAACGTCTGGGGCACAACCCCGCCTATCTGTCGGCAGTAAAGTTCGACACCAACAGAATCAATTTCTCGTCCAACATCAACAAGATAGTAAAAGAGAGCGACATTTTGGTGTTTGTAACCCCCTCGCCCTACCTCAAGAGCCACCTAAAGAAGCTCAAAGAAGACCTATCGGATAAATTCATCGTCAACGCAATCAAAGGAATTGTGCCCGACGAGAACCTCATAATCTCGGAGTATTTCCACAAAGAGTACAACGTACCCTACGAGAATATCGCCGTAATTGCAGGCCCCTGCCACGCCGAGGAGGTAGCCCTCGAGCGCCTCTCGTACCTCACAGTAGGCTGTTCCAGCATACACCACGCCACACAATTTGCCAAGAAAATTGCCAACAGTTTCGTAAAAACCTCGGTAAGCGACGACGTTGTGGGAATAGAATACGGCTCGGTGCTGAAGAACATATACGCCATTGCCACCGGAATATGCAACGGCCTCAAATACGGCGACAATTTCCAAGCAGTGCTAATGTCGAACGCCGTAATAGAGATGAACCGCTTCATAAACGTAGTACACCCCATCGAGCGCACCATTAACGACAGCGTATATCTGGGCGACCTATTGGTAACAGGCTACTCGAACTTCAGCCGCAACCGCGTATTCGGCACAATGATTGGCCGAGGCTACTCGGTAAAGAGCGCACAGATTGAGATGGAAATGATTGCCGAGGGCTACTACGCAGCAAAATGTATAAAGGAGATAAACGAGCACTACCGCGTGAACACCCCCATCATAGACGCCGTTTACAACATATTGTACGAACACATATCACCCGTTATCGAGATAAAATTGCTTACCGACTCATTTAAATAAGGTACGACATTCATTTGTCGGCCCCGACAGATAAACACCCCAATAAAAAGAACTAAATTATTACGAAAATGAAAAATATATCACTGAACATCGACAAAGTAACAGGCTTTGTTACACGTGAGCAGATTGAGGCCCTGAAGCCCCAAGTAGAAGCAGCACAGAAAGCACTCGAAGAGGGCACACTCCCCGGCAACGACTTTCTTGGTTGGTTGCACCTACCCTCGTCAATCAGTAGCGAGTTTATAGGGCAACTCAAAGCAGTTGCCGAGACACTGCGCAGCAAGTGCGAGGTAGTAGTAGTAGCAGGTATCGGCGGAAGCTATCTTGGTGCACGCGCAGTCATCGAAGCGCTGAGCAACAATTTTGCAGCCCTTCTGCCCGCAGACGGCCCCCGCGTAATCTTTGCAGGACACAACATCAGCGAGGATTATCTGAGCGAGCTTACAGCCTATCTTAAAGGCAAGAAATTCGGCGTAATAAACATCTCAAAATCGGGTACAACAACCGAGACAGCCCTCGCCTTCCGCCTTTTGAAAAAACAGTGCGAGGAGCAGTGGGGCAAGGCCGAGGCCAGCGAGGTAATTGTAGCAATCACCGACGCCGTCAAGGGTGCAGCGCGCGTAACAGCCGACAAAGAGGGTTACAAGAGCTTCATCATCCCCGACAACGTAGGCGGCCGCTTCTCGGTACTCACCCCCGTAGGTCTTCTGCCCATTGCCGTTGCCGGATACAACATCGAAGCACTCGTAAGCGGCGCACAGCAGATGGAGAAGGATTGCTCACCCGCAGTACCCTTTGAGCAGAACATTGCAGCAATGTACGCAGCCACACGCAACGCCCTCTACGCAGCAGGCAAAAAGATTGAGATTCTTGTAAACTACCAGCCCAAGCTGCACTTTACCTCGGAGTGGTGGAAACAGCTCTATGGCGAGAACGAGGGTAAAGACCACAAAGGAATTTTCCCCGCATCGGTTGATTTCAGCACCGACCTTCACTCAATGGGCCAATGGATTCAGGATGGCGAGCGCACAATCTTCGAGACTGTGCTCTCAATAGAGAAGCCCAACAGCTCGCTGCTCGTTCCCTGCGACGACGAGAACCTCGACGGCCTCAACTTCCTCGCAGGCAAGCACGTTGACGAGGTAAACAAAATGGCCGAGCTCGGTACACAGCTTGCACACGTCGATGGCGGCGTACCCAATATGCGCATCTCAATCCCCGAGCTCAACGAGTATTACATCGGACAGCTCATCTACTTCTTCGAGATTGCCTGCGGAATAAGCGGTTACGTTCTTGGCGTCAACCCCTTCAACCAGCCCGGCGTTGAGGATTACAAGAGAAATATGTTCGCCCTGCTTGACAAGCCCGGCTACGAGGAGCAGAGCAAAGCAATTCGCGCACGCCTCTAATGGACTACAAAGAATCATTAAGAAAATACCTGCAACTGCAAGGCCATACGGCCTTGCAGTTGCGTGCTGTACTGTTTGATATGGACGGCGTACTCTTCGACTCGATGCCCTATCACGCCGACGCTTGGTCGAGAGTAATGACAGAGGCAGGCTTCCTCTTCAGCCGCGAGGATGTATATATGAACGAGGGGCGCACCGGTGCCGACACAATAAACACCGCCAGCATAGCACAATTCGGCCATCCATCGACCCCCGAGCAAATAGAGGCCCTGTGCAAGGCAAAATGCGACATATTCGCCACCTATCCCCCCACCCCCCGAATGCCCGCCGCATTCGAACTTGTACAAAAGGTAAAATCCTGCGGCCTCACCCCAATGATAGTAACAGGCTCGGGCACCCCCACCCTGCTCGACCGCATACAGAGCAACTTTCCCTGCCTCTTCGACGAGCGCCACATAGTAACCAGCTTCAACGTAAAGCGCGGAAAGCCCCACCCCGACCCCTACCTTTTGGCACTCGAAAAGGGAGGCTTCAGCCCCAACGAAGCCATCGTCGTCGAAAATGCCCCGCTGGGCGTTACCGCAGGCGTCGCCGCAGGCCTCTTCACAATAGCCGCAAACACCGGCCCGCTGAACGACAGCATCCTCAGCGATGCAGGCGCAAGCCTCGTATTCCCCTCGATACAAGCACTGTGCGACGAGTGGGAGAACCTCTACACCGCACTATCGTGAAAGATATTCTGCAACAGATACGCACCCGATTAGGCAGTTACTACACCGCAGGTGAAGTAACTGCCCTGTCGCGTATCCTCGCCACCGAGCTAATAGGCATCAAAGAGAGCGCCTACTATCTGAAAGACCCCGTAACCCTAACCCCCGAGCAGCAGCAACAGCTCGACGAAGCATTGGAGCGCCTGCAAGAGCACACCCCCATACAACACATTTTAGGCTACGAAAACTTCTGCGGCCTGCGCTTCACCGTAAACAGCAACGTACTAATCCCCCGCCCCGAGACACAAGAGCTTGTCCGGTGGATTGAGAGCGAAGCAACAGGCAAAGAAAGAATCCTCGACATTGGCACAGGCAGCGGCTGCATAGCAGTGAGCCTCGCCCACAAAATGCCCCACAGCACAGTAGAAGCGTGGGACATCTCCTCCGAGGCCCTCGCCGTGGCACAAGAGAACAGCCGTATCAACGATACACGAGTAAAATTCGCACAGAGAGACATACTCACACACCACCCCGAGAGCGAGCAATTCGACATAATAGTGAGCAACCCACCCTACATAAAAGAGGCCGAAAAAGCATCAATGGAAGCAAACGTCCTCTGTTGGGAGCCCCACACAGCCCTCTTCGTCCCCGACAGCGACCCACTGCTCTTCTATCGCACGATAGCCCAAAAGGCCCTCACGATGCTCCCACCCGGCGGCCGCCTCTATTTCGAGATTAACCGCGCCTACGGCCAAGAGACCGCTCGGCAGCTCGCCACCCTCGGCTACCGAAATATCGAGCTACGCAAAGACTTTGCCGACAACGACCGAATGATTAGAGCCAAGAAATATTGAATAAAAAAGTCGCACAATATATTGCGCGACTTTATATAAATATTAGCATTAGTCATTATAATATAATCCATCACGATAGTGAATCATATTACGAAATCTTAACCAATTTGGAGCCCTTCTTGGATAAAATGTATTATCAAGTTTTATATAATAATTAGAGCCCTTTTTATATAAAGTTACATTTCTTTTATATTCAAGAGCATTATCACCATCTCTGTAATACAGAGTAATATCTTTTCTTATCTCTTGATAATCCTCACTTGCAACAGGGTCTCTACGATACTGTTCATTTGAGTCTAAGTCTTTTTCTGTACTATATATGATATTAGTTTGATTTGAAACTGATGTCGAATTTATCTTATTATTAGTAGTATTTGAACTAGTATTTTTTGTACTGGTGCTCGAATTACTAGAATTAGAAATATGACTAGTATAATTATAACCCATTTCTTTAAAACGTCGTTCAGTATCCTTAGCCCGCTCTTCCCTCATCTGTTGACGTAATTTAGTATTAAGTTCTTTTTGTTCAGCAACAAGGTCTATTCCTTGTTCTTTAAGATTTAAAAGTAATTGACCTTTATAAGCCTGAAAATCATAAAATGAGTAATTACTACCATCCTCTCTCTTGTTATAGCGACAGAATTCCAGATACTCCGCGTATTCTCGAGCATATACCTGCTGTGCTGCGAATCTAGGATCCAATAAAGGGCTTAAATCTGATGAAGATATTTTTGAAGGGTCTGTTACTACCCCGCTTGGTGTAACTCCTCTTTTTTGCATATTATTTGTGTATTCTGCTTGCGCATAAGTTTGATATGCAGCAACACCGGTTTGCAATACCATACTTGCGACACCCGTCCATATTTCAGCTCTTCTTTCCCTTTTCTGTCTCCTAATTTCTTCAACTTCCAATACACAATCTACTATATTATCATACAAACCCGGATTCCCAGAAACATCAATCAATTCTATTGCAGTATTGAATTCCTTCTGCGCCTTCTTAAGATAATCATCTTTTAAATATATTAAACCGCGCAGATAATGACTCTCGGCCGAATGCTTACCATAGATTTTTATATCATTTTCCTGAAGCCAATCTATATAATTGTGCCCGTTAATCACATCATATTCACTATCGAGACACTTGTAAATCTCTTTAGTAACTAATTCTCTTCTACACACATCTGTCGTTTTATAGTATGTATAAGTATTAATTGTATCTGCCATAGTATAATATGATTCCTTTTCAGGTACATATTGTGAAAATGAATTACCTAAAGCCGTTAAAGATAAACCACCCAAGAGCATTCCAGTTGCAGCAATTGCAAGTTCTGGTGTTTCGTCTTCAATAATTTGAGCCAAATAAAGCGGAAATGAAGCAAACAAAGGCACATAACCAGTCCACATTATAATCTTACCACCTACCGGGAATTTATGTTCGGCATTTATTTCAAATTTACCATAATCATATTTTTTTGATAAGATATTAACTTGTAATGGAAGATTATTATGCTTAACCTTCATTTTATATGGGAGCGACACATTATGATACTCAACTACTTTCTTAGGACCTAATGCAATAATATCAACACTATCTCCATTAATATTACTCTCAACATTTACCTTTGTAGACGTTCCATACAATATTCTACCACAAGAGGAAAACATTGATATAACAATAATTACCATTATTGGAATAATTAAATATTTATAATTGTGCTTATTATGTTTCATAGTTAATTTCATTTATAAAATCTTGGCAATATTGTTTATGACATAATTCAAAACGAATATCAGCCAATTATGATCTACATTATCTAGTTTATTTGTAATTCAAAAGTTCCTTGCCAAATTTTAAAATACGCACATAAGAAAGCGCGGAACTTTTGATGTATCCGCGTCCCAAGGTGTTTGGCGTAACCTTAACCAACAGAATAACCAAAAGCCCGCGCTAAAAAGCACGAGCATTTTCGCTATATTCTTATTGGTTCATCCGTTATAGTCGCCAAACTTTAGGAAACACAGAATAAAGCTAAAAACGCTTTTCCATATATATATTAAAATGTACGTACCAAAGTACGCTATGTTACATAGGCAATTTATTTAAATTAATAATTATACTTCATTCTCTACACTCTGCATTGTTTCTTAAGCGCAAAAATAACATATTTAAATAAATACGACTAATTTTACGTTCAATATTTTTAACGTACTCGTTACATATAAGTGGTATCGTTTGTTGACTACAGCTATCAGCATTACACAAAACTTGCTGGCTGACTCTGCGCATTACACAAAAAACGTCAAAGACCTTTGTATTCTTAAAAAGAATATTTAACTTTGTGAAATATTTACAGAAAAAAGTTTAAACAAACAACCTATAAAATTCAAACAAAATGAAAATCCTACTAACCGGAGGTGCAGGTTTTATTGGAAGCCACACCTTGATTGAACTTACCGAAGCAGGCCACGAGGCAGTAGTAGTTGACAATCTCGACAACTCTTCACCCATCTCACTGAAGCGCGTTGCCAAAATCATCGGCAAAGAGGTTCCCTTCTACAAAGTAGATATTCGCGACCGTGAAGGCCTTCAGAAAGTATTCGACGAGCACAAATTCGATGCTTGTATTCACTTTGCAGGCCTCAAGGCCGTTGGCGAGAGCTGCGCAAAGCCCCTTGAATACTATGAGAACAATATGAACGGTACATTCGTGCTTGTTGACGTAATGCGCAAGAACGGTTGCAAGAATATGATTTTCTCATCAAGCGCCACCGTTTATGGCGACCCCGCCATCATCCCCATCACCGAAGAGTGTCCCAAAGGGCACTGCACAAACCCCTACGGACAGACAAAATCAATGCTCGAGGAGGTACTTATGGACATTCAGAAAGCCGACAACGAGTGGAACATCGTCCTTCTGCGTTACTTCAACCCCATCGGCGCACACAAGAGCGGTACTATCGGCGAGAACCCCAACGGCATCCCCAACAACCTTATGCCCTACATCACACAGACAGCAGTGGGCAAACGCGCCGAGCTTGGAGTATTCGGTAACGACTACGACACACACGACGGCACAGGCGTACGCGACTACATTCACGTTGTCGATCTTGCCCGCGCTCACGTAGCAGCCCTCAAGGCCATTGTCGAGAACAAAGGCATTGCAATCTACAATATCGGTACAGGCCACGGCTACTCGGTGCTCGACGTTGTAAAGGCATTCGAGAAAGCCAACGGCGTTCCCGTGCCCTACGCCATCAAGCCCCGCCGTCCGGGCGATATTGCCACCTGCTACTGTAACCCCGCAAAAGCCGAGGCTGAGCTTGGTTGGAAGGCTCAATTTGGTATCGAGGATATGTGCCGCGACAGTTGGAATTGGCAAAAAAACAATCCCAACGGATTTGAGGAGTAAAATTCGCGTTTAAAGCAGACGAATATCAAAAGGGGCAATTCTTTATTGCCCCTTTATTTTGTCTCAAACACCCAGCATTAAAAACCACATAAAATGAAACGAGAAATAGAGCCGCAAAAGACCTCACGCGCCGAAGCCTTCGCACTATGGATGAGCTCGCCAATGCCAATGGTAACACTCACAAAGACATTTGACGTAAGCAACATAATAAAAGCAAGCAAAAAGAGCGGGATAAAATTCAACGCCCTACTCTGCCTGTGCATAGGAAAAGCCGCAAGCAGCATCAACGAATTTTATCTGCTGCCCGAGCAGGGGAAACTATTCGCATACGACCGCATAGCCATAAACGTAATTGTAACAAACAAAAAAGGAGGAATAAACTCGTGCGACATTCCATTCACCGCCGACGCAAAAGAGTTTGTCAAAGATTACAACCAGCTGACACAAAAGGCCGGCAACGAGTGTAAAAGTTCATTTTTAGAGGATTATATGATAATTGGCACCTCGGCAATGATAGGAACCGAGCTCGACAGCATAGTCAACCAATATACCGATAAATTCAACAACCCAATGGTTATGTGGGGAAAGTATCGCCGAGGATGGTTCAAGACCACGCTGCCAATATCCTTCCAATTCCATCACACACAGATGGACGGAGGGCACGGCGCACTCTTTCTCGAACAACTGCAACTGGAGATAAAAGAGCTACGAGTGTAATGGGCCCATAGAAAATAAATACATTATCAGCCAATAAAGTCGGGCAATTTAAAAAATCAGATTACAAACATCCGAAAAAGGCATTAAATAAAATTAGGCGCGTAACCCAAAAAGTTACGCGCCTAATTTTATTTAATATCAGATAGTATTATCTTACGATAAATTTAGTACCCTCGATAAGATAAACACCACGCGGGAGCGAGAGACGCAGACTGCCATTGACAATCTCGTCAGCAACCACTGCACCATAAACGCTGTAAACCACCACACGTCGGGGTGCCTGTGTGCACAGCTCAACCTCACCGCAACGTACATTCACCTGAACAAGACTCTTCTCATCGGTAATTTGTTCAATATCCGACCAAGCAAAATCGTCGTTGCTAATCTTCTTCTCGATGAAGAAACGGTCGATAAAGAGGTCCATAGAACCACGAGTGTTCATAAGCAATCCAAGTGATACGGTTGTCTCCTTACCAAGAGTAAAGGCCACCTCACCGCTGTTGAATTTTGCGCTTGCCAATGCCTCTTCAATGAGTTCGGTGTCGGGGATAGTCTCACCCTCGGCAACCACTATATAAGACTCCGCATCCTGTGAAGCCGATGTCTGGTCGAATCCAAAGACATAGTGTCCTGCCGGCAATGTTACTGTCTGATAGAGCTTATGGTTGGTAAGCTGAGCCTCGAAATTGTAATCCTTGAGTGTCAGGGCAAGAGCATCATCCTCGTTAGTATTTACATAGAAGCCTGTGGTAATCTTACCCTTAACAATAGGATTCTGAATAACCCACGCCGACTGCTCGCTATTCTGCAACAGCTCCATACAGATTTTCACCGATGAGTTAACAGACTTTCCTGTGTGCAGGAAGGGACGCTTATAGTTGGTCAGATAATCGGCCGAAATATCCTCGCGCTTGCTCTCGCTGAGGCAGAAGGCGCCAAGCGACGAGCTCCACGCATCACCCTCGGGACCGAATCCCGAGCGCACACCATTATTAGCGTTAGATGTTGCATCCAGAACATCACCCGAACTTTGGTTGAACTGACAGTAAAGAGCAAGTGCCTGCTCGCGTTCGGCTGTCTGAATATCCTCGATGGGAGCATTTGCATAGCTTGCAATATCCTCGGCCGAGAGAGCACTGTTCCACACGCGCAACTCGTCAAGAACGGCATTCATAGCACCATTTGCGCCACCAAGAGTAAACGTCTCAGGAAGCTCGGGTATCTGGCTTGCGTAGCGTGTGTATATTGTCTCGAAGAATTCTCCATCGCGATAAAGGTGTAACAATCCCTTGTTGAATACAATTGCATAGTGATGCCACTCGCCCACCTTTACAAAGGGTGCCGACGAGGTATATACCGTATTACTCATCGAGAATGAGAGCGTACCGTCGCCCAAGACACAAATGAGCATATCGGCCATTGAGCCGCCCATAGCGTGCGAGGGTGTCGAGTTTTTCTTAGCGTTCATCCACCAATCAATTGTAAAGGCCCTTGTGCTCTTGAGTTTGAGAGGATTCTTAAAGGTTACAGTCTCCGTCTTTTCGCCACGGAAATTGAGGCCGGTCTTTGCATCGGCATTGCACACAACTATTGCGTTTCCGCGCGAGCCCTTTCCCGTTCCCAGATAGTTAGATGCGTCCAGAGCAACGGTATATGTACCGGGATGCTCCATCTTCAACTCAAGATTCTGGTCGTACGATACAAAGTGATGAACAGGGTCGTAGATATTCCACAGCCACTTTGTGGGCATATATTTACTTTGGTCGTAGAGGCTTACTGTCTCGCCCTTGAGCACAACGGAGGGCTCAACTTTAAAGTCAACCACGGGGGTAACATTTCCAACGGTTACAACCTTTGAAAGTTCGGCCTCTCCTGCTGCATTTTTAGCCTTTAGGGTGATTGTATAGAATCCGGGCTCATTGAATGTGGCAGCAGCATTCACGGTTGTTACCCTCTCGACGTCGGCACCGGGCATCGACCACTCGAAACTGCAAGCATCCAAGGGCTTTGTGGTGTTAATAAAGCTGATACGGTCGCCCACGGTGGCAGTCTCGGCTGCTATAAAATCGACATCGGGCCGGGGCAGAGCCTCAACGGTCAGCTTCTGCTCGCTCTTAACCGAGTTTCCGAATCCGTCGAACACTGTAAGTGATATTGTCTTTTCACCGACACCCTCGAATACAATGTCGGGGTGTTGAACAGAATATTGCTTGCCATCGGCCTCCCATAGGAATTTCACTGCATTTGCCGATGAGGTGTTCTTAACGCTTATCGACGAATTTGAATAGTAAGGAGCACCGGGAAGTACAAACGATGATACAAGCTCGCGATTGTCAACAAGCAGCGAGTTGTTGATGACTGTTCTGTAACGTCCGGCCAATGCTTCAATAACATATTTTCCTGTGGCATCATAGAGATTGCCGTTGGCATCCTCGCTCATATTTACGTTAACCAAGAGGTCGGGGGTGTTTGCAGGGTCGGCAACCTCGTAGTACATCATTGCCTTAATCTGTTCCTGTGTACGTGCACAGCTCCACACGCGGAATTCGTCCATATTACCGTTTATACCGGTTGCAGACGTTGTTCCACCCACAAGCAGATTACCAAATCCTCCGATGCCATTCTGCGACGAAACAACCTCGCCCACATTCTCGCCGTTGACGTATGCCGTCATTGTCGAGCCGTTGACAACAATTGCTATGTGATTCCATTTTTTAGGCTTCAGCACGTTTGCAGCCGATTCTATGCGCTCGCCTGTGTTCCAGCCTACGACAAGCTGTGCACTGTTGGTTGTGTGCATCTGGAAATTGCTTGCCCATCCCGGGCCAATCTGCTGGTTGTAATTGACGCAGTTTGTAGGCGAGAGCCAGAATTCCATTGTTGCTGTTGAGAGTTTCTCTTTGAACAGGTCAACAACCTCGAATCCTGAATTTTGGAACGCGCGAACATAGTTTGTCTCGGGCACTGCGCCATAGAACGATGATATTGTGGGTGATACGCTTGCCGACTCGGCCTCTTTGTCGCCCACCTGATATATTGCGGTCAGTGAGAGCGACGAGTAACTGTCTGCATCGAAGCTGAGAGTATTCTTGTCCAGACGCTCAATAACCTTGCCACCATTATAGACATTATAGCCCAAAAGCTCGTATGTCGAGAGTGCGGGAGCGTCCCACGTGAGTTTACCATCGGACAGCATAAGGTTACGGGGAATGTTCAAAGGCTCACCCGTTACAACCACCGATATATAGGTCTTTGCACCCAAACTCTTGATTTTCACGCCGCCCTCGGGAATATCGCAGGGAAATTCTATACCATTCTCATCAAACTCGTAGTCGATAATAGAGCATTTGTGTACTTTTCCGCTGCCCGATGCGCTCATCTTGGGCTGTATGACGAAGAAATATTTCAGAGGCTTGCGTGTATCGAAACCGGCCGAAAGGTCGGTGAGGTCGTATCCAAACTCCATAGGCTCGCGGTGGATGCCGTCTTTCCAACGGCCGAGCATCGGTGTCGAAGCATCTACACCGTCGCCGTCGCCATCGCCTGCATATTTAAAGTGTTCGAACTGGATAACGCGCTCCGGAATCTCGGCATTTATATCCGATGAAATTCCGGCCGCAAGCATCAGCTCGCTACGCTTCGAGTACTCCATCTCAATCTTTATCGTGCGCAAAGGACGATAGTCCTTGCGTATGTGATAAATCTCGGGCCAATAGTAGTCGTTAGAATTGGAATGGGTAACGGCGTTCTTGTAAGGACAATAGATAAATCCCTGGTTGCACCACGATGAGCCCCAAGAGTTGGCAATAATCCAAGCACCAACCTCGTCTTTATCCTTCTCGCCGGCAATGCCGTTCTTGTCAAGGTCGAATTCTATCTCATCGTCGTAACCTACGATTGTCAGGGCGTGGTCAACCTGTTTTCCCCACTCACCAACATAATATTGTCCCACAACGCCAAGCTCTCTGTTTTTCTCGGTGCGGGGGATATTCAACCACACTCCACCGCTGGCAACGCCGATGCCGCAGATACCTCCGGCGGCGAAGCTCTCGTCGCCATTGTGGTTCCACAGCCAATTTTTAACAGCCTCGCGGCCCTCCTCGGTCTCGACCGACATTGGGAAATTGGTAGTGCTTCCCAAACGGTTGAACATTGCCGAGTACCACTTATCGTAGCCCTGCATCCAACCAAAATCGGGGTCGGCACAATCCTGATAGCCAAAAAGCGACGAGTATGTACGTCCGCCATAAACCTCAATGTTAGGCACGCCATTGGCTATTGCCATCTGGTCTTTTGACGAGCCCGAGTTTGTGAGCAACCAAGTAAAGTGCGAGGGATATACATTCTCGGGTTCCGAGGCATCGGCGTTCCGATAGGCGTTAATCTCGTATGTGAACATATATGAGATGCGCGAGGCCGAGCCGCACGAACCTCCATCCTGATTGAAAATTGTGGGGAAATGCTTTGTATTTGCATTATTCACGCGCACGGGACGTTGCTTTTTAGCATCGGCCCTACGCACCAACAGACTGCGGTCTCCCTTTGTGGGAGGCGCATAGTCGGGGTACTTTTCATAGTTTACCTCGACCTGTGCAGCCAGCGGCAATGCTGCGAATGCCATAATAGCTGCAAAAAGTTTTGTTCCAAGTAGATTAAGTCTCATAATTAAATATTTAGGTTAAAATTAACTACAAAAAAGTGTATATTGGCTGCCCTTCTATAAGGGTTAAAATTCATCTCGGAAAGTTAAATCTTTTTTTTCATTTAACAACTATTTAAGAGGGTATTTTTTACATTATTAACATACAAGAGAGAAACAGCCACTTATACACCACTCGGATAGGGGCATACAATATTGCTGTGATGACTATCAACGCCAGCTGTAAGAACATCGCATACAGGTAAGTATGACCAAGAGCTATGATCCATATGCCAATGCTGTGGCGGAGAGGGTAAATGCGACTATAAAACATATGTTTTTATTGGAGGAATTGGAATGTGATTTAGTTACGCAGCAGCGTATAGTAGCTCAAAGTGTGGCGATATATAATGAACTGCGACCACACCTATCGTGCGGAATGCTAACGCCTGACGAGATGCACCGCCAATGTGAGAAAGAGATTGTAACTTACAAAACGAAAAATGACAACACAGCGCGCCGTGTTGTCATTTTGAAAACTTTAATTATTTTTGTGTCAAATCCTGTAACACTTTTTTAGGACGACACACACCGATAGTAAATTATTGCAGACTAAAAACTACCGGAAGCGTGAATTTCACACAGACATTTTTGCCGGCCTGCACTCCGGGCTTCCATTTAGGCATATTCCTCACAACGCGTAAAGCCTCATTATCGAGGTCTTTGTCTCCCGCGCTCTTTAATATTTCGATATTACTGAGGCTGCCATCAACCTCTACCACAAACGAAACAAAAGCCTTGCCTTCTATTTTCTTTTCTAAGCAGTTTTGCGGGTATGCTATATTATCCTTTAAATATTGAAGCAAACTCGTAAAACCACCGTAAAATTCTGGCGCTTCATCGACAATGGTATAAATAACTTTTCCACGTGCAGCCATAAGTGCCATAAATTCATCTTTTGTCAGTATTTTCTCACCGTATATAATCTTCTTCAGACTATTGCAACCATCTATGATATTTTCTCCTATAAAAGCATTCTCAGGTAGCGTTAGACTTTTCAAGGCTGCACACCCTTTAAAAGCCTCATCGAGAATAGTGGAAGCATCCGGAATAATTATTTCTGTTAACGATTCACAACTGCCGAACGCCAAGTTGCCTATGCTTATACGATTACCGGGCAGATTAACTGTCGCAAGTTTTTCGCAACCATAAAATTCTTTATTGCCAACACTCTCAATTGTATTTGGTAGCGTTACCGATGTAATCTGCTTATTACCAATGAATACCTCATAGCCAAGACTTTTTACCGGATAGCGATTATTGTCGTATGTTACAGTATCGGGAATAATAATATTGCCGGCGTACTGCTTTACACCTTTAACTAAAGATACATATTTATCTCCTTCACCTTCGACAACTCCATTCTCGTTCATTATTTTTGGAGTCGAAATACTGTAACAGATACCATCCACTTGAAAATTTTGTGCCTCTGCAATTGTAGCAAACATTGTCAGTGCTACAATAATTGTTGTTTTAACAGTTCTCATAAAATTTGTTTTTGTAAATAAAATTTACCCCCCCCAATTTGTTAAATTACGTTAACAAATAGGAAGGGTAAATAGTTTTTAATATTCTTCTATATGTCCAACTTTTATAGAAGCAGACACATAAATATCTTAATAAATCCGGGCAAATATGCTACCGGGGCGGGAGAGGGCTACGCTTCACGCTTGGGCCGACTCAGATTCCCATTGCCTCTTTAATCTTGGCAATAAGAGCATCGGCAGCAGCTGTGGCAGCCTCAAACTCGTCGCGGTTGTTCATCACACCCTTAGCCTCGATGTAGAATTTAATCTTAGGCTCGGTTCCCGAGGGACGAACAGACACCTTGTTGCCGCTCTCGGTAAAATACTGAAGAACATTCGAGGGCTCGGGCATATCAATGTCGGTAACGTTACCCTCGACGTCAGTCTGCTTCATAGCCTTGAAGTCTTTGTAGCAAACAACCTTCTCTCCGGCCATCTCTTTAAGAGGATTGGCGCGGAAATTCTCCATCATCTGACGAATCTCATCGGCGCCGCTCTTTCCGGGCTTAACGACGTTTACGGTAACCTCTTTCGAGAAACCGTACTCAACGTAAATATCCATCAGCAGTTCGTAGAGGCTCTTGCCGTTGTCCTTCGCCCAAGCGGCAACCTCGGCGATGAGGCTGCAAGCCGATACGGCATCCTTGTCGCGGCAAAAGTCCTCGGCCAAGAATCCGAAGCTCTCCTCGCCACCACCTATATATTTTGCGATGCCCTCGTTGTCGCGGATAACCTTGGCAATCCATTTGAAGCCTGTGTAGCAGTCGTACATTTTAAGGTTGTTCTTCTGGGCAATATTCTTAATAACCTCTGTTGTTACGATGGTCTTAACAACAAACTCCTTACCTGTCATCTTACCCAATTTTGTGTATTGTGTAATAATGTAGTAGAGGAACATCATACAAGTTTGGTTACCGTTGATAATCATCCACTCGCCCTTGTCGTTCTTGCACGAGATTGCCAGACGGTCGGCGTCGGGGTCGGATGCCATCACAAGGTCGGCGTCAATCTCTTTGGCAAGATTGATGGCCATTGTCATCGCCTCGGGGTTCTCGGGGTTGGGCGATACTACTGTGGGGAAATTACCGTCCTTAATCATCTGCTCCTCGACACAGTGGATGTTCTCGAAGCCCCAACGACGGAGCGACGAGGGGATGAGCACGCGGCCGCAACCGTGGATGGGAGTATAGACAATCTTAAGGTCTTTGTGGCGCTCGATAACCTCGGGGTCGATGATGAGTGTCTTTACCTCGTCGAGGAAAGCATTGTCAACATCCTCGCCAATAATCTGAATGAGCTCGGGGTTGCCTTGGAATTTAATGTCCTCGACCTTCACACTCTCGACATTCTTTATTGTGTTTACATCGTGCGGCGAGAGCATCTGCGCACCATCGTCCCAATAGGCCTTGTAACCGTTGTACTCCTTGGGATTGTGGCTGGCTGTGATATTCACACCGCTTTGGCAGCCGAGGTAACGGATGGCGTAGGAAATCTCGGGCGTAGGGCGCAAATCCTCGAAAAGATACACCTTTATACCATTGGCCGAGAATATGTTGGCTGAAATTTCGGCAAACAAACGGCTGTTATTACGGCAGTCGTGGCCCACAACAACGGAAATCTGCTCAAGGTCTTTGAAGCACTCGTTCAGATAGTTGGCCAATCCCTGTGTAGCACGACCCACAGTATAGATGTTCATACGGTTGCTTCCTGCACCCATAATACCGCGCAAGCCACCTGTACCAAACTCAAGTTCTTTGTAGAAAGCATCAATAAGAGGGGTCTTATCCTCGTTGTCGAGCATAGCCTGAACCTCTTTGCGTGTTTCCTCGTCATAAGCGGGAGAGAGCCACTCGTTGGCCTTCTCTGTTACCATTTTAATAAGTTCCTGATCCATAGATTTTTATTGTTAAATTAGTTAGAAATATCTATCCGTTGGCACATAATATCACATAAAATGAACACTTTTTCTGTAATATCGGGTAAAGATATATATATTTTTTAACAAATTCAAAAAAGTTTAATTATTTCGCCGCAGGAACAAGATATTTATCGCCTGTCTGCTCGATGAGCTGCTTTTTGTAAGCATCGGGATAGCCGGGACGACTCACACGCGCACCTATTCCTGTCGATGAACGATGGAAACGTCCATTAGTCTCGGGCTTTACTACAAGGTCGTTGTATTTAACGATGATAAACTCGCCAAAAGCCTTCCACTCTGTAAGGGCCGTTTCGGCGGCACGGCAGGTAAAGTCGTTGAGCATCTTCACGGCATATTTTGGAGAGTTTCCGATTGAAGCAAGCGCCTCTTTCTCAACCTCTTTACTCTGATTGTAAATACGTGTCTCGAGCTCGCCCTGCACCTTGCGCATATCATCTATTACCATTGAATATTTGGGATAAATCATATTGGCCACCCAATTGAACACCCAAAATGATGACTTCCACGAGAATGTTACAGGGTCGGCATACTCGGCTGCGTAACAATCGGGAATTGTGGTTGTACAGCAATATACGGGAGTATATACAACCATATTCGAGTCGTCGGTACCGAACCACATTACACCGCCAATGGCGTTGGGCAAGAAACTGCGTAGCTGTGCCACAAAGGTAAATGCAGTTTGGAAGGTAGATATTGGACGCTCGTTGAAATACTCCTTACCCTCGTATTTGAAGCTCAGAGGCGAGAGACGGTAAGGCATATTGAAAATACCGCCGCCAATATCCTGTGTAACATCGAATGGAGTGCCCTCGTAGTGGTCGCGCATACCTCTTTGAACATCCTGAAGCGAGAGTTTCTGTTTAGGCTTTACATACAGAGGCATAGGAGTGGCCGTTGCGTCGCCCGAGGCCCACGCAAGATAGTCGTTCATATCAAGGTCGGCATACATATTGAAGAAACTCCACACGCGAGCGTCGCAATAGCGCAGGCCGCCAAAATCTGCGGGACAGTAGGCTGCTGCGAAATCAAAGTCGGCATCCTTTCCATCGAAATAGCCCATCTTACGAGCAAATTTTATAACATCCTTCGAGTACATTACATTCTCTTTGTCCTTCATATCAAATTTGCGGATGCGAGCTTGATTGGCGTGAGCCGAGATACAATCGTCGGGTATGCGGATAGCCACCCACACAGTGCCCTTCTCGACACCACCCTTACCTATCATCTCAAGAATCCACGCCTCATTGGGGTCGGCAATAGAGAAACTCTCGCCGCTGCTGTAATAGCCATACTCCTGTGTGAGTGTGGTCATTACCTCAATAGCCTCGCGTGCTGTGCGCGAGCGTTGCAGAGCAATATAGATGAGGCTGCCATAGTCTATTATTCCCGTTGTATCGACAAGCTCCTCGCGGCCGCCGAATGTTGTTTCGGCAATTGCCACCTGATGCTCGTTGATATTTCCCACGACATTATATGTCTGACGTGCCTCGCGTATGCAGCCGAGGAATTTTCCGCTGTCCCAATCGTAAACCTCGCGCATTGCACCCTCGGGGTGTGTAGCGGCAGGAAAATGAGCCACAAAGCCGCTCATTCCGAAACTGTCGGCACTATACGATATAAACACTGAACCGTCGGTCGAAGCCTTTTTTCCGACGATAAAATTGGTACACGCCTCGGCCGCTGCCATCGATAGTGCGGCGCAAAGGATTGTCATAAATAACTTTTTCATAATAATTCCTAATATATTTTTAATTAGTATCTTATTTTTTTCTCGACCACGGTTACATTGCCGGCATTATCGGTAACACTCAGATGCAGCGTGTGCACACCTCGTTTAATCTTCTCGCGGCGCATATTGCAGGTGAGGCGTCCGCTCTTGCTGCTGTACTCAAAAAGTACAAAAGCATCGTCGATAAGCCCCTTGAAGCTCTTTATTCCCCGTCCTTTGTCGCCCATAGAGAATGTAATTACGCCGCGACGCCCCCACCGACGCTCGTCAATGGGCCTGAGCGTTGGAGCAAAAGTATCTATCGCAAGGTCGTAACAACCCGTCTGCGAGATATTGGCCGACACCCAGCCGTCGCAATACTCTCCGCCAACGTTCGATGCGCCTTTTTGCGTTACGCGGCGCATGTAATATTTTTCGTGGGGGATATTATTCAATGTATCGAGCACCTGAAGAGATATTCGTGCCCCACTGCGCATAGGATAGACCCTGCTGCCGATGCTGTATCGACGCGACACTCCAAGAGCCGCACTATCCTCTTTGACTGCAAGAACAGCATTCTCGAAAAGCTCGCCCCGAGGCACCGAGAGCCTCATCCCGGGGTAAGAAATTTCATTGTTAAGGAACCAATAAAGATAGTGTGCATCGGGCTCGGGGCATACAGGGATAGTGTCGCGCACACCCAAAATAGTCATATTATAGTGGCTCGTGTTCCCGTGATAATCGGCCAGACGAAACAACACATTATAGGGTCGCTCGGTGTCGATGGTGAGCCAGCCTCTGTTCCCATCGGCGTCGAGGATGCGTAGCGGATTATTCTCGAGGACAAAAGTATTCTGATACCACTCGCCGCGCTTGCAGTATCTGTCATAATCGACCCACGCATTTATCAGACGTGTCTCGCCTCGCGCGTAACCATCCATTTTACTTGCAAAGCGCAGCGAATCATCCACAAAGACCTCTATCGAATACACCCCGTAAGTATTATGAGTATCGTCCATATAATCGTTGGCCTTTATCGACAATCCTATTGTGCCCCAAGCTCTTATAGTATCATTCAGATGATTGCCCGAGAATTTACGTGTCAGCCTCGAATGATTGCCGTTTATCACTCCGGCGCAAGGATAAGGAGCAAGAGCCACCGAGTGGGCACGCGGCGCACGAGTATCGCGCAACTGTTTGTGATAGAATCGGATGGGGTTAATCATCTCCTTACCGCCTGCCGCACGCACCTCGAAATGCAGATGCGGGCCAAAGGAGTAGCCCGTATTTCCTGCAAGAGCAAGCGTCTCGCCGCGCTTCACGGGAAACTCATAAGGCTCAAAATTTATATCCACCGCAAAAGTTTCCTCGGCATATTGCCGTGCACGCACCCTTGCCGCCACACTATCGGGAAAAGCCTCAAGATGGCCATAGACCGTAATATAGCCATTATCGTGAGTAACGTACAGCGCACGACCGTAGCCTCCGGCAGCCACCGAGGCACGCGATATATAACCATCGGCAGGCACGCGAATAGGCTTGCCCACTACCCCTTGAGTTTTAAAATCCAGCCCTGCGTGAAAGTGATTAGAGCGCAATTCTCCGAAATTTCCGCTAAGCAGAAGAGGAAAATCAAAAGGCGCCGCCAAAGAGACACTATCCCCCTGCTGCGAGCATAGTCTCACAGGCGCGGCAAGCACAATAAGCAAAAAAAAGCACAATCTAATCATTTCTGTCTCCCAATTTTTCTCTTTATTTTCTTTACAATAGAATCGAAGAAGTTAGAATACTTTTGCAACATATACATTGAAATTGCAGCCGACAAAAGGACGCACGCACCGCTCGCAAACCAATAAACAAGCGTCGATGGCTGCACAAGCGACACAGCAAGTGCCGAAATCATCAGTGGCAACTGCAACACAAAATAACACACCACACGACGCGAGAGAGTAAAGCCATACTTTAGACGCGCCACAGCATAGACAATGATAAAATCGACAAGATGCGTCAGCGCAATTCCCACACCCACGCCCAACATTCCCGCCGCATCGTACCCCAGCAACACAAGCGCCACAAGCAACACATTATACACCGATTCGAGGCCCAAGAAGAGCAACGAATCGCTCAGAGCCAACGGTAGGAACGAGATTGGAAAAGTCATCGTGCGCATAAACATTCCCAGCATTGCCACCTGCGCCATCACAACAGCAGGCGAGAAAGCACTCTTATAAAGCAGAGGAATGAGCACAGGCATTGCCACCATAAACGCCATAAGCGCAGGCGATTGAATGAGCAACTGCACCTCGACCTGTTCGTTTATCATACCGTTGCGCACGGACGCACGCGCAGCAACTCCCGAAAGACGCGGATAATACTCTGAGTCGAGCGCCGCAAACAGTACCCCCGGCAGCATTGTAACCATCGCCAGCCCCGCAGTGAAAAGTCCCGCCGTCTCGCCGTCGCCAATATCCGAGAGCATAGCACAGATAAGCCATATTGCACACGACGCAAGAATAGAGGCATAAATATACCCCGCACCCAATTTCACCATATCCCGTCCCTCGCGCAAAAGGCTCGGCGAGAAAGGCGACACACTATATCTGTACAGCGGACACGAAAAATAGAGCAGCACCCCCATCTGCAAAACAGCGGTGAGCAATATAGTCGGAAAGATTCCACCCACCCCCATTATATAATACAGCGGCACCGCAACCACAAGCGATATTAAAGCAGTGGCAAACGTATATACAGCCACCTTATTTAACTGCTTTATACCTCGCAAGATAGCAAGCTCGCCATTCGACACAGCCATAAAAAATACCACAGGCGCAAGCATCAAGAAACGCGGCAGATAATAAGTGTGATTATCGCCAAAAATCCACTCACTGATGAAAGGCGTAACACACAACATAAGCACCATCCCCACAAGCCCCGTGAGAACAGCAACACTGCGCACCACCTTCACACAGCGCTCCACTGCGTGCGCATCGCAATTCTCGTAAGCATCGGCCATAGTCCTTATGGCACTGAACGACAGGCTGAGCCCTGTACACTCACTAAACATCTGTATAGTGCGGTTGAAGATGGCAATCACCGAAAGTCCCGAGACACCCAAAAGCACACTCGCAACCTTATTGCGCACCAAATTCAGGAGCATAGACACCCCCTGTGCCCCCCCGAAAATGCCAAGATATTTCACAGTGCGAGCATAGCTTCCCTGCTGCACATTTTTATCACTCGATTCGCCCATTGCGAAAAACACCAAATTAAAAACATAAAGCACGCCGGCGCAATCACGCACAACGCCTCTGAATTACAAATTTTTGCGAATATACAAAAAGCGAGTAAGATACACAAAGTTTACTTTGAGATTTTAAAGCGAGCGCAGCCAACAACCCACAAAAAACCGCCCCGCCCGAAAAAAAGCATCCCGAAAAGCAAAAACAACCAAAAAAGATATTATCTTCGCAAATAAATTAAAAAACGAGCAAAGCATTCACAAGCAAGATGAAATTAAGCATCATAGTCCCGGTATATAAAGTCAGACGACACCTGCAAAATTGCATAGAGAGCATTTTGCAGCAAACATACACCGACTACGAGCTTATCCTCGTCGATGACGGCTCGCCCGACAACTGCGGAGCAATCTGCGACCGTTACGCCCAAGAGTGCGACAAAGTGCGCGTAATACACAAAAAAAACGGCGGCCTCTCCTCGGCCCGCAACGCCGGTCTTGCAGCCGCCCAAGGCGAATATATAACCTTTGTCGATGGCGACGACACAATAGCCTCGGGCACATACTACTACAATATGCGCATACTATGTTCGCACCCCGACATCGACATACTCGAGTACCCCGTAATCGAGCACTACGAATCGCCCGGCAGCAACATAATATCCTTTGCACCACAAAAGATAACCGGCAGCGAAAACATCTTCACCGATTGGATAAAACGCAAAGGCTACGAGCACAGCTACGCCTGCAACAAAATATACCGCGCCGAGCTATTCTTCTTCATCCGCTACCCCGAGGGCGAAGTTTTTGAGGACACAATGGTAACCCCCACCCTCATCGAAAGCAGCCAGACAGTCTATTACTCCGACGCAGGCTTCTACTACTACTACGACCACGAAGGCAGCATCTCGAACAGCTACTCCTTTGCCACCCAACAATTCCGCTACAAGAACCTCGTCAACCTATACAAAAAAGTAAAGCACGAGTACAAGATGGAGCCCGAGAGCCACGACATACTCTTCCGCGCCCTCGACAACCTCACCGACCTTCTGCGATGCAGCGACGGCAACAAACAACAGCGTCAGACAGCCTGCGCCCTGCTCAAAGACGAGCACATCGACCTAAAAACCCTCTACAAAAAAGAGATACCCCTGCGCACAAAAATCAAATACACCCCATTTGCCCTCTTCGGAGCCTCGATTCACAGTCGCCTCTACGCAATGATACACAAGAAACTATGCTAAAAAACAGCAGCTATGATATTCCTATCAATAGTAATACCACACTACAATCTGCCACGCGAGCTACTGAGCCGTTGCGTGCAAAGCATTGTAGAGCAAGACATTGCGCCCGACAGCTACGAGATAATCGTCGTTGACGACGGCTCTGCCGTCGCCCCCCTATGGTTGCCCGAAGCCTTCCCATCGTACAATATCACAGTGCTGCAATCGCCCCACGCAGGCCCCGGAGCCGCCCGCAACAAAGGCCTCGCCGAAGCCCGCGGCCGCTACATACAATTCATCGACGCCGACGACTGCCTGCGCCCCAAAAGCCTCGCCCCCTGCCTCGAAATAATCCGCGACGAACAGCCACAGATATTCCGTTTCCACTATCAAATATGCCCCGACAAGCAGAGCGCCCTCACCCCCCTCCCCGCCTCGACAATAAAAACAAGCAACACCATAAGCGGCGCCCTCTTTATGGCCCGGAACAACCTCTCGGGCAGCCCCTGCACCTACATATTCGAGCGCAGCGCAGCCCTTCGGCACAACATACTCTTTGCCACCAACGTCTATCACGAGGACGAAGAATTTAACACCAAGCTACACTACCACGCCACAAGCCTCATCGACAGCAACGCAATAATATACAACTACTGCCTGCGCCCCGAATCAATAACATCAAACAGCAACAAAGAATTTGAAGAAAAAAGGCTCGACGACCTCTTCGCACTCCTTGAGCGCCTCACAGAATTCCGCCGCCGGCAACAACCCACAAGCAACAAGATACAGCGTCGGGCACTCAAGCGCAAAATAACGATGCTCACCGTCGATACAATCCTAAACCTCCTCTACAACAACAAGAGCGCCAAGCAGATACGCACCCTGTGCAACACCCGTCTGCGCTCCATAGGATTATACCCCTTACCTCATCTCACCCACAGTCTGAAATATATTCTTTTCCGTCTGCTGGCCAACAACCCGATAGGGCTCTACATCCTGCGCCTCATCACCCCAAGAAAAAAACCCCTCAAGCAATGAAGATACTACTCATAGGCGAATACAGCAACGTCCATTGGACCCTCGCCGAGGGGCTGCGCAGCTTGGGACACACCGTCTGCGTAGTGAGCAACGGCGACTTTTGGAAAAACTATCGCCGCGACATCTCCCTTGTGCGCCGATACACCAAAATAGGCGGCCTGCAATACCTATTAAAGACCCTCTGCATCCTGCCCCTCCTGCGCGGCTACGACGTAGTACAACTAATAAACCCAATGTTCCTCGAGCTCAAGGCCGAGCGCCTCTTCCCCATCTACCGCTATCTGCGCCGCAACAACAAAAAAATCTTCCTCGGCGCATTCGGGATGGACGCCTTTTGGGTCGATTGCGCCACCGCCCGCCCCCCCGTATTCCGTTACTCCGACTTTAACATCGGCACAAAAGAGGTAACCAACGACTACACACGGCATCAGATAGCCGATTGGCAAGATACCCCCAAAGCCCATCTGAACCACCTTATCGCCGACGACTGCAACGGCATAATAGCCGGAATGTACGAATACCACACATCCTACAAAGAGAAACACGCTCCGAAACTCACCTACATTCCCTTCCCCATCGTCCCCGAGTCCCCGAGTAGCATCCGCACCTACGACGGCAATCGCAAAGTACGCTTTTTCATAGGCATACAAAAGAGCCGCAGTATATACAAAGGCACCGACATAATGTTGCGCGCCCTCGAGCGCCTACACTCCGACCACCCCGACGAGTGCGAAATACTGAAAGCCCAGAATATCCCCTTCGAACAATACAGCAAAATGGTCGAAGAATGCGATATTCTCCTCGACCAGCTCTACGGCTACTCACCCGGTATGAACGCCCTGCTGGCCCTCTCCAAAGGTAAGATAGTAGTAGGCGGCGCCGAGGAAGAGTGCTACCAAATTTTAGGCGAGAACGAGTTGCGCCCGATGGTCAACGTCGTCCCCGACGAGCAAGATGTATATAACAAACTACGCGAGCTTCTCCTGCACAAAGAGCGCATCGCCACAATGCAGCAGCAGAGCATCCTCCTCATAGAGCGCCACCATCTGCCGCAAAAAGTAGCCCGCAGGTATTTAGACTTTTGGGCAAGCAAATAAAATGGCTCAGTAGAAATTTACTGTGGATAGAATTAGTAATCTATTTTTCACTATTAAGAACTGCCGCATATAATTACGTGCAAAAGGTAACTTTTAATTTATTGCACCATAAAAAAGAAATTCAATGTAGGTTCGATTGTTTTAAGGAAAAAGTGCGAGGTATGTTTAACCGCTACTTAGACGCTTGTTTACAAGCGACTAAGTGAGGGCGGTCCGCAGCACCCTTAAAACAATCGTAAACCGAAATGACAAGCAAGCATCCGACCGAGTGAGCACATCGTTGCCTCACGAGCAAAGGAGGCCCCGCGACAATTTCTTTAGGTGCAGGTTTTTTGCTTACTTTTTTTCAGAAAAAAAGTAAGCCCTAAAGTCTAAAGTGAAAGAGAGAATAGCCGCATAAAGTATTCCGAGAGGGTGATAAATAGAATTATCTCGACCCCACCTTTTTGCTACTGAGTCAATAAAATTAAATATCCGACACGGATAAAAAAAACGTGTCGGATATTTAATTGGAGAAAATATTACAAACCGTCTGAATCAAAGAATAAATTTCAGCAAGAAGAAGGCCGCCAAAATATACATTCCCACACTCACCTTCTTATATTTTCCACTCAACAGATTGATGAAAATATACGACAAATGTCCCAGCACAATACCATCCGAGATACTATAACACAAAGGCATAAACAGAATACAGATAAACGCAGGAATCGCCTCGGAATAATCCGAGAAATTAACATTAAGCACCGAGCCCATCATCATCAATCCCACAAGCACAAGCACCGGTGTCGTAGCCGCCGCCGGGATAGCCAAGAACAGAGGCGAGAGGAACAGCGCCAGCAGAAAGAAGACACCCGTGGTAAACGCCGTCAATCCACTACGTCCACCCTCGTTGACACCCGCAGCACTCTCGACATACACCGCCACAGTGCTTGTACCCATCATAGCACCAACAGTAGTCGAAACAGAATCTACGACAAACACCTCCTTCAAGCGCGGAATTTTGCCATTCTTCACCATTCCCGCACGCTCGGTAACACCAATCACCGTACCAATGCAATCGAATAAATCGACAAAAAGGAAAGTAAAAACAATCACCAACATATCCTTAGTGAAAATATTAGTCCACTCGAACTGCATAAAGATAGGTTCGATGCCGGGCGGCACACTCACCACCCCATCAAACTGCGTAACCCCAAGAGGAACACCCAATAGCGTAGTAACAAGAATACCAAAGAGAAGCGCCCCCTTAACATTCTTAACTAAAAGAATTGAAGTAACAGCAATACCAATCACGCCCAAAAGCGCCGAGCCCGTAGTAATATCGCCCAAGCTCACCAGCGTAGCCTCATTATCCACAATAATATCCGCACTCTTAAGGCCGATAAAAGCAATATAAAGTCCGATACCCGCGCTGATAGCCTTTTTCAGCGTATCGGGCAACACATCCACAATCTTCTCGCGAAGATTAGTTACCGTCAGCAGAATAAACAAAAGCCCCTCGAGAAACACAGCCGTCAGCGCAAACTGCCACGAGTAGCCCATCACCATACACACCGTATAGGCAAAAAAGGCATTAAGTCCCATACCCGGAGCAAGCGCCAAAGGCAGTTTAGCATAAAGCCCCATAAAAATGGTAGAAATACCCGCCATTATCACAGTCGTTGTAAAAAGCGCCCCTTTATCCATCCCCGTCTCGCCAAGGATATTAGGATTCACAGCCAGAATATAGGCCATCGTCAAGAAGGTAGTCAATCCCGCCATAACCTCTGTGCGCACAGTAGTCTCCTTAGGATTGTAACCAAACAATTTTGTCAGCATAAATTACAGATTTAACACTTCTTCAGTTTTGTTTTGGAAATTTATGGTTTACAGGCAAAAGTTTTTCTTCTATAAGCAAGCTAAACTTTTTGCTTAGCCACCAACTTTTACCTACAAGCCCAATTTATGCAAAACTAATAAAAAACAGTCAGAAACCCAAAGGGTAAGAAAAAAAAGGCTCATCGTAAAAAGTTGAGGGGTAAAAAATAAATGTCTATATTTGCTGTCAATAAAATTCAAAGACAATGCAAAAAGACGGCTACTCTCTTCTGCTACCCGCAGGCACACTTGATTATTTTGACGTTGTAAACGTTGT
>JAZSIU010000050.1:0-15359 GCA_045533955.1 Bacteroidaceae bacterium
GTCTCCCTTTTTTATTTTTTTGTATTGCTGATTGACTTTTGCACTGTCGCTTGTCGGGCGAACCTTGCTCACTCCTTTTCGCTACGCTCAAAGTCGTGAGCAAGGAAGCAAATTTGTTGCACTTCTATCTTGACAGTATGCTTTTTAGAACAAGGATTATTATACCCACCCAAAAGGATAAATTCACAGAACACCTTATTAACCAATCAATTACGAACAAAGCAATTAAAATAAAGAGCAAGGTCTGCAATAGTAGCATATCAGAAATACACAATATCAGTGTCGCGGTGTATAGCATTGCCATATTTTTTCAGTTTAACAGCTGCAACATCAAATATTATCACGCTATCGCCGCCCGTGAAATAATGAGAGAAATTATCAATTTTCAATAACAAATTATCCAAAACACGGGACGTATTATTTACCTCATATACAGAATATTGGAGACGAATTGCGCCACTCGATGTTAAAATCTTCGCAAAGCGCGTCCTGAGCTTTGTATCACTAATATCATAACTTATCACTAACATTATATTTTGAATTGAGGATATAAATCAATACTCTTCGATTGCATAAAACACCTATAATAATCACGAACAAACAAAAAAATATCCGTCTTATATGTAACTAGCGCATCAAAAAACACTTTACAATATTCACTATTCATCTGCGGCTTAAGTCTATATTCACCATTCTGAAATAAAAAATCCTTTTTTGTAAATTGTTTACGATTAAACGCTGTGCGCGCCGCCCTGTCTATTATACATCTGAAAGGCTCCACCAAATCACAGACAAGCGATTTTCTTTTAAACCATAATCGGTGATAAACACCGACATATAAATCGAAACCAAACATTCTGACAAAACACTCAACAAAATTAAACAATATAGTATAACCAATATCGAGCGTAGTATTAAGAACATCACATTTGGTTCGAGGCCGCCGTCCCGGCCAGTCAGCATCCTGAAAATATGCCGTAAAAAAAGCCTTTGACACATACCCCTCGAGCCCCAGCAATCTGTTATAGTCAAACACGCGCGACAACCATTCATCAAGCGCTTTATTACATATACCAATAGCTTCGGTTGTTACATCATCGTTCTTTCTTGTCTTTTGCAATATAGAGCGCTGATTACAGATTTTACAATACATAAGCCATTTAGCTATACTAATATCATCAGACGCAAACTCAAATTGCTTCTTGCGTAATAGGTAATTCGCTTCGGCCAAATTCGACCAAAAGAAAACAGGACGCAAAGTAGGTTTAACAACAATTAGTGCAACATTATATTTCTTGCACTTATCAATCAAGGGTGTAGTAATGTGAATATGCCCCACAACAAACAGAACAAGAATCTTCTGAAAAGGGAGCTTAGTGAGAGTTTTCTTTTCTTCAATATCCTCGAGCAACAACTCACCATTGCTTACACGAAGCCCCTTATCCTTTATACAGTTAATAACAAAAACCGTACGATACTCAATATCCTTACGAGTAAACATTTTCAACAAAGGTTTTATCACAAAGATTACAATATATGCAATATTTGCATTTGTTTGTATTTACATTCAATTGGCTCGCAGGAGAATACTCGCGCACCCCTTTTATAAACGATAAAAATTCTTCTTTTTCGTTCGCTGTTGGAAGCGGGATATAATGCATCTTATTTGTTGAGGTCTCATAAAAAGCCAATTCCTCGACACTATACCCCATCTCGGTCATACAAAAATATTGAGCCCACAACTGATATATCTGCCCTTTGAATATCTGTTTTAAGCTGTATTTACGCTCCACCAACAGCCTCTTATCAATCCTGAACAAATCAATTTTACCCATAAGTTTATATTCGTCAGAGCAGATACACAAAGATTGCAACACATTTTTTCTGCTGCTTACCCTCTTTTCATCTACTGTTTGATGCGCCATTTTCCCTCTTACTTGATAAAGCGAATAATACAGCCCTTCGTCCGCATCCATATAAACATTATGTAAATATATGGAATACGGACAAAAGACAAAATCATTTAACATAGAGATTGGGATATACCCATCCATCGCAACTTTACTAATTATTTTTATAAGGTTTAGTCTGTGCAAAATTGAGCCACTCCTTATTTGATATTGCCAGATTAGGTTTCTGACCATCTGCGGTTGATTTTATCCGGCGCACAATCCACAATCCTTTTCGAGCAATATTATATGCTCCATTAGCATCGGCATTTTTGGGTAATTCATCACTACAACTATTACTATCGAAGAATGTGCCATCCTCGCCCATTACCGGAGAAATCATATAATCGACATCTGTTCCCGTTGCACTATTTCGCATCTGCAATGTCAGACGCAACAGATGCAACAGCGACTCAAAGAAGGTGGATGATTTCTGCTTCAGAACAGCATCTTTAATATCATCACAATTGATATTTACACCATTTTGGGCAAATAACTCTTTCAATTCATTTGTAATATTCTTAGTACAGGAGACAAACTGATTATTATTATCTCTTTCACGTTTAGTTTCTATGCGATTACCATACGTGCAAATTGTCCAATAAGAGCGTGAACCCTCGGCTTTAGCTGTGAAACAATTGTAATCGAATGCAAATTCAAACCAATCTTTCTCACTATTATACTTAATTGAATCAAACTTCTTGAAAAAGTCAACAGCCGCTGACATTGAAACGTAACGGGTGTCAAAAAGGTTTACAAAGCCCGTTACAGGGTCAATCTTGCTTGTGTTCCAAGCTTGTGTATAAAACAAAAAGCCACATTGCTTTCCTTTATTACTGAATGTATCAAACTTATTTGCAAGTTGATAAGCATTCAGCAAACCACCGGCCTCATTTGGTTGAGCATCTTTTAAAACAATATAGTTCAGTTTATCAATAAGCATCTTCTCAAATTTCTGATACACCTGCTTCTCAACCTTCTGCCTCTCACGCATAAATCCCATATTCAAATCTTCAAGAACCACTATTGCATTGTACTTAATCATCAAGCGCGTTATTTCGTGTATAGCCTGACTTAAATAGCCCTCTTTAACATCCTTTATCTTCTCCACAGTCTGCCAGCTACGGCGTGCTTCGTCGCGTTCTTTCTCACGACACTCGAGCAGATTGTGATAATCAGTATTACCAATCACATTCAAAGAATGCTGCTCCTTGATATTTCCCTTCAAGTCTATTACAGTAACATATAACAAATGCCGCTCACCACGGTCGATACCTATAATATGAAGATTATCCGCCTGCCTGATATATTCATTTACAGCATCGTTGATATTCTCCTTACCTACACCCTTGAAATTGATAATTATTGGGACGTGGAATTGAAATTTATCAACAGTATATCTTCGGTCTTTTATAAGGTCATATGCAAACAAACTCTCTCTCTCTTGTCATTCAACGGATTCTTGTTTGCAACAGGAAGATTGGCACGATGAGTAGGTTCGCTACAAGTGATGCTTGCCTTCCTAAAAAAGATTTCCGCTCCACCACATAACTTATATACCACATTGGATAGATTCCTTTCGTCGAACAACATTCTCCAATACAAGGTGTGCAAGTTTGGTTTCCCTTTTGCATAAGGCGAAAAATCCTTATTATAAATTTTAAACAGGTACAATTTGCCCTCCTCTACAAGATTATCAATATACTGTTTCGAGATACATTTAAACTGTATTTGATAAGCCTGTTCATTTATATGATTAGTAAAAGAGCCAAAATTAGAATACTCTTCCGATGGTAAAAACTCAAAAACAAACGAGCTATAATACTCCTTTGCCCTTTCCTTATAGTAATCGATAAACTTTATTAAATCGACCTTTGAAAAATTATCACTCGACACAGAGTAAGACTTTGACAATCTTATTCTATTTATTTCTTTGGGCAAATGCGTGAGCTTTAATCTTTCGAGAGCAATATTCTCGCCAGCAAATTCTCCGTCTTTCTCTTTACGTCCATTTTTCTTTACAGTGGCACCATTTATAACCATCAGATTCTGAACATCTTTACTTGGGTCGGCAGCTTGCAAATAAAACATTTTCTCTATTACATCTTCAGCATTCAATGGTGCCGGATATTTTTTGAATTCTTTCTTAAATTTCTTATTCATCAAGCCCAAATAATAGTATCCGCCACTTCTAAGAAGAATACTCGAGGTTGCTATTTCGCGCTCAACCGGCCAACCATCTAAAAGGATAGGATTCTCGAAATTGAGTTTAATTTTCTCAATAGAATATGGTTTACGAGTAACTCGATTGCGCACCATATTATACAACGGAGTAATTTGGGCGAGCTCATCCCATAAAGCAGAGAACTCTCCATAGAACCTTGCATCCTTTTCCGGTTCATTACCATCGCCAAGAAGCGGCTTAACAAACTGTTGCAACTCCTTGATTGCATCTAACAGATTCTTCAATTTTTCAACCGTTGGCTTATCTTGTGCTAGATTTTTGCCTTCGGGATATTGGATATTCAGTGTATCTTTTACCTCGGCATAAGCATTCTCTATTTTAGTGAATAAATCGACTTTATTCGCATCATCTTTACCAATAGCAGCAAAATATCCTGAAATGGTATTTTTACACTCCTCATTACCGGCAAATGCCTCCTCTATCGCACCGATAGAAACACTGCTTAACGATTTTAGAATCTTTACAAGGCGCTCCTTATACGCCTCATCCGTCTCCTTCTTCGACTTTCGTGAAACCTCCTTCTTAAGCGCATTTAAAAGAGCATCTCTAATACTACCGTATTTACCATATATCCTTTGTGATATATTTGTCAGCAAAGAATCGTTTTTTAAATATATCTTAGAAACATCGTAATCTGAAATATTTACAAGCAATGCTCTGAGTTTCACAAAAACATTTGTATGCAGTTCCCGATAGGCATTTTCAACAGTTACAAGCAATTCATCATCCGAGCTAAACTCATCCGGCAACCAAGAAACAGCATTTCTATCGCTAAGAATCTGCTTGTATAAAGGTTTAAATTTTGGAAGACGAGCCGACTTTTCTTTAACCGCCTGATTATACAAATTTATATATTCATTCAAGCCCTGAATCTTACGCCCGTTATCGAGAGTTTTTCCGCCTATTACTGCATTATATACATCTATTTGAGCCTGTGTCAGAACCGTATTATAATAATCTAATTTAAAAATCTCATCAATTTTATTGACATTTAAATATTCTTCGAATTCTTTGTATAGCTGTGGAAATTTATCGGCAAGAGAGCTTGCAGCCACACTTTCAAAAACATTCATATTATCAATAAAACGAGGAAGATTCTCGTGTATAAGCCTATATGCAATAGATATTGAGTTTGCATCGGCAACATACATATTTAAGCGGTTTTTATGAAAGCCTGTAAAATAAGTTGTAAAATCCTTGAATTCCTTAACCAATTTGCGATTTTCTTCATCCTTTACAAAAGAGAGTAAATCGGTTCTAATTAGTTCTTTTCCATTGAGACGTTTGTATCTTTTATCCCCGGAGAAACTTTTCGAGATAATTTTCCTCATATTATCTTGAATTGCTCTCATTCTATCATTTTTCGCTTTATCTCCGGCTGCACACATATAAAGAGTGTAGAACTCCTCTAAAGAATTCTTTTGTCCTTCGTTGCTGTAAGGTAACTTTAAACTACCGAGAATATCGTCAATAAAATACTTATGGTACTCGTCAATCAACACTTTAACCTTTAAGTAACTATCTGCTCTATGCAGATCCCCTTCAAGCAAAGCCCCCCCTTGAATGTGCTCCAATGTTTTCCCTTGCGGTTGTAACTCAAAGCGCAAAGTCTTTGATAATGAATAAAGTCCTGTAAAAGAATCAAATGTTTTCATATATTTTGTTTCAAATTATTGCAAAAATTTTTCGTTAACATTCGAGCAAATATAAACAATACCTACAACAATATAAATCTATACTAAAATATTAACACAAATTGCTTTTATAAACCGGGGCTTTTTTACACCCCATTGGTTAACCCATTAAATTTTAAGATAAAGACACAAGCAGTCATCTTACTTTACGTGTAATGTTGCTCCCCGAAAGTATCATTGCTTTGCAAATATCATTTCACCTCCTTGCTAATAAGACTGTGTATCTCTTCGATGCTGTATAGCCCCCTATCGTCGTAGCATTTGATAGCTATAAAATTATCTATATAGCTTATCATCTTCTGATATTCGTCATACACTTTCGATTGGAATGCGCCATCAGCCTCGTGAATATCTTTCTCACCGCATAGATAGTTTCTGTCAGCTCCTGCACGCTCATTAAGCATTGAATTCTCAATATACATTTTAGGTACATCAAGAAACAGCACCCTTGTTGGGCGTGGGAGATTATTTACATTGAATTCCAAATTCACAATCCAATCACGCAGTTCTGTTTTCTGGGCACCATCCGAGAGTTTGGCACATTGATATGCGATATTGGAAAACACATATCTATCAGTGATAACAGTGTAACCTATCCCGAGCCACTCTTGCAAAGTACGCACGTGTTCCCGACTTTCACAGGCATACATCAAGGCAACAAGCTGTGGATGAACATCCTCTATGCGTCCAAATTCGCCACGCAGGAACTGCGCTATGAGCTTCCCATATACACCTTGTTACAGAATGGGGAAATGTATGAATTTGCACTTATGCCCTTCCCTCTCCAAATGCTCTAACAGCAACCTCGTCTGTGTCGATTTACCACACCCGTCAAGACCTTTCAATACTATAAATTTACCTCGTTTTTTAATTGGTCATAGTTTTATTGATGGAGAAAACTCAAACAGTTTAGTGTCGTCCAACCCGTAATTCTCTATAATTCGAGCCTCTCTGTTATAACGTAGAGCCGCACGATATTTACAGATTCTAATTAGAAAGAACACCGCAATACGCTCTATCGTTGCAACATCGCCATTTATTGTAATTTTAGGAAAATGGTTCAATTTAGTATTGTTAATATATTCCTCGCATTCAGGATTCTCGTCTTCTTTTCATAGTCTGAATTTCTTTATTTTGCTATATTCGCCTATCGGCGAACATATACTGCACTCGCTGCGATAATCGCTAAAATAAATTTTACGTTTCTAACTCGTTTGTTACAATTTTTGTATAGGTTCATTCTTCGTAATATTGTTATTTTTTCTTTATTAAGTTGCAGAGTCCCTTCTTTTATTTCTCGAAATGTTCCTTTGCTCCTGCGAATAGTTTGTAATAATGTCGCATACTTTCCAACTCGCACCATTTGCATACACTTACCGGAGTGTGGTCTAAATTGTATTTCTTGACATTCTCCATCGAAAGCAAAAAAGGCGAATGAGTAGATATTACAAACTGACAATTACCGTATCGGGCAAGGTATTCTATTATAGACTTAAGTTTCATCTGGAATTCGCCGGACATACTGTTCTCGGGCTCATCCAAGATATATAATCCCGGCTCGTTCAACACCTCATTCAGTTTCATAAGTGCAGTCTCGCCATTGCTGAATCCTCTTTTCAATTCTCCGAGTGTCTGTTGCAAATACTTACTGAATGACTTTGCTTTTCTAACCTCTACACCCTTAATATAGCGTTCAACATTGTAACCTGTTTCAAGATTCAAGTGTTTAGGTAAACTTTCGGGACGATAATAATCATCCTCCAAGAAACGACTTTTTTGCAGTTTTCTATCGTTCTCTAAACGGTGTTCCTGCATCATATGAAAAATATCATCACTTGTAAGTACCGTAGTAATTTTAGAAATATCGTATTTTTGAAGTTCGCGATGCCCATTATAAATAGTTTCTCCGGCAAGATACTTACTTGCTCTATACTGACATTTATCTACATATTTATCGAAACAATAACTTGTATTAAACATTGAAAGCCTATTTGCATATAGTTTTTGAGCAATCACATTAAGTATTGTCGACTTACCCGAACCATTCCCCCCAAACAATATGGTAATTGGTTCGAAATCGAGCGACCAAAGTCCCATATTTGATGTAAGGCCCGGCACTCAGGCATTATGCGCAGAGAGGTGGGGGGAGGAGGAAGACACACACACACTTTAACTCTTCGGCCATCATCAAGCAGAGAAAAAGAGGAGGAGGCAAAAAAGAGGTGTAAAGCCCCCATTTAATAGTTATTTTACCAAAGTTTTTTTACCATTAACGATATAAATTCCGGAGCATATAATCCTCTCGATTTTCTGTCCGGTAATTGTGTATATACCCTTGCCGCGCTCCTTACTCTCGGCTACACTTACTACTATTCCCGTGCTCACACCCTCGGGGGCAGCCTCGAAAAACACCCGTGAGCCCTCGTCCTTTGAACCGTCAGCATTGTAAAGTCCCATCTCCTGACCGCCGCTGCTCCAGTTGCCATTATGGCTGAGGAAGCTCTTTCCATCCGACGTCTTAAAAGCATAGCATCCGTTTGTGCAATCAAGAATCCACGTATAGAATTTATTCGTCCTATCGTTCCTGCTCTGCATCTCGGTGCATTTTGCAGCATCCCGACTGTTCTTTACCGTAACAATCTTATTATCCTCGGCCGAGATAATCATAATATTACCATCCTCGGCCTCCATAAAATACCAAAATTGGTTCAGCGGATATCTGGGGTCTTGATTATTTATGCACAGCGCCTGCTTACTCGAGCCCCACGGCGTAATATTAGTAAACACATACGAACTTTTGCCGCCTTTACCGTCGCGGCCGCTGTAAATGTAATAAAGCACAGGTTCCTCGCCCTCCTGCGTCAGTGTAAAAGGATAATCCTTCTTCTGCGCCTGCACCAAGGTCATAGAAACAAGTAAAAAAGCTAAAAGAGCAAAGATTTTTCTCATAAGCATTAAGTATTTTTATAATATTAGCCGATTGATTATTCAACCTAAAAAATTGAAGCCTTAGTCTCAGTTGTCAGCAGCTCCAACGCCTTAATCCCCATCACAGAATTTCCCTTATGGTTCAGACGCGGGCTCCACACAGCCACAGAATATTGCAGCGGATGTATTGCTACAATGCCACCGCCCACGCCACTTTTTCCGGGCAGCCCCACAAGATAAGCAAACTCGCCTGCCTCGTCGTAGAAGCCGCAAGTCTGCATAATGGCATTTATGCGCTTCACCTGCGACGCAGTGAGGCTTATCCCCTCGTAATCGAATTTTCGTCGATGGTTGGCAAACACCAAAAAAGCCAATGACAGTTCCCGACAGCTCATCTCAATGGAGCACATCAGGAAATAAAAGTGCAGCACCTCCTCAATACCATTCTCAATAGTTCCGTGATATTTCAGCAGATTCACAATAGCCGCATTCAAGAAACCATTCTCGCGTTCCGAGCTTGCCACCTCGCGATTGTAGTCGATAGTAGGGTTCGATGCCACCGCACGCACAAAACTCAGATAATCGGCCTCGGGGTCCTTAAGGTTCGAGAGCAGTATATCAGCCATCACAAGCGCTCCCGCATTTATAAACGGATTACGCGGCACACCCTTCTCCACCTCCAACTGCACAAGCGAGTTAAACGCCGTCCCCGACGGTTCCTTACCCACCCTGTTCCACAAGTCATCACCCTTGATTGACAAGCACATAGCCAACGTAAACACCTTCGAGATACTCTGTATTGAGAATCGTGTGTCAGCCTGTTCGATAGCTGCTGTCTCGCCATAAATCGTGTGGATACACATTCCAAATTGGTCGGGGTTCACCTTAGCCAATTCAGGGATATAATCGGCCTGCTTACCATTTTTTGCGTATGGTATAATTGCTTGATAAATATTCTCTAATATTTGCTGATAATCCATAAAGAAAAGACTTTTAGAGCAACCGCTCGGCATACTTTCTTGCAAAGATAACAACAAGCGAGCGGAAAATATGAAGTTTACTTCAATATTTTACAAAGCGAGCGCCGAAAATCTTAGAGCGTAAGCTCAAAGATAACAACAAGCGAGCGGAACAATATCAAGCCTGCTTGAATATTAAAAAAATATCCGCAAAAATCTTCACATCCTACAACAATTTAACATAAAAAAGCTAAGCGCCACATACAAAAAACCGTAACATATAAAAAAAAGAAGCCTCGTATTCGGAACACCCCTCTCCGCTCCGCCTTTCAGCCACGGCACAGCCGCCACTTTCCCGACTTAATTATACCAACCGCAACATCTGCTACGACGCTCCATTGCCCTATGGTCGTACAGATTATCGCACTGTCCCCGAACCAATCGACCCTTTTCGGTATAAGGATATTTCTCGGCCACAGTTCTGAAATTGCGAAACTCATATTGAATATCGGCCGCAACCTCATCGTCCGTAACAATCCTACCAGCCTCGGCCACAAGCTGCTCGACGCGCCTAATGGCGGCTCTCACAAATTTACCATCCTCCCAATTTCTCTTTCCGCACACCTGTCCCCAATAGCTCGAACCCCGATAATATTGCGTAAGCGTCCAACATATATCGAACGAATTTTTAATTCCCGTAGCATATTTAATCATCAATCGCGCCTTTCGGTTAGGCTCGGCGCAACCGTTCATCGCCTGCTCAAGCGAGAGCATCTCACGTGCAAAATCATACTTAAAATCGTCCGACGCCTCGATGCGCTCATATTCGACACTGAACGGGTCGTAATTCAGATAAAGATTATGATGTTTTTTATAGCCCGGACTCACTCTGCCCAGATAATCCACCGCCCGCGCATAGCACATATTGCGCAGAGACTGCGTACCCAAAATATCGTACAGATAATCGCAGTTCGTATAGCCCCTTTTGTTAAGATAGCTGTCAAAATCCGACTGCGGATACTGCACACTCTGCACATATTTCACAGCAGCATCAAGCCCCAAGCTGTCAATCATCTCAAAGAAACTGTTAGAATAATCGTAGGGATTAAAATCATCGGAATATCGGTAAGCCTCCAATGTATAAGCCTCTGTAACCACATCTTTATATTTGCCATCCACCTTTTGCCACTGCGTCTTTTCCCTTTTGTTGACAATTCCCAACAAACGATTATCGGCCATATTGGCAAGCTGCAACGCACGTGTAGTCTTCCCGGCTTTTATCATACGCGGACACACCTCGGAGAGCACAATTCTGCGCATCACATCATTCCAATAATAGTAGCTTATGAGGGTTTGCAGTTTATATCCGCGTGCAGTCTCGTTGCGCACATTATCGTCTATACCCGCCACAATCATCGCATCGAGCCACCTTAATTGAGCCCATAATTTATGTTCGTAGTCAGCATCGTAGGTGGCCATTTGAGCATCCAGATATATTCTGAACACCTTTATCGACTGCCCGATATATTTGCTCGTGCAACCCCTCTCGGCCAGCGAAAGAAGGCGCGAAGCCTCGTGCACATCCCCCTCGAGGTCGGCAAGAAAAGCCGCCGTATAGTACCACATTGCAGTATTCTCGACCCTCTTGTCCCGCGCCATTCGCAGGCACAGCGCAAGAAACTTTTCATCAACGGCAACCGGCCTGTCGAGATACTGATAGACCTCGCCCGTAGGCTCCAATCCCCTCACATATTTTTGTAACGTGCGGGGAATATAATCGCTGTTCGGGGCATACTCGCACACCAGCTCAAGAGCCTCAAGCGTCGATAGCTCCTCGCCCGCGCGCCCCGCACAAAAGAGCATCGAATTTACATCGCCCAACTGCGCAAAATACGCCACAGCCTTGTCAGAATTATTTACCCTATACTCGGCACCTGCAACATAAGGCTGAATGAGCCTACGCATAAGATTATCCCGTGGCAGCAGCGAGGCCTCGCTCTCCCACAGCGCAATACACTCGTCATACTTACCCAAAGAGAAAAGCGCCCTTACAGCCTGCAACAGATACCTGTCGCGCAAACGCTTATCGTCCGCCGACAAAGCCTTTGCAGGAATCTCGTCGAGCCTCATCGGAGCATCAATCTCCATCGTCGGATAGTACCAGCGCGAGTTAAGCTTGAGGCGAATATGCTCATTGCACTTTGCCAAAAGCAAGAAATCCACTACGGCAGCGTCCCTCTTTGTTATCCACTCAAGAAATTTATTCTCGTACCCCTCGGCACGATTATTATAAACCGCCTCAAACTCCTTGAGTGTCATTTTATAAACCACACTGTAAATATCCTCGAGCGGAATATCCTTTGAGGTCAGACGCCTCCACGCCTCGCAGTTCACAGCCGCCCCCGAATAGGCCTCTTTCACGCCCAGCTCAGGTTCGGGGTCGGCCTCATAAACCCTGTACATATAGTACCCGCCGGGAGTATAATGATATATACCGCAGGGCCACGCACCGTCGGCCACGCACAACAACAGCGCACTAATGAGAAAGAATTTTAGAAATTTCATCGTTGGTATAATTCTTTAATTGTGAATAATCCAAATGATACAGAATATTCCCGCTCGCAGGAGGCCCGAGATGCTCCTCGACAAACTTTTTCACCTCGAGAATATCCGCAGCCGCAGCCCTCTCGTACCTTATATACTCCTTCTCGGCGAGCGCTACACTATCATCTGGGACAATCGACACAAACTTATTATCCTTGAATTTCACTCCCCAGCCAAAAAGCGGATAAATATAATCGAGTGGAATCGGATTGCGCATATTTCTTATATAAGGCCTTACGTCGTCGATGTGTAGAATAGAGTTACGCGTGTCAGGATTTTTTATCGCACCCGTATTATAGAGCATAAGCCCCCCTCTGTGCGCAGGAGGCGGAGCCTCGCACAACTGATGCAGACGAATAGTTACGCTCAGCTCAATCCCCTTTGGTGCAAGCTTGTCCCTCACCCGTCGGCACAGATTGTGATAACTCTCTCGCGTCGAGGCCGTCCAATCGCAATCGAGCTGAATCTCGCGTGTCGTCCCGCATTTGTTATACGAGGCCATCGCAAGCAGCCTCTTGGCAATAAGCGCCCCATACTCAGCCTCCCTGCCATTCATCTCGCGCAGCGCATCAATAGTAATGTAAACAACCGGCACAATCTCAATATCAGCGGCGGGAGGCGAGGCAAACTGCGTCGTTGCAATAGGCACAATCTCCGAAGCGCCGCTCAGAAAATCCCTTTCCGTCGCAACGTCGAACATCCTCAGATAGATACGTCCAATCTTATGCCGCTCGATAAAGGCCGCCTCGGCCGAGTCAATATCGAACGTAGTCCTCCAATAATAGACCGCAGTGCGCGCCCCGGCGCACTCCTCTGCCGCCTCAGGCCTCTGAGCCTCTTTACCCTTGCAAGCAGCAAGAATAATTACAACAAGCAACGGGGCGAAAATTTTAGAAAAGTATTTCATAACTCTTATTTGTGATAATTTCTTAACACAAATTTCTAAAAAATAATTCGTACAGCCGAGCTGAAAAAGCTCGGCTGTACGAAACTATTTCCGGCCTGTACGAAACACCCGCCGGCGCATCATTTCATCGTGTAGTTATTTTCGTCGCCACACAATATAGCTTGTATTCTTAGGCATCCTGCGAGGCCCCAAACGAACATTATCCTCGCCAAACTCGTGTACCATTCCGGCCTCATCCACCGCCCAACCATAAGCCGACGAGCCCACAAGATACACCGCCTGCTCCACTCCAAGGTCGGCCAGCGCTTGCGCAAAATCGTGGAACGACTCAATTGTCCCCGTCTCTACCATAAAAATCTCGCCTCTACGGTCGCAGATAGCCCGCCTCGTCGATTTTCCCTTTGGTTCATTGTCTATGACCTTCCCATCACACACCAAAGGATACTGACGAAAGAAATATCCCCCCTGCTCGGTTGCCTTCTCGAAGAGCGGCGAATTCTCGGCGACACCAATCGTAACCTTACCATTTATCGACGCACAGAACCCCTTTTTCGAGAGGCCCCAAGCACGAGGCTCGCCCCGCAGCACAAACGCCCCCACGATACCACCATTATCAGCACGTACGTCGGCCGCCTGCGCAGCATAAATCACACTCTTGTCCATCTTGTTCATCTTGCCAATGTGCAACGACATTTCGGCATTATGAGGAATAAAAATCCTCAAAGGAATATCATTTATCATCGTATCCCGAATCTCTGTGTATCCTCTCACGGCAGTGTCTACCGCCTTGCCGATGCGCCCGAGGGCAATAGGCGGCTCAACCTCGGGCGCAGGTTCAAAGAGCGCAGGCTCCACCTCGGCAGGCTCATCATCCTTCGGCCACAAGGCCGTTAACAACGCCGCCGCAACCAACAACACCCCCAGAGCAGAAAAAATAAAAATCCACACACCACGACGCGCAGGGCCGCAGTCCCCACCCTCGCCAATAATGCGAATCTGGTCGTCTCGTATATCCTTAGGCTCTCTCATAACTTTTTAATCTACTTTTCCAACAGCTCCTTCAACTGCTTCAACGCCTCCTTCGACGCCGTAACCGAGTGATTAAACGACGCAACATCCGACAGAATCAATTTCTGTTTAGGCACATTTATATAATAGATGTAGGCGCTGTTGATGATTAAACTCTTACCTATGCGAATGAAGATATTCCCCTCACTGCCCAGCTGCGAAGCAATCATCTTCTCAATCTGCCCCAGCTGATACGACAGCATACGCACCTCATTATCCGTCTGTACCAGCGTCGAGTAATTTCCATCCGACGCTATATAGACAATCCTCTCGGGCGCAATGCGCACAAGGTCTATTGAGGTTGATATAATCAGTTGTTTCTTCATTCCCGTTTTTTAGCTTAGGCAAATATATTACAGTTGCTGTTTATCACAAAACATTTTCGAAGCCAATGTACAAAATCGGCCTTTGGGTGTATAAAATGCAGTCGCCCCCCCTCCTCGCGCCGTACAAAATTCAACACCACCCAAAAGATACAGCCGGCAGCAATTTTTGTACAATAGACAGAAAAACGCTATTATAGTCCGTCCCCAAGCATTAACTTTACAATGCAAACAAACTGACAACAAACATAAGAAGAATAATGAAAAAAGCACTACTATATTTACTCGCAACGCTGCCCGGCATACATTATATATTGGGCAATGCTTTTAATAAGCAGACGAGACACAAAATAAACCACCGCACAGTGTCCGTAACCCCAATTACATACAGCCCCACCACAGCCGCAAACAATTTACAGACTCAGATGTAATGCGCGAATATAGTATCGAATACAATAAAATATCCTCAAGCAAATACAACAACACATTCAAAAAATCATTTACCAAACCCCAACATCCGTGAAAGGATATTCTTACCGCCAATACTGTCAAGATAGAAGTGCAACAAATTTGCTTCCTTGCTCACTCCTTTTTGCTACGCTCAAAGTCGTGAGCAAGGTTCGCCCGACAAGCGACAGTGCAAAAGTCAATCAGCAATACAAAAAAATAAAAAAGGGAGACC
>JAZSIU010000026.1:0-56365 GCA_045533955.1 Bacteroidaceae bacterium
TGACTTTGGCCTCAGTAAGCAATATGACGAACACGGCGACCAGACGAGCAGCACGCCCGTTGGCATCAGCCACGGCTACGCGCCTATGGAGCAGTATAACGCCGGCGGAGTGGGGAAATTCTCGCCTCAATCGGATATTTATTCTTTGGGAGCCACTTTGTATAAGCTGCTCTCGGGTGTTACGCCCCCGCAGGCGGATGAGATTTTTAACGAGGGACTGCCCGCGCTGCCGCAGAATATCTCGCCCCGCGTGCGAAACGCTGTGGCACAGGCAATGCAACTGCGCAAGAGCGACCGCCCCGCCACGGCCGAGGAGTTTATTGCGCTGCTCGGCGCCTCGGGCGAGGCCGCCGATAGTGAGGAGACGATGGTTAATGCGTCGCACGAGGAGACGTTTATTGACGTACAGCCCAAGGTAACGGTTGTATCCGAGCCTGCAAAAAAAACTCCCGAACAGCTCGCCGAGCCTAAAAAGGCTTTTAAAAAAGCTGCCGAGCAACCTAAAAAGGCTGAAAAGCCGAAAGAAAAACCCGCAGCGCCCGCCGAAAAGCCCGAACCACAAAAGAGTAACCCGTGGAAATGGGTTGCAGCCGCTGCGGTTCTTCTGCTGCTAATGGCTGTTGGTGGCATAAATTGGTGGGGCGATTATAAGGCCGAGCAGGCCGCAGAAGCCGAGCAACAGCGTTTGGCAGCAATAGAGCAGTCGCGCAAAGATTCAATAGCAAAGGTACGTGCCGCCGCAGAAGCCGAGCAGCAGCGTTTGGCTGCAATAGAGCGGGCCCGCCAAGATTCAATTGCAAAAGCCCGTGCCGCCGAAAAAGAGCCGGCAAAGAAACGAAAGAAATATGATTATAAGGGTAACTTCCGCGAGGGCCTTGCCCCGGTTAAATTAAACGGTAAATGGGGATTTATTGACAAGAGTGGCAATGTGGTTGTTCCAATAAAGTATGATTATGCTGTAAGTTTCTATGAGGGCCTTGCTAATGTTAAATTAAATGGTAAATGGGGCTTTATCGACAAGAGTGGTAATGTTGTTATTCCATTAAAGTATGATGAAGCTGTATGTTTCTATGGGGGCCTTGCCTTAGTTAAATTAAACGGTAAATGCGGCTTTATCGACAAGAGTGGTAATGTTGTTGTTCCAATAAAGTATGATTATGCTGTAAGTTTCTATGAGGGCCTTGCCTTAGTTAAATTAAACGGCAAGTATGGCTTTATTGATAAGAGTGGCAATGTGGTTATTCCATTTAAGTATGATGGTGCTTATGGTGGGTTCTCCGATGGCCTTGCCCCGGTTAAATTAAACGGTAAATGGAGTTATATTGACAAGAGTGGTAACGAGGTTATTCCAATAAAGTATGATGATGCTTATTCTTTCGACAATGGTCGTGCTTGGGTTAAATTAAACGGCGAGAATTTTTATATCGACAAAAAAGGTAACAGAATAGATTAACAAAAATCCCGCGGCTCGTTGGCTTTTTTGCTCTTGCGGTGGCATAAAAATATTTATGCTTCGCGCGACCAATGGCAGTGCAGCTCGCCTATAACAGAAAATGCAAACTTATTTATATAACCTTTCTTAAATACAAAGTGGCTACCCGTTTAAAGAGGGTAGCCACTAATTGTTTATGGGGATTTTGCCTTGTTTGCGTGCGGGGGTTAATTGGTTGTTGCGCTATCTTGCTGGGCGATTGTGTAGGTTAGTTTCTCGTCGCCCTCGCTGTGGTTGGCAAGGATTGTGTCGCCTGCTTTTAGTGCGCCGTCGAGCAGCAGCTCGGATATTTCGTCCTCGACGTAATTCTGAATGGCGCGTTTCAGGGGGCGGGCGCCGAATTGTACGTCGTAGCCTTTTTGGGCAAGGAATTTCTTGGCGCCCTCGGTGAGGGTGAGGGTGTAGCCAAGCTCGCCGATGCGGCTCTTTAGTCCCGATAGCTCAATGTCGACGATGGCTTTTATTGCGTCGAGGCTCAGCTGGTCGAAATTGATTATCTCATCGACGCGGTTCAGAAACTCGGGGGCGAAGCGTTTGTTCAGGGCTTTTTGTATCACCTCGCGCGAGTGCTGCGAGCCGGCGGCGCGCTCTTCGCGTGCGAATCCTACGCCTGCGCCAAAGTCCTTGAGCTCGCGTGTGCCGATATTGGAGGTCATTATTATGACTGTGTTGCGAAAATCGACGGTGCGGCCGTAGCTGTCGGTGAGGCGGCCTTCGTCCATTACTTGCAGCAGCATATTGAATACGTCGGTGTGGGCTTTCTCAATCTCGTCGAGCAGGACTATGGAGTAGGGGCGACGGCGTACGCGCTCGGTGAGCTGGCCGCCCTCTTCGTAGCCTACGTATCCCGGAGGGGCGCCTACGAGGCGCGAGACGGTGAATTTCTCCATATTTTCACTCATATCAATGCGTATCATCGCGTCGGCTGTGCCGAACATAAATTTGGCGAGCTCTTTGGCGAGGAGGGTCTTTCCGACGCCTGTGGGGCCAAGGAACATAAATGTGCCGATGGGCTTTGTGGGGCTCTGAAGGCCTACGCGGCTGCGACGTATTGCTTTGCATAGCTTCTCTATTGCGTTGTCTTGAGCAATGACTTTGCCGCTGAGCTCGTGCTGCATTCCTTTGAGGCGGCTCCACTCGTCGCTCTGCATTCGTTGCAGGGGGATGCCGGAAATCATTGAGACGACGTTGGCGACGTTTTCGCTGTCGACGCGCTGACGTTTGTCGCGCAGGGTCTTTTCCCACTCTTCCATCATCTGTTTGTGCCGGGCTGTGTAGCGTTTCTCTTCGTCGCGGTGGTTGGCGGCTACCTCGAATTGTTGGGCGCGGGCGGCCTCTTCTTTGTTTTTCTTGGCGATGGCTATCTGCTGCTCTATTTCTTCAATTTCGCGGGGTACGCTGATGTTGGTTATGTGCATACGCGAGCCGGCCTCGTCCATTGCGTCTATTGCTTTGTCGGGGAAGCTGCGGTCGGTTACGTAGCGCTCTGTCAATTTGACACACGCTTCGAGGGCTTCGTCGGTGTATGTTACATTGTGATGCTCTTCGTAGCGCTCTTTTATGTTGTGCAAAATTGTCAGTGTCTCGGCGGGGGTGGTGGGCTCGACGATTACTTTTTGGAAACGGCGTTCGAGGGCGCCGTCCTTTTCGATGCTTTTGCGGTACTCGTCGAGGGTGGTGGCGCCTATGCACTGAAGCTCGCCGCGTGCAAGGGCGGGCTTTAGTATGTTGGCTGCATCCATTGAACCGGGGGTGGAGCCTGCGCCTATTATTGTGTGTATCTCGTCGATGAAGAGGATAATGTTGGGGTTATTCTCGAGCTCGGTGAGGATTGAGCGCAGACGCTCCTCGAATTGTCCGCGGTATTTTGTGCCTGCAACGACGGCGGTGAGGTCGAGGGCAACGACGCGCTTGCCGAAGAGTACACGCGAGGTCTTGCGCTGTACTATTCGCTGGGCGAGCCCCTCGACAAGGGCCGATTTTCCAACGCCGGGCTCGCCTATGAGCACGGGGTTGTTCTTTTTGCGGCGGCTCAGTATCTGTGATATGCGCTCAATCTCTTTCTCGCGGCCGACAACGGGGTCGAGGCGACCCTCGCTTGCGGCTTTTGTCATATCAACGCCGAAATTGTCGAGCACGGGGGTGTCGTTCGAGGGGGCAGAGGGCTGCTGCGTGCCTGCAAAGGTGCTGCCCCGGCCGGTAGGGTTGTTGTTCTGAAGGGGGCTTTCGTCCTCTTCTTCGTCGTCGGTGAATCCGAATCCGCTGTGTGGCGTTTCTCCTCCTTTTATTATATTATGTATGGCCTCGCGCACGCGGTCGTAGGTTACGTTGTTGCTGCGCAGGATGCCCGAGACGGGGCTGCCCTCGTCCTTTAAGATACCCAAAAGCAGTATGTGCTCGGCCTCGGCACTCTCTTTTAGGTTGCGTGCCTCAAGGGTGGTGAAGCGTAGCACTTTTGCTGCGTCCATATTCATTTCAATGTCGTGGGCGGCATCCTCGAAGGGGGTGTCGTTTCTCTCTTTTACGATTATTTCAATATCGTTGATGATTTTTTCCATATCGACATTCAGTGTGTCGAAGATTTTACGTGTCTTTTCTTGGCTGCGACGCATTATTCCAAGCAGAAGGTGCTCGGGACTTACTTGTCTGCTGTGCAGACGTGTTGCCTCTATTTTACTCAGCGAGACAATCTCGGTTATTTTTTGCGAAAATTCATTGTTCATAAATTCTTTCTCCTCAATCAATCCTTGTGTGAATATTCGTTTTTTACGGTGCGAAGATAATACTTACTTATGCTACCGAAAGAATTTTTTTACATAAGATTTCTTACAAAAAGTGTGCCAAAGTTTTAATTATTCTAAAATTGGCATTGTTTTATGACTTTTTTTCATCTTTTTCTGCTGTCGGTGTGTTGTTTATGGTTGTTTTTATTTTGTTTATATGTGGGAGAATGTTTTTTTGTCTTTCTTTTTTTGCAGTTTGCGTTTTTTTTTACTATCTTTGCAACGCAAAAATACGTCGGGGGTGCCTCGATAGTAAAATGCGTTCTTTAAAATGAGTTTTTACAATATGTTGTAATATGGGTAAGTCCTATACGGCCAGCTCCTGACAAATCCTCCAGGGCCTGACCGCAGCAAAGGTAGTCGGTTGTAGCGGCGCGATGTAGGTAGCTTACCCACCCATAGTCAGGCGGTAACAATTTTGTTGCTGCCTGATTTTTTTTTCTCTTTACCTGTGCGAGTGAGTAGGGCGCTACTCTCTTTTCTGAGGTCTTTTTTTTCTATCTGTTGGAAGGCTCTTTTGCGAGAATCGGCATCGAAATGAATAAATGCCGGCTCTAAATGGTGTGCGAAAATTTATAATGATTGCTCTAATTGCAACAGAATTTCGCCCCAAATACCTAAATTTCACCCCTTATTTCTCATTTTATCCACTATTTGAGGTTGCAGTCCCTATTATTTTGCCGCTTTCGTGTTGTGCGATACTTTTGCCCTCGAAACGAAAAATAATAGGATGAATATGACTTTAAAAAATGTATGTGGATTCGGTGATTCTGTAATGAAGGGTATTGTCATTGACAAAGAAAATTCGCTTCAAGGCACTATAAAATATAAGATAAGTGATATGGGATTTGCGGCTCGCTGTCGCAGGACTTTGGGAATAGAGATTGAGAATTTTGCGCGGTTCGGAAGCACTGTGGCGCAGGCTATGAAATTTGTCGATAGATACTGCGAGAGAATAAAAAAATCGGATTATGTGCTGTTCGAGTATGGAGGAAATGATTGTAATTTTAATTGGGAGGCAATCTCGGAGGAGCCCGATGCGCTACATTCTCCGGCTGTGCCCATTGCCGATTTTGTAGAGTATTATAGCGGGGTAATTGATAGGGTGAGGAGTTTGGGGGCGCGTCCGGTGTTGCTGTCGTTGCCTATTCTGGACCCTGAGAAATTCTTCCGCCATCTATCGAAGGGGCTTAATGCCGATAATATATTAAGGTGGTTGAACGGCTCTATTATGAACCTCGACCGTTGGCACGAGAGGTATAATATGGAGATTTTCCGATTGGGGACTGTTAAGAGGGTACCGGTGATTGATATTACGTCGGTGTTTCTTGAGCGTAGGAACCATTTTGACTATTTGTGCGAGGATGGTATCCACCCTAACGACGAGGGGCACGCACTTATTGAGAATGCTATTATGGAATATCTGCGCAGGCAGAAGATTCTTGCTTGATGTAGATTGTTTGTTTTGATTGTTGAGGCTGCTGCGGATTCTGTAAGGTCTGCGGCAGTCTCTTTTTTATTCTGTAAATTAGTATTCAACAGCTTTTCTTGCTTAGGTCTTATTTGTGGAAATTTCTTAATTTCGCGCGAGTAAAAGTGGCTCCTTTTACTCGCGCGGAATCTTTAATCGGTGTGGGTGTTGTCAAATTCCAATAGGGCGCTTATGCGGCTGTCTATGGGGTAGCGGCTGTGCCCTTGCAGTTCCTCCTCAATGCGTATGAGGCGGTTGTATTTTGCGGTGCGCTCGCCGCGGCTCATCGAGCCTGTTTTTATCTGTCCGGCATTGGTGGCTACGGCAATATCGGCTATTGTGGTATCCTCGGTCTCGCCCGAGCGGTGGCTGATTATGGTTGCGTAGCCGTTGCGCTTGGCAAGCTCGACGGTGTCGAGTGTCTCGCTGAGTGTGCCTATCTGGTTGGGCTTTACGAGTATGGCGTTTGCGCAGTGCTGCTCGATGCCTTGACGCAGATAGCGTGTGTTGGTTACAAAAAGGTCGTCGCCAACAAGCTGACAGCGCTTGCCGAGGCGGGCGGTGAGCTGTCGCCAGCCTTCCCAATCGTTCTGCGACATTCCATCTTCGATGCTGTCGATGGGGTAGCTGTTGATGAGCCCTACAAGATAATCTATCTGTTGCGAGGGGCTTAAATTCTTGCCGCCACTCTGAAAGAGTGAATAGTCGTACCGTCCATTGTCGTAAAACTCGGAGGCGGCGCAGTCGATTGCGATGCTTACCTCTTTTCCGGGCTTATAGGCGGCCTCTTCGATGGCTGCGGTGATGCTCTCGAGCACATCTTCGATGCTGTTAAATTGTGGAGCAAAGCCGCCTTCGTCGCCCACCGCGGTGCTGAGCCCGCGTCTGCGAATCACCTGTTTGAGACTCTGGAATACCTCGGAGCCTACTCTTATGGCTTCGTGGAACGACTTTGCTCCAATGGGGCGTATCATAAATTCCTGAAAGGCAATTGGGGCGCTCGAGTGTCGCCCGCCGTTGACAATGTTTATCATCGGGATGGGCAGAATGTGGGTGTTTGTGCCGCCTATGTATCGGTAAAGGGGCAGGCCCGATGCTTTTGCGGCGGCGCGTGCCACTGCCAACGAGACTGCCAGAGTGGCATTTGCGCCCAATTTACGTTTGTTGTTTGTTCCGTCCAGCGCAATGAGCGATGCATCGATGATGCGCTGTTTTTCTGCGTCAAGTCCGATAATCTCGGGGGCGATGCGGCGGTTGATGTGCCCGATGGCGCAGCGCACGCCCTTGCCGTTGTAGCGCGAGGGTTCGTTGTCGCGCAGCTCAATTGCTTCATTCTCGCCCGTCGATGCTCCCGAGGGCACTGATGCGCGTGCCATTATACCATTTTCGAGTGTAACCTCGGCTTCTACGGTTGGTGTTCCGCGCGAGTCGAGAATCTCGCGCCCTTTCAGTCCTATAATCTTCATAAATTATTATATTATGGTTATTTGTACGATAAACAAGTGAAACGGGCTAAGGTTTGTTTCGGGGTGGGCATTTGTTCTGCTTTTTTCGTGGCTGTGATATTTTTTTTGCTTCGGCTTGCCCTTTTTTATGAATATTATAGTAACTTAGCCAATTATTATTTAGAAACTAAATTTATATTGATTATGAGCGATTTTAAGAATAAGATGCTCCGGCGTTTCTTGGAGTATGTGAAATTTGATACTCAGTCGGCCGACGAGGCTGTTTGTGTGCCCACTACCGAGGGGCAGTTTGTTTTTGCGCGTTATCTCGAGCAGAAATTAAAGGAGATGGGCCTTACCGAGATTGTGCTCGACGAGAAGGGTTATCTGTATGCAACGCTCCCGGCCAATTGCGAGGATGAGATTCCCACAATAGGTTTTATTGCTCACGTGGATACAAGCCCCGATATGAGCGGTAAGGGTGTAAGCCCGCGCGTTGTCGAGAATTATGGCGGAGAGGATATTGTGCTCGATGCAGGCGAGGGAATTGTGCTATCGACTGCCGATTTTCCCGAAGTTAAGGATTATGTCGGACACGACCTTGTGGTTACCGACGGACACACTCTGCTTGGTGCCGACGACAAGGCCGGTATTGCCGAGATTGTTTCGGCCGTTGCTTATCTGCAAGAGCACCCCGAGATTAAGCACGGAAAGGTGCGCATTGCGTTTAACCCCGACGAGGAGATTGGTCGCGGAGCGCATAATTTCAATGTGCCTCTGTTTGGTTGCGAGTGGGCCTACACGGTTGATGGCAGTTGCGAGGGCGAGATTGAATTTGAGAATTTCAATGCCGGCAGTGCTACATTCAAGATTCAGGGACGCAACGTGCATCCGGGCTATGCAAAGGGTAAGATGCTGAATGCTCTGCGTGTGGCAACAGCGCTCGTCGAGGCTGTTCCCGCCTGCGAGTCGCCCGAGTGTACCGAGGGGTACGAGGGCTTCTACCACCTTATGGGCATAAACGGCGGGGTCGATTCGGCAAGCGTGTCGTACATTATCCGCGACCACAGCAAAGAGGAGTTTGAGCGTCGTATGCAGTTTATGAAAAAGGTCGAGAGGGAGATGAACGAACGTTTCGGCGAGGGTGTTGTTACGCTCGATCTTAAAGTGCAGTACCGGAATATGCGTGAGATGGTCGAGCCTAAGATGTTTATCATAGACCTTGCCAAGAGTGCAATGCTCGCGGCCGGTGTCGAGCCGCGCGTAAAGCCCATTCGCGGTGGTACCGACGGTGCGCAGCTGTCGTTTATGGGGCTGCCTTGTCCCAATCTGTTTGCAGGTGGAATAAATTTCCACAGCCGCTACGAGTTTGTATCGGTGCAGGTGATGGAGAAGGCTGCAATGACTGTTGTAAAGATTATTGAGGGCCTTGCCTCGCGTAAGATATAATAAGGAGAGAAAATGTCTTTATTTAGGGTAATTTTATCAATCATATTTCCGCCGCTTGCAGTCCTTGACAAGGGTTGCGGCTCAATTCTGATTGTTTTTTTGCTGACGCTCTGCGCGTGGGTTCCGGGCGTTCTTGCAGCATTGATAATATTGAATAAACAGCAATAATGGAACAGACCGAGTATTTGCGCGATTTTGAGAAGCGTTTGCAGGACGAGATTCTGAAATTGTGTACTAACTATAAGCTATTGGATGGTGTGCTGCTCTCGAGCGAGGATGTAGAGGGTCGTTGGGAAGCATTGGCGCTCGACTATATGGCCGATGCAGTGGCACAGATAAACGAGTATCCCACGGTGGCGGTTGCGTGGGCCGGATATATGGGAATGGCGGTTGCGCATCTGTGGGACAAGGATTGGGAGCTGCATTGTAACGACGAGTATCGCTCGCTCTATGGCGATAATGGCTTCGATGATATGGACGAACATATTGTGCGCGATATTCTGGGGCTTCCGCTGGAGACGCCGTACGCAAAGGAGATTGAGGAGATGATGCGTCGCTCGGCCTATTCGGTGCTGAACCTTATCCGCCACGAGAATATTCAACCGCAGAGCCCAATGGCTTACTATACTTTTGCGCGCGCCGTAAAGGTAATGTATCGCATCGGAGCGGCAATTGAGTTGAAGCGCTTGGGTTATAAATTCGAGAAGATAGACCTTCCCTCTTGTTAATATCCCTATGGACGAGCTTCTGCAACGGGCATTGGAAATTGCTATTGAGGCGCACGAGGGACAGTGCGATAAGGCGGGACGGCCTTATATTGAGCACCCTTTGCGAGTGATGGCAATGGGTGGCAGCGACGAGGAGCGTATCGTGGGGGTTCTGCACGACGTTATCGAGGATAGTGCGTGGACTTTACAGATGCTTGCAGACGAGGGCTTTCCGCCCGAGATTCTCGATGCGGTTGATGCTCTGAGCCGCCGTCCCGAGGAGACGTACGAGAGGTTCATCGGGCGTGTGGCACGTAACCGGCTGGCTGCGACTGTGAAACTGAACGACCTTACCGATAATATGGACATTAGACGCCTGCCTTACCTCTCGGACAAGGATGTGAAGCGTCTGAAGCGTTATCTGAAGGCTTACAAGCGTCTCTCGGGCGAGCCGCAATATTCCGTCGAGGCCACAAGGCGCGACCATCCCAATGCCTATAATGTGTGGGCTCCTGCCGACGATAAAGAGCTTGAGCGTCTGTGGCGCGACGGCCTGTCGCCGGGGCAGTTGGCGGCGCATTTTGGGCGGAAAGAGGGTGGCATACGTTCCAGAATAAAGAAACTAGGGCTCAAGGAGTAGTTTAATGCCTTTCTCGTCCCAAGAGTGGGCTACAGCCCATGGAGAGTTTTTTTTCTTGCTCTCGGCAATTGTGTAAAATAAATTCGGCAGCCCGATAAAAAGGCTGCCGAATTTATTTTGTGTGTCAGAATTTTCGGAAACGTAACTTCACCGAATCGGATTGCAGACGCATACCATTGCGGTCGAGGTGCAGAATCTTAAATTTTTCGTTGGCGTTATTATATATTCCATACTTTTTAAGGCTGGGACAATTGGGGTCAATCATCTGTATAAATAGTGAGTCGCCCGTATTTTGGAAACGACCATATTGGTTTGCTATTTTTATCAGCTCAAGCTGTACACTCCAAAAAAAGCTGTTTTCTTTTCTGTCTGTGATGCTGCCGTCGGGCTTTTCTATTTCTAACAGCTTCCACATTCCTCCAAAATCGCCATTCTTATCCTCTTTCTGACAACTACAAAGTACCAACGAGAGGAAAAGTATCAAAAATAAGTTTTTTTTCATCCTTTTTTTGTTTGTTAAAAGTTTATTATTCCACTTTTACGTACTGTGAGCATTGCTCCGTTATTGTTACTGTACAGACTGCCATTGTCGAACGCAAAGGATGCTGTGGCACTCCATCCTTTTAGCTTTGTGTGGGTGTACGATATTTCGAGCAGACCCGAGAGATTCTCTTTTATGTCGGTAAATGGATAATCGTAGCTTCCCCAATTGTTCGATTTTGTCAATAGCATTCTGTAGCCTATGCTTTTGAAAGGTTGCCCCTCGATTCCCAAATGAAAGGCCTCGACGCGGTTGTTTCGCGTTGCAATCTTGTGATTGCTGTTGTATATTGGCGAGGTTACAAGCGGAGTACCTATTATCATTCCATAATTGAACCAACCATTGTAAAGTTTATTGTTGTAATTGTTGTCGATGCAACTAATCTGGTCGGGTATCATTTTGTCGCCGTCGTGATAAATGGGGCCCGACTGATTCTTTAGGTTAAAATACTCTATTGCAACTGCTGTAATCCATTTGTATTTTTTCAGTGTCAGCTCGAGCCCTACAAGCTGCTCGGTCCACAGGCCATACTCCCAGAACATCTGCGAGTGGTCGTCGAATGTGTGGTCGTAGTAGGTGCGCAGTTGCCAATTTTTATTGTTCCACGTGAGTGCACCTTTCCAACTGCCCAAATGGTTGCCCGATACGTTGCCTTGGTCGATGCCGGCGTACTCCTCGTCGCCTTTTGTGGGAATAAGCACCTTAAAATAGTCTATGAGGCGAGTGGGATTTTTTATGTTGTTATCCTTGCGGCCGTATGTGTTGTATATGTAGCCTCCGAATTGTGCTACCATATTAAGGCCAAACTCAAATGTTAACGGGAATTTGTTGCTGTTGCCGAATTTAAAGAGTATCTCTTTTGAGTGGTAACGTACGGCCGAGGTGCGTTGGCTGCCTTCGGCCACAAAATCCTTTTGCCAATATTGGTCGGTGAACCAGCCGTATGCTAAATGTCCGCGCAGGGTGAACCAACCATTTGTCCCGAAAATGTCCCAATATTCGGGAACCTCGAGACGTACTTGAGGAATGGGGCGGGCATTGCCGCTCTCAATAAGAGCGCCGGTGGATATACGGTGGTTGACAATCGGGTCCCAACGCTCTTTCTGTCCCAGCGAAAGGGTTAACATCTTCCAACTAAAGTCGGCAAAGGCTTGTTGCAGAATGATAGTCGAGGTGTGGTTGTGTGCTACTAAAAAATCTACTCCATAGTCGGCACTTAACGCTTTTCCAATGTTGTTTGTTCCCGATAGGGAGGCACGAATATATCCGCTACGGGTGTCGATGCTGCCCACTCCTTGTCGGTTCGATACGTGCCAAAAGGGTGCGTACTTACCATCTGTGGCTACGCCGCTCATTTCGACGTTGTATCTCAGGCTTTGTGCCGACAATGCTGCCGAGAGGGATATAAAAAGTGTAAATAGTAATTTTCTCATTGTTTGTTTTTATGATTTTAGTATTTTGTTCTTTATTTTTTTACGCCAAAAGAAATGCCAGATTCTAAAAAACGGAGCAGATAAAATCTCGAGCGGATGATACTTAAGGAAGCGCATACTGCGCTTGGTCTTGAATATAAAGCGTATGAATGGGTTTGTACTATATAGCTTCAGGTTTATTCTGCTGTCGTGGGCTCCGAAATTACCCGATAGCATAATCTCGTTTAAAAGAAACTCACCTTGTTTCTTGTCGGGTGGGGCGATAAGATACTCATCGGGCATTTTAAATACTTTTTGCAGCACGTACATTGTTGCGCGTGCAAAGCCATAGAGCTTTAATTCTTTGAGGGTTGCTGCTGTCTCCTTTTTTTCCTCGGGGCGTAGGCCGGCTGTCAGCACCATATAGTAGTCGAGTATTTGTCTGAGGCCTACCCCTTCGGCAAATAGATGGCGGTATATGTGTAGCAGTATGAAAATTCGGTTAAAGGCGAGTGTGGGGACATTTATGCTTTGTTCGTCGTCGAGAGGAATTTTGTTGGCGAATGCGGCCTGTGCATTCTGCCTGAAGAATTTCTGCAATTTGCGATTGACGAAATAATTGTTCATCCACGAGGGGGTAAAATGCACCTCGATATTTACCTCTTTGAGCACCGGGAAATCGACGTGATGATATACGGGCTTGCTATTGGGGCTTATGGTGTCGATGTATCTGATGACATCTTCGCGTGTGCCATCGAGCCATATATCAATATCGCCGGGGTGGCGATAGAGTGGCTGCGGATAGAGCTGTGCTATTCCTTGTCCTTTCAGAATTGCACTTTTGAAGCCGTCTCGCAGAAAACGTTCGGTTATCTTGTGGGCATATTGATTCTGCTTCTTATTTTCGTTTTTTATACGCTCGCTATAAAGATACCACTTGATGAGAATGTCCTTGGGTGGACGTTTATCCTCGGGCAGTTGTTGAAGCGCAAGAAATGTAAAACCTGCGAGTGTCTGCTTTTTGGATATTTCGTAAATTTCCTCCCATTGTTCCCTTGTTATATTACTTGGAAAATCGCAATGGTTGTTGAGCGCAATGCGTATCAGATTAAAAAAGAGAATTGTAGAGGAACTTTGTTTCATACTTTTATTGGTTTTTACGTTTAACGTAACGTGTTGAAAGGTTGGCAATTTTTTTTTTGCAAAGATAATCACAAGCGAGCGAGAAATATGAAGTTTACCTCAATATTTTTCAAAGCGGGCGCAGAAAATCCTCGGGCGATAGTGCAAAGATAGCAACAAACTATATAAACAGAGTGATAATTATTATATTATCGCAGCTATGTTCGCCGAATGAGGCTATATTTTTGCAGTAAAAAAATTATGGACAAATGTAGTCGCAAAAATGTCTCATTCAGTAGGTCGGGATTCTCGGTGCTGAATAGAAAATTAGAACAAAAATTAGAGATTATTAAAGACTCTCTGAGCAGAAAAGATGCTTGGGTTTATGTTGCTTGGAGTAGCAATGAGACGCTCGATAATTTCGTTGGGCGCGGGTGTTATGTTATTGACGGGAAGCACTCGGGGAACGACGCGGGCTTTCCTGTCGTAGGCGGTGCGGCTGGTGGAGATTTTTCGGCCATCTTGATGGTGGTTGATTCCACTCCCGTGGGTACCACGCGAGGCGAAGGAATCTTAGGGCAGTTTCTTGTGCTCACCGATAAAGAAACACAAAAAACAGGGGTGTATACGCGTACAAATACCTATGCATCAGGTAAAAACAATTGGAGCGTGTGGAGCGAGCTTGGTGAAAAAGTCTCAATTGAAAACAAATTACAAAAGCTGGAGCAAAAGGTGTTCCCGCTCGAGGTTACGCTGTCAGTCGATCCCCCGGAGACAAAGGAATATACGGGGGCCGCGAAGGAGTTTACCCTCTCGTGGACGGTGAAGATTGCAGGCGAGACGGTTACCCCGTCGAGCGTTGTGTTAAAGGTGGGCGACGAGACGGTGCCCGTGGACAAAGAGGACACCTCGAAGATTGTTTCTGCCACTGATGATAAAAAAGTAGAACTTACAATAGAGGCCGACGGACGCATAGCAATAAAAACAGCTAACATAAATTTTGCGCGTCGTTATTATTCGGCTGTTGTTGATGGTGAGTGGGAACCTACAAACGATACTATAAAGAAGCTTGCAAAAAAAGAGCTTAAGACTGCGGCTGCGGCAACGGTTACATATAGCGCGGCAACACAAAAAAAGATTGTCTTTGCTTATCCTGCATCACACGGGACAATGTCAACTATCAAAGATGCTTACGGTAATTCTATGTTCACGCTTAATGATGGTGGTAAGACTTTCAATACCGCTCCTGAAACAGTTGAGGTAACTCTTTCGGGTGGAGCAAAGCTCTCTTACTATGTCTATGAATCGGCCGTTACGAATGTAACCGCAGGTAATATTACTTATACTACAAAATCGTACGATTAACTTAAAAAACTATATAACTATGGCATTTAATTATATGGAGAATATCTCCTACAAAAATAATAAACCTAATTTCGAGCGCGATACGGTAAAAAATATTGCTGCTCTGCTGGCTGTTGACCCTGCAAATAAAGAGTACGACTACGGGCATATTGTCTTTTGTGAGGAGGACGGACGGCATTACAGATATAATTACGACTACACCAATCCTCCTGCTGATACTCAGAAGAGTGCTGCAACGGGTTGGTTTACTCTTCTTGAAGCAACACCCGAGGATGATAGTGTTACCGCTACTAAAATTAAAGATGGTAGTGTAACGGCAACTAAAATTCTGTCGAATGTTATTAACAATAATCATCTTACGCCCGAGAGTGTTACGGCCTCTAAAATTAAGGATGGCAGTATCACTGCGGAGAAATTGGCTGCGTCTATTAAAGAGAATATTGCCAATAACGGAGCTGATATATCGAGTGAGATTACCCGTGCAACGGCTGCCGAGGACGAGATTACCGTAAGGCTTAGCGCCGAGGTTACACGCGCAACGGCTGCCGAGGAGGCTATACGTACCCTTATAGATACCAACGCCGAGGGGGTGCAGAATGTGCAGAAACTGATAGGATGGGTCGAGGATGCTGCGGCCACAGATAATGCGGCGATAATAACACAGCTTACTCTTGATGTTGCAACAAACAAGACCGACATTGATAAAATAAGAACTGATGTTCCTTATGCCCAAAAAATGGCAGAATATGGATGTAATAAACTCATTTTTATAAATGAACTAAAGGATTTTGCCGAGATAACTAATGGTGAGGCTAATACTTATTATGTTGTTACTTCGGATATATATATTACTAGCGGCCTTATAAATACCCATTTTGGCGATTCGGTTTCTGATAATAATTACGAGGTTAAGATTAAGGATAATTGTGTTATTGACTTTGGGGAGCATAAGATTGATTTTAATAATACGGGAGTTGGATTTGTTTTTGCTTCGCCATACGTGGGCGAGGTTGATGGAGATAATTTTGAAAAATATCCTCGTATTCTGTATAATAGAAACGGGCATAGAGGACTTTTTAATAGAGCGCAATTTGGAATACATCCTCTTTCGGGTATGTGGCGTGTCAATGATGATACTGTGTTTGTGTGGGATTTTCTTCATAAACGCGATGCTGATAGTGATTGCGTAACCCTTAATGCAAATGTATTTTTCAGTAGTTTCTGTAATTGTAGAATTGTGTTTGAACCTGTTACTGATACATTTTTGTATTATAATACGGGTGAGGAGGATTATACTTTGGGAATAAACAGCAATGTTACCATTACGGGCGATGTTATTGCCGAAAAGTTTGAAAAGGTATATACGGATAAGGATGGCGACGGAGTTACTGAAACTCTCTCTTATATAAAGCATTTTATACTGAATTTTAACATTCTCGGTAGTAATGTTACAATGGAGAATCTCAAGGTGAGATACAATTATCCCGAAGATGATGTATTTACAAAGTCTAAGTACCACAGAATCAAGGTGTATCTTTGTGGAGGACGCGAGCAGAATTTTACTTTCAAAGGTAACAGCGGCCTGTTCTACATAAATAGAAAGGATGATTACAAGTATCTTCATACGGTGCGTATAGAGGATAACAGCTTTATAGAATATGAAGGAAATAATGATTGGTTGACAGCTATTAAAGGAGTATATAAAAACTCGCTCTTTAGGAATAATAAGATAAGTCATTATCACTATGGTATGATGCTTAACGGGCGAAACAATGTAATTGAGGGTAATGAGCTGAGAAATATTTTATATATTAGTATTTGGTTGCCTGCAAATGCTGCTTACTCTGCATCTTATTACGTGGACGAATCATCGGGTGAATCATCATCGGGTGCTTATTATGGTAATGAGAATGTTGTTGTGCGCGATAATGCAATATACTATAATAACGAGGAGGCTATATCTACTGATGGTGCGAACAGCTCGGTAAATATTTGTGATGCTGTCGAGGTTATTACCACGAATCTGAGCAGTAGCAGCACGAGGGTGTGGTACAAGAATAAGATACGCGCACGTTTCGGTTTCGAGGACAGTATATTGAGTGGCGGTGCCGAGGGTGTCAATAGAATACCTTTGTATAAAAATGGTTGTTATGTTGTGGCTCTGCATAAAGACCGTGGGCTGACCTATGGAAAGATTCTTAATGTAACGCAAGATGAGACTGATGTTGCCAATGGTACTTATACCATTGAATGTCCTTACAATACTTTTAATAATTGTGAGGTGGGCGACAGATATATGATTGTGCCTGCAACATCGGGACTGCTTGTCGAGAGGAATTATATTGCGGAATCTACAAATGCAATAGTGCTTTTTGGAGCGACAATGGATTCTACCTTTAGAAATAACACGGTTGTTACCAATAGATTGGTAAATGCGGGAACGTATGCTTATGCTTCGAGCCCTATATATGGCAGGGCATTTGCCACGAATCTTGATAAGGACTATTATTTCAGGTCGTATGGTATTCCGTGTATAAACAACAGATTTCTGTATAATACAATTATTGACGACCCGTCTGCTTATCTTGCGAGAATATCTTTCTCGACTATAAACGATAGCGGTAGTTCGGATTTGTTTGGGGGCAAGAAAATAAGCCAATTGACGTCGGCCGAAAAGATTGATGTTGAAGCGGTGCTTAAATATGACGATGCTGCGGATTGTCTGTTTAAGGATATAATATTTGAGGGTAATATTTTTAAAAATGCGGTGGAATTTGTAAATGTCGATGGTGTTATTGCTCGTGGAAACGGTGTCAACATCCTTTATACAAGGTCGTGCAAAAATGTTATTGATGATAATCGCACATCGCCTTATAACACTGATGATATGGGAGCGTCTACATCGTTACACCGATTGTCGATTATAAACAATAGGTTGATTTCACCAAGTGATATGTCTATCCCTACTTATGGTGTTGCCACATATAATCCCGAGACGGGAGAGTTTGAGAATTATGAGACTGCTAAACAGGATTATATGAGGCATTATGATAAAAGCGGAGGCGAGAAAGTGAGGTTTGTTGTTTATCGTTCCTCTTTCTTGAAAAACGGAGCAGTGGCCTATAAAGTGGATGTTAGTGTAACCGATGCTTTAAAAAATAAGCTGAACGTGGAATATGATACGGATGCTGATGGGAATGTTTACTACGATTTTGAAATGCCTGACGGTGATTGTTTTATTGTTACAAATAAGTATGCGATATGATTTACGGAACACATAATAGCGCGACAGGGGGCAGCCTCGTATGGTGGCTGCGCCCCTTTGGGTGGCTCATAAATTTAGTGAGCCGCTGCCAATCGAGAACAATAGCGGAGCAGCTTGAGGATGGGGTACGCCTCTTTAATCTGCAAGTAACGAAGTATGGTGGCGAGTGGGTATTCTCACACGGAACTGCTATCTACAAGGAAGAGCTTATAGAGACGCTGGCGCTGATGAGGTGCTACGCATCGCCACAAGAGCCTATATATTTTCAGTTGTTCTTGGACGATAATTGCTTCACGGGGCAGCCTTGCGAGGAGTTCCGCGAGCTAGTAAGAGACCTCGCGGCCGAGTATAACGGGCGCGAGGGGCTGACGTTCCTCTATGCTTGGGTTGAGGGCAGTGAGGAGTATCCCTACAAGAGCGGTGTAAAACTCAATTACGAGGAGCGCTATTGGACTTTTGAGGGGGCAAAAAAGAGTGCTCGCTCTCTGCTCGATTATCTGCCGCTGCCCAAGCGACACGCCCGAAAGTATAATGCCGGCTACAAAGAAGATTGTAAAAAGGACTTTTTAATGCTCGATTACTATGAATTATAATTTGCATCTGAACATAACACAGGATGTTGGGCACGGAATGACGCTGATTTTCATCTGCTGTGTGATGGTTGTCCTTGCGGTGCTGTTAGACCTTAACACGGGGATAATAGCGGCACGTAAGGCTAAGGAGAAGATTCGCAGCCGCATCCTGAGGCGCACCGTTACAAAGATAACGGATTATTATCGGGTGCTTCTCTTTGGCGTGATGATTGATGTGCTCGGCCTTGCTTTTCCGTGGTACGACACGCCCTATTGCGCATTGCTTATAACGGTGGGAGTGGTGCTGATAGAGGCCAAAAGTGTGCTCGAAAATTACCGAAAGAGCAAGAGCGCTGCCAAAGAACTTCCCAATATGCTTGCCCGGATTATTGCTGCGGCTACAAAGGACGACGCCGAAAAGATTATAGAGCTTATAAAAAAGAATGAATATGAAACAACCAAGAGGACAAGCGCCTGCGGCAAGGGGTTTGGGGAAAATGTCCCCAATTAAATAATGATAAAAAATGTTTGTTATGAAACAACCAAGAGGACAAGCGCCTGCGGCAAGGGGTTTGGGGAAAATGTCCCCAATTAAATAATGATAAAAAATGTTTGTTATGAAACCAAGAGGACAAGCGCCTGCGGCAAGGGGCTTGGGGAAAATGTCCCCAATTAAATAATGATAAAAAATGTTTGTTATGAAACCAAGAGGACAAGCGCCTGCGGCAAGGGGTTTGGGGAAAATGTCCCCAATTAAATAATGATAAAAAATGTTTGTTATGAAAAAACCAAGAGGACTACGCAACAATAACCCGCTGAACATAAGGCGGAACAATACACGCTGGCAGGGCCTTGCCGCTGAGCAACCCGACAAGAGTTTTTTTACTTTCGTGGCGCCCGAGTGGGGCTACCGCGCCGCGCTGCGCACGTTGCAGAATTACCGACGTGTGCACAGCCTTACAACCATAAGGGAGTGGATAAGCCGCTGGGCGCCGCCCGTTGAGAATGACACGGAGGCTTATATCGACTTTGTGTGCTCGCGCGCGGGGATGCCACCCACGGCCGAGCCGAACATTGAGAACCGGGTTATTATGTGCAACATCGTGGCGGCAATGTCGTACTTCGAGAATGGGGTACCGGCCGTGCTCAAAAACGTTATAAAAGGATGGGAACTGCTGTCTGCCAATGAAAAAAACAGCGCCGAAAAAGGGTAGTGTCGAGCACTCTTACTTCTCGACGCATTCTTTTGCTTGGAGTTTAGCTTAAAAAGCCCATCAGATTACATTCTCGAATAATATTGCTGCGGCTACGGTCATACAACCGGCAACGGCAACCGAGAGACTGCTCATTGCTCCTTCAACCTCGCCAATTTCCATTGCCTTTGATGTGCCCATCACGTGTGATGCAGTGCCTATGGCAATTCCTTTGGCAACAGGATGTTTCACCCCGCAGAGGCGGCACAGAATGTCCCCCGCGATATTCCCGAAAAGCCCGGTTATCATAATTGCGGCCACTGTTATTGCAATGTACCCGTCGAGCTCGTGCGAGAGGCCTATCCCTATTGCCGTGGTAATTGATTTTGGCAGCAGCGTAACATACTCTTTGTGTCCCAGAGCAAAGGCCATTGACATTGTGGCAATGGTAATTCCGCTCGTAAGCACTCCCGAAGCGATGCCTATGAGAATGGCTGTTGCATTTTTTTTCAGTAGTCGTATCTGCTCGTAGAGTGGGATTGCAAGGCACACTGTCGCGGGGGTGAGCAGGATGCTTATGTGGCTTGCGCCGTTGTTGTAGCTGCTATATTCAATATCCATTATTGCAAGCACTGCTATGCAGATGGCAATGGCAACAAGCAGGGGATTAAAAATAAAAATTTTGAATCTTTTTTTTAGAACAACGCCTATCAGATAGGCTCCTAAAGTGAGTATAATACCAAAGAACAGTGAGTTTTCAAGAAGCTGCATTGTTGTCTCCTCCTTTCTCTTTAAGGCCTATAATGAATTGTGTTATTCTGCCCGAGACGGCAAGCACTATGATGGTCGAGAGCAGGGATATTGTTATTATCGCAATTAGAAATTCTTGCATAATGCCCCAAGAGTCCATAAGCCCGACGGTGGGGGGTACAAACATTATGGGCATAATGTATATGAGGAATTTTCCCGTCTCTTTCACAGCCGAGAGCCTCAGTATATTGGTCGATAATAGTGTGAAGAGTATTATCATTCCATAGATGCTTGCCGGGATGGGTAGCGGGATTAGTTTGTTCAGAATCTCGCCCATTAGTGAGATTGTGATTATTATTGTAAACTGTCCTATGTATTTCATTGTATTTTATTTTGCTATTTGGGTTCTTTTCCTCTGCTATTCAGTGCGCAAAGTTAGTAACAAACGGGCAAAAAATAAAATGGTATAATGTTTTTTGTATTTTGTACAATCGTACCAAAACATATTATAGTGTGAGGGGTAATTCAGATGAAAAGAAAGACAAACTTGTGGCGCTGTTTAATGCTCTGACCGAGAATGAGCGGGATTGCGACGCTGTCGAGAGAGTAAAAAGAATTTCGGGCGTATGATTTTTTCTCTTATGCTCGTAAAATATGAGTAGGTTAAAGAGAAATTTTTATTAGAAATAATATCTTCCATAAGTTTTTTAAATTTTTAATAAAATAACAACCGAAAAAATAAATTATTGTTGTATCTTCGCAGTCGAAAAAGCATTGCGGTAGTAGCTCAGTTGGTAGAGCATCAGCTTCCCAAGCTGAGGGTCGCGGGTTCGAGCCCCGTTTACCGCTCAAATAAAAGCAACCTACAAAGGTTGCTTTTATTTGTATGTGGATTGAGGATGCCGAGGAATTTGCTAAATTTGCATCGGCTGTTAACAATTCTCCTTTTGAGAAAAATGGAGAAGGTGTTGCTTATACCGACAATTAAAAAGAATTGGGACCTGCGTACTGCTACCGAGGAGTATCTTGCTTCTCTTGCTGAGAATACCGAATTTGAGAACACCAGCGCAAGTTGATGGAGACAGATTAAGGAACTGTTCTTGAATATGCTCTATATGATTGGTTTTGAGGATTTCGGAGGGGTTTTACATAATCCTCAATTACTCGCTATTCTGAAAAAAAAGGAAGGGGTTATATGTGCGCTCGGCAAAAAGATAAGACAATTTTTTGTGTTTCTTTCGTAACTTTTACTATCTTCGCATAATAAATATATAATTCAATTATTATGAAAAAGATATTCACTTTTATAGTTGTTTTTATGTTATTAGTGGCGAATAATACCACGATGGCTGTTCCGAGTAGTGAAATACAGAAAAAGGACAAAATTGTAATGCCAAAATTTCCCACCGGAGAACGCGGACTGAAAAAATATATCCTCGAGGAGGTGAAATTTCCGGACGAGGCACGTCGCGGTGGTGTCATTGGCGAGGTTATTGTGGGCTTTACTGTTGAGGCTAATGGTGTTATCACGGGTGTCAGGGTGGTGCGCTCGGTGTCGGAGGTGTTGGATGCCGAGGCTGTGCGCGTAATTAAAAATATGCCCGATTGGAAGCCCGGTAAAAAGAATGGTAAAAAGGTTAGAACAGAATTGACAATACCCATAAACTTTAAAGTGATTATGGAGAACGACCGCACAAACAGCGACTCGGATATTCAACAATTCTGGAACGAGAATGTATTTTAACATTAAGTCGCATAGCAGTTTATGGTTACCGTTAATAGATACTGAAAAATGAAAGAAAAAATTGTAGAGCGATTGATTGAATTGCGCAAATATATGCAAGAAAATTCCTTGCAGGCATTTATTGTGGTGAGTAGCGACGCACACAGCAGCGAATATGTAGCCGACCATTGGAAGGCGCGCGAGTGGATAACGGGCTTCGACGGCTCGGCCGGCACGGCGGTAATTACTCTCGACGGCGCCTTGCTGTGGACAGACTCGCGCTATTGGCTGGCTGCCGAGGAGCAGTTAAGCGGCACGGGTTACACGCTTATGAAGGATGGCGACGCATCGACCCCTTCGATAACAGAGTGGCTGTGCAGATGCCTTAGGAGTGGCGATAGGGTGGGCGTCGACGCAACAGTGTGCTCGATAGCCGAGGTTGATGCTTGGCGCAGCGCGCTTGCCGATGCCGGCATTGTGCTTGACGACACAAAAGAACCTTTCACGCTAATATGGAGCAATCGTCCACCGGTGCCCACGAACGAGGCTTTTATTATGCCCATAGAGACAGCCGGCGAAAGTGCAGCCGAAAAATTACAGCGTCTGCGCGGGAGGCTTGCGCAAGAGGCGGCCGATGGAATGTTGGTAACAATGCTCGACGAGGTTGCGTGGCTCACCAATCTGCGCGGCTGCGACGTAGAGTATAATCCCGTGGTGGTGTCTTATCTGCTGATAACGTCCGACAAGGCCACACTCTTTGTCGGAGGCGAGAAGATAAATAATAAGGTAAAAGAGTATCTCGGTGGCGAGGGAATTGAGACTGCCCCCTACGAGGCTGTGTGGAGTGCTCTTGCGCATTACGACAGGAGCACAATCCTTGTGCAGCCCAACCGTTGCAATGCCGCAGTGCGCGTGAATCTGAACCCGCAGACAGCCATCATAATGGCCGATTCGCCCGTAGCGGCAATGAAGGCCGTAAAGAACAGCGCCGAGATTGAGGGCTTTAAACGAGCAATGCTTGCCGAGGGAGTGGCAATGGTTAAACTGCTCCATTGGTTGAGGCCTGCGCTGCAAGGAGGCACACTCACCGAGCTTGACGTCGATAGAAAGCTAACCGAGTTTCGAAGTGAGGACAAGGACTTCTTCGGACTGAGCTTTGCCACAATAGCGGCATACGGAAAGAACGGCGCTATTGTACACTACGAGCCGACCGAGGAGAGCAACGCTACTCTGCAGCCCGAGAACTTTTTGTTGCTCGACTGTGGCGGACAATACCGTGGCGGAACAACTGATATTACACGCACAATAGCGTTGGGCACGCTCACCGACGAGCAACGTGCCGACTATACACGAGTGCTGCGCGGACACATCTCATTGGCAATGGCAAAATTCCCCAAAGGAACCTGCGGCACACAGCTCGACGTGCTTGCGCGACAGTGGCTGTGGCAAGCGGGCGAGAATTATCTGCACGGAACGGGACACGGAGTAGGGCACTTCTTGAACGTACACGAAGGCCCGCACCAGATACGTATGAACAATATGCCCGCACCCCTGCTGCCCGGAACAACCGTAACCAACGAACCGGGACTTTATAAGGCCGGTCGCTACGGCATACGCATAGAGAATACAATGCTCGTTACGCACTGCTGCACGACGGAATTTGGCGACTATTGCGCGCTGACACCGCTCACCGTGTGTCCCATTGATAAGACACCCATCGTCCCTGCTATTTTAGGTGCCGAGGCGACCGAATATCTTAACAGCTATCACGCTTGGGTGTTCGAGACGCTCGCACCATATTTCAAGGGCGAGACGCTCGAATTTTTAAAGGAACAATGCGCACCGCTCTGAAAATAACCCGTGTAACGCTGTTGTTGCTGCTCTTTTCGTGTGGCGGCAGTGGTGGCGAGTGCAACTACGAGCTTATAGCCCACGCGGGCGGGGCTATTGACGGACGCGCATATACCAACAGCCGCGAGGCACTCGAACGTGCCGTCGCCAACGGCTACCGGTACATTGAGTTCGACCTTGCACTTACGTCCGATAGTGCTCTTGTTGCGGCCCACAGTTGGCAACAGTTTAACGAGATTAGCGGCTTTACGCACAAGGGCGACACGGCACCCACGCTCGTGGAGTTTCTCGCGCGCCGAATATACGGGCGCTACACGCCACTGACTGCAAAGGATATAAACAGATTCTTTACAGAGAATGAGGGGCTGATTCTTGTAACCGACAAAATTTCGGATGCGGGGATTTTAGAGGAAAATTTTCCCGCGCTCAAGCAACGAATGATGGTCGAGGCCTTCACGCACGATGATTATGTGCGTCTGAAAGAGCTGGGTTACCGCAGAGTGTTATATTCTTGCTTGGCCGAAGATATTGACGAGGCTGTGGTGAAGCATCTGCTTCTGCACAAGATTTATGGCGATAAAATAGAGTGGATGGCGCTGCACACAAGCAGTGTCGAATATCCGCTGTTCAAGGTAATTGATGCTCTGTGCGACTATCGGGCGGCAATATACACCATTAACGACACAGCCGAGATTCCCCGCGAACTTATAAAAAAGGTGGGCTATATTTACACCGACAGTATAAAGTGAGGTTCGGTAAATAAGTAATAAAAATTCCACGCACGGTATTATGTGCGTGGAATTTATTTTGTATAGGGACGGCTTTAAAAAGCAAGGCCCAGCCTGAATCCGATATTATTCAGAATATCCTGCTTGTAGCTCATAAGATTGCATTTATTGGTGGCGAAACTGTAATATATTGCCATATGGAATCCGATGCCATTGGCCCACGGATAGTAATTGAAGCCAATTTCGGGCGACATAAAGAACCCCCAACGATTCTCATCGGTCATAAAAATATAGTAATAATTACTGAATTGCGAGTAGCAGACGCCCAGCTTCATACCAACGTAAGGCTGAAAATCGGCCTCTTGCAGACGGTAGCGCGCAAGCACACCAAAGGGCATTGTAAACATCTGATGCTGCTGGTCGCTGTTCATCGAGAGTGTCTCGTTTATCGCAATCGTGCGACGCGAGAAATACTCGTTGTTAGTGTGGAAACTAAGAAACGCACCCACTGCAATATCGGGCGTAACGTAATACCCACCCTCGTAATTCATACCCCATCCGCTGGCAACATTCGAGAAATTATTACCCAAAGGGATATTAAACTGCCAATCAATATTGTAATAAGTTTTTAATGATATTTGCGCCTTGCCTATCGTGGGCATAATGGCGGCAGCAACAAAAAGCACCGCACATATAAAATTCCTTATTCTTTTCATACTGTTGAGAATTTATTTTTAGAAATTTAACAGTTTTTATTTCTCGGTAGAATTACCTGTGGTAAGATAGGGCGACTGCGCGAATGCCTGATTGATGGCATTGAGCGTACGCGATAGGCTCAGAGAGTTTCCATTCAGCAGTCCGCAGATGTAGGAGTTCCACACGACTGTCAGCTTGTCCTTTTCGATGGCCGAGGGCACCGTGCTCACAAGCTCGCCTATAATGGAACCTGTACTGTAACTATAATAGAACGAGTAGGGGTAGTACCAGCCCCATCCGCCCCAATTCCAATAGCCGGGGTAGCTGTTCCACCACGGGCCCGCTCCGTAGTTATTAAAATAGTAGGTGTTGTTTATGTAGCTGAGCTGTAACACCATATCAGCTTCGGCCGAGGTGGCGACAGGGGTGTATCCGCGCTCTTCGAGGTTGGCAATATAGGCGTCGATGATTGTCTTGGAATTGTTGTTGTTCCAATAGGTGGGCTTTGCCTCGTTGCCAATGATTAGAATACTGTCAATCACGTGGAAGGTGGCCATAGTGTTGAAGTTTGTTCCCTTGTCGTAGTTGGTATATACCAAATAGTCGTTGTCGAGCTTGTCGGTGTCGGGGTCTTTCTCGCACGAGAATAGTCCGAACAGACAGGCTGTCAAGAGGGTAAAGGTTGCACACTTTTTCATAAGACTTTTGTTTATTGGTTAATGAATGGGTTATTGGTCTTATAATGTTATTTCTTGTGTCTGAGGCTGTGGGCCGGATTTTGGGATGCGGGCTCCATATTGTTGTTCAGACGTGTGAGTGAGCTGTCGCTGTTGACTTTTAGATTTATTTTGGGATTGTTGTTGTACGATGCAAGCTCGTAGATGATGGCGGTGCTGTCGTTGGGAATGCCTATAAATACCATTGTCTCGCCGCTGTCGCTATTGCTGACGGTGTTGTTCTCATCGTCGATGTAACTTGTGCTCAGGGTGTATGTGCCGTCGTCGTTGAGGCTCAGTGTCTGCACAGTGAGCACGGTGTTTCCTATCTCTCCGTTGTCGAGCGGCATAAGCCCTTCGAATACAAAGGTCTGTTTGTCGGCAATGGTGCTGTCGTTCAGCATATACAAACTATCTGTCTCGCTCTCGATTACAAGTGCCGGTTGCTTGTTGCCTCGGCACGAGTTGCACGCCGAAAATGTCAGCGCTACAGCCGCAGCTGCAAGTGTTACAATTTTTTTCATTTCTTTTTATTTTATGGTTAATGCAAACGCTTCTTTGCAAATAACACTTTTTGTGTGCGGCGGGTTTTTATGCTATTGTTTAAGAAATGAAAAAAAAGATGAGGATATGTAAAAATATCCTCATCCTCTCTTTTGTTTGTATGTGTGGGGGCTTTATTCTGTTACGATGCTCTTGTAGCTTGTTTGAATTGTGTTGGTTACTGTGTAGGGCTCGGGAGCTTCGTCGGGGGTGATGCCGTGCAGTATAAGGTGGAGTGTGTTGTAGAGCAGTGTCTCTTCGGTGCTCCCTAACTGTTGAATTTTGTTCCCTTGCAGCTCGCTTATCTGATAATTGACTGTAAGGCCGTAGGGCGAGAGAATATTGCCGTCGGGGGTGCAGAGTGCTGCTACTGCGGGATTTATTGTGAAATTATAGGGCGATTCTATGCTTTGTGTGTGCAGATAGTCGCCGGCAGTGGACTCGCCGAGCAGAATTACTTTCTCGTCGCCCAAATAATATCTCAGTGCTGCGGTAAAAGCCTCGGCGGTGCCGCGTGTGGCGTTTGTCGTGATAATATATGTACACCACTGATTAAGAGTGGTGGGTTGTGCCGATAGTGTGTAGCGTGTCTCTTTGTCGCTGTTGCGGTTGTTGTATATTAGCGAGCAGAATGTCTCTCCCGAGGCTTCGGGGGCAATGGCCGATGCTATCGAGGCTGCCGCTTGCAGCGCTCCGCCACTACAATAGCGTAGGTCGATGATAAGGTCGGTTACTCCCTCGGATGCAAAGCGCTCGAGGGTGGGTGCGAGGCTCTTGCTCTCGTCGAAGCGGTTGCATATAATATAGCCGGCCTTGTGGTCGGGGATATTATAAATGCTGTCCAAAATTATGGCCGAGGGTTCGAGCCGGACGGCTCGTTGGATGTGCAGCGTGTCGCCGGCTTCCCAAATGTAAGCGCCCTCGATAGTGTCGGGGACTATGCGTGCGGTGCATAAGGTGGTTGCTTCGCCGCGCTCGAGGAGGCTGTGGTTACTTGATGTCAGAGCCTTGTTGCCGACGCTTGTGAGCCACATTCCACGCTCGAGGCCGGCGGCCTCGGCGGGCGAGCCCTTCTCGACAAAAAGCACTGCTGCGTAGCTTTTCCCGGGCTTTATTCCCAGAGGGTCGCGCACGACGGCAAAGGTCAGGCCGTAGCTTGTGAGTGTGGCCGAGTCGGTGAAATGCGAGGCTTCGTCGCCTCGTTGCACAAGGCTGTAGAAGAATTTCGAGCTAGGCGAGAAAAATGAACTACGGGTGGGCTGCTTAAGCGAATCGCCCCAAAGGTAGCACTCTTGCATTCGGGAGAAAATCCATTGATTCTCCTCGGTCAGTTTATAGTATTCGTATGTTCTATCCTCGCCGCACGAGGCTATAATCAGCGGGAACACAAGGATAAGCAACAAGCTGTGAAAAGGTTTCATTGCGGTAAAATGTTTTTGCGAAGATACGCCATTTTGAAATATTCTCAAAGAGTGAGTAGCTAAAAAATGTGAGTAGCGCAATACTCGAAGCTCTCAGCGGGCGTTCTACACAGGCGATGCAATGGCTATTATTTTATGAAATTAGCTGCTAATTCGGCAATTTCTTTGTATATTCGCAAAGTAATTGTAAAATGCGCTATTTGTCGGTACATTTTTTTGTGTAAAATAAACAACAATAATTAAATAAATAGAATAATGGCAACAGTTGACGACAAGAAAATCATCTTTTCGATGGTGGGTCTCAGTAAGACCATCAAACAGACAAACAAGCAGGTGCTGAAGAATATTTACCTTTCGTTCTTCTACGGAGCAAAAATAGGTATTGTGGGTATGAACGGCGCCGGAAAATCTACTCTTATGAAGATTATCGCCGGACTTGATAATGATTATCAGGGAAATGTTGTGTGGTCGCCCGGATACTCGGTGGGCTATTTGCCTCAGGACCCTCAGCTTCAGGATGGAAAAACTGTGCTTGAGTGTGTTAAGGAGGGCGTACAATCGGTTGTTGATGCTCTGGCCGAGTATGAGGAGATAAATATGAAATTCGGTCTTCCCGAGTATTACGAGAATGAGGATAAGATGAACGAACTTTTCACCCGTCAGGCCGAGCTGCAGGATATTATAGATGCCACCGATGCGTGGAACCTCGACAGCAAGCTCGAGCGTGCAATGGCGGCACTGCGCTGTCCCGCCGGCGACGAGCTTGTCGATCATCTATCTGGTGGCGAGCGTCGCCGTGTGGCTCTGTGTCGTCTGCTTCTGCAAAAGCCCGACGTGCTTCTGCTCGACGAGCCCACCAACCACCTCGACGCCGAGAGCATTGATTGGCTTGAGCAGCACCTTAACCAATATGAGGGAACGGTGATTGCCGTAACACACGACCGTTATTTCCTTGACGACGTTGCAGGATGGATTCTCGAGCTCGACCGTGGCGAGGGTATTCCTTGGCAGGGTAACTACTCATCGTGGCTCGACCAAAAGACCAAGCGTATGGAGCAAGAGGAGAAGAGTGCCAGCAAGCGTCGTAAATCTCTCGAGCGCGAGCTTGAGTGGGTACGTATGGCTCCAAAAGCCCGTCAGGCAAAGGGTAAGGCCCGTCTTAACTCGTACGAGAGAATGCTTAACGAAGACCAGAAAGAGCGCGAGGAGAAACTCGAGATATTTATCCCCAACGGCCCCCGCTTGGGCAACAAGGTAATCATCGCCGACCATCTTGCAAAATCATTCGGCAGCAAGACACTCTTTACCGACCTTAACTTTACGCTGCCTCCCAACGGCATTGTAGGTGTCATCGGTCCCAACGGAGCGGGAAAAACCACACTCTTCCGTATGATTATGGGTCTTGAGACACCCGACGGCGGTACATTCGAGGTGGGCGAGACTGTAAAGCTGGCATACGTCGATCAGAATCACAAAGATATTCTTGCCGATAAGACAGTTTACGAGGTGATGAGCGGCGGCAACGAGCTTATGCGTCTGGGCAGCAAGGAGATAAACGTACGCGCCTATCTATCGCGTTTTAATTTCTCGGGTGCCGACCAAGAGAAAAAATGCGGTGTCCTCTCGGGTGGCGAGCGTAACCGTCTGCATCTTGCTATGGCGCTGAAGGAGGGTGGTAACGTGCTTCTGCTTGACGAGCCCACCAACGATATTGACGTTAACACACTGCGAGCGCTTGAGGAGGGTCTCGAGAATTTTGCAGGTTGCGCCGTTGTCATCAGCCACGACCGCTGGTTCCTCGACCGCATCTGCACACACATTATTGCATTCGAGGGCGACGGCAACGTATATAGCTACGAGGGCTCATACTCGGATTACGAGGAACACAAGATGAAGCGCTTAGGTATTGAGGAGCCCAAAAAGGTTCGTTACCGCAAACTTATGGAGGATTGACCTCTTAAAATACTATTTATATTAGAATAGGTATAAAATGAGTATCGTTGACCCGAAAATTATCGACAGCATTGCCGCGGAACTTGAGATAAGAGATGTTGCGTCGGCCTCTATACGTCAGATAGGGGCCATTGTGCGCACGGTCGAGGAGCGTCAGGGGATAGAGTACATACATTTCGAGATGGGTGTACCCGGCCTTCCCCCCTCGGCAGTGGGCGTCGAGGCCGAGCGTGAGGCACTCAGTAGGGGTGTTGCCTCGGTCTATCCCGTGATTGACGGCATTCGCCCGGTGAAGGAAGCAGCCTCGCGCTTTGTAAAAGCCTTTTTGGATGTAGATATTAACCCCGTTGGCTGCATACCGACTGCGGGCTCGATGCAAGGCTCGTTCGCCTCGCTGATGCTCTGTTCGCACCTCGACCCCAAGCGCGACACGGTGCTTTACATCGACCCGGGATTCCCCGTGCAGAAAATGCAAGCGCAGGTTGTGGGGGTGAAAACAGCCTCGTTCGACGTTGCCGATTATAGAGGCGCGAGGCTCGCCGAGAAACTCGAGAGCTATTTTGCCGAGGGGAATATCTGCGCGGTAATATATTCGAGCCCCAATAACCCCTCGTGGATGTGTCTCAACGAGCAAGAGCTTGCCATAATCGGCCGTCTGGCAACAAAATACGACGTTGTTGTAATAGAAGACCTCGCCTATATGACGATGGATTTTCGCAGCGACGTGGGCCGTCCCTTTGAGCCTCCCTATCAGCCATCGGTGGCAAAATACACCGACAATTATTTGTTGCTTATAAGTGCCTCGAAGATATTCAGTTACGCGGGACAGCGAATAGCTGTCGCTTGCATTTCGGATAGGCTTTACGAGCGGCATTTCGACACCCTTGCACAGCGCTACGGCATTGCACGCTTCGGCGCGTCCTTTGCCTACGTCTATCTTTATACATTCTCCTCGGGTGTGTCGCACTCGGCGCAGTATGCAATGTTGGCTATGATGGACGCTGCATCCGACGGCAAATATAATTTTGTCGAGGATATAAAGGAGTATGCCTTACGCACCGCCCGAATAAAAGAGATTCTTTACCGAAACGGATTCCACGTTGTATATGACAAGGACGACGAGCGGGCTGTGAGTGATGGATTTTTCTTTACAATAGGGTACCGCAATATGAGTGGTGCGCAGCTGCTTAAAGAGCTACTGTACTACGGTATCAGCGGCATCGACCTTGCAACCACGGGAAGCAATCGGCAAGGCATACGCGCCTGCTCGTCGAACATAAAACCGCATCATTATTCGCTACTCGAGGAGCGTCTGAGAGCCTTCGATGAGGCGCACCGATAAAAACAAATTTTCTAATTAAAAAAAGGATACAAAATGAAACTAAAATCAATTCTTATCGCAATTCTGTGTGCCGTGTGCGGCGTTACAGTAGCTCAGGAAATATCGCTCATTCCGCAGCCTGCACAGATGACAGTGAGTGAAGGGGCTTTTCTCCTTCAGGGCAAGGTGGTACTATGCTACCCCAAAGATGCCGAGATAAAAAATGTTGTCGATAATTTTGTAAAGGAAATAAAGACAACAACCGGCGTGAAAATATCGAAGAGTGCCTATAAAAATGCAAAAATGCTTGGGGCGGATGTAAAAAAATGCAATAAAAAAGCCGATGCACACATAACCCTCGACACCGATGCATCAATGGGCGCCGAGGCTTATAAACTAACTGTAAAAGAGAATCTTATAGCAATTACGGCAGCACAGCCCGCAGGCTTCTTCTATGCCTTTCAGACGCTGAAGCAACTGCTCCCGGCCAATGTGATGGCAGGAGTTTACGACGCTTCGGCCACAGAGTGGAGGATTCCTTGCGTCAGCATCGCCGACGAGCCTCGCTTTGCGTGGCGCGGCTTTATGCTCGACGAGGGCCGCCATTTTTACGGCAAAGAGGAGATAAAAAAGATTCTCGACATTATGGCAGCTTATAAAATGAACCGCTTCCATTGGCATCTTACCGAAGACCAAGGCTGGCGCATCGAGATAAAAAAATATCCCAAACTAACCGAGGTGGGAGCGTGGCGTGGCAGCCGCGTGTGCGCTTGGGGCGACGTAAAGCCCGACGGCATACGCTACGGCGGATACTACACACAGAAGGATGCTCGCGAGATTGTGGCATACGCCAAAGAACGCTTCATCGAGATTGTCCCCGAGGTCGATATTCCGGGACACTCGCAGGCCGCCGTTGCGTCGTACCCCGAATTTCTTGCTTGCGACCCCGAGAATCCCCACGAGGTGTGGCTGTGGCAGGGTGTTTCGGCCGACGTTATCAATGTCTCCCATCCTAAAGCAGTACAATTTGCCAAGGATGTTATCGACGAGCTTACGGCAATCTTCCCGTTCGGATACATTCATTTGGGCGGCGACGAGTGCCCCACGCACAAATGGGAGAAGAACAGCGACTGTCAAGCGCTCCTGAAAGAGATTGGTTCGCAGAATTACCGCGACCTCCAGATAAATTTCTATCGTCAGCTAAAAGAGCACATTGCGCAGAAGCCCGTGAGCGAGCAGCGCCGCCTTATCTTCTGGAACGAGGTACTTCACGGAAACACTGCCCCGCTGGGCAACGACATTACCATTATGGCGTGGATAGGTGCCGACAAGGCCGCAAAAGAGGCTGCGTCGCGTGGAATGACCACAATTCTCACCCCGCAGATACCTTATTATATCAACCGCAAGCAGTCGAACCTGCCCACCGAGCCCCATTCGCAAGGCTATGGCACCGAGACGGTCGAGGCGGTATATAATTATGTTCCTATGAAAGATGTTCCCGCCGAACTTACAACAAAATATATGGGCGTACAGGCCAATTTCTGGACAGAGTGGGTAGAGACCTCCGACCACGTGCAATATCTTATGCTGCCTCGATTGGCTGCCGTTGCCGAGGCGGGATGGACGCCACAAGAGCTTCGCAACTATAAAAATTTCGAGCAGCGTTTGCAGGGCGAGGCGCTCTTCTATCGTCTCAAGGGTGTAAACTACGGTAAACACGTGTTTAAATAATAGTTCCTGATTTATTAAAAAACCGAAATTCTTTTACATATATGTAAGGGCGTTTCGGTTTTTTTAGTATATTTGCGCTAATGCGAGAACATATACTGCACTCGCTGTGATAAACGCTAAAATAAATTTTACGTTTCTCGCTCGTTTGTTACTATCTTCGAAAATCGTTCCCGATGATATTAAACTCAAATAACATACAATGAAAAAGATTCTGAAAATTGTAGGTGCGATTTTTCTTATAATCGTACTTTTATTGGTTACTCTGCCTTATCTTTTCAAAGATAAAATAGAGACATTGATAAAGGAAGAGGGCAACAAAATGCTCAATGCCGAGTTCGATTTTGGGGGCCTCGATATTAGCCTCATAAGCAATTTCCCGCTTGCTTCGGTAACGCTCGAAGATTTTTATCTTAAAGGCGTTGGGCAATTCCAAAATGATACTCTTGCCTCGGCGGGCGAGGTAACGGCGGCCGTGAATATAATGTCGCTCTTTGGAGACGAGGGCTTCGATATTAAAAAAGTGCTGCTCGACAGAGTATCGGTAAAAGCAATTGTATTGCCCGACAGCAGCGTCAACTGGGATGTGATGAAGCCTACCGACGAGGTCGAGGAGGCTCAGGCCGATACTGCGTCGTCGCCTTTCCGCATTAAATTGCAGCAGCTTACCGTGAGCGACTTTAATCTTGTCTATGACGACCGTCTGGGCAATATCTATGCAAAGGTCGAAAATATGGACGCAAGCTGCTCGGGCGATTTTGGAAGCGCACGCACAATTCTTGCTCTTGAAACAGCTCTCGAGGCGCTTACATTCAGTATGGACGGTGTGCCTTTTCTTAACCGTGCACACGTCGCTGCAAATATGAACATCGACGCCGACCTTGAAAATAACAAATTTACCCTCAATGAAAATTCGTTTCAACTGAATGCCATAAAAGCTGCAATTGACGGTTGGGTGGCGCTCACCGACGAGGGCGTTGATATGGATGTTAAACTAGGCAGCAACGAGATTGGCTTCAAAGAGGTTCTATCGCTTATTCCTGCAATCTATTCAAAGGATTTTGAGGGACTAAAGACCGACGGCCGTGCAACGCTTGCAGCGTGGGCCAAAGGCAGTCTCAAGGGTGACAGCATTGTACCGCAGTTTAATGTGGCGTTCGACGTAAAGGATGCAATGTTTCAATATCCCTCGCTTCCGATGGGGGTAAATAAAATTAACATTAGTGCAAAGGTCGAGAATCCCGGAGGCTCGCTCGATGCAACAACGGTCAATGTGGCGCCGCTCAGCTTTCTTATGGCCGGTAACCCCTTCAGCCTTACTGTTAAGCTGCTTACCCCGATAAGCAATATGCAATTCGATGCCTCGGCTAAGGGTAAGCTCGACCTTGGGAAGATTAAGGATATTTACCCTCTTGAAAATATGGCGTTTAACGGCGTTGTAGATGCCGATATTAGCATCAGCGGATGTATGGCGTATATCGAAAAGGAGCAGTATGATAAGGTGAAGGCGCAGGGTAGTGTACGTCTCAATAATATGCTGCTTAAAATGGAGGATATGCCCGACGTTGACATAAAAAACTCGGTGCTTACGTTTAATCCTCGTTACCTCGAGCTCAGTCAGACGACAGTAAATATTGGCGACAATGATATTACCGTCAATAGTAAATTCGAAAATTATTTGGGCTTTGCTCTCAAGGGCTCGACACTCAAAGGTACGCTTAACGTAAACAGTAATAATTTTAATCTGAACGACTTTATGTCGGCCGATACGGCTGCCGTTGCTCAGAGCAGCGAAACTGTGGCGGATACCGCTGCAATAGGTGTTATTTACGTCCCCGAGAATATAGACTTTAGAATGCAGGCCAATTTTGCAAAAGTTTTGTTCGACAATATGACTTTTGCCAATATGAAAGGCGAACTTATTGTAAAAAATGGAAAGGTTGATATGAAAAACCTTTCTATGAATACAATGGGTGGAAATGTGGTGGTAAATGGTTTTTACAAAGCAACCGAAACTGTTAAGCCCGAATTTGACGCAGGATTCAAACTCTCGGATATTGTTTTTGCGCAGGCTTACAAGGAGCTTAATATGGTACAAAAGATGGCTCCGATATTCAGCGGCCTCACCGGTAGTTTCTCGGGTAATATGAAAATATCTACAAAACTCGACGAAACAATGAGCCCTGTATTGCAGACTATGAGCGGTAGCGGCGCCCTCTCGACCCGCGACCTTAGCTTGAATAATGTTAAGGTCATTCAGCAGGTGGCCGACATTATAAAGAAACCCTCGCTGAAGGATACAAGGGTTAAAGACCTGAATGTGGAGTTTACGATAAATGATGGTAGAATAAATACTAAGCCGTTTAATATCAAGATGGGAGATTGTAATATGAAACTCTCGGGCTCGACAGGCCTTGACCAAACAATTGACTATCGCGGCGAGATTACACTGCCAGCGTCGGTTGGTAAAATCTCGCAGCTTGGCACGGTTGATATGACAATCGGCGGCTCGTTTACATCGCCTAAAGTGGGAATTGATATGGAGGCACTCGCCAAGAAGGCCGCAACCAAGGCAGCCGAGGGCGCACTTGATAAACTCTTGGGTGGAAAGTTGAGCGAGGCTGCGTCCGACACAACAAAAAGCTCCTCCGAGAAGAAGATTGATGCCGTAAAAGAAGTCTTTGGAAAAGCTAAGGATTTATTCAAGAAAAAGAAATAAATCTGTAATTTGTTATTATGAAATTTGTTTACAAGGCGAGCTTTAAAGCTCGCCTTGTTTGTTTAATTTGTTATTTGTCTTTTGGCGGCCGCTCGTAAAATAAGATTCACTTTTTGTATTATATATAATAAATTATAAATAATAATTAGATTTTTATTCGTATCTTCGCGCTTGAAAATGTAAATGGGCTTTTTGTGCACTGAAAAAGTGTGGTTGCAGCCCTTAAAAAAAGACTACAAAGTATTATGGAGAAAATTAGAAACTTTTGTATTATCGCTCACATCGACCACGGAAAATCGACTCTTGCCGATCGTTTGCTCGAATATACACAGACCATCAAGGTAACCGAGGGACAGATGCTCGACAATATGGATCTTGAAAAAGAGCGCGGAATCACAATCAAGAGCCACGCTATTCAGATGGAATACAATTACAAGGGCGAAAAATATATACTCAATCTTATTGACACCCCGGGGCACGTCGATTTTTCCTACGAGGTATCGCGCTCAATAGCCGCTTGCGAGGGTGCACTGTTGGTGGTCGATGCCACTCAGGGCGTTCAGGCACAGACAATCTCGAACCTCTATATGGCCATCGACCAAGACCTTGAGATAATCCCGGTCATCAACAAATGCGATATGATAAATGCAATGCCCGAGGAGGTAAAGGACGAGATTGTCGATCTTATCGGTTGCGACAGAGACGATATTATTGAGGCCTCGGGAAAGACGGGAATGGGTGTCGATGAGATTCTTGCGGCTGTAATAGAGCGTATCCCCGCTCCGAAAGGCGACGAGTCGGCTCCTCTTCAGGCACTTATTTTCGACTCGGTGTTTAACTCGTTCCGCGGAATTATTGCCTATTTCAAGGTGGTTAACGGCGTTATTCGCAAGGGCGACAAAGTGAAATTCTTTAATACGGGCAAGGAGTATGACGCCGACGAGGTGGGAGTGCTGAAAATGGAACTTTCTCCGCGCGACGAACTGCGCACGGGCGACGTTGGATATATTATTTCGGGAATAAAGACCTCGCGCGAGGTAAAGGTGGGCGATACAATTACCCACATAGGCCGTCCTTGCTCGGCGGCAATTTCAGGATTCGAGGAGGTTAAGCCGATGGTCTTTGCCGGCGTCTATCCCATCGACGCCGAGGATTACGAGGACTTGCGCGCCTCGCTCGAGAAGTTGCAGCTGAACGACGCTTCACTGACATTCACCCCCGAGTCGTCGGCAGCACTCGGATTCGGATTCCGATGCGGATTTTTAGGGCTTTTGCATATGGAGATTGTACAAGAGCGCCTCGACCGCGAGTTTGATATGAGCGTAATTACCACCGTACCCAACGTATCGTATATGGTTTACGATAAACAGGGCGGCGTGCAAGAGGTTCACAATCCCGGAGGAATGCCCGACCAAACATTGATTGACCACATTGAGGAGCCCTACATTCAGGCCAGCATAATCACCCGCGCCGAGTACATCGGCCCCATAATGACACTGTGTCTGGGCAAGCGCGGCGAGCTCCAGAGACAAGATTTTATAACCGGTAACCGAGTGGATATTAGCTTCCTGCTGCCGCTGGGCGAGATTGTGATAGATTTTTACGACAAGCTCAAGAGTATCTCAAAGGGTTACGCATCGTTCGACTATCATCCGGCGGGCTTCCGCGCCTCGAAGCTCATAAAACTCGATATACTGCTCAACGGCGAGCCCGTTGATGCACTCTCGACACTCACACACGTCGATAATGCCTATGGCCTCGGCCGTCAGATGTGCGAGAAGCTGCGCGACCTTATTCCCCGTCAGCAGTTTGACGTTGCTCTTCAGGCCGCAATAGGAACAAAAATCATTGCCCGCGAGACAATAAAACAGGTGCGCAAGGACGTAACGGCAAAATGTTACGGCGGCGACGTATCGCGTAAGCGTAAACTGCTCGAGAAACAGAAAAAGGGTAAAAAACGTATGAAGCAGATTGGTAACGTCGAGGTGCCACAGAAGGCCTTCCTCGCAGTGCTTAAACTCGATTAAATTTATTACTATGGGATTTTTTAGTTTTTTTACAAAAGATAAAAAAGAGGTTCTTGACCAAGGACTGTCAAAGACCAAAGAGAGTGTTTTTAGTAAAATTGCCCGCGCAATAGTTGGAAAAACACAAATAGACGACGATGTACTCGACAATCTCGAAGAGGTTCTTGTAACGTCGGACGTAGGCGTCGAGACAACGCTTAAAATCATAGAGCGCATACAGGCTCGTGCCGCACGCGACAAATTTATGAACACAAAGGAACTTAACCGATTGCTGAAAGAGGAGATTGCAGCCCTGCTTATGGAGAATAACACCGAGGACAGCGGCTCGTTCGATATTCCCACAACCCCCGGAAAGCCCCACGTGATTATGGTCGTCGGGGTAAATGGTGTGGGAAAGACCACGACAATCGGAAAATTGGCCCATCAATTTAAAAAGGCCGGAAAGAAGGTCTATCTTGGTGCAGCCGACACGTTCCGCGCAGCGGCCGTCGAGCAGCTTGTCGAGTGGGGCCGTCGCGCCGACGTTCCCGTCGTAAAGCAGAATATGGGCTCCGACCCCGCATCAGTGGCATTTGACACACTATCCTCGGCCGTAGCCAACAACGCCGACGTTGTAATTATTGACACAGCCGGACGTCTGCACAATAAAGTGGGACTTATGAACGAGCTCACAAAAATAAAAAATGTTATGAAAAAAGTGCTGCCCGACGCCCCCAACGAGGTTCTTCTGGTGCTCGACGGCTCTACCGGACAGAATGCCTTTGAACAGGCCAAGCAATTTACAAAGGCAACAGAGGTTACGGCGCTTGCAATAACAAAGCTCGACGGCACCGCAAAAGGCGGCGTCGTAATTGGCATAAGCGACCAATTTAAAATACCTGTAAAGTACATAGGATTGGGCGAGGGAATGGAGCATCTTCAGGTGTTCAACCGTATGGAATTTGTCGATTCACTCTTTGGATAAACAAATGATAAAGAACAGAGTAGATATAATAACAATGGGATGCTCGAAGAATCTTGTCGATTCCGAGCATCTTATGCGTCAGCTTCAGGAGTGTGGCTACGAGGTTACGCACGATACTGACGAGCCTTGCGGAGCAATTGCGGTGATAAACACCTGCGGATTTATTGGCGATGCAAAGGAGGAGTCAATAAATATGATTCTGGAATTTTGTCAGCGAAAAGAGCTGGGCGACCTTGAGCGTCTGTATGTGATGGGGTGCCTCTCGGAGCGCTACCTTGACGAGCTCCGCGAAGAAATTTCGCAGGTTGACCATTTTTACGGAAAATTCAATTGGAACGAGCTTCTGTCCGACCTTAAAGAGGAGTACCGCCCGCAGATTGCCAACGAGCGTGTAATTACAACGCCCGGGCACTATGCTTTCTTGAAAATCTCCGAGGGGTGCAATCGTCGATGCGCCTACTGCGCAATTCCCATCATCACGGGCAGCCACGTATCGCGCCCAATGGAAGAGATTCTCGACGAGGTGCGCTATCTTGTGTCGCAGGGGGTAAAAGAGTTTCAGATTATAGCTCAGGAACTTACATTCTACGGTGTCGATTTATACAAAAAACAGTCCATTGCCGAACTTGTCGAGAAAATATCGGATATCGAGGGTGTTGAGTGGATTCGTCTGCACTACGCCTATCCATCGAATTTCCCCTACGACCTTCTGCGGGTAATGCGCACAAGAGATAATGTGTGTAAATATCTTGATATTGCCCTCCAGCACGTTAGCACAAAGATTCTAAAGAAGATGCTGCGACACGTTACAAAAGAGGATACATACGCCCTTGTCGAGAGGATGCGAGCCGAGGTTCCGGGAATTTGTCTGCGCACGACAATGATGGTGGGCTTCCCCGGTGAGACCGAAAAAGAGTTCGAAGAGCTTGTGGAGTTTGTAAAATGGGCAAAATTCGACCGTCTGGGAGCCTTTGCATACAGCGAAGAGGATGGCACATACGCCGCGCTTAACTACCGCGACAGCGTATCGCGCAAAAAGAAACAAGAGCGTCTCGACCGCCTGATGGATATTCAGCAAAGAATCTCATCGAAACTCAACAACGAGAAGGTGGGAAAGACTTTCAAGACAATCATCGACCGCATCGAGGGGGAATATTACATCGGGCGCACCGAGTTTGACTCGCCCGACGTCGATACCGAGGTACTTGTGCCCGTTGCCGACGGCGAGTTACAGATTGGTGCATTCTACAATGTGAGAATAGACGATGCCACAGAATTTGACCTAATGGGTAAAGTGCTCTGATTGTGCAGGTTAAAAGAGAAAAGAAAAAATGAATAACAAAGAATTTATCAGTAAATTGGCTCAACGCAGCAAAATGTCGGTGGGCGAGGCCTCGGCAACAGTCGAAGGACTTATCGAGGAACTTACCGACAGGCTGAAGGAGAACGACCAGATAAATATCTCGGGATTCGGAGTGTTCGAGGTAAAAATGCGTCGTGAGAGAATATCCGTCAACCCAAAAACAGGGCAGCGTATGTTAATTCCGCCCAAGATTGTGCCCTCATTCCGCCCGAGTGCAAAGATAAAAGATAAATTCAAAGATACAGAAGAGTAGGGAGCTATGGATGCAAAATTGAATCATTCCGATTTTAGTGCCCTGCTCGCAAAGCAGTGTAATATTTCGGCTACAAAGGCCGATAATTTTACAAAGGCATTTTTTGATATTTTAATAGAGGGCCTCGAGAGCGACGGCATTGTAAAAATTAACGGCCTTGGAACATTTAAGATGATAAATGTTGCAAGCCGTGGCAGTGTGAATGTAAATACAGGCGAGAAAATAGAGATAAAAGGGCACCGCAAATTGACTTTTCTTCCAGCCGATTCGTTGAAAGACAATGTTAATCAGCCTTTTGCGATGTTCGAGCCTGTTGAGGTTGACGACGATTATACCGATGATACAGTAGAGGATACTATGTCTGAAGAGTCTTCCGCTCCCGTCGCAGAGGCTGCGCCCATTGAGGAAACTCCCGAAGAGCCCGAAACAAAAAAGAACCCAATAAAAACAATACTCTATACCTTATTTATAATAATAGCACTATTGTTACTCCTCTTTTTTATCCTACGCGACAACAAAAGCGACAAAAAAGAGACCGTCAGCCCCGTTGTAACAGAAAAAGTTGTCCGGCAACAGGCCCCGCAACCCGATACAATTGCAGTGGCCTCCCCCGAGAGCGAGACAGTAAAAGAATTTATCCTTGTCGAGCAAATGAGCGCCCTACCTCTGTCGCAGATAACAATAAAAGACACAACAATTTATCGTCCGGCAGGCACAATGGCGCAGCATCGAATAGGCCTCGACGAGACACTCACAAAAATATCGCTCAAGTATTTTAACGACAAGCGTCTGTGGCCCTATATTGTTCATTATAACAATATTAAGGATTATAACAAGCTCGAAATTGGAACCGAACTTCAAATTCCGTATCTCGTGCCGCGCAACTGATGGCAATAAGTTAAACTTTGCTTAAGACAAACAGATATTAAGACTGTTTTAAGAAAATTAACACATAAAGTTAATTGAAACAGCTAATTTTGAAAAGAAAATAGTAATAGAATAAAAATAGCGATTATGAATGCAACAATAGACATTCGCGAACTTAATGAAATGATTGAAAGACAGAGCGGCTTTGTAACCAATCTGCAAGCAGGTATGGACCAAGTGATTGTTGGTCAGAAACATCTTATCGAGTCGTTGCTCATTGGACTTTTGGCCGATGGACACGTACTGCTCGAGGGTGTTCCGGGACTTGCAAAAACATTGGCAATAAAGACATTATCCAGCCTTATTGATGCCGATTTCAGCCGCATACAGTTTACTCCCGACCTTCTGCCTGCCGACGTTATCGGTACAATGGTGTATAGTCAGAAAGAGGAGGCATTCAAGCCTAACCGCGGCCCCGTATTTGCCAATTTTGTACTTGCCGACGAGATTAACCGCGCTCCGGCCAAAGTGCAGAGTGCGCTGCTCGAGGCGATGCAGGAGCGTCAAGTAACAATTGGCAAAGAGACCTTTCATCTGCCCGAGCCTTTCCTTGTACTTGCCACACAAAACCCTATCGAGCAAGAGGGGACATATCCCTTGCCCGAGGCACAGGTCGACCGTTTTATGCTGAAAGTAGTGATAGGCTACCCCGAAATTTCCGAGGAGAAACGAATCATACGTCAGAATATTACGGGCGAGCGAGTAACCGTGCGACCCATTCTAAAGCCCCAGGAGATTATCGAGGCGCGTAAGGTAGTGCGCAAAGTCTATCTTGACGAAAAAATCGAGCAATACATTGCAGATATTGTATTTGCGACACGTTACCCCGAGAAATACGGCCTTAAAGAGCTGAAAGATATGATTGCTTTCGGAGGTTCGCCCCGTGCATCAATAAATCTGGCATTAGCGTCCCGTGCATACGCCTTTATCAAGCGTCGCGGCTATGTAATCCCCGAGGATGTTCGCGCCGTTGCCCACGACGTATTACGCCACCGCATCGGACTAAGCTACGAGGCCGAGGCAAGCAACGTATCATCCGACGAAATTGTAAGTCAGATATTGAATAGAGTAGAGGTACCCTAATCCTTTTTTATGGAGACCACAGAGCTATTAAAAAAGGTACGTAAGATTGAGATAAAGACCCGGGGACTATCCTATAATATCTTTGCAGGACAGTATCACAGCGCCTTTAAGGGGCGTGGTATGTCCTTCAGCGAGGTGCGCGAGTATCAGTATGGCGACGACGTTCGCGACATTGATTGGAACGTAACGGCGCGCTTCAACAAGCCATACGTAAAGGTGTTCGAGGAGGAACGCGAGCTTACAGTGATGCTACTCGTGGATGTATCCGAGAGTCTCGACTTTGGAACAGTCAAGCAGACTAAACGAGATATGCTCACCGAGATTGCCGCAACAATTGCATTTGCGGCAATACAGAATAACGACAAGATTGGAGTTATTTTCTTCTCGGACAGAATAGAGAAATTTATTCCTCCTCAAAAGGGCCGCAAGCATATTCTTTATATAATACGTGAGCTTCTCAATTTCGAGCCCGAGAGTGTGGGTACCGACATAAAAGTGCCGCTCGAATTTCTGACCAACGCTCTAAAGAAACGCTGTACGGCATTCGTTATGAGCGACTTTGTCGCGTCTCACGACTATCTTAATGCACTGACGATAGCCAACCGCAAGCACGATATTGTGGCGCTTCAGGTATATGACCGCCGCCTCGTCGAGCTGCCCGACGTTGGCCTTATGAAGGTGCGCGACGCCGAGACAGGGCAGGAGATGTACATAGACACCTCATCGGCAGCAGTGCAGCGTGCACAGCGCCAATGGTGGAACACTCAGCGTGCAACGTTGGACGACATTCTGAAAAAGAGCCGCGTCGATTCAGTATCGGTGCGCACCGACCAAGATTATGTTAAGGCGCTAATGACGCTTTTTGCGCAGCGCGGATAATGGTAAATGTTATTGTAAATAGATGAAAAAGGTACTATTTTCGATATTATTCTTGTTTCTTCTCCTTGTTCAGGGAGCCGAGGCGCAGAATGTTGTTGTAAACGCCGAGATTGACTCGGTGCAACGCTTAATCGGACAGCAGGCCAAAATAAAATTGGTCGTCAGCTACGATGCCAACAAGCGCCTTGTGATGCCCTCTTTCGACAAAGAGCTTGTCGAGGGCATAGAGATTCTTGAGCGTAAGATTGATACTCTTGCGCTTAACGACGCAAAAAGACTTTCGGTAACACACGAATATACAGTAACCTCGTTCGATACGGCGCTGTACGTAATTCCGCCGTTCGAGGTACTTGTCGAGGGCAACCCTTACTATTCGCAGGAGCTTGCAATGGCTGTATATACCTTTCCGGTGGATACTGCCAATGTCGAGCAATTTTTCGGACCCAAAGATATTTGGGAGGTTCCGCTCGAGTGGCAGGATGTTCGCAACAGTGTGATATATACGGTGCTACTGATTCTTTTCGTAGCGGCACTCGCGTATGTAATTGTCTCGTACAGAAGAAATAAACCCATAATAAGAATAATAAAGATTAAACCCGTAATTCCGGCTCACGTGCTTGCAATGACCGAGCTCGAGAGAATAAAAAACAGTGGCGAGTGGCGCACTGCGGGCAGTAGTAAGGAATTTTACACGGCAATCACCGATGCTTTGCGACAATATATGAGCGAACGCTTCGGCTTTAATGCCACCGAGATGACCACCGACGAGATTATCGAAAATATAAAAAAGCGTCTCGACAAAGAGAGTGTAACCGAGCTACGCAATATCCTATCAACTGCCGACCTTGTAAAATTTGCAAAATACAACCCACCGATGAACGAAAATGACAGTAATCTGATGGGGATAATAGAATTTATCGAGAGAACAAAGCCGCAGGTAAAAGAGGAGCAACAACCCACCGAGCGCCGTGTGGTAGATAAGCGTTCGGAGCGCGAGAAACGCTTTCTGCTTGAACTGAGCTTTTTCTTGGCCATTCTCTCGCTTACAGCGCTTGTGTTGTTGATAATAGAGTTGTACAATCTTTTAAGTTAAGAAAGTGTAAATATGGTTCTACAAAATATAGGCTGTCTGTTGCTGTTTATACCGCTGATAGGATACATTGTGTGGTATATTCTAAAAGGGCGCCACGCAGCCCCGGCAATGAAAATATCAACCACATTGCCCTATATTAAAGGCGTAAAAAGCTATAAGAATTATCTTGTACACGTGCCTTTTGCAATGCGCGTGCTGGCACTCTCGATGGTTATAATGGTGCTTGCGCGTCCGCAATCGACCAACCGTTGGCAAAATACCGAGGTCGAAGGCATTGATATTATGCTTGCAATGGACGTATCGACGAGTATGCTCGCAATGGACTTAAAGCCCAATAGGTTAGAGGCGGCCAAAGAGGTTGCGGCCGAGTTTGTGAACGGACGTCCCAATGATAATATCGGACTTACTATATTTGCCGGAGAGAGTTTTACTCAGTGCCCACTGACCATCGACCACACAGTGATGCTCAATATGCTCAACTCGGTAAAATGTGATATAGCCGCGCAAGGAATTATTGAGGACGGAACAGCCATAGGAATGGGAATCGCCAATGCCGTAACGCGTCTGAAAGAGAGCAGGGCAAAGTCGAAAGTGATAATTCTGCTTACCGACGGCTCGAACAACAGCGGCGAAATTTCGCCCGAGATGGCAGCGGATATTGCCAAACAATTCGGCATAAGAGTATATACAATTGGTGTGGGAAAGAACGGCGAGGCGCCTTATCCCTACGGAGGACAAATAATAAATGTCCCCGTGGAGATTGACGAGAATACACTGACGAAAATTGCCAATATAACCGATGGCGGATACTATCGAGCCACAAGCAATAATAAGCTGAAAGAGGTTTATGAGCAGATTGATAAATTAGAGCGTACAAAATTGAATGTCAAGGAATTCTCTTCGCGCGAAGAGGAGTACATTCTGTTTGCACTCATTGCATTCGCGGCTCTGTTTGTCGAGATTCTGTTGCGCAATACAATACTAAAAAGAATACCGTAAAGGAGAGGAATTATGAAATTTGTAAATCCGGAATTTTTTTATCTCTTTATCATACCGTTTCTTTTGTTGGTAGTATTTTTTTACTCTAATCACAGAAGAACAAGAAATATAAAGAAATACGGCGACCCGAAGCTGCTCGAGGGGCTTATGCCCGACGTATCGCAGTATCGTCCGTCGGTTAAATTTTGGCTGTCGCTTTGTGCAATGGCACTGCTGATAGTGGTGCTCGCCCGTCCACAGTTCGGCTCGAAGAAAGAGACTGTTACGCGACAAGGCATCGAGACGGTAATTGCACTCGATATATCAAATTCGATGCTTGCCGAGGACATTGCGCCCAATCGTCTCGAAAAGGCTAAGAATATAATTTCCAAGCTAATAGATAATTTCGAGAATGATAAGGTGGGGCTTATTGTCTTTGCCGGTGATGCGTTTGTACAATTGCCGATAACAAACGATTTTATATCCGCAAAGATGTTCCTAAACAGCATAACCCCATCGTTAATATCGCGTCAGGGAACCGACATTGGAGCGGCTATAAATTTGGCAATGAAGAGTTTCACACCCAACGACGAGGTGGGAAAAGCCATCATAGTAATTACCGATGGCGAGAATCACGAAGGAGGTGCCGAGGAGGCGGCCAAGCAAGCCTCTCAAAAGGGAATTAACGTCTATATGCTTGGTGTCGGAACAACAGATGGTGCGCCCATTCCTACGGGCAACGCCAACGAGTATCGCAAGGACAAAGACGGCAATGTTGTAATGACAAGGCTCAACGAAACAATGGGACAGCAGATTGCAAGCGCAGGCAACGGTGCATATATAAGGGTCGATAACACCAACAATGCACAGAAAATGCTGCTGAAAGAGATTGACAAACTTGCAAAAGCCGACGTTACAAGCGAGGTTTATAGCGACTACGACGAGCAATTCGAGTTTATCGCTTGGATAGTGCTTCTGCTGCTTACATTGGACATTCTTCTGTTAGAAGGCAAAAGCCGTTGGACACGTAACATCAAACTTTTTGAAGAGAGAAAATAATATATGTTCAGAGTAAAATACATATTCATAATAGCGGCGCTTTTATCGGCCGTCTCGGCAAGCGCACAAAAAACCTACCGCGAGCATCTGCGCAGCGGAAATAAAATGTACACCGACAGCATATACGATAAGTCGGAGGTTGAGTTTAGAAAAGCCATTGAGAAAGAGGATAAAGATGCCAATGCTCATTATAATTTGGGCAATGCACTCTTGTTTCAGAATAAGGGCGAGCAGGCACTTAAAGAATTTGAGCTCGCTGCAATGTACGAGACAGATAAGCAGCGTCTGGCGCAGGTTTATCACAATACAGGCGTACTTATGCAGGCTGCAAAAGATTATAAAAATGCCGTCGAGGCCTACAAACAATCTCTACGCAATAACCCCGACGACGACGAGACACGCTATAATCTTGCACTCGCAATGAGCCAGCTTAAACAGCAGCAAGAGCAACAGCAAGACCAGCAACAACAAGACCAGCAGCAACAAGAGCAGCAACAACAAGAGCAACAGCAGCAAGACCAGCAACAACAAGACCAGCAACAACAAGAGCAGCAGCAACAAGACCAGCAGCAACAAGAGCAGCAACAACAAGACCAGCAAAAGCAACAAGAGCAGCAGCAAATGTCAAAAGAGAATGCCGAGCAGTTACTCGAAGCAGCAATGCAGGACGAAAAAGAGGTTCAAGACAAAGTAAAAAAACTATTGCAGCTAAAAGGACGAAAATTAGAAAAAGATTGGTAACGCACAAAAACAGATGAATAGGGCGAAAATATTCAAGAGATTCATCACTTTATACTATCTTCGCAAAATATTTAAGATACAAGATGAAAAGAATACTATTTACCATAATAGGAATTATAGCACTAACCTTGCCGGCCTTAGCCGATGAGGTCTCATTTGTAATATCGGCCCCCGAAGCGGTAGAAGCCGGACAATATTTCAAAGTAAGTTACACCGTCAACCGAGGCAATGTAAAAGAGCCGCGCGTCTCGTTCAGCGATTTTGAGGTACTTTCGGGGCCCAACCGCTCGACCTCGGTGAGACACAGCAACTACAATGGAGTAGTCGAGACCGTACACACCGTTACATTCAACTATACTCTTATGGCCTCGAAAGAGGGTAATTACACGCTGCCGTCGGCCACAATAGAGGTTGATGGCAAGCAATATAAGTCAAACAGCGCAACGATAAGAGTGCTTCCGGCCGACAAAGCCTCGCAAGCAGGTAATAATCGTTCCGGCCGCGATGGCAGCCGACGCTCATCATCGACAAGCATCTCGAACGACGAACTTTTTATGCGCGCAATTCTCAGTAAAACAACAGTTTATGAGCAAGAGGCTGTGCTGCTGACTTTCAAAGTATATAGCGCTGTTAACCTAAACTCCGTAAGTCCCGGAGCCATTGATATAAAAGATTGCCTTGTGCAAGAGGTCGAGCTTCCGCAGAATAAATCGGGAAATATGGAGCATTACAACGGTCGCAACTACATTGTTTATACGTGGCGACAATTTGTTCTTTTCCCGCAAAAGAGTGGTGAGATTGAGATACCCTCAATAAAATTCGATGCTGTTGCAGCTGTTGAAACAAATATGGCCTCGGCCGACCCATTCGACTTTTTCTTTAATGGCGGCCCACGATATTTAGAGGTAAAGAAAGAGCTTCACAGCCCTAAATTGAAACTAAATGTCGAGGCGCTCCCCGCCGGTCGCCCCGAAGGCTTTTCGGGAGGTGTCGGACAATTCAGCGCAACAACCACGCTCAGTACAAACGAGTTAAAGGCCAACGAGGCTGTTACACTGCGTATGGTAATATCCGGTGTCGGAAATATGAAACTCATAAAAACGCCCGAAGTTAACTTCCCCGAGAGCTTCGAGATTTACGACCCTAAGGTCGATAATCGCTTCAAACTGACAAATTCGGGCTTTCAGGGCAGTAAAGTCATTGAGTATCTTGCAATTCCCCGACACGCAGGCGAGTACACAATACCCTCGGTTCAATTCTCCTATTTTAATACCGACAAAAAACAGTACGAGACAATCACCACCGAGAGCTACACGCTCAGTGTGGCAAAAGGCGAGGGCGGCAGCAACGAGACAATTGCATCGTTCGTCGGTAAAGAGGAACTGAAACTCTTGGGGCAGGATATTCGATACATTAAGAATGACAACGTAAAACTCGCAAAGCCCGGCGATTATTTCTTTTTCTCGCTCGGATATTGGCTCTGTTACATTATTCCTTTCCTGATATTTATTGCATATATCTTGTTGCACTATAAACAGATGAAAGAGAATGCCGATATATCTCGTCTGCGCACCAAAAAAGCCAATCGCACGGCAGTCAAACGTCTGAAAGTAGCTCAGAAACTCTTGAAAGAGAACAATAAGACCGAGTTTTATGACGAAATTCTTAAAGCCCTGTGGGGCTACGTGAGCGACAAGCTGAGTATCCCCGTATCGCGACTGACAAAGGACAATGTTGCAGCCGAACTTTCGGCCAAGAGTGTCAGCGAGGAGATAATCTCGGAGCTTGAGAATGTGCTCGGTGAGTGCGAATTTGCCCGATACGCTCCGGGCGATGCTGCCGCTGCAATGGATAATGTCTATAAAAAGGCAATGGATATAATTGACAAGATGGAAAATTCAATAAAGAGATAATTATGATGAAACACTTTATATATTTAATGCTTCTTTTCTGTCCGCTTGCCATCAGTGCGCAAGAGGGACAAGAAGGACAAGAGGGTAGTGTCGTTCCCGCTACAACAGAGGGCGCAGGCAAGGTCTCCGGAGATGATGCGTATAGCAAGGGCGACTATGCAACAGCCATCGGCGCTTACGAATATCTTATTGCAAATGAGGGCGTTGCCCCCGAGCTTTACTATAATCTCGGAAACGCCTACTACAAGAGCGGCGAGATTGCAAAGGCGATACTCAACTACGAGCGTGCACTCCTGCTCGACCCCTCGGACAGCGATACACGTTTCAACCTTGAGCTTGCAAGGACAAAAACAATAGACAAGGTGTCGGATGGCTTTAAACTCTTCCTTACACAGTGGGTCGAGAGTGTGATAAATGTAGCGAGTATGAGCACGTGGGCGGTGATTGGAGCCACAACCTTTATTCTGATGCTCGTAGCCCTGTTGCTGCTCTTTTATGGAAAATCGGTTGCACTGCGCAAGGGTGCTATGGCTCTGTCTGTGTTTATGCTTGTACTCTGCATATTCTCAAATATTGCAGCCAAGCATCATTACGACGCTCTCAATGTGCGTAATATGGCCATAATAATGAAGCCCAGCGTAACGGCAAAAAGCACCCCCGACGACTCGGGAACCAGCCTTTTTGTCATACACGAGGGGCGCAAGGTAAAGATAAGCGACGATACAATGAAGGGGTGGAAAGAGATTGAACTCGAAGATGGCACTGTTGGCTGGATACCTGCAAACACACTCGAAATTATTTAATTAACAACATTTTATAAGGGGATGTTCGACTTAGAGAAACTTATTGAGGCGGATAAATATCTGTTACTATCGCTCAACGGCAGCGAGTCGCTGTTTTTGGATGGTTGTATGTCGGTTTATACAACCACCCTTGTGTGGATTCCGCTTGCAGTTGTGCTGCTGTATGTGCTTATAAAGAATAATAACATTCAGACGTTTTTTATTCTTCTTGTGGCCATTGCATTGGTATTTGTTCTTACCGATGGAATTACATCCACAATCTGTAAGCCTCTGTTCGAGCGTTTCCGTCCCACGCGCGACCCCGAGCTTATGTATCTTGTGGATGTTGTAAACGGCTATCGCTGTGCTGCATACGGCTTTATGTCGAGCCACGCGGCAAATTCATTTGGTATTGCTACGTTTGCTATGCTGTTGATGCGCAGTAGGATGCTATCGGCGGCGTTGTTCCTATGGGCCTCTATAAATTGTTACTCGAGAATGTATCTTGGTGTGCACTATCCGGGTGATATTATTGCCGGTGCTGTGGTAGGTATTGTATGCGGTGTGCTTATGTACCGATTGTATAAGTATATGTGCAATAAGTTGCGTAATGTTGGTGGCCGCGACTGGATTTCTACTCAATATACAAAGAGTGGTTATCTTGTCTCAGATATTCATCTGTTGCTGATGGTTATGTTTGGTACCTTTGTCGCAATTCCTGTGATTGCCTTTTTTGTTATTAGGAATTATTGATTTTTGACACGATAAATTAGCATCGGCTATTCAACTTAAATTGAATAGCCGATGCTAATTTAGAATCTGTTTTAATTTTATTTCGAGATTATTTGAGGACTATTTTTGAGCAGATATTCATTTTGTGGATGCAGGGAATAGCGAGCTATTTTCAAATTCCCAAAATGGATAGATGCCGAAAAGAGACTCAAAGAAGCCGAAAAAAAGTCTTAGCAATAACGAATTAACTTGTTTAATAAAATTCAAAACAGATTCTTATTCTTTGCGCTGTTGTTACTACTCAATAGAGCTCGATAAACTCGTAGCTGTTGCCGACGGCCTCGAGGTAGCGTATAAACTCGCTTTGTGATATTACCACTGTTGCGTGGTTGTCGTTGGGGTGGAAGCTGAGCGATGCGTGTTTCTCGAGATTGGCGTCGAGGAACAGATGTACGTGGCTCTCACAGTCGTTTATAAGGCCGAAGGGGGATACTGAGCCGGGTTGCAGTCCAAGATAACGCTCCATACGTTGGGGCGAGGCAAAGGATAGCTTTCCTTGATGCAGGCGGTGCTCAAGGTCGTGAATGTCGAGGTCTTGTTCGCAGTCGAGCACAACAAGGTAGTGGCGGTTGCCTTTGTGGTTACGGAAAAAGAGGTTCTTGCAATGTTTCGAGCCGTCGTTGCGCCACTGTGTGCGGGCAATTTCTATTGTGGGGGCTTCGTCGTGAGTGTACCACGTGTATTCTATCCCTTTGTCTCTGAGGTAGTTTAGCACTTTTTCTATACGTTCGCTTTGCATTTTTTCTCTGTTTTTAGAGGTTGTTTGAATGTGAGAAGCTGTTTAAATTTCTAAAAAGTTTATATTGCCCTTGAAACTGCTATTTCGTTGTTTTTTATATTCAGAAATGCTTGTTTCTTTTTTTCTTGCAGTTACATAGCCCCCTATATTCTCTTAAAATAAGGAATAAACATCTTTTTTGGGCTCTATAAAAACTTAACGATATAAATTCAAACAGCTTTTTATAATCGGGCTATTGCGTTGCATAGTGCATCGACGGCCTCGGTACGTGTGGCCCAGCTTGTGCAGAAGCGTACAATGTCGCGCTGTTCGTCGTATTTCCCCCAATATTCAAAGACAAATTCTTTCTCGAGGCTCTGTTGCTGGGCTTTTGTCAGCAGTGGGAATTGCATATTGGTGGGGGAGTTGTTCCACATTTCCACTCCTTTTGCCTCGAAACTCCTGCGTATGCGCATTGCTTGTGTGTCGGCGTGTCGGGCTAGGCTGAAGTATAGGCATTCGTCGCCACCCTTGAGTAGTTCTTGAAACTGAATGCCCAGCAGACGTCCTTTGGCCAGCATTCCGCCGTGCTGTTTTATTGCGTAGCGGAAACTGCGGTGCATCTCTTTGTCGTTGAATACTACCGCTTCGCCGAATAGTGCGCCAACTTTTGTGCCGCCAATGTAGAATGCGTCGCTCAGGCGTGCAAGGTCGGCAAGGGTTACGTCGCACCCCTCGGCTTGCAGGCCGTAGCCCATTCGTGCGCCGTCTATAAAGAGGTAGAGGCTGTTGGCGCGGCAAAATTCCGATATTGCAGTGAGCTCGGCTTTGCTGTATATGAGGCCATTTTCGGCGGGAAACGACAGATAGACCATTCCCGGTTGTATGGTGTGTTCGTGTGCGTGGTCGTTCCAATGGTTGTCGAAGCACTCTTTTATCTGCTCGAGGGTCAGACGGCCGTCGTTGGTGCTGATGGCTATTATTTTGTGTCCGGTGGCTTCGGGGGCGCCTGTCTCGTGTACGTTTATGTGGCCGCTCTCGGCCGATATTACGCCTTGATAGCTGCGCAGTAGGGCGTCTATCACTGTTACGTTGGTCTGTGTGCCTCCGACAAGAAATTGCACGCCCAGTGTTGTGTCGTTGCACTGTTGGGCTATTGTCTCGCGGGCTTGACGGCAGTAGGGGTCTTCGCCGTATCCTGCTGTCTGGTCGAAATTGGTGCGCACAAGGGCGTCTAGTATGGCGGGGTGGGCACCTTCGATATAATCAGAGTCGAATCGTATCATTTTTTTGTGGGGATATGGGTAGATTATGGTTACAGGGGGACGGTTTTTTGTCTCCCTTATGGTTGGGGTGTTATATGTTTTTTGTGGTTATTCCTCGCCCTCGGGGGTGTGTAGTATAAGAGTGGTTGCTCCTAATGTTATAATTGCTCCGTCCTCGATGCGTAGTCTTTCGCGGTCGCCCAATATGCGGTTCATCACAAATGTGCCTGTTATGCTGGGGTTGTCGCGGATTGTGTATATTAGCTCGCCTGCACCGTTGCGTTTTACGTTTATTATGCAGTGGCGTCTGTCCATACTGGGGTCGCGTGTCTCGATGGGGTGCGAGATTATTGTGCCTTTGTTGTATCTGCCTATAACATTATCACCCTCAATAAGTTGTAGCGTTTGCTTAAAGCAAAACTTGTTCTCAATTACAACGACGTAACCGAAATTATTCTCTTGCTCCTCCTCTTCGTTCTCTCCTATTCTTATGGTGAAACTCTTACGGCAGTGGTCGCACTCGAATACAAGGGCCATTCCTTGAGGATAGCCGTTGTCGTCGAATACAATGGGGTGGTCGCATTTGGGGCAGGTTACTCTTTTCATCCGTTTTTTTTGTTAATTGTTGAGTATCCAAGCGTCGGGGAATGTTGCCTGAAAGGTTGATAGATTCTCGAGCGCCTCTTTCTCGGTTGCGTATGTCGCTGCTGCTACACGGTGGCGTTTGCCGCACACTACAACCTTGTACTCTCTTTGTAATTTACTGCTGAGCTCTTTTATTGCCAATTGGGCGTTGTCGGCGTTGGGCGAACTTGCCACAATTATGTGGAATTGTGGTGTGTGAGTGTTCTCCAAGGCCTTGGGCAATGGGGGCGAGGGGCTGCTGTCTTGGGGAATATCTGGGGTGATTTGCGGATGAACGTGGTTGCTTTCTATTGGCCTTTCTAGTGGTTTATTGCTTGTCTCGTGCTCGATGGTAGTGGTGGTAATTGCTTGTGCTTCATTGGTTTGTGGGTGCGTGTCGGCGCTGCCTATTGAGGCTTTTGTGTTTGAAAAACCTATTGGTGATATTTCGCACTCTTGGGTGCTTGCTACCTGTTGGGGTGCTGCCGAGGTAAGCTGTTGCATCATTGAAATTTGCTCGGATGAGGCAAAATTACCCAACGATGCTTTTATGTTGTTGTCGAATGCTCGCTCGCTCAGCGGGGTTACGAATATGAATGTGAGGATTATTGCGGCTATTGCTGCAATGTATTTGCTTATTGAGCGGCGTTTTATGGTTATTGTGCGCTCTTCGATATTGTGCAGCTGCGCTATCGTCAGTGGTTCGAGGCCGAAATTGTCGGGGTCGTCGATGCAATTTACTGCCGCCTCGAAAGTTATTTCGCTGTTGATATTCATTGAGAATGTCCCAAGCTCGCCGAAACGTGCGTTTCCTTTGCGCGAGAGGGTACGTCGCAGTGATAGAATGTCGTTGCGTAACATTGCAGCAGCAGCCTCGTAGGCGAGGTTGTGTACACTCATATACTCGGATACCAAGAGCGCATCATCCACCTTTACCCGAGGATTGAATCCTAAAGTGCGGTGGGGAGGCATAAATGTCTGGTCGTCAATATTGTAGTGTGCAGGTACGCTGTGTGCCAAAAATGCTCCAAAATCGGGGATAATTACGCAATTATGGCGTGCGATAAGGTGCACTATATGTTGTTCCAAATTTTTCATATTGTGGTTTGTTTAAGCAGCCTAAAAGGTTATCTGCATTAAAATCAAGGTTTTATCCTATTTTGGTGAAACCTCTTTTGCAAATGTAATGAAAAATAGTTAATATGTTGTCAATTTGTGCAATATTTTTTATCGAATTTGATATTTTTTTTATTGCCTTCCTCCATACTCTGTTTTTTTGCGTATCTTCGCACAAACAAATGAAAAACAGCTTCAGAATAATGCAGAATCCCATAAAAATAGAGCTTCTTGCCCCGGCTCGGAACGCCGATACGGGCATTGCGGCCATTGATAATGGTGCCGATGCGGTGTATATTGGTGCGGGACGATACGGTGCGCGTCAGGCTGCCGGAAATTCACTCGACGATATTGAGCGGCTTGTGAAATATGCTCATCTTTTCGGTGCAAAAGTATATGTTACAATAAATACCATTATTGCCGAGGAGGATATTTCCGAGGTTCAGCAGCTTATAGAAAAACTTTATTCAATAGGCGTTGATGCGCTGATTGTTCAAGACTTAGGGCTGCTGGAGATGAAAATTCCGCCTATTCCTCTGCACGCAAGCACTCAGATGGATAATCGTACTGCCGATAAAGTCGATTTTCTCTACCGTGCGGGACTTCCGCGCGTGGTGCTTGCGCGCGAACTCTCGCTCGACGAAATTTCGGCTATACATAAAGCAGTTCCCGAGGTTGAGCTCGAGGCTTTTGTGCACGGTGCTCTGTGTGTCAGTTACAGTGGGCAGTGTTATGCTTCGCAGCACTGTTTCGGGCGCAGTGCCAACAGGGGCGAGTGTGCGCAATTCTGCCGTCTCCCGTTCGACCTTGTCGATTCCGATGGCGTTGTTATCTGCAAGCAGAAGCATCTGCTCTCGCTCAAAGATATGAATCGCAGTGCCTTTATCGAGCAGATGATGGACGCCGGGGTTATCTCTTTTAAAATTGAGGGCCGCCTAAAAGATGTTTCCTATGTAAAAAACATCACAGCCTATTATCGCAAGGCTATCGACGAGGTTCTTGCGCGCCGTCCCGAGTATGTGCGCTCGTCGTTCGGGCGTGTGCAGCCGCAGTTTGTGGCTGCTCCGCAAAAGAGTTTCAACCGCGGCTTCACCGATTATTTTCTCACGGGCAGAAGGGGCGACGTTGCCTCTATCGACACCCCAAAGTCAATTGGCGAGCCGATGGGTCGCGTGCGGGTCGTATCGCGTCAGTTTTTCACAATGCAGGGCGATGCATCGTTCAATAATGGCGACGGCGCCTGTTTTATTGGTGCCGACGGGCGTTTGTATGGTTTCAGAATAAACAGGGTGGATGGTGTACGCATATTCCCGCAGACGATGCCGTCGCTTTTTCAGGGAGCGCAGCTTTTCCGAAACTCGGACACGGTCTTTGAGCGCTCCCTTGCTCGTGCCGATGCTCCCCGCCGTCTTTCGCTAAGGCTCGAGCTTGGCGAAACAGCCGACGGCTTTATTCTCTCGGGCGTCGATGAGAGTGGCATCAGAGCCTCTGTTGCTGTGGATTTTAAAAAAGAGGCAGCCCGTAGCCCGCAGCGCGAAAATATTGAAAATCAATTGAGTAAGTGGGGCGGTACACCTTTCTTTGTCGATAGGGTGAATATTTGTTTGTCGCAAGAGTGGTTCGTGCCGTCGTCGTTGCTCTCGGATATTCGTCGTCAATTGTGCGACGCTCTTACGGATGCTCACAAGGCGCAGTATATTGTTGATAATAAAATAGTTGCGCCAACCGTTCATCCCTATATTGAGCAAGAATTGAGCTATCGGGGCAACGTCTCAAACTCGCTTGCCGAGGCCTTTTATCGGCGTCATTCCGTTCAAAAAATAGCCCCTGCATTTGAAATTGCTCCCGTGAGCGGCGAGCCTATAATGTTTTGCAAACATTGCATAAAATATACACTCGGATGGTGTACAAAAAGCGGCGCCAAGAGTAATTATCGCGAGCCTTTCTATCTTGTATCGGGCGACGGGCGTCGCTTCCGTCTGCAATTCGACTGCTGCGAGTGTATGATGAAAGTAATTGCCGAGTGAAGCGACCATTTTTTAATACTGTCAAGATAGAAGTGCAACAAATTTGCTTCCTTGCTCACTCCTTTTTGCTACGCTCAAAGTCGTGAGCAAGGTTCGCCCGACAAGCGACAGTGCAAAAGTCAATCAGCAATACAAAAAAATAAAAAAGGGAGACC
>JAZSIU010000027.1:0-26370 GCA_045533955.1 Bacteroidaceae bacterium
TACGATTGTTTTAAGGAAAAAGTGCGAGGTATGTTTAACCGCCCGGCGTTGACAATGCTTGCCATTCGCATCCCGCGCGCGGCAAGCTGCGCCTGCACTTTCGCGCGACTAATTGCTGCAAGCATTGTCGATTATAATTCCCCAGCACCCTTAAAACAATCGTAAACCGAAATGACAAGCAAGCCTCCGACCGAGTGAGCGCATCGTTGCCTCACGAGCAAAGGAGGCCCTGCGACAATTTCTTTAGGTGCAGTTTTTTTTGCTTACTTTTTTTAAAAAAGTAAGTCCTAAAGTATAACGCGAAAGAGAGAATAGCCGCAAAGCACTCCGAGAGGGTGATAAATAGAATTATCCCGACCACACCTTTTTGCTACTGAGCCAAAATCAGCCCTGCACGCAGCGCATCACACGCAGCCAATTGCCTCCCCAGATTTTCTCAATATCCTCGTCCGAGAGGCCCGCGCGCAGAAGTTCGCGCGTTACGTTGCGCATCGCCGAAGCATCGGCACAGCCAACTATGGTGCCATCGCCGTCAAAGTCGCTGCCAATGCCCACGTGCTCCACTCCAGCCACCGCCACAGCGTGCAGCAAATGACGCATAAAATCGTCGAGAGTAGCCTCGCCCTCATCAACAAGAAAACCCTTGTACATTGTTATCTGCACTACGCCACCATTTACGGCAAGTGCGCGCATCTGCTCATCGGTTAGGTTGCGCGGATGGTTGCACAATGCCCTACACGACGAGTGAGAACAGACGACGGGATGCTTGCTCAGCTCGAGCGTCTGATAAAAGGTGGTCTCCGAGGCGTGCGAGAGGTCAATCATCATTCCCACTCGGTTCATCTCGCGCACAACGTCGCGCCCAAAGGGGCTTAGGCCTCCATTCTCGCCACAGCCTCGGGCCGAGTCGCAAATATCATTATCGCCATTATGACACAGTGTGATGTAAACAACGCCCATACGACGGTAGCGTTCGATATTTGAAATATCGCACCCGATGGCGTAACCATTCTCTATGCCGCGCATCACGGCACGCAGCCCGCGGCTCTTGAGCAGCCCGAGTTCCTCGGGCGAGGAGGCTAGCGCAACGCAGGGGCCACAATGGGCCACCTTTTCGGCTATTGCATCGAGCAGAGCATCGGCCTTTGCCGTGGCAGCCGCAAGCGAGTGAGCGTCGCGGGCCTCTTGCTTAAGATAGGCTACCATCGTTACTGCATCTACCCCTCCCTCGTCCATCTTGTGAATATCGACAAGAGCGTTGCCGCGCTCCTGCATATTGTATCCGCCGGCAAAGGTCATAGGCGTGTCGCAGTGCGAGTCGAGCGTGATTATCCTGCGGTGCAATTCCTTTGCCCTGCGATAGAGGCGAGCCTCATCGACTAACCAATTGAACAGAGGCATCATACAGCGGTTGCCATCCTTTAGGATAAAACTCTCGGGGTGCCACTGAACGCCTATTATGGAGCGGCAGTCGGTGGCCTCCATAGCCTCTATCACTCCGTCGGTGGCACGCGCCGCAATGCGGAAGCCCTGCGGCACCCGCGACACAGCCTGATGGTGGAAAGTGTTCACCGCCAACGTATTGCACCCGAATATTGCCCGCAGACGGCTCTCCTCCTCGAGTAGCACCGAGTGTGTGGCCACGCCACGCTCCTCGCTCTGGTCGTGATTGAGCAGCCCCTTGCCAAGCGCTGCATAAATATCCTGATGAACCTCGCCGCCCAGCGCCGCTGCAAGCGTCTGTATGCCGCGACAAATGCCCAAGATGGGCAGCCCGCGGTCGCAGGCCAAGAGTGTGAGCATAAGCTCCTGCTCGTCGCGCTTGGGGTTTATGGTGTGCAGCAGCGTGTAGTCGGGTGTCTGTCCCATATAACGCGGGTCAATGTCTGCCCCGCCCGATAAGAGCACTGCATCGACCGTGCGCAGCGTCTCAACGAGTGCCTCGCGCCCCGGGTAAGGGGGAATAAGCAAGGGAACGCCCCCTGCTTCAAGGACAGAGGCATAATAAGCCTCGGCAAGGCAAGCGTTCCCATCATTGAAATTCGCTGTTATTCCTATTATAGGGCGTTGCGGGCCAATAGGATAGCGTCGGTGCAGTTCCTTGTACTCTTTTCCAAGATTGAACTGTTCCATAATAGTCTTTTATTCCATTGGCAGATTCCTCTTTATGCTGCTGTCGAGCACAATCATCGTCTCGGTGCTGACAACGCCGGGGATACTCTGTATTCTGTTGTTCAAAAGTTCCATAAGCTGCTCATTATCCTGTGCATACATTTTTGCAAGGATTGAGTAAGGGCCCGTTGTAAACGAGCACTCTACAATTTCGGGTATATCGCGCAGATGCTCCACGGCCTCTTTGTACATTGAACCCTTCTCGAGACGTATTCCGATATATGTACAGGTCTTGTAACCCAAGCGCTTAAAGTCAATCTCGTAGCACGAGCCCGAGATTATTCCCATATCAATAAGGTGCTGTACACGCAGATGTATGGCTGCACGTGAGACGCCGCACATCTCGGCCACATTGCGGAACGGGATTCTTGCATCCTTTGAGATTATGCCCAGAATCTTAAGGTCGAGATTATCGACTTTACATTCTATATTGTTTTTCATAATGTTGAGTGTAATTATTTTTTTCGGTTATTTTTTTCTTATAATGTCAACAATCTCAATATCATAGACAAGAGCGCTGTAAGGCTCGACGTTGGAATTGCCCTCGGCTCCGTAGCCCAATTGCCACGGCACATATACTTTGGCCTTTGCGCCTTTGGGTAGCATTGTGAGTGCCTTGCCGAGGCCGGGAATAAGGGTGGCCGGCGTCATTTTCTTGATGAGGCCGCGTGAGCTGTCAAAGGTACGCCCTTTTATAAAGGTTCCCTTGTATATGCAGCACACAGTATCGTCGGGCGCCGCGGGCGAGCCGCTTCCTGCTGCGTCTATTTTGTATTGCAGGCCGTCGGGCAGGGTAACAACACCTGCGCGCTTGGCATTATCGACCATAAACTGCTCACTTGCATCGCGGTATTTAAAGCGATTGTAGTGCAACAAGGCATCGTGAAGGCTCATTGTGCCCTCGTTGCCCTCGACGCTTGCCACTATTGCCTCGATGAAGAGCCTGCGGTCAATGTTCTTTGTCGTGTCGTTGCCATAGAGCATCTCCTGCGCTTGGGCAAGCATTAACTCGGACTGTGCGCCTATATATTGTCCGTAGGCGTATGCGAGCTCTTTGCTGCTGTTGTCCGCAGGATAGGCGGCGCGTATGCCGCGCACAAACTCATCGACGTACTTTTTATCGACCTTCAGTTGTTCGAATGCCACCTGCTGAATATCCTGCGCCATATACATTCCCACGGCATAAGATATTGAGTCGTTAGCATCGGTGAGAGAGACGCTGCCGCTGCCCTGCGACGTACAGGATGCCAGCAGCAGGGCCACTCCTGCAATTATTATTGTCGGCTTTTTCATTTGCGCTCTTTTTAAAGGACTTTTATAAGCTCGACGTCGAAGATTAGTGCGCTGTAAGGAGGAATCATCTCGCCTGCTCCGTGCTCGCCATAAGCCATCTGATAGGGAATGTAAAGGCGCCATTTTGCACCCTCTTTCATCAGTTGCAGCGCCTCGACCCATCCTGCAATTACCTGCGTAACGCCGAACACAGCGGGCTCGCCGCGCTTAATCGAGCTGTCGAACACCGTGCCATCAATCAGTGTACCCTCGTAGTGGCACTGTACGCGGTCGGCGGCAGTGGGTTGCTTGCCCGTACCCTCGGTAAGAACCTGATACTGAAGGCCGCTGGGTAGTGTTACGACGCCCTCCTTTGTTGCATTCTGCGCAAGAAAAGCCTCGCCCGCCTCTTTTATTTTGGCGTATGCCTGCTCGGATAGTTTCTGAAAATGCTCGCTCACCACCTTTTGAGCCTCGGAGTGTGTAAGTTCGGTCTTCGCGCCCGAGAGCACAGCCTTCAATGCACTCACAAAATCATCGACACAAATGTCGCTAACACCCATAGAGAGCAGATTCTGCCCTATTCCCATTCCTAATCCGTAACTAAATTTATCCATTGTCTTTTATTGTTTATTATTAGTGCTTTATTGTCATTTTGTCAAGCACCGACCCGCATTTTACCCAGTCGATACGCTTGCGAATATACAACATTTTATTTATTATTCTTGTTTTTTGCTAAAAAAATAAACACAAAAATAAGTTTTTCACCTCGAGACCACCCTTATAGTTTCAAAATCTTTACAAAATGTCAAACAGACACACTGCAAGCAAAATATTAGAATTTCGGGCATTAACGCAATAACAGAGCCACAAGTCAAGGTCGGCGAATAACAATAAGGAGAAATAATACCGAAACGTTTCTTAATATGGGATTTATTTTATAAATTCGCGCAATAATATATGCGTAAAAAACAGGAGTATGACCGAGACTGCATTACTGATAATAATTTCTGCACTGATAATAGTTACCTATTTTCTATTCAACAAGTTGCGAGGCCCCATTGCCGACCACCACGACCATCACCCCGACACGCCCGACGGCGTCTGTTGCGGCCGCCACGCAGTGTGCGACAAGGGTTACGACAGGAGCAGCCTCTACTTTGACGACGAGGAACTCGACCGTTTCAAAGAGCGCGACGAGGCCGATTACACCGACGACGAGGCCGAGGAGTTTCGTCAAATTCTCTACACAATGAAAGAGAGCGAGGTAGATGAATGGATAAAATGCTTGCAGACACGCCGCATTGCCCTACCCCTTCAGATTAAGGACGAAATTCTGCTTATGCTGCAATAAACGGCTATGGAGATTCTTGCTTACGACTTTTTCAGGAACGCCCTTTTAGGCTCTTTGCTTGCAAGCATCGCCTGCGCAATCACCGGCACGTACATCGTTACGCGCCGATTGGTTTTTATCAGCGGAGGGGTTACACACGCAGCCTTCGGAGGCGTGGGCCTCGGGATGTTCCTCGGGGTGAGCCCCATTGCGTCGGCAATGCTTTTTGCCGTAGCCTCGGCACTTGGTGTAGAGTGGATGGGGCGCGACCGCCGCGTGCGCGAGGACTCGGCCATTGCACTCTTTTGGATTGTCGGAATGTCGTTGGGAATAATTTTCAGTTTCCTCACGCCGGGATATTCGTCGCAACTATCTACCTATCTTTTCGGCAACATTTTAACAGTAACCTCGACCGACATTATGATGTTATCGCTTGTAGCCCTGCTGCTGGCTGCCGTGGGATTTATTATGCACAGAGCGATAGTGTCAGTGGCCTTCGACCCCGAATTTGCAGCCTCACGCGGGGTACCCGTCGTGCTCATCGAGTGCATTATGATGGCACTGACGGCCGTAACAATTGTGGCGACGCTGCGTTTGGTGGGTGTCGTGCTTGTAATTTCGATGCTCACCGTGCCCGTGATGACAGCAATGCTCTTTGCACACAGCTATCGAACGATTATCCTCTTGGCCGTGCCCATAGGATTCGGAGCATCGCTTTCAGGGCTTTATCTGTCGTACATAGCCAATATTCCCTCGGGAGCAACCATCGTGCTATGCACCGTTGCAATATACGTCCTGTGCCGATGCTTAAGGAGAATACACCGCGCCACACAATAAAAAACACTTTTTTCAGTTATTATATTGATATAAACAGCTACTGTGAAAAGACTTTTACAATATACAATATTTTTGCTTGTGCTTGTGGTTGCAAGCGGATGCGCCAGCCGTAAGAAAAACACGGCTCAGACGCGTATGTACCACGCCTTTTTTGCCCGCTACAACACATTCTACAATGGCAATGTAGCATTCAAAAAGGGCATCGGCGCACAGATTGACGGGCACAAGGACAATTTCCTTGAGCAGTTGCCCCTGCTCATCATAAGCAGCAAAGAGACAAAAGAGATTGGCAAGAGCGACTACGACAAAGCCATCGAAAAGTCGCAAAAAGCCATAAAGAACCACTCCATAAAGCGCAAGCCGCGCCGCGAAGCAGGCAAGAAACTCACCGAAAAGAAGAAGCGCTTCTATGCTCAACGCGAGTTTAACCCCTTCCTGTGGCGCGCGTGGATGATGATGGCCGACGCACAATTCCAAAAGGGCGAATTTACCGAGGCAGCCGGAACATACATCTACATAAGCCGCCTGTACGAGAACGACCCCAAAGTGCTTGCCGCCTCGCGCATAGGCCTTGCACAGTGCTATGCACAGCTCGATTGGCTTTACGAAGCCGAGGAGCTTATCACACGCATAAAGCGCGACAGCCTGCCATCGTCGCTTGTACGCACGCTGGCCCGCGCAAACGCCAATGTACTCATACGTCAGGGGCGCTTCGGGGAGGCGCTGCCCCACCTCGAGCAGGCAGTACGACGCAAAGGCACCGAGCCCGTCGAGCGTGCCCGCGAATATTATCTTATGGGACAACTCTACCAGCTAACAGGTAACAACGAAGCAGCCTACCGCAGTTACTCGAAAGTAATATCGCAAAGCCCCCCATACGAGCTCGAGATTAACGCCCGCATACGTCAGACCGAGACGATGCGTGGCAAAGAGACAAAAAAGATTATCCGCAAGATTCAAAGAATGATAAAGTCGGATAAGAATAAAGAATACCTCTCGCAGCTCTACTATGCGCTTGGCAATGTTCATCTGAGAGCAAAAGACACCCTGCAAGCCACCCGCGCCTACGAGACAGGCCTTGTCAAGGGACAAAATTCGGGCTATGGCAAGGGAATGTTACATCTGTCGCTGGCACACATATATTGGCAGCAGCAGCGATTCTCAAAATCGGGCAGCAACTACAAAGAGGCGCTCGGAATTTTACAGCAAGAGAACGACACATTAGAGACCTACAAAAGACGCTCCGAGCTATCGGGCGAGCTTGCTCCGCACACCGACATTATCGAACGCAGCAGCGAGCTTCTCGGCTGGGCCCTGCTCGACGAAAAAAGCCTCGCCGCCGAGATTGACAAAAAAATCGAACAGGCCGAATTCGAAAAAGAGCTTCAAGAGTACATCGAGAAGCAACAGCGCAAAGAGCAACAGCAAGGAAGCGAGCTCGAGAGCGCAAACACCGCCGCCAATATGAACACCCTCCCCAATTTAGGAGACACAAAATGGTATTTCTACAACAAACAGTTGGTAGCAAACGGAATAAACAATTTTAAAAAGACGTGGGGCGACCGCAAACTGAAGGATTTTTGGCGTCTGAGCCGCGAGAATATAACGACCGCTGCGAGCGACAGCCTCGCACAAGACAGCACAATGGCAGGCGCAGAGACAGCGCAAGCCGGCGACAGCATACAAACAGACTCGACAACAATAATCGACGAAGCCATCGCCGACACACTGTCGACCGACCCCACCACACGCGAATATTGGTTGCAGCAAATTCCGCGCACCGATGAGCAGCGCCGACTGATGCACGACAGCCTCAGCAACGCCCTCTTCGAGGCAGCCATTATCTTCGAGGGCAAATTGGGCGACAAGCAGCTGGCAATGAGCCATTGGGAACGCCTCATAAACGAGTATCCGCAATACAGCCGACTATCCGAGGCATATTATCATCTGTTCCTATGCTCGGCGCGTTGGGAGCAGTCCGAAAAAGCAGAATTCTACAAAAATCTGCTCATAGCACAATACCCCGACAGCAGCTTCACCAAGCGCATACAAGAGCCCGACTTTTTCGAGAGCGTAGCCACAAAGCGCCACAAAGAAGACTCGCTCTACGTCGAGACCTACGCACAATACAACGCAGCCGATTACCAAAAAGTAATAACCAACAACGAATATGCTGCAAAAAAATACCCCGACGGCGCCCACCGCTCGCGCTTTATGTTCGTCGATGCGCTTGCCAAACTCTACTCGGGCCGACAAGAGGAGGCACTCGCCGCCCTCGAAGAGCTGCTCAAACGCTTCCCCTCGGACAGCGTCTCGAGCATTGCCACCGAGATTGGGACAGGCATAAAAGAGGGACGCCTGCTGCGCAGCGGAATATCCACCTCAATATGGGAGCGTCGTCTCGACGGCACGATAAAGGGCGACACCGACAGCGTGCCACAATTCAGCGCCGAGCGTGCCGAACCCTACTATTTTGTGCTCGCCTTTGCCAACGACTCGCTCGACGAGAAGCGCCTTCTCTTCGAGATTGCCCGATACAATTTTGCCCGCTATATGGTACGAAATTTCACAATGGAGTTTAACCGACAAGCACAAATAACCCTGCTCGAGGTTAAAGAATTCCTCAGTTTCGACGAAGCCTTCGTCTATCAGAAGCGTCTCTATGGCAACGCCGAAATGTCGGCCCTTCTGAGCGGAATAAACGCCTTTGTAATTTCAAAATCCAATTTAGAATTGTTATTGAATTACTATACCTTTGACGACTACTCGAGATTCTACCAAGAGAATCTGCTCACAATCCCCGAGCCCGAGATTGACGGCTACACGCTCGACGAGCCACTGCAAGAGGCTCCCCCGCAGCCCGATGGCGAGCAGAACAAAGAATCGACAAGCAGTGGCAACAGAGACGAGTAATTATCCTCACCACCCCCGAAGCACAGGGCGAAAAACAAAAACAGCTATGACCTACCGACTACTATGGGCCGACGACGAGATAGAATTTCTGAGCGCCCACATATTATTTCTGCAATCAAAAGGCTACGAGGTAAAGAGCGTAAGCAACGGCCTCGACGCCATCGAAGCGTGCCGTGAAGAGACATTCGACCTTGTACTGCTCGACGAGAATATGCCGGGCCTGAGCGGCCTCGAGACACTTGTGCAGATAAAAGACATACTGCCCGCCACCCCTGTTGTGATGGTAACAAAGAGCGAGGAGGAGGATATTATGGAGCAAGCTATCGGCTCCAAGATAGCCGACTACCTTATAAAGCCCGTCAACCCCAGCCAAATACTTTTGGCACTGAAAAAGAACATCCATAAACGCGAGATTGTAACCGAAAAGACCAACAGCGCCTATCAGCAGAATTTCGGAAAGTTAGGAATGCAAATATCCGACTCGCTCACCATAGAAGATTGGATAGACGTTCACCGCAAGCTCGTCTATTGGGAATTCGAGCTCGAAAATACCGACAACAGTATGCGCGAGATGCTGTCCTCGCAACGCGAGGAAGCCAACAATATGTTCGCCCGCTTCATAAAGAAAAATTACCTACGATGGATGAGCGGCGAGCGCAGCGAGCGTCCGATGATGAGCCACGATCTCTTCCGCGAGCGTGTTTTTCCGCTCATCGACCGCGGCGAGAAAGTTTTTCTCATCGTCATTGACAATTTCCGCTACGACCAATGGCGTGTGCTTGCGAGCGAGATTGGCGCCGACTTTTCCATAGAGGACGAGCTTTACACAAGCATCCTGCCCACAGCCACACAGTATGCCCGCAACGCAATATTCTCGGGCCTTATGCCGACGCAGATAAAGAGTATGTATCCCGACCTTTGGGTCGATGAAGAGGAAGACGAGGGCAAGAACCTTAACGAGAAGATGCTCATCGAGACACAGATTGCCCGCTACCGCCGCCGCGACACATTCTCGTATAACAAAGTGATAAACTCCACCTCGGCCGATAAATACATCGACACAATAAACAATCTGCAAGGCAACAGCCTCAACGTACTTGTGATGAACTTTATTGATATGCTCTCGCACGCACGTACCGAGTCGATGATGGTGCGCGAACTTGCCTCGAACGAAGCAGCCTACCGCTCAATCACCCACTCGTGGATACGCCACTCGGCCGTAACGCGCCTTTTCCGCTACCTCGCCGAGAGCGACTACACCGTCATCATCACCACCGACCACGGCAGCGTTCAGGTGAGCAACCCCATAAAAGTGATAGGCGACAAAAACACCAACACCAATCTGCGTTACAAATTGGGCAAGACACTCAATTACAACCCCAAAGAGGTATTCGAGATAAAAGAACCCGCAAAAGCAATGCTGCCCGCGCCCAATGTAAGCACAAGCTACATTTTTGCCACGGGCGACGACTTTTTCGCCTACCCCAACAACTACAACCACTACGTATCGTACTACAAGGACACCTTTCAGCACGGCGGAATATCACTCGAAGAGATGCTCGTGCCGTTTATAACCCTACGACCAAAAAAATAATCACCAGCAATGAACCGACACACAATAAACATAGAGCGCCTCGAGGATTACCCTCAGGCTGCCGCACAATTTATCGCAGCAATGCAAGGCCGCCGCATATTCGCCTTCTACGGCAGTATGGGCGCCGGAAAGACCACATTCATCAAAGCCGTCTGCGAAGCAATGGGCGTCGAGGATGCAATAAACTCACCCACCTTTGCCATAGTCAACGAATACGGTAGCGCCCGTGGCGAGGCCATCTATCATTTCGACTTTTACCGCATAAAAAGCATTGCCGAGGTCTATAATATGGGCTACGAAGAATACCTTTACAGCAACGCCTACTGCTTCATAGAGTGGCCCGAGCTCATCGAAGAGCTTTTGCCAGAGGAGACAGTAAGAGTAACCATCGAAGAGAGCGCCGACGGCCATCGCACAATAACAATGGAATAACAAAAAAAATAATAATATGAAAATCAACGCAAACGCATCGGGAACAAGAACCATAGAGATTAGTCGGGAGCAGTTGTGCACCATACAAAGATACTCACTCTTCGAGCGAATAACGGGCAGTATGGGCATTGTCGATGAAGAGTCGCTCGAAAAACTGCGCTGTACAGTGCGCTCACTCATCGCCTCGCAAGAAGAGGACAGCAAGGCACTGTTACAGCTGGCCCTTGTGCTTTACGACGACAATATGAAGTCCCTCGGACTGAGCAATCTCATTGAGTGCTACAACAATTGGCTGGCACAACAGCCTCAGGACGAGCCCGCAAACCCTCAGGAATAATGACCCAAAGAAAAATCACCGATTGGCTGCCCACCACACGCAAAGAGGCACAGATGCGCGGTTGGGAGCAGATGGACGTCGTCATATTCAGTGGCGACGCCTACGTCGACCACCCCTCATTCGGTGCAGCAGTCATCGGACGCCTGCTCGAAGCCGAAGGGCTGCGCGTAGCCATCGTCCCCCAGCCCAATTGGCACGACGACCTGCGCGACTTCAAGAAGATGGGACGTCCGCGCCTCTTCTTCGGAATATCGGCGGGCTGTATGGACTCGATGGTCAATAAATACACCGCTGCCAAGCGTTTCCGCAGCGAGGACGCCTACTCGCCAGACGGCAAACACAGTATGCGCCCCGAGTATGCCACCATCGTCTATTCAAACGCCCTCAAGAGCCTCTTCCCCGACGCCACCGTACTCATTGGAGGCATCGAAGCCTCGATGCGCCGCTTCACCCACTACGACTATTGGCAAGATTGCCTCAGAAAGAGCATTCTCGTCGATAGCAAGGCCGATATTTTAGTCTATGGTATGGGCGAGCAACCCATCCTTGCCATCACAGAGGCAATACAAAAGGAGCTATCGGCAAGCGGTGCCGAATATATGACAGCGCAACGTGCCCGCGAGATTACCGCCCACATTCCACAGACGGGACACCTTGTAAAGAGCATCAGCTCGGGCGAGGGCGACCGCCTGCTGCACTCGCACGAGGAGTGCACAAAGAGCAAAGAGAAGCAGGCTGCCAATTTCCTTGCCATAGAGAAAGAGTCGAACCGCGTAAATGCCTGCCGCCTCATTCAGCCCTGCGCCGAAGGGACAGTTGTCATAAACCCACCCTTTGCCACAATGACTACCGAGCAGCTCGACCACAGTTTCGACCTACCCTACACGCGCCTGCCCCACCCCAAATACAACGGCAAGCGCATCCCAGCCTATGATATGATAAAATTCTCGGTCAACATACACCGAGGTTGCTTCGGCGGATGTGCCTTCTGCACAATATCAGCCCATCAGGGAAAATTCGTAGCCAACCGCAGCGAGGAGAGCATTCTGCGCGAGGTAAAAGAGATTGCCAAGCTCCCCGATTTTAAAGGCTATCTGAGCGACCTCGGAGGCCCCTCGGCCAATATGTATATGATGCGCGGACGCAACAGCGCAGCCTGTGCAAAATGCTCGCGCCCCTCGTGCATACAGCCCAAAGTGTGCCCCAACCTTAATATCGACCACAAGCCCCTCATCGAGCTCTATCGCAAGGTAGATGCCCTGCCGCAGATAAAAAAGAGTTTCATAGGCAGCGGTGTGCGCTACGATATGTTGCTGCACAAGAGCGGCGAGAGAGCCATCGACGAGGCCGCGGCACAATACACCGAGGAGCTTATAAAGAACCACGTAAGCGGCCGTCTGAAGGTGGCCCCCGAACACACCTCCGAGAGCGTGCTACGCCTTATGCGCAAGCCTTCGTTCACCCTTTTCCACGAGTTTAAGCGCCTATTCGATCGCATAAACAACGCCCACAATCTGCACCAGCAGATTATCCCCTACTTTATCAGCAGCCACCCCGGCAGCACCCTCGAGAGTATGGCCGAGCTTGCAGCCGAAACGCGCCGTCTGAATTTTCATCTCGAGCAGGTGCAAGATTTTACCCCCACGCCAATGACAATGGCCACCGAGATGTACTACACGGGCATTAACCCCGAGACGGGCGAAAAGGTCTTTTGCGCACGTACAATGCGCGACAAAGAGGCCCAGAGGATGTTCTTCTTCTGGTACAAGCCCGAGGAGCGCCGCCGCCTGCGCGACACCCTCAAACGCTTAGGCCGCAACGACCTAATAAAGAAAATGGGAATGTAACCATATAGAATAAGAGCCGGCTTTTTTAAAAGCCGGCTCTTATTCTATATGGTTACTCCTCAACGGGTTCAAAATCCTCTTTCGTTACACCGCACAAAGGACACACCCAATCCTCGGGAATATTCTCAAACGCTGTTCCGGGCTCGATACCGCCCTCGGGGTCGCCAATCTCGGGGTCATAAACCCATTGGCACACTGTACATACATATTTTTTCATACTCAATCTTTTTTAGTTTACATTATTATTATAACAAATAGTCTATATTATTGTTCGTTAAAAGTCGTTTACAGATACTTTTCCATAATCTCCTTAATACCCTCGGATGCTCCCTTTTTAATGGCTGTAACGCCGCGTACGCCGTGCACATTAACGTCGTTGGGGTCGACGAGGAACACAGGCACACCGTGTGGGACATAATTCAGAAGCCCGGCGGCAGGATAGACATTAAGCGAGGTGCCTATGATAATAAAAACATCTATCTCGCTAAGCGCGCGAATGGCATCCTCGATGCGGGGCACAGCCTCGCCGAACCATACAATGAAAGGACGCAGTTGCGAGCCGTCAGCCGCGCGGTCGCCAAGCCGGATATCGGGTGCATCGGCCGGGAGCGTAACTATCTGCGCAGGGTCGTGAGGCGCACGTGTCGAGCAGGCTTTCATAAGTTCGCCGTGCAGATGAATGACGTCTCTTGAGCCGGCGCGCTCGTGCAGGTCATCGACATTCTGCGTGATAATCGTTACATTATGCTTGCACTGAAGCTGCGCAAGGAGCCTATGCCCCATATTGGGCTCTTTTGCCAGAAGCTCGCGCCGACGCTTATTGTAGAATTCGAGCACAAGAGAGGGGTTAGCTACGTAACCCTCTATAGTAGCCACCTGCTCCACGGGATACTCGTCCCACATTCCGTTTCCTCCACGGAACGTGCTCAGGCCACTCTCGACGCTCATCCCAGCACCTGTCAGTACTGCTATCTTCTTCATTGTCTCACCCTTTATTCCTTTGCAAATGTAATATAAACCATCAACAAAATTAACAACATTGTGTTAATTTATACAAAAAGAGCACTCCAAAATAAGAGTGCTCTTTTTACATTATTTGCAACAATTATTATTCCTCAGTTTCGGGAACATCTATTTTGGCGCTTCCGGGAAGGGGAAGATACCAATTCTGCTCGTTAAGGAGCATATTGTAAAGTCCGGCATCATACTCATAATCGGCGCTGTGCATATTGCCCTTGTTGTTGTATGCACGGCCGGCTACACGCTTAGCAAGAACACTCTGCCAATCGGGAGCACCGCACTTCTGAGCAAATTTTGCGAAACGGATAAGGTCGCCGAAACGGTTACCCTCGAAGCAGAACTCAAGAGCAAGCTCGTCGAGCAGAAGGCCTGCCGTGTATTTGATTGTATCTATGCGAGCAATCTCACTAATAACAACTGCCGAGTCGGCACCCTCGGTGAATTTACCAAAGTAAGCGGCAATGTTAGTAGCAGTAGGCTCGTAGTAGATGTTCTTGGGAGTATAGCCCGAACCGCGTGAGTGCAAACCTCTGTTAAACTCAAACTCCGAGAAGTCATACTCGGCCTTATCGGCATAATGAGCGGGGGTAACTATGATTGAGTCGCCACCGGCTGCATTCAGTACGGGGTTACCATCGGCGTCAACAATAAAAGTTGTGTCGGCAGGCACGTAGTTATACTTAATCTCATAAGCCTCTCTCAAGCCACCCTCGGCCGACTGATTGTCGTTAGAAGGTCTCAAAATCTTTCTTGCGGCTTTCTCGTTCTCAATTGAAACTCCAAGAGTTACCAACGCAAGAAGGTCGGCATTGTCGATACCCTCAACGGTCGCCATACCCAAGAGAGCCTCGGCAAAGCGTGCATAAAGCATCTCGGCACGGTAGAATGTTACGTGGTCGGTTATGTTACCTGTGGCTATTACATTAACGCCATTTTGATTTGCAGTTACACCATTGCTAAACTTACCAATCATATTGTCGAACTGCTCCTCGGTACCTTTAAGGTCAATCTGCGAACCTACTACCGCAAAGCGACGAAGGTCGCCTTTATAGAGCTTGCCGTCAAAAATATACTTAGGCTCGACATTTGTTTTTTCCTCGTTGTAAACGGTGTGAACCTGACGGTCGCTCAGTGCGATGTAACCGGGAGCAGCGCTCACCTGTGCAGCACCAATCACTTTGGGAGCAAAAATATCGCAGAGACCCGACATAATACCAACCGATGTTGACGTCTCCATAGGCACACCAAACAATCCGAAGCCCGAGTTTGTCAGAGAATTTGCGGTGAACAAACTTGTATAACCACCTCTCAGCACATCATCGAGCTCGTTATTGTAATTCACACTACCAAGATTATCAAGGAACGGACGCGAGCCGCTCATATTGTTGTAATAAGGAGTATTTGTCAGCGACTGATAGAAATAGTTGGCAGCAGCTACATAATCTCCGGGGTTACCACGCCACAAGTGAAGCTCACCGAGAAGAGCACGAATGGGCATAAACATATTAGCAGTGTGCATATTCAGATTGCCAACCTTAATACCACTCCACACGGGCATAGGATATACGCGGGGATTCTCATAAGGAGTAAGATCCTCGATGAGCAACGATACTATCTCGTCGCGAGACTTCATAGGCTGAGCCATAATGTCGGTTGCAGCGTTGTGTGTCAGGATGGGCTCTGTAAAATAGGGCACGCTACCGTAGTTGATTGCGAGCTGCAAGTAAGTCCAAGCGCGCAAGCTCTTTACAGCCACAAACTCGCGGAGCATCAGTTTCTGGTTGCTGCGCTCAATTGTTGTATCAACGCGCGAAAGGAACACATTACAGTTGTTGATAATCGAATAATAGTCCTTTACTGCAAGATAAGGGTTATTGAGGTCGAACTCAAAGTTAGAAAGACCCTGAATATCAAGCACAGCCTTACCGGGATTCGACACTACAAGGTCGCCACGAAGCTCGCCTAAGAGCACCTGACGGTCGGCAACAGTCTGAAGCGACTTAACAATACCAAGCACCGAATAAACCGAGTCGTTAAGGGTAAGGTCGTTGAACTCGTGGTCAACACGGGTGGTGTCAATTTCGAGCATATCTTCGCAAGAGCTCATAAATAGGGCTCCACTCAAGAGAAGACACAAAGTATAAATAATATTCTTTTTCATTGTTTTCAAGTATTTATGCTCCTTTGCAACCTCGGGGGCAGAAAACTACCCACCCCCGAAGCGCTCGGGATAAGTTCATTAGAGATTAACCTTAACACCTAAGTGGAAGCTGCGGCTCTGGGGAAGCAGACCTGCATCAACACCTTGGTAAAGTACATTGTTATTAACCGAGAATTCGGGGTCGTTACCCAAATACTTGGTAAATGTTAACAGATTCTCAGCAGCGCACCATACAGTGATACCTTGCAACCAATTGAAGTTTACGGGAACATTGTAAGAGAGCTGTACAGTCTTAAGACGCAGATACGAGCCATCCTCAATCCAACGATCCGAGAAGCGGGCATTACCCTTCGGGTCGCCATATACGGCACGGGGCATATCGGTTGTCTGTCCGTCAATAGTCCAACGGTTCAACATTGCTGCCGATTGGTTGAAGAAGTTCTTTCCACCCTCGAGCTGCGAACGATAGTAGTTGTAAACATCGTTACCCAAAGAGTAGTTCATCGCAACGTTCAGTGTCCAATCCTTGTATGTGAAACGTGTAAAGATATTACCGAAAAGGTCGGGGTTGGGGTTACCGATGATAGTCTTATCCTGCTCGTCGATGCACTTGTCGCCATTAAGGTCAACAAATTTCATATCACCGGCCTCGAAATAAGACTTTGTACCTGTTGCGTCAACCTGATAGAGACCAAGTTCCTCGGCCTCGGCAACCGATGAGATAACACCGTCGGTCTTGTAGCCATAGAATGTACCGATGGCCTCGCCAACCTCTGTGATTACCTCGGCACCATAAACCGTTGTAGGCTTGATGGGCTCGTCAAGAGCTGAAACCTCGTTGGTATAGTGTCCGGCCGATACACCGAGCTCCCATTGGAAGTTACGTGTGTTGATGAGCTTAGCATTTACCGATGCCTCGAATCCCATATTCTCCAACTCGCCACCGTTGCTCCAATAAGTATCCATACCTGTTACATAATCGTACTTTTTGGGAACAAGAAGGTCGCTTGTCTTAGCCATATACCAATCGAACGATACACCCAGACGATTGTCGAAGAACATACCGTCAACACCTACGTTGAAGCGTGATGTTGTCTCCCATTTAACATTCTCATTCTCGACGTTACCGAGCTGTACACCCATAAGAGAATTCTGGAATTTAACAGCCTGCATAAAGCTGCGGCAAGCGTAGAAGTCGATAGCATCGTTACCTGTTACGTCGTATCCGGCACGCAGTTTCAAAGAGTTAATGCCATTTACATCGAACCAAGGCTCAGATGTCAACAACCAAGCAGCCTGTACCGAGGGGAATACGCCCCACTGTACACCGCCCATAGACAATCCGTCTGCCTCTTTACCGAAGCGCGATGATGTCTCAAGAGCAAGTGAAGCCTGCAAGAAATAGCGTGTCTTATAGCTGTAATCAGCATTCAGATACCAAGCAAGGTTAGTCCATACATTGTCATCACCGCTATCCTTTAGATAGTCGTAATCCTGACTGATGCTGGTAGCCTTGTCGTTACCCGAGTTGGCACAAGAGAGGAAATTCGAGTCAAAAGCAAAACGTGTGTAACGGAAACCTCCGAATACGTTGATGTTGTGTGCACCAAGAATCTTCGACCAGCTAACACGCGTGTCGCTCGAGATATTTGTCTCCTTACCAAAAGAAGATGAGATAAAGTTACCTATCTTACCCAAACCCTGAGCATAGAAATGATACATCGAGTTATCGGTTGCATAAGGAAGGTAATACTTCTCATTCATACGATGCAGAGTATAGTTGAATGTCTCTGAAATCTTAAAGTCGCCCAATTTAAACTCGGGAGCAATTGTAAGAGTAAAGAGGGTATATTCCTGGTCGTTCTTATTCTCACCCGAACCTGTGTGGATGATTGTAAGAGGGTTGTAGAGCGAGTTATTGTCATTATCTACCTGACTGTCAATGCCCCAAGCAAATGTATCGGCCTTGTCATAAGTCGATGTCAAACCTCCTGTGCGGAAGAACATATAGGGACTGAGGAAAGGCGACTTAACCATTGCCACGAATCCGGGTGATGAGTAAGGATAATCAACTCCCGCACCCTCCATAATACCATCGTCGAGGAGTTCACGGGCTACGCGCGAATAGGAAATATCGAAACGTGTCGTAAGATTCTTGGCAAGAGTAATATCCGAGTTGAAACGAATGTTCAGACGATCGAATGTATTCTTGTCAATTGTGCTCTCGCCCATTGTGTAACCGAGTGAGAAGTTGTACATAGCAATGTCATCACCACCCTCTACATTAACCTTGTAGTTCTGTGTGAAAGCCTCTCTGTAAACCTCATCGGCCCAATCGGTCTCATTATGATACTTATTATAATAGAAATAATCGGGAGCACTGTTGAGGAATTCGAAATTAACTTTCTTGGGCTTCACCATAGTACCGATAATCTCATTGGCGTATGTACGATACTGGTCGGCCTTCATCATATCTGTTACCTTGGGAGCAAGAGCCACATTGGCATAGATATTGGCTGTGATTCGGGTAGCCATACTCTTACCGCGCTTTGTGGTAATTTTGATGACACCGTTGGCAGCACGCGCACCATAGATGGCTGTACCGTTGCTCAGTACCTCGACATTATCAATATCGTTTACATCAATGGCCGAAAGCACGTTGTTAAAGAATCCCATATGCAGCGAGCCGTAATTCTCTTGAAGGTTAAGGATTACACCATCAAGAATTACCAGAGGCTGACTTGTGGCATTCAGCGTGTTAATACCACGGATGAGCATCAATGCACCAATACCGGGAGTAGCCGAACGGGTAACGGTACGCACCTGCGCGCCCAATTTACCTTGAATGTCAGTGTCGATGGTAAGGGCAGGAGTGATTGATGTGGTAAAAGCATCGCCTGCGGTTATCTTAATGTCGTCGTTATAATCTGTTGCGAATTTATCGCTATAAAGACGTACGTTGATAACATCGTCCTTGAGGACGGGACGCTGTACCATAAGAAACTCGGGTGTAGAGAAGCTGAGCAGCGTTACATACGAAGGTATATTCAGTTTGTACTTACCCTCAGCGTCGGTCATTGTGGTAACTCTCGCGTGACCGGTTCCTTGCACACGAACACCGGGAAGCGGTGTATTCGTTGCTGCATCGTAAACAGTACCTGTAATAGTGCGTGCATTGACAGCCACTGTCTGCTCGGCCTTTACAGAGTCGCCGGCTTCAAAGCCCCCTGCAATCGTAGCCGAAGCGGGGATGGCCGGTGCCACTAATACCATTAGTGCCACCATTGATCGCATAATTTGTCGCATATACATAGTTATTATTTTTTTTTCGTCTAACAATCATTATTCACCGGCTTCGGTATCGGTGTCAGCATCGGTGTCGGTCTCGTCCTCTTCATAAATAGGCTCAAGGAAAATACAGTCAATGCGCATTGTACGCTCGAATGTATCATTCTCTTTACGGTTGGCAAGGTCGCAAGTGAGTATTAGCTCGGCCTGAATATCACGAGCGTTTTTAATGCCAAACTCGCTATAATCGAAAGAGAATACCTCGGGAACACGTTTAGTGGGATCGTTGCCGTTCTCTGCATCAAGTGCTACGTTGTACAGATAGAGTGTATCCAAGCGTGTGGGGTCGTTCTGCAATCCTTTTTTCTTGGTACCTGTATCGTAAAGCAGAGTTCTCTTGCCACTCTCGCCGCTACGAGCATAGAGACGAGCGCGAATTTTGCCGGGCTTGAGCTGTGTGTCGGGCAGATAGGGATTATCAACGTAAGGAGGCACTACTACAACGCCGATACGGTATTTTCCTGACGAGAGCACGCCGGGGAGCTTAAATGTCAGCTCGGGAAGTGATGCAAGAACATTGAAGGGCATCGCCTCAAGATAACCGCCGTGAATAGAACCATTCGTTTTAGAGAGGTAATACTTAGAGTATATAGAATCTACAATAGCGTATGTGCTGTCTTTCTCGTTGAATCTTGTAACCATAACCTTACGCATAATAGAATCTACCTCAGAATGAATAAGGGGAATGGTTTGAGATGCATTAGACGAAAGGAAATCTGTTGTCTCGTGCTCACCCTCTACCTTGATGCCATCGAACCACAGGTCGTAGGGCGAGAAGGTAAACTCGTTCTTCACGTGTAATGTTCCGTTAGAGAGCTTAATGGTCTTTGTTACTCCCTTCATAAGGTCGGCCTCGTCGAAGATGTGGCGCACGATTGTTGCACCCGAAGCATTCTTATAGAGCGCCTTGCTATTTTCGAAATCATCGGGTTTATAGGTGAATGTCGGAATCATTTTGCCCTCTTCTGCTCCACGCTGGGCCTTGACGCTATAAACCAAATAGTTACATAGAGCCTTGCGTGTATTCATATGACGCATAGAATCGAGGTAAGATGAGTCTATTGTTGTAATTGCATTAGAGTAGTTGTAGAAACGGTCTATCTTGGGTACCATCTCATTCCAGACATCGTTTGTCAATGCAAAGAATATATACGTAGAGTCCTCTTTTGAAATATCACCGAAGCCACCTGAAGCACGATCCTGTGTGGCGTTACAGGTGAACCACATATTCGAGTTGTGAAATGCTGAGTCGATGTATGTTACCTCACCATTTACAGTGGGACCGGGAATACTATTTCTCTCGTCAAAATCTCTGCGGTTGAACGAATAGAGATATTTGCATATTGAGTCGAGACCGGGCTCAAGAGCCAACTGCTCCCAAATGTTGGGCAGATACTCTACGGGCTGGGCAATTTTGTGTAAGATACCGTTGCGCAGACGCACGTTCGACTCGGCGATGTTTACGTCAATGTCATTGAATTTGTAGCCGTCGGCACCACCCTTAAAGTTAACCACCTTATTGTTAAGAAGGAGAATAGAATTATCAACCTTACCATTTGCGGGGTGCAGATAGTTGGCAATGTGCGCCTCAACAAAACGTACAAGGACTGTGTCGCGACCATCGGCCATAGCTCTCTGAATAAGAGACTCACGGTTGAAGGTACCATTAACAGGAGCCCACAATGTATAGACACGCGCCTGATTGAGAAGCGAATCGGCAACACCGCAAGCCTCAACCACTGCATAAAAGTCGCTAAGCTCGCTATCGGCCTTTATGACATCGAGAAGAGTTTGGTTAGAGTTTACACCCTGATCACTGTAATGATCATCCCACTCGTCGGTACAAGCAGAACTAAGGAAGAGTGCTCCTGCCAAAGCTATTCCCGTAAAAATTTTATGTTTGAAAATCTTGTTCATAATCTTATTTTTATAGTCGTTTTTAACTTTGCTGAAGCCCTCCGCCCGAAGGCGGAAGGATTCTTTACATTAGTTCTGTTCTGTCGATGAAGATTGGTTATAAGCGGGGTTCTGACCCAAGAGGGGGTTAACATTGAGCTCGCTCTTGGCAATGGGGAAGAAGAAAGAGTTAATTGTGCTGAGTTTCTTCTTCACTGCACTTGCTCCACCACCCTCAATCTTAGACGATACAAGTGTCGAGACCTCATTTGTGCTGTTTGTACGCAATGCGAGACGTACAAGGTCGTACCAACGCTTGCCCTCGAATGCCAACTCACGTGCACGCTCGTTGAGCACCAATTCGCTGACAGCTGTCTTTGTCGAGAATGCAGTCTCGTCAATAGCCTCGGTCTCTGACATCAAAGAGCGGTTGTTAACAGCCTTTACAAGCGCCACAGCCTCTTTCAGATTGTCCATATCCTCGCTTTCGGCAGCAGGAGCCTCATTAGTTACAATCTGGGCAAGTGCCTCGGCCTTCATAAGCATCACGTCGGTCTTACGATAAATTACCCAGTTGGCATCGAATTTATCGCCTGCTTTACGATAACCACCGGTGTTGCTACCGGGAGACTCGGCCAAAGAATACTTTGCAATACCTATCTCGCTTGCTGCCGGTGAATTACCATCTGACGATGAAGCGCCCAACTCAGATACTGCGGTGTTGGCAAATACGCGGAAATCCTTATCGTGATAAATCATATCGGCAGAGCTGGCTGCACCTGCTATCCAAGGCTTTGCGACACACAGAACACCCTGACCGGGCTGCTCGTGGATACCATAGAGAGACGACACTGCTTTGTTTCCTTTAGAACCATTCTCATCGCCCTCGAAAATAAGCTCGAAGAGAATCTCGCTGCGACTAGCTAACTTATATTCGCTCTTTCTAATTCCGAAGAGGCAATCATAAGCCGCTGATTTTTTTCTGGTAACATCCGTATTACTGTTCTGAACCAAATAGTAGGGATTCTTCTCAAGATCAACCTTGCTCTCGCCGGGGTTATTCTCGTAATACTCAACCATACGAGCGTCAATGTCGTTAAGTATTGCATTACAAGAAGCAATAGCCTGACGATAGTAGAAATCGGGGGTATTATGGGTTGATGTGAATACGAGCTTCATAGTATCGGCCTCCTGAGTATCTGCGATGAGTCTCTCATCATAGCTGCCATTCTGCTGATAATACTCTATGAATGCTGCCTGCCACAAATAAACGTCGGCCTTCATTGCACGCACAGCATTGCGTGTTATACGACCATAGTTATATGTTGCAGTGCTGTTGGGGAAGCCGCCCGAACGCATTACGAGTGTCTCGGCACGGTTAAGGTCGTGCATAATGCTATCGAGTGCAACCAAGGGGTGAACCTGAGGATACTCGATAAGGTCGCCATCGTTCACCGCAGCCTTGTAGGCAAGAGGTATGCAACGGAAAGAACGCAACAGATAGAAGTGCGAAAGAGCACGAATTGCGTACATCTCACCAAGGATGATGTCAAGGTCGCCCTGAGTAAAGTCGGGGTCGCGCTGAACTACATCGGGAGCAAACTCGAGTACCATATTGGCATCGTTGATAGCCTGATAGAAGGGAGCCCAAGTACAATATGTGTTATCGTCTTTAAGGTTGGCCTCAACAATATACTTATATGTGTTAGTCGAATTGTTACGTACTGCTATCTGGTCGCCACGAAGGTCGCCCCAAACAATCATACGCTCAACAGCCTCTGAACTCTGAAGACGCTGGTAACAAGTTGCCAACATACCTTTGACATCCTCGGCTGTCTGCCAATAATTCTCGTGGATGACTGAGTTGGTCGGGTATATTGTAAGGAAGTCGGTACAAGAAGTAAGCATAGCACCGCAACCGAGCGCAACCGTCAAAAGAGATGTCTTGAATATTTTATTTATCTTTTTCATATTAATCCTCCTTATACTATTAGAATCCTACAGAGAGAGAAAGTGTGTAAGAACGCGAACGCGGTGTCTTTGAGTTGTCGTATGCACGACCCCACGCACCGGCTGATACCTCGGGGTCGAGACCTGTGTAGCTGCTCCAGAAGCAAAGGTTGTCGGCCGAAGCATAAACTGTAAGGTTCTCGAGACCAAGATGATCCTTCAACCATTTCTTATCGAATGAGTAAGAAGCCTGTACGTAAGAGAGACGCAGATAAGAGGCATCCTCTACGTAACGGTCGCTACCAAGATAGTTGTAACCTGTGTTGTAGAGCGCGCGAGGAATCTCGGTAATATCGCCCTCTTTACGCCAACGCCAGTTAACAGCCTTACTCTGGTTAAGGTTACCGTACATATTCTCAATACCCATACGTGCCGAGTTGATTACGTCAACGTCGTAACGATAAGAAAAATTGGTCTTGAGCGAGAATTTCTTATATGTGAATGTGAATCCGAAACCTCCCTGAGCCTTGGGGTTAGAGTTTCCAAGGTAAACAAGGTCGAGCTCGTTGATGTTACCATCGTGGTTGGTATCCTCATAGATAGCATCACCACCGGTGAACTTATAGGTCGATGTACCTGTCTCGGTGTCATAATTGAATACCATCTGCTTGGGAGTACCGTCGGCGTTGTAAACAACTTTACCCTCGGCGTCGTAAACGATAGGACAAGTTCCGTTGCGTCCGGCCTCGGCCTCGGCAATAGCTTTTTCCCAATTCTTGTAGCTGTAACGATAAACACCTTTGTAACGGAATCCATAGATTGACGCCAAGGGGTTACCTACCTGAATACGGCCAAGATAAGTTGAGTTCTGGAAGTCGTACTCGGGGTTGTTGTTGCTAAGAACGCTCTTCTCCATCTCCTTAACCTCGTTGAAGTTCTGACCTACGTTAAAGTATGCACTGAAAGTAAAGTCTTTGAACACCTTCAGACGGTTGATGTTAAGGTTAACCTCGTAACCCGAGTTCTCGACAGCACCGGTGTTCTTGTAAGCAAGGCTGCTATAACCCGAAGAGGTGGGGATATTGTAGCTACGCATCAGCTGGTCGTATGTTGTACTCAAATAGTAGTTGAATGCACCGGTAACAACGTCGTTGAAGAATCCAAAGTCGGTACCAATGTTAAACTCGCGCTTGTCCGATGCACGAAGGTCGCTCATACGAATACCACCGGGTACAAAACCTGTTATATCGAGGTAGCTGCCGTTAGGAGTATATGTTGTGTACATAAGGTACTCCTCACCGGGAGTGTTACCTGCCCATCCGTAGCTGGGACGGATAGATAACATAGAGAGGACGGGCTTTGCCCACTCCATCCAAGGCTCGTCAGATATGTTCCAACGTCCTGAGATTGAGGGGAACACTGTCCACTTTCTATCATCACCAAACTGTGTATGACCCTCGCCGCGTACTGCAAGACCAAGCACATACTTTGACTTGTATGAGTAGTGAGCCTGATATGTGAAGTTAAGGCTGCGCGACTGTCCCTTATAGGTGCTTGCTGCTGACAGATAAGAACCGAGCGTGGTACTGTTCAAACCATTGGGCAGACCATATGTTGACTGATTCTGCTGTGTGCTTGTACTTGTGTTCATCTCGAACTGACCCGACATTGTAAGATAGTGATTCTCGCTGCCGAGGTAGGGAGTGAAGATAAGGTTATGACGTGTTGTAAACTGCAAGCTCTTGCTGTCGTACATTGTAGCTTGGTTCACGTCATTTCCCGTCCAATCACTGTTTGTAAGAGCAGCAGGCAGATAAGTTGAGTTAGAGAGTGTGGCAGCGTTCATATATACAAGACCGCGATATTTGAGCTGTGTTTCGTCGTCCTCAAGACCAAGAAGATTGTACTCCAAAGTAATCTGCGGGCTGATACTGTAACTCTCCTGATCGTTCTTGGCAAGGTTGGCAAGAGCAACGGGGTTCATCATTGACTTTTGGTCATTGTTGAAGATTTCCGAACCGGTCTTAAGCATCTTGTAGTAGTCCTCGGTGTTGTTACCGTAACGGTCCTGATACCAAATGCTCATATTAGGCATCTTGTTCTGTGCAACACTAAGAAGGTCGCTGTAATTCTTTTGGTTATTTGTATAAGAGAAAGCAAACTCGGTCATAACCTTAATACGGTCTGATACATAGTAGTCGAGTGCCAAACGCGACGAGTAGGTCTCGAGGTACTGCTTGATAATGGTACCGGTCTCGTTTGTAAATGAGCCCGAGATACGGAATACGGCTTTCTCACCACCTCCGGTAAGGTTCACACTGTACTCGTTACGATAACCGTGCTTTGTAACCTGATCGACCCAATCGGTATTCTCGTTGTAGTTCTCGTACTGGTCGAAATTGGGGTCGTAGTTAAGCTCGGGGAAGTTCGAGGCTGCCGCACTCTGCTGAGGATTGAAGTGCGACTCCTTGAGCAACATTGTATATTCGTCTCCGTTGAGCAGGTTCATACCCTGAGGAATCCATTTATCCTTGAATTTAACAGAGAAGTTTACACGTGTGGCACCGCGGTGTCCGCGCTTTGTCTTAATCTTAATAACACCATTGGCACCACGAGAACCCCAAACGGCGCAAGATGCAGCATCCTTAAGTACCTCGATTGACTCAATGTCGTCGGGGTTCACCGAAAGAAGCTCACTGAATTGGTCGTTGTCCAAACGGGTGTAGTCGAACGACTCGCCTTGGTCGGCGGGCATCTCGAAGATGTTGTCGTTAACAACAATCAGAGGCTCGGCGTTACCGTTAATGGTCGATGTACCACGCAGACGCATCTGTGTACCCGAACCAAGGTCGCCACTGCTGAATACGACGTCAAGACCGGCAATCTGTCCCTGCAAAGCCTCATCGACCGATGTAAACGAAAGACCGTCCATTTCGCTCATAGAGAACTTTTGTGTCGCCTGTGTAACCTCTCGATCGAGAATATCGAGGGCACCACTGCGAGTAGACTGTTTGGCTGTAATAACGACATCTTCAAGGACATTATCCTCGGCCATCTTTATATTAAAGACTGTGCGTGCGCCAATCTCCAACTTTTGAGTCTTGTAACCTATATATGAAATTTCGAGATGGTTACTTGTATTTTTTACAATCATACTGAAGTTACCCTCCATATCTGTTACGGTAGCTTCGATGATACGGTCGTTCTTGTCGCGCTCTGTTACGTTTACCATCATAAGCGGACCTTCGGCATCACTTG
>JAZSIU010000002.1:0-18522 GCA_045533955.1 Bacteroidaceae bacterium
GCTTGCTTGTCATTGCGGTTTACGATTGTTTTAAGGGTGCTGCGGAATTATAATCGACAATGCTTGCAGCAATAGTCGCGCGAAAGTACAGGCGCAGCTTGCAGCGCGCGGGATGCGAATGGCAAGCATTGTTGGCGCCCGGCGGCGTAAACATACCTCGCACTTTTTCCTTAAAACAATAGTACCTACATTGAATTTCTTTTTTATGGTGCAATATTTAATTTAAAATTACCTTTTGTGCGTATTATATGTGGCTGTTCTTGAAAATTAGAAATAGATTATTGATTCTTGTTCACAGTAAATTTCTACTGAGCCGAAAAAACGGCACAAGAAAAATTGGGCAGTCTCTTAAAAAAGAGCCTACCCAATTTGCTAATTGAAAATTCTTATTTTATAAATACCACTGCGCGGCACGCGAACAGCTTTGCGATAAAACTAAAAAAGAACGTTTCTCCTCTTTCTTGCAAGCGCGGCAGTCAGGCAATGCCCGATTAAACGAGTTTATCAATTATTGCTCGACAATATTTACAAATTCTTTCCATCCATTGGTTGCAGCATATTTAGCTTTAGCGCCCGAAGGAACATAAAGAGTGCAGCTGTTTTTATCCACACCATCGAAAATCCAATATTCGGAAGCAAGCAGTTTGTCGGCAGGTATCAACGAGGTGATGCTTGTAAGGCCGCTGCAACCATAGAACGCTCCGCGCCCAATTTTTTTTATATTCGCGGGGATTGTTACGCTTGTAAGAGTGGTGCAATCATAGAACGCACCACTTTCAATTGTTGTTACGCTGCCGGGTATGATGGTACTTTTGCAACCTAGAATCAGTTTATTTTTTGCTGTTTCTATTATCGCATTGCAATTATCACGACTATCGTAGTAAGGGTTATTCTTATCTACAATTATACTTGTAAGGTTGCTGCAACCTTTGAATGCACCTCCTTGAATGTTTTTCACTCTTGCAGGAATTGCGATACTTATAAGGCTGCGGCAATCGCTGAAAGCTTTTTTCCCTATTGCTGTTACACCTGCGGGAATTTCAATATTTGTAAGGGCACTGCAACCTTCGAATACTTCATTATCTATTTTTGTTATGCCGTCGGGGATTATAATGTTTGTAAGGCCGCTGCAATCGCCAAAAGCAAAATCTTCTATTACTGTTACCCCAGAGGGTATTTCAATGTTTGTAAGGCCGCTGCAACCCGCAAACGCACTGTTTCCTATTATTGTTATGCTACGCGGGATAATGGTATTATTGCAACCTGCAATCAGTTTATTTTTTGCTGTCTCTATTATTGCATTGCAATTATCACGACTGTCATAATAAGGGTTATTCTTATCAAGAATTATACTTTTAAGGTTGGTGCAACCACCAAATACTCCTCCATAAATTCTATTTACATTCTTGGGTATTGTAACGCTTTTAAGGCTGCTGCAACCATAGAATGCACCGCCGGCAATTGTAGTTACACTCTCAGGAATCTTTACGCTTTTAAGGCCGCTGCAACCATTGAATGCAAATCTCCCAATTTTAGTTACGCCCTCCGAGATTGTCGCGCTTTTAAGGCTACTGCAACCATAGAATGCACCTTCACAAATTTCAATTACGCTTGCGGGAATTGTTACACTTTTAAGGCTACTGCAACCATAGAATGCAGCTTCACCAATTACAGTTACACTCGCGGGAATCTTTACGCTTTTAAGGCCGGTACAATCATAGAACGAATTATAGCCTATGCTTGTAACTTTGTAAGTAATGTTATTATAAGTAATACCCTCGGGGATTGACACCGCACCGATATATTTACTACTACCGCTTGTTACCTCTACTGTTTTATCCGCCTCGGATAAAATGTTGTAAAAAACGCCATCGACCTCAAAATCGTGAGCGCTTACCGCAGTGCAACAGAGCAGCAACAGCACTGTCATTAGTTTCTTTAAGAAAGTTTGCTTCATAATGTTATTTGATTAGTATTAAAACGATGTTTCAAGATATTAAGTAACAATTTCTTTTACACAAAAGAGCATATATAAACATTTTGCAAAAATAGATACAATAAGAGAGGAAATCACCCTCTCATTATTAAAGTATGTTAATTTTATAAAAACTTTATTATTATTTTCTTAAAAATGGAGATATTAAAGGGATTTGAGCGTAGCTTTGAAGCGCAAAAGATAAGACAGACAATGAGTAACGACAAAAGATTACTATCGCTCGACGTACTGCGCGGGCTCGACCTTTTTATGCTCGTCGGACTGCAACCCGTGCTGTGGCAGGCGCTGGGCAGGATGGACGAGAGTGCCACGACACTCTTTTTAAGAGCACAACTCGACCACGTGCCGTGGGAGGGCTTCAGCGCGTGGGACCTTGTGATGCCACTGTTCCTTTTTATGTCGGGTGTAACAATGCCCTTCTCGCTCCCAAAATATCTGTCGCAGAACAGCCACAGCGCCTTGTGGAAGCGTGTAATAAAGCGCGTGCTTATGCTCTTTGTTCTCGGTATGTTGGTACAGGGCAATATACTCTCGCTCGACCCCAACCGCATATACCTTTACAGCAACACGCTGCAAGCAATTGCAGTGGGCTATCTCCTGACCGTACCCATAATGCTCTATCTGAAGCCTCGCACGCAGATTGTGGCAATTGCGGCGCTGCTCATCCTTTACACCGTGCCGATGCTTCTCTTTGGCGATTGGAGCCGCGAGGGCAACTTTGCCGCAATCGTCGATAAGGCCATTCTGGGACGTTGGCGCGACGGCAGCTACCTTGCCGAGGATGGCAGCTGGCAATTTGCCGCGTGGTACGACTATACGTGGCTGTGGAGCAGTCTCACCTTCTGCTGCACGGTGGCAATGGGCAGCCTCGCAGGCGGCATAATACGCAGGGGCAACGACAACAGAGAGAGGACGGCAATGATATTAGTGGCCGTGGGAGCGACGCTCATCGCCGCAGGATGGCTGTGGGGGCTGTGGCACCCGATAATAAAGAGAATATGGAGCGGCAGTATGACACTCTTTAGCGGCGGATGGTGCTTCCTGCTTTTGGGTGCCTTTTATTGGTGGATTGACGTCAAAGGGCACAAGCGCGGCACAAAATGGCTTCTATACTATGGTTGCAACGCCATTGCTGCCTATCTTATTGGCGAGATAATAAATTTCCGCTGCATAGCTCACTCGCTTCTGCGCGGCACCGAACAGTTTTTAGGCGATTGGTACCAAGTGCTTTTGACAGCCTGCAACAGCCTTATTCTGTTTATTATTCTTGCTCTGCTCTATCGCAATAAGATATTCTTAAAGGTATAATCAATTCTCCGATTCTAAAAAGGGCTACCATATTACGCCCACGAATATTTGCCGATATTTACAGAGCATATTAAAAAGTTGCTTAAATTTCTTATAAAAAGATATATCATAGCAGCGAAAAAAGAATTAAACAGTCTCTAAGAAGCAGCATAACAATCCAGAATTCCATTGCACAAACAGACAAGATAAAGAGTCGCATCGCCTCTATCGGGCACAAATAAAAACTCCCGCCGAGTATTTTTTCTCGGCGGGAATTTTTTATCTATTTTTAGTGGCTGCAACAATGTGCAACCACTAAAATTCTCGGCCCGCTATTACCAAGCGAGTTTCTTTACTCCATCCTGAATATATACCTGACCTGCGGCAACATTCGAGATGCGGCGACCGTTAATGTCGTACATTTTGCCACTCTTTGCAGCAGTATTTTCAACGACGGGAGCAATTGCTGTTTCGGTTGTAAAGTCAATCTCGATAACGTCGTCCTTTACGCAAGGAATTGTTACGATACCGTGCTCATCTACGGTTACGCCAACCTCGGCACCGTTAACCTTGATGCTGGCCTTTGCAAGCTCCATTGCACCAATCTTGCAACGTACGCGCAGCTCGGCTCCTGCGTTGCTTACGATGCGTGCGTTCTTGCACTGTCCCTCGACCCAGCTGAAGTCAACGGTAAAGTTACCCATTGCCTTCATACCGGTTACGTTACCGTTCTTCTTCCACACTGCGGGCAACGCGGGCAGAATGTTGATGTATCCGTGTGCGCTCTGCAACAACATCTCGGCAATACCCGAGCATACGCCAAAGTTACCATCAATCTGGAAAGGAGCGTGGCTGTCGAAGAGGTTGTAGTAAATACCACCCTGACCCTGGTCGGTACCGTATGTTGTAGAGTGCTTCAATGCATTCTTGATGATAATGTGAGCGTGGTCGCCATCCTGAGCACGAGCCCAAAGGTTAACCTTCCAGCCCATTGACCATCCTGTTGCAGCGTCGCCACGATGCTTCAGAGCATTAACGGCGGGCACAAAATACTCGCTCTCGGGAGTAATCTGGTCCATTGGGAACAGAGCCATAAGGTGCGAAATGTGGCGGTGGCCTCTCTCACCTACGCTGTAAGGCGAATATTTCCACTCGCGCAGCAGTGTCTCGCCCTTCTTGACACCGTTGAAGGGGTTACCCCAAGCACCGTCGTAAACCTCGGTGTGCAGACCCTTATCGGTCTTTTCGAGGTAGAGGTTCAGTTTCTCAATCTCGGCTGCCGTGAGGCCTGTCTCCTCGACACCGAGAATCTCGATAGCCTCGCTCAGATTCTGGAACAGATAGCTAATCATCTGCTGTGCGTGTGCCGTACCATCCTCGCTCTCGTTTCCGTGCTGCTCGGCACTAAACTCATTGGGAGCAACAAATGTATCGTCCTTAACCTTGCGGTCTTTGATGAGACGGTGGAACCAGAATTCGGCGCAGCTCCACATTACGGGGAAGGCCTTCTTTAGGAATTCCTTATCCTGTGTGTAGCGGTAGTGTGTCCACAAGTGGCTTGTGTACCATACGTTGGCAACAAGATAGTTGTCGCCCCAAGTACTCATACTGTTGTAGAGCGACGACTCGGTAAGAACGCTCCAGCCGTGTCCGTTGTTGTAACGCTTGCCTACCTCTTTCCAGCCTGCGCTCTGCGCACCACGGATGATAAAGTTAACGTAAGGCTTGTGAAGGTCGGAGAGATTGGTAATCTCGGTGGGCCAATAGTTCATCTGGATGTTGATATTTGTGTGAATATCAGAGTTCCAAGGCGAGTCGGTGCCGCGGTCGTTCCATATACCCTGAAGGTTGTTGGGAGCTGCAATGGGCTTGCGGTTCGAGCTTATTGCCAAATAACGTCCAAAGTGGAAATATAGCTGCTCAAGGAACAGATGATCGTTAGCTGTACTGTTGGCAGCAGTATTCTTGGGATAGTAATTATCGACGAGTGTCTTTGTATCGACTGTGGGTGTTGTCAGTCCAAGGTCGAATGTCATACGCTTTGTGATTGCAGTAAAGTCCTCGATGTGAGCAGCCTCAAGAGCGGCATACTCCTTAGCCGCGGCAGCCTCAACCTCGGCGCTGATGCGTGTGTTAACGTCAGCAGCAGTCTCTGTTGTAAAGTAGTTGTCGAGAACCTCCATATCACCGTTGAAGTTTGTTCCGCCCTTAAGGAAGAATGTTACCTCTGTTGCGCCGTTCACCGTGATACCTTTTGAAGATGTTGTAATGGTGGCACCCTCGTCGGCAACAACCTTGATGCGTGCAGCGTGGCTTACAGAGGTCATTTTACCGGTGAACCATCCTGCACCATTCTCGTATGTTACGTCGCTTGCACCGATGCTTGTTCCGGGATAGAGCTTGAAGAGAAGGTTAATCTTCTCGTCGCCCTCGACGGTGTAACGGCCCACAATTACCGAGTCGGGAGCCGAGCTGAAGAATTTACGTATCTGTTTTGTGCCATTGGCGTTCTTAAATTCAACGCCTGCAACGCCCTCCTCAATGTCGAGGTAGCGTACGTAATCGGTTACACCCTCCCAGATAGCCTTGTCGAGGTTGGTGATTATGAGCGAGCCGAAATTCATAAACGTACGGTTACCGCCGCCTGCACCTACGGTGTTTGCGGGGCCGCTCCACAGGGTCTTTTCGTTAAACTGAAGCTCCTCGTTGTGTACGCCTCCGAATACCATACAGCCAAGCTCGCCGTTACCCAAAGGCAGAGCATACTCCATCCACGGATAGCTTACGCCGGCAGCCTCGGCCGATGTTGTGTACCACAGAGTGTTGGGGTTCTTGGGCGAGTATGCTGCAATACCCTCAATCTCGGATACCTCGTAGAAGTACTCATCGGGAAAATCGGCATAGTCAACCTCGTCGAGGAAGAATTTACTGCCTGTATCGCCTATCGCACCCGAGCTGTTCCACAGTGCAAGATAGCTGCCGCGGTCGTTCCAATAGTTGCTCGATGTTCCTTTGAGCTTAATGTACGAAGGCTCGCCGTTGCCAAAGTTCAATGTACCATCAAACTCGATGGTATATGATGTATTCTCGGGGTCAACCATTTTGGCGCGTGCGCCTGCCTCACTGCCTGTCATTCCGAGCACCTTTGCAAGGCCTGCCGAGTAGTTGTAAACCTTATAGGCGTTACCCTCTTTTACAAAGGCCCAAATACCCTGATTGTCCTGAGGAGCATTTTGGTTGGCGAGGGTCATATTACCACCGCTCACGTAGCCGGGGTTAAGACTCACGTAACCACCCTTTCCATTTTGGATTGTGTAGAATTTTGTAGTCGCGTCGAAATAGCTTACATACACATTCTTGCCGTCGATGCTCACGACTGCCACCTTCCCCTCTACGGGCTGTGCGCTGAAGTCGGCCTTTTTGAGCACGTCTTTTGTCGAGAAGGTACCGTTGTTCTTGTACTCAACGTCGTTATATACAACACCCGCAGCCTCGCTGTCGGTTCCAAGAACGTGGATTGTGTACTCCACCGGGTCGAGCGATACGGCCTCAATTGCGTAGCAGTTTCCTGCGTCGGTTGTTGTCCACGAGTTTACTACAATACCGGCAGGCATCTGTCCCTGAATCTGAGAATTCATACCGTTGCCACCCAAAAGGAGCTTCCACGGGTAGCTGCCACCTACATTCTGCAATGTGAGGGCTGTCGATGCCGATGCCTCGTAATTACCGTTGGCGCTAACATACTTTCCGGCGCCTACTGAGAAGAGATAGTAGCTGTTGCCCTGCTTCTCGATTCTAAACTGCTGGTTAGGGTCAAGAGGGTTCTGTGCCACTGTTCCTACAGCCGAACCGGTGCTAGAGCAAATTTGCCCCGAAACTCCATCTGCTGCACTATAGAGCAGAAAAGCACGTTCACTTTTCAAGGTGTAAACCTTGTCGTTGCTCAGCTGCGACAATTCAGTCACAGGCTCGGTCTGTGCCATCGCTGCATACGAGAGGCACAAAAGTGAGATGAGCATAAAACAAAACTTTTTCATTGAAATAACTTTATTAAATGTTAGTAATTAAGTTTTATCGGTTTTATGAGATTATTTACCACAGCACGATAATTTTCGGTGCAATCGGTACACACATCCACAATTAGCGCAAATTTAGGAATATTTTTTTAATTTATTTGTTAAACAGAAATATTTTATAATAACAAAATGGGAAACAAAAGGCCTTAGGGACAAAAAAGCAGCCGCGCACTACGTTGCAACACGGCTGCATATATATTTAAAAAGTCCGAAAAATCATTCCTTTACAAGCTCCATCATTGCCCAACGATTATCCTCGGCACAGCCAACGTATCTAAGGCCCCAACGTTCGGCCTCGAGCGTTAGCGCTTCAATATCTTCGACATAAAACCCGCTGAGGAATATCACAGAGCCCTTGTGCATACAACGTACATAATGTTTTATGTCGGACAGAAGAATGTTGCGGTTGATATTGGCAATAACATAATCGAAGCAGTCGTCTCCTCTGAGCGCCTCGACACCTCCCAAGCGCACCTCAATCTCGGGGGTACCGTTGAGCAGGACATTCTCTTTGGCATTCTCGTAGGCAAACTCGTCAATATCAATTGCAACAACTTTTTCGGCACCGTGCATCCGCGCAAGGATTGCCAGCAGAGCCGTTCCGCAGCCCATATCAAGAACGCTCTTCCCGTGCATATCGGATGCGAGAATTGCACGCAACATATGGCACGTCGTCTGATGATAGCCCGTTCCGAAAGCCATTTTAGGGTCGATGAGAATATCGTAGCGTGCCTTTGGGACGTCGGTATGGAAAGTGCTGTGAATAACACACTTATCATCAATAACGATGGGCTGAAAATAGTTTTTCTCCCACTCGGCATTCCAATCCTCGCCCTCGATATTCTCGGCCGTGTAGGTTATTGAAAATCCATCGAGCGGAAAATCCTCGACCACCGCAGCAAGAGCTTCGGCGCTGAAGAGTGTACGAGGAGCGTAGGCACTCATTCCACCCTCCTCGGGCACGAAACTCTCGAATCCAATCTCGGCCAAAAGCGCTGCAAGGACATCTGTTGCAGCCTCCTCGCAAGGCTTTACCGCAAACGCAACTTTTGTATAATCGTTCATAATAATTCCTATTTTTTTGCGAAAATAATATAAAAGTATCGAACATACATACTGAATAAATGCAAAATTTTGCTCATAATAGATAAAAGATTGACAAAATAGGGGCAAGGTTGCCATTTTTTTGGTTACTTTGCAGTAGGCAACAGGTAGTTAAGGACAAGAATGGCAAAGAGCAGCCCCAAGAGAAGAGTATTCCGAGCAGTGATTGCTCTGATATTGTGCCCCATAGCAGTGCTATGGGTTCTCATTGCTACGCTCTATATTCCCGCCGTGCAAAAGATGGCCGTAAAAAAAATATGCCGATGGGTCGAGGAGAACAGCGAATTTCAGATGAGCATCGGTGCTTTTCATCTGCAATTTCCAATGACGGCAACCATCGACAGTTTTTTGATAAAAAAAGATGATACAACACTCCTCGAGGGCCGACAGATTAAAGCCGACATTCGCCTCGATGCACTCCTAAGAGGCGCCATCGAGGTAAATTATCTCACTATCGACCACACACAGATAGACACCCGCGACCTTATCCGAAGCACGCACATTAAAGGCAACGTAGGCCATCTTCGTGCAACGGCGCGCAGTATACGCCCTACGGAAAAGCGCATCGGCCTGCGCCAAATTTACCTCACCGACAGCAATTTCGGCATTACCCTTTTGGATGATACAGAGGATGAGGACAGCACAAAAAACAGCAGCGATTGGATTATAGCCCTGCGCAAGGGAGTAGTAAAAAATGTTGAGGTGAATATTACAATTCCCTACGACACAACAGCCATAAGTTCGACAATCGGAGAGTTTAAGATTGCCGATGCAACGGCCGACCTCGGGAACGAGAGTTTACGAGCGCAGTCGCTGACACTCAAGTGCAACAGTGCACAATACAATCGTGGCACACAGCCCGACAGCATAGCCCCGCTCGACCATCTATCAGCCACAGACATCAACCTATCGGCGGAGCTGCTCAGCTACAGTCCCACGGGAGCATCGGTTCACATTAAGGAGTTTACTCTCAGGCAAAAAGACGGCTTTAAAGTAGAACAATTAAGCCTTTTGGCCGAAGCCGACGAGAAGAGCCTCCGCCTCGACCGGCTCTCGCTGAGAACCGCCAACGGCACCACCCTCGGAGCAAATGCCATCATCCCCCAAGAGTTTCTAAAGGGCAAGAAAGGCGGCCGCGCGAGTGCAACGGCCAAGCTGCACATCGAAAAGCCCGACCTTCGGCGCATCATCCCCTCGTCGCTCTACAAAAGCATCGACTTTCTGCCCGACTCGATGCTCGACGCAAGCATCAAGCTCAGCGGTAATCTGCAACGGCTGAGCATCGACACACTGAGCGCCACCGTCCCCCGGCTCTCGCACATCGGAGCACGCGGCACAATAAACAATATCGACAAAGGCGATGCACTCTCGGCGCAAATAAATTTCGACGGAGACATTGCCGACGTTGCGCGTGTAATAAAAAGAGGCGCCACGGCCGACACACTCGCCCCGCAAAGGCTGACCCTGCGAGGCAGCAGTACCTACGAGCAGAGCGTATGCAGCCTTGCGCTGCGTGCACACTCGGGAACGGGACGCGCAGCCCTGCGCGCAAGCTACAACACAAAAGAGAGCAGCTACAATGCCCGCACACGTCTGCGAGGCATCGACCTTTCAAGAATCCTGCCCGAAGTTCCCCTGCACCATCTGACACTCTCGCTCGACGCCCAAGGCCGAGGCCTCTCGCCCCTCGACCAAACGACACACTACAATTGCAACATAAAAATAGACACACTGCACTACGACACAATAGCACTGCACAATATACTACTGACAGCAAAGCAAATGAACGGCCTCTCGTCCATCCTACTCGACTCGCACGACCCCAATCTCGCCTTGCAGATAACAGCCGCCACACACCTCGACAGTGCCCTAATCACCAACAGTTCGCGCATCGAGCTCGGCAGCGCCGTTCTAAATAAGATAGGCCTTACAGACACACCTCTCGAGGCAGCTATGAGGCTCGACATTGAAGCATCGACCAATATGCAGCAAAGCCACAATCTGCGCATCAAGGGCAACGGCTTTAAATTAGTTACCACGAAAAAGACATTCACCCCCGCCCCGCTCCATTTTGAAGCCTCCACCGCGCCCGACACATCCTTTGTGAATATTAACACCGGCGACCTTAAAATAAAAGGCACGATGGACGGCGGTTACGTCGGGCTGCGCGAAGCACTCGAGAGAATCGGCCGACTATACGCCGAGGCCGGCCTCGGCGAGCGCACACTCTATTACATCGACGACTACGAAAAGGAGCTGCCACAATTCTCGCTCAGCATCGACTGCGGAGAGCAGAATATAGCATCCAACTTTTTAAGGTTCAAAAATATAGATTTCAGTAGTGCCAAGCTCGACCTAAAATTAAACGAGCAAAAAGAGATTAACGGCCGCGGCGGAATATACGGCTTTAGAAACGAGAGTATGCAGCTCGACACAGTACAATTCTCGCTACGTCAGGACAGCAATCAGATACGCTATTTTGCAGGCCTGCGCACCCGCTCACTTGACCCCGAGCAGAAGAAACTGAAATTCTACTCGGCACTCTACGGCAGCATAAAAAAAGACAGCCTCACGACAAACTACATTTTCCGCGACAACAACGAGCACATAGGCGCCCGCTTAAAGCTCTTCACCAACTTCAGCCCTCGCAAGCTGCAACTACATTTCGACCCCGACGCAATAATCCTCGGGCACACGTTCCGCTTCAACCCCGACAACTACTTCTCCGTGGGCAAGGATTATGCCATCCGCAGTAATATCGAGCTTAAAGACTCCATAGGCTCGGGCTTGCGCCTGCTCTCGAGCGACGACACCACACAGTTGCGCGACCTCAGCGTCGAACTCTTCAATGTCGATTTAAAATCACTCACCTCCCTGCTTCCCTTTGCCCCCGACATTTCAGGAATGCTGAACGCCGACATTCACTACCTCGACAACGACGGACAGATGCTCGTCGGCAGCGACATTCAATTGAGCAACATAATATACGAGGGTACCCCAATGGGCGACGGCACAGCAGAGTTTTCCTATCTACCAAAAGGAAAAGAGCAACATTACATCGACCTTACCCTGCACCACAACAAAAATGAGATACTCAACATCTACGGCGACTATCTTAACGACAGCATCAGCCCCACAATAGACGGCGAGGCCGTGCTGACACATTTTCCCCTGCAACTATCCGACGCATTCTTAAAAGAGAGCGGCCTGAGCCTCGGCGGATACATCGACGGCAACATTAAACTAAAAGGGGAAATAGAGAACCCTGTGAGCAACGGCGAGATACATTTCGACTCCGTATCGGCCGACGCCCCTATGTTCGGCGCCAAACTCCATCTTAAAGACGACCGCGTCGCCATAAAGAACAACAAACTAACATTCAATAATTTCGACATTTATTCCCACAGCGCCACCCCATTCAAGATAAACGGCACGATTGACATAAAAAACCTGCTGAACCCCGAGTTTAACCTCTTGATGCGCGCCACCGACTATCAGATAGTAAATGCGAAGCGCAAAAAAGGCAATCTGCTCTATGGAAATATGTCGCTCGACTTTACCTCGCAACTGCACGGCCCGCTCAACGCACTGCAAGTAAACGGCTCGGCCACCCTACTGGGCAAGAGCAACATTACATACGTGATGCAAGAGACACCGCTCGCCACCGAAAATGAGCTCGACGACCTTGTCAGCTTTGTCAATTTTGCCGACACCACACAGATAAACAACATTGAACCTCCCAGCGTCGATTTTGGCAATCTTACAATGAATATCACACTCAACATCGAGGAGGGCGCACGCATAAACGCCGATTTTGACGAGACACGCAACAGCTACATTGAGCTGCAAGGAGGCGGCAACCTTAATCTCACCTACACAGACGAGGCGGGAATAAACCTCACCGGACGCTACACGCTAAGCGACGGACAGCTCAAATACACCCTGCCCATAATTCCCCTAAAAACATTCAACATAAGCGACGGCAGCTACATAAATTGGACGGGCGACATTTGGAACCCCACAATAAACATAACAGCACTTGAGCGTATGACCTCATCGGTAACAATAGACGACGGAGAATCGCAAGCCGTGGCTTTTGACGTAGGAGTCGTGCTCACAAACACCCTCGACAATATGGGGCTGAGCTTCACCCTATCGGCCCCCGAGAATGCAGCCGTACAGAATGAGCTCAATGCCGTAGATAAAGAGACACTGAACAAATATGCCGTAACAATGCTCATCACAGGCGCCTACTTGGGCAGCAGCGGCGGAGTAACAGTCTCCAACGCCCTGAGTTCGTTCCTTGACGCGCGTATCAACGACATTGCAGGCAACGCAATGAAAAGCGTCGATATTAACGTGGGAATCACCGACGTTGACAACAGTCAGACGGGCGACACATACAAAAATTACTCGTTCAGCTTTGCCAAGCGCTTCTGGAACGACCGCCTGACAATAGTCATCGGTGGCGAGGTGAACAGCGGCAACAGCCCTGAGCGCAGTAACAGTTTCATCAACAACGTATCGCTCGAGTGGAAAGTAAGCAAGCAGGGCAACCGCTACATACGCATATTCTACGACAAGAATTACGAATCGATACTCGAAGGCGAAATAACCGAGGCCGGTGTCGGATACGTCTATAAGCGCAAGCTCGACAAACTAAAAGAGCTGCTTATTTTCCGCAAAAAGCAAAAGAGACAATCCTCGGCCGACGCACCCGCAAAGAATCAAAAATAGAAAAAATGAGAAAGAGCCTGTCATACATATTACTCCTTATGATGCTACACTCCTGCTCTACCACAAGAGTTATCGAGGAGGGGCAGCAGCTATACACCGGCACAAAAAAGATAGAAATTGAGGGCCGCAAGGAGTATGCCTCGACCCTCATAGGCGAGAGCGCAATTACCGAGCTCGAGGCAGCGCTTGCTGCACCCCCCAACGCCTCAATAGCAGGAAGCTCCAAATACCGCAGCATTCCCTTCGGACTATGGTGGTACAACGCCTACGCCGAAAGCAAGAGCAAGGTGGGACAATGGTTCTTCCGCACCTTTGCCACCACCCCTGTGCTCATCTCGAAAGTAAATCCCGAGCTGCGCTCGCACGTAGGCACCAATATCCTCAGCTACTATGGTTATTTTAACGGCAAGGTTACCCCACGCATAATAACAGATAAAAAGAATCCCAAGAAAGCCTCGGTAGAATATTATGTAACGCTGCACCGCCCCTACACATTGGGCAGCATAGAGTATCGAGGATTCTCGCCGCGAGCCGACAGCATCATCGCAGCCTCGCGGCGCGAGAGCCTTCTCAGAAGCGGCGAACAGTTCAGCGTAAAGAATCTAAGCGGCGAGCGCGAGCGCCTGAACACCCTACTGCGCAACAACGGTTATTATTATAGTCAGACGGGATACATCGAAATTCTCGCCGACACCATAAACAGCCCCGGGAAGGTAGAATTACGCCTGCAACCCACAAAAGGGCTATCGGCACGCATTAAGCGCCCATATATAATAGGACACACATACGTGCGCATATACGACAACGCCTCGAACACCCCGCAGAGGCTCGACACACTCACCCGACGAGGTATGAGCTACATACACACGCAAGGCCGTAAACTCCCCGTGCGTGCAGGAGCACTGATGCGCAACGTCTTTCTGCGCAGCGGCGAGCCCTACTCGCAAGAATTTCAGCAACAGTCGTTGCAACAGCTCAGCAAGATGAACATCTTCAGCAGCGTAAATTTCACATTCACCCCACGGGGCGACAGCGACACACTCGACCTTAATCTAACGGCCCGGCTCGACAAGCCCTATAATTTTACATTCGAGCTCAATGCAACCTCGAAGAGCAACAGTCAGATTGGCCCGGGCAGTAAAATTACCCTGTCGCGAAACAATATTTTCCGTGGAGGCGAGGTGCTTAAGCTATCGCTTCAGGGCTCTTACGAGTGGCAGACGGACGGCAGCCTCAAAGGGCGGCAGGCAGTGATAAACTCGTGGGAGATTGGCAGCGACGTCTCGTTGACCTTTCCCCGCCTCTTTTTCCCCATCATTCACAGACGTTATCTGCGCTTCCCAGCAACGACGTCGCTGCGTCTGTACGGCAGTCAGATGAACCGCTCGGGATTTTTCAAGATGGTACACGTAGGAGGCGAGGTAACATACAACATCTACACCAAGCGCACCACCACACACACCGTTACCCCCTTTCGCCTGACCTATGATATGTTGCAGCGCACAACGGCGAAATTCGACAGTATAGCAGCCGAGAATCGCTCCATCGCCAACAGTTTCCGCAATCAGTTTATCCCGGCGATGCAATATACATTCACCTATGACAACACCCCCACCGCCCACCGCAATAAGACGTGGATAGAGGTATCGGCAACCTCGTCGGGCAACCTTACGTCGCTGCTTTTTGCCGCTTTCGGGCAGCCGTGGGACAAAAAAGATAAAAACCTATTCAACAACCCCTACGCACAATTCCTTAAGCTCACCGCCGAAATACGACAGCTCTACCGCATAAACGCAAAGAATTATATTGCAACCCGCTTTATGGCCGGCGTCATAAAGAGCTACGGAAACTCGGACTACGCACCATACAGCGAACAATTTTATATTGGAGGCGCCAACAGCCTAAGAGCTTTCACGGTGCGCACGATAGGCCCGGGCAGCTATCACCCCGACAAAGCCACACGGTACTCTTATCTTGACGAAACGGGTACGCTGAAGTTCGAGGCTAACATTGAGTACCGCTTCGGACTTTTCGGCAATCTCAACGGTGCACTATTTGTGGATGCGGGCAATGTGTGGCTGCTAAGGAAGGACGCGAGCCGTCCGGGTGGAGAATTCAGGCTCAACAGCTTCGCCGACCAAATTGCGCTGAACACGGGCGCCGGCCTTCGCTACGACCTTGAGTTTATGGTGCTGCGCCTCGATTTTGGCGTCGCGCTGCACGCCCCCTACGACACGGGCAAAAGTGGTTACTATAATATACCCTCGTTCGGCAAGGGCTTTGCGTGGCATTTTGCGATAGGCTATCCGTTCTAATTCTCTAAAATATTGTGGCAATTTTTAAGCGCAGAAAGAGAGTGTGCGCAAGGATTATTGCGCGGCGATGGTTCTTCACGATTGCGACGACGAGTTTTTTGTTGCATTTTCAGAGCACTGCAAGGCTGCTTAAAAATTGTACCCGGCAAACGAACTAATCACCTTCGGCTCTCGGCAAAAATACGCAACCCATCGAGCGTATCATTGAAGAAAATAGCCCCATTGGACGCTGCAAAAATCTTCTCGTTCGAGATTGAGATATTACGTTCGTGCTCGGGGTAACGCTCGGCATCGGCTATTATCACACTCTCGGGGCGCTCGCTGCGGCCCAACATCTCAAAATAGCAGCAGGCAGTCTCGTAGGTGTTCAGACGATTCTGCGCACCGTAATTATACACCCCACCCGCAAGCGAGAATGTGCGCGGCAGAAACTCCACCGCCTCTTTCACCCACGTAATTCCGCGATACTCACGCACGGAAAAAGAGAGCCGCCCGCCCTCGTGCAGCGCCTTTTGGAAATTCACCACAAAATTGGGGTGCACGGGGAGCCCCTCGCGTTCGTCGTCGTACATCCACGTTGCACGCAGAGCAACAGCGTCGGGAGCGTGCTCAAAAGCCCTCTGCTCGGCAAGTAATTTGTGGCGACCATAGTGATTCTCGGGAGCCACGGCCACCCTCTCACTCAAAAGCCCCGTCTCCAAATTACCATTATAAATTTGGTCGCTCGAAAAAAAGACAAATTTTATTCCGCGAGCCGCAGCCGCACGGGCAAGATTCTCGGTGCCGAGAACATTCACTCTGTAACTCTCCTCGGGATACTGCTCGCAATAAGCCGTGTTCGAGAGAGCAGCAAGATGCAGTACCACCTGCGGCGTGTGAAAAGCAAAATAACTCTCGACCGAGGCGCCGTCGGTAATATCAAGCTCGGCGTGCGAGGGAGCAAGAAGAGCATATTCCCCGGCCCAACGTCTGACGAAGCGGCTGCCTACAAATCCGCTCGCCCCTGTAACCAAAATAGTCTGCATAATACAACTTTTTATTTGCAGCGAAAATAAGCAAAAAACAATTAAGAAAGAAGAAATGAACAACGATAAGAAATAAATTCCTCAAAACAGCCCTCAGATAACAATAAATATTGTATTTTCGCATAATAAACTTTTACAACCGAAAAATAAAGAAACAAAATGAAATCTCTACGTTCGCTCTTCAGAATAGGGCTCGGCCCGTCGAGCAGCCACACAATGGGTCCCAACCGCGCAGCAAAAGAATTTGCCATACGCTGTCCCAATGTCGACTCCTACCGCGTAACACTCTACGGCAGCCTTGCAGCTACGGGCGAGGGCCATATGACCGATAAAGCCATCATCGAGGTACTCGAGCCCATTGCCCCGCTCGAACTTCTTTGGAAGCCCACCGTCTTTCTGCCCTTCCACCCCAACGGAATGAAATTCGAGGGTATAAAAGACGGAAAGTCCATCGACGAGTGGATAATTTACAGCATAGGCGGCGGCGAACTTGCCAACGAGCACACTCGAAAGAGCGAGGCCGACATTTACCCCCTTACCACCCTGCACGAGATTATGGAGTGGTGCGACGAGACAGGATGCAGCTACTGGGAATATGTCGAGAAATACGAAGGCCCCGAAATTTGGGATTTTCTCACCGAGGTGTGGGAAACGATGAAAGAGACCATCCGACGCGGCCTCGAGCACGAGGGCGTGCTCCCCGGCGGCCTCGGCATACAGCGCAAGGCCTGCACCTACCTACTGAAAGCAGCCTCGTACACATCATCGGTGCGCAGCAAAGCCAAAGTATATGCCTACGCCCTTGCAACAAGCGAAGAGAACGCCAGCGGCTCGAAAGTGGTAACAGCCCCCACCTGCGGCTCGTGCGGAGTACTGCCTGCCGTGCTTTATCATCTATCGCAAGAGCACATCAGTAGCGAGCCGCGTATTCTGCGCGCAATAGCCACCGCCGGACTATTCGGCAATATAGCCAAAGAGAACGCCTCAATCTCGGGTGCCGACGTTGGTTGTCAAGGCGAGGTAGGAGTAGCCTGCGCAATGGCAGCCGCAGCAGCCTGTCAGCTCTTCGGCGGCACAATCACACAGATTGAGTATGCAGCCGAGATGGGCCTCGAGCACCATTTGGGACTAACCTGCGACCCAATGTGCGGTCTTGTTCAAGTACCCTGCATAGAGCGCAACGCCATTGCCGCATCGCGCGCATTAGACGCCTGCACCTACGCCACCCTATCCGACGGCAAGCACAAGATTGACTACGACCGCATTGTAGAGGTGATGAAGGAGACCGGACACGACCTGCCGAGCCTATACAAGGAGACATCGACAGGAGGAATAGCCAAAATCGACATAAGCAAGCGTCGTGGTTTCCGCAAGATTCTCGACACACTGCATATAACAAAGAAGAAAGAATAAGATAAATGAATAAAAGGCAATCTGCAGTGTTATACGAAGCCTGATAAATCCTCATTTACGCTCAGTAAGCTCCGGTTTATTAGGCTTCGCAAGCCTTGCATTTTATCATTTTATTCATTTATCCTGCTACAAGACAACAAAAATAAAAACAACATTATACACAATGAAAAGACTACTTTTACTTCTTGCTCTTCCGCTGATGTTCGTGGCGGTTAAGGGCAATGCACAGAATGACAACAAAGTCAAGCCAAACTATGCGCTTGCAGAACGTTTCTCGCCCAAAAAGATATCAAGGATGGTGAAGCAGACAAGAGTGCAGCCTGTATGGTTCGAGGACGGCAAGCAGTTCATATACTCATGGAGCGACACTAAAGATCGCAAGTTCTACGTTGTAGATGCCGTTAAAGGCACAAAGCGCGAACTTTGGGACATGGAATGGCTGGCAAAGGAGGTGACCATGCGCACCGGTGACCCTTACGATGCACAGCACCTGCCAATAGGAATCAACAGAATAATACGAGAAGGCCGATACGTACGCTTCGACTTTCAATCAAAGAAGGAGGTCGACC
>JAZSIU010000014.1:0-29648 GCA_045533955.1 Bacteroidaceae bacterium
TTGGAGCATATTTAGAATGTTGTCGGGCTGCATAAAGGATTTATGCGTACAAAAATGATATCTCTTCGAATCTGAAGGTAAAACTGAAAAATCACTCCAAAAAAGAGGCTGAGCCAAAATTACTTTTGACCCAGCCTCATCTTTTTTATATAACTCTAATATCTCTATTAGCGCTGTGTAGCTTGGTAAACAATTGACAACGCGTATGCCTTACGAAGCTCCATCTTAACGTCTGTGATAATACCCATCTTGGTATTCACGTCGCTCTTTAGGACAACCTTCATAAAAGGTTTATCGCGCTCAGAAAGATTACCACGCTCATCCTGTACAAACTGGCCTATGTACGAAACATCAATAAACTTATCGTTCACCTGAATGCAGCTCGCTGTACCAAATTTAGCGCGGAACTCACGTGTGGGCTTTCCGATGTAAATGTTCGATGCAAGCGATTTACGCTCAAGTTTCTCAATCTCAGTACCCGAGGGAGCCTTAAACTCTACCTTCAAAGTCTCTTCACGCATTGATGTTACAATCATAAAGAAGAAGAGGATAGAGAAAATCAAGTCAGGAAGAGACGAGGTATTCAACTCGGGCATTTCTGCCTTTCCTTTATTTTGAAACTTACTCATAGGTACTAATTTATTGGTTTCCGTAGTTCTTAGGCTCAGCCTCTGAAATCATACACTTGTAATATTGGCGAACAGCAAGCTGCTGATCCTCGTTGCACTGTTTGTATCCGTAACCGAATGTCTTACGTGCAAGCTCGTCGCGCAGCTCATTATATGCGCCATACAACTCATTCTCAATCTGGAAGTACACATCGTAGTTTGTTGCACGGTCGGTAACAAATGAAATCACGTGATTCTTTGTGATATTCTGTACACCGAAAGGCGCGGGCAACTCTACAGCGTGTAGCTCGGGTAATTTGGCATCGTTATCACGATTCTCAATAAAGTCCTTGGCCAACTGACGCAGCTCGCTTACCTGAACCTCCTTCGGCTCGCTGTTACCCACCTTAGCAAGAATTTGGTTGTACATATTCACGGTAACAACCATTGTATTACGTTGCTTAACCTTGGGAGGGTCCTGCTCGATATTTTCATCGGGAGGATTCGGGAGGCGTACGTGCAAACCCGCATCACTATTCATTGATGTGGTTACAAGGAAGAATATGAGAAGAATGAACGAGATGTCCGCCGTTGAGCTGGCGTTAATACCCGGTACTTTCTTTTTTCCTTTTGCCATTTTGCTTAAATCTTACTCTTTTACCTTATTAAAAAACTTTGTTACGCCTGTAAGACTGATAATTGTCAACACAGTGGTAGCAGTCAACAGGAAGTACTGTACATAGATACAAACATCTGAAATAATAAGGTCAAACTCAACTGTATGAGCCTTACCACTCTTCATTACAGGAGCTGTATCGGCAAGAGAAAATGCAATACCGATCACGGCTGCAAATACAGCCACATATAAAAGGCCCTTCAAAGCACCTTTAAGGTCGGATAACAGTTGCATTACGCCCATAACCACCACGCTCAGAGCACCTACTGCCAAAAGGGCATACATCCAAATCATTAAGGCATCAAGGTTCTCGGGGTCGGTTTTAACACCGCTCTTCAACATAACAGTATTATCGAAGCCAACGAAATAGAACAGCACCAATACAATTGCTGTTATAATCATCAGCAAGGCTAATACCGACTTAGAAATTTTATTTTCAACTCCAGCTTTCATAATATAAATCAAATTTAAGCTGTTAGAAATTACTTCTTAAGATTGTACTTTGTAAGCAAGTCAAGAAGTGTAATTGACGAATCCTCCATATCAGCTGTAATATCCTCAATCTTGGTAAGAATGAAGTTATAGAACACCTGAAGAATAAGAGCAACGACGATACCGTAGATAGTTGTGATAAGGGCCACCTTCATACCACCGGCAACAACAGTCGGAGAAATATCACCTGCTGCCTCGATAGTATCGAACGCCATAACCATACCAATCACAGTACCCAAGAATCCGAGTGAAGGAGCCATTGCGATGAACAGTGTAATCCAAGAGCAACCCTTCTCGAGCTCGCCTGCCTTAACGCTACCGTAAGAAACAACCGAACGCTCAACTACGTCGAGGCCGTCGTTTACACGAAGAAGACCCTGATAGCAAATAGAAGCAACGGGACCTGCTGTGTTGCGGCAAATATCCTTAGCCTTCTCAACATCACCCTTCTCAAGAGCAGCAGCAACAGCCTCCATAAGTTTCTTTGTGTTTACCTGAGCAAGGCTCAAATAGATGATACGCTCAACACAGAATGCGAGACCGATAACCATAGCAATAGCTACGAGAGACATAAACGAAGCATCACCCTCGATGAACTTTGTTTTAAGTGTCTTGTGGAAGCCCTCAGACTGAACCTCCTCAACGGGAGCAGCCTCGGCGGGAGCAGCAACCTCCTCAGCGGGAGCAGCAGCTGCTGCAGAATCCTGAACTTGTTCTGTCTGTGCCTCGGGAGCAGCGGCTGCATCCTGAGCCATCACTTGGGTAGTACCAAATGTGAACATACCCAACATTGCAACGATTGCAAAAATCTTTTTCATTGTGTGTAATTTTTAAGAATTGATTATTTTAAGTTAACATTAGTATTTTAATCTCAACGCGGAAAGAGGGGGATTCGAACCCCCGATGCGCTTTTGACGCATACACGCTTTCCAGGCGTGCCTCTTCAGCCACTCGAGCACCTTTCCAATCTCAATAGGCAGCCAATAACCGACGGCAATTTACAAAAAAACATAAAATTGCACGACAATCTCGGGCAAAAATAAGTTATTTTTTTCAATCTCGTAAACATTTAGGCAAAAACCTTTTGTTAAAATGCAAAAACATCTTAAAATATTGTAAACTTTGTGCCCTCGGCACTAAAAATTACGAAAGAAAAGGGAAAATATTGTGTCGCTTGAGAAGTTTTAACTAAATTCGCGTTGTAATAATTGAACAATGTCAAAAGGTACTTTTTTATATAAGATATTAAATGCCATTAACCCGTTCCATTGGGTAACGTCGGTACGAAATTGGGCGTTCGATTGCGGATGGCTCAAGAGCACCCGTTTCGACACTCCCACCATCTGCATAGGCAATATTACCGTGGGCGGGACGGGAAAAACTCCGCACACCGAGTACCTTATAAAATTATTAAGCAGCAGCCACAGGATTGCGGTGCTTAGCCGCGGATACGGACGCAAAAGCCGGGGCTACATTAAGGCAACACCCTCGACGGCAATGCCGATGATAGGCGACGAGCCTCACCAGATAATGACAAAATTCAAAAATATCACCGTTGCGGTAGATGAAAAGCGCGTCCACGGCATCAACAGCCTGCTGAGCGAGGAGGATGCTCCGCAGCTCATTCTGCTCGACGATGCCTATCAGCACCGCTACGTCAAGGCCGGGCTCAACATTCTGTTGGTCGATAATAATCGCCCCGTGTGGCGCGACACTCTGCTGCCCATAGGGCGTCTCAGGGAGTCGATGGCAGGCATCGAGCGGGCCGACATTATAATTGTTACAAAATGCCCCGCCGACACAGACGACAAGCACAAGGAATTATGCCGCAGAATGTTACAAACAAAAAAGGGTGCCCCGGTGTTTTTCTCGACGATGCGGTACGGCGTGCCCTACCCCCTCTTTGCCGAGGCTGCCGGGCGAGAGTGCGTAATTGAAGGCTGCAATATCCTACTGCTCACAGGCATTGCAAAGCCCGCCCCGCTGAAGGCTCATCTTGAGCGCAGCGCCCACTCGGTAATGCTCAAGCAGTATGCCGACCACCACAATTTCAGCGAGCGCGAAATTGCCGACGTTGCCGACACATTCGCCCGCACCGAGGGCCGCAAACTGATAATAACAACCGAAAAAGACGCCGCAAGGCTCACCGCCCTGCCCACGTTGCCACCTATTATAAAAGCGAATATCTACGCCCTGCCCATCGAGGTAGATTTTTTAGACGGCACGCGCCCCCTTTTCGACCAAACAATCACAGAGGCCGTTGCCGCAATGCAAAAAAGATAAAGAAGCAAAATACAAATTATTAAAAACCAATAGATTATGTTACAGAAAATTCAAGAGACAGCAGCCTTTCTGAAGGCACGAATGACAACCGCCCCCGAGACAGCCATCATTCTGGGCACAGGCCTCGGCAGCCTTGTAAACGAGATTACCGACAAATACGAGATTAAGTACGAGGATATTCCCAATTTCCCCCTATCGACCGTCGAGGGACACTCGGGCAAGCTAATCTTCGGAAAATTGGGCAACAAAGAGATTATGGCAATGCAGGGACGCTTCCACTACTACGAGGGCTACTCGATGAAAGAGGTAACCTTCCCCGTGCGTGTTATGCGCGAGCTTGGCATAAAGACCCTCTTTGTATCGAACGCTGCCGGAGGTATGAACCCCGATTTTCTCATCGGCGACCTAATGATTATCACCGACCACATTAACACCTTCCCCGAGCATCCCTTGCGCGGAAAGAACATCCCCTACGGCGACCGCTTCCCCGATATGAGCAAGGCATACAGCCCCGAGCTCATAGCAATGGCCAAAGAGATTGCCGCCGAGAAGGGCATCCGCGTGGTCGAGGGAGTTTATTTGGGCACACAGGGCCCCACTTTTGAGACACCCGCCGAGTATGTAATGTTCCACCGTATGGGCGGCGACGCCGTGGGAATGTCAACCGTCCCCGAGGTAATTGTGGCACGCCACTGCGGTATCCGCGTATTCGGAATTTCAGTAATCACCGACCTCGGCATCGAGGGTGTTGTGGTCGAGGTGAGCCACGAGGAGGTTCAGAAGGCCGCCGACGAGGCTCAGCCCCGTATGACCACAATCTTCCGCGAGATTGTCAACCGCGCCTGATAATTTTATATTATAAAAAAGGGTGTGTCATTCTTTTTTTTGACACACCACTTTTTTAGAAGCTGTTTAAAAAAAGTATGAATACAAACAAAAGAACCGAAATATCCACCATCGGCGAGTTTGGCCTCATCGAGCGTCTGACATCCGACATAAAAACAGTCAATAAAGAGACCGTTACAGCCGTCGGCGACGACGCCGCCATCCTGCAATTCTCGTCCGACGAAGAGGTACTCATAAGCACCGACCTTCTTATGGAGGGCATACATTTCGACCTCACCTACGTCCCGCTTAAACATCTGGGCTACAAGGCTGCAATGGTCAATTTCTCGGATATTTACGCAATGAACGGCACCCCCAAGCAGATTACCGTATCGGTGGCGCTGAGCAAAAAATTCTGCATCGAGGACATTGAGGATTTTTACGACGGACTGAAGCTGGCCTGCGCACAACACAATGTAGATATTGTGGGTGGCGACACGTCGGCCTCGCTCACAGGCTTTGCCATAAGCATCACAGTGGTTGGAACAGCGCCCAAAGGGTGTGCCGTTAAGCGCAACGGCGCAAAAGAGACCGACCTTATCTGCGTGAGCGGTAATTTGGGTGCCGCCTATATGGGTCTCCAGCTTCTCGAGCGCGAAAAGATTGCCACCGCCGGAAAAGATATGCAGCCCGATTTTGCCGGAAAAGAGTATATCCTCGAGCGCCAGCTAAAGCCCGAGGCTCGTCGCGACATTATCGAGCGTCTGCAGGGGGAGAACATTCGCCCCACGGCAATGATGGACATCTCGGACGGCCTCTCATCCGAGCTTATGCACATATGCAAGCAGAGCGGCGTAGGCTGTCGCATATACGAGGAGCGTATCCCCATCGACTATCAGACAGCCATTATGGCCGAGGAACTCAATATGAACGTAATGACCTGCGCCCTTAACGGCGGCGAGGACTACGAGCTTCTGTTCACCGTCCCCATTGCCGACCACGAGAAGGTAGCCTCTATGAAAGACGTGCGCGTCATTGGCTACATTGTATCCCAAAGTATGGGCAATGCAATGATTACCCGCGACGGCGCCGAGATGCAGCTGCGCGCTCAGGGGTGGACGATGGAAAATGCCGAGTAAAAGATGATTGCACACAATATTCTGCAAACGATTTTTCTACTCGCGGGCATTATTGTCCTGCTGGCAGCGCTGCTCAATTGGGAGTGGTTCTTCACGTCGAGAAACGCCGCCCCCCTTGTACGATATTTTGGTCGCACAAAAAGCCGTCTGCTCTACGGCACAGCAGGCATTCTGCTCATTGCCGCAGCCATAGGATTCTACTACCACGTAAGAAGCGCATTCTAAAAGCAGCATAAAATTCCCGAGGTTCAAAAATCCTCGGGAATTTTTATGTTAAAGGGTCAATCCTCGTCGTCGAGGACAAAAATATCATCTACCCGCTTGTTAAAATACCGTGCAATCTTAAGCGCAAGCACCGTCGAGGGCACGAATCGCCCCTTCTCAATGGCATTTATCGTCTGACGGCTCACTCCCACCGCATCGGCAAGCTGCTGCTGCGAAATATCCACAACAGCCCTCTCTACTCTTATACTATTCTTCATTGCTACCGAGGTGTTTATACATATTATATCGGAAAATTAAAATATACAATAGCAGCACAAGATATTGCGAGAAGGAGAGATAATAGAAATATTCCCCACCGTAAATAAAGAGCGCACACAGCACAATGAGTACACAATCGACGGCAAGCGCCTTTATCAGCGCATCGGCGCGGAGCGACATTACAAACTCATCCTCGACTCTTTCGCGCGAGAATGCCACAAGCGACAGCCCCACAAGCGAGCCTATTATGGCAATATTATTCTTCAGTGCCTGCAAATAGTCAAACTCAAGCACAAAATAAGACTCCTCAATAAAAAGAATGTAAAGGCCAAAGAGAGCCGATAGAATAAAAATAATCTTACCCCAGATTTTACATTTGTTGGGCAATAAAATAATCTTTTTCATAATTTTACTTTTTTTAAGGTTAATAATACCGGGCAGCGCAGTCGAAGCCGGCTAAAGGACAGCGCAGCCCGAGATAACTTATATTACCGCCACAAATGTAAAGCATAGTTTACATATAAGCAAATATTTTTGTCATTTTTTCTACTTTATTTTACAAATAAGAATAGTTGAGCTTTACTTTCCAGCGCTATCGAGATTTTATTATGGCAAAATTCATAATATCGTACTTTATGGCGAATAGAAAGGTGTGCACACTCATCTCTTGTAAATAATTTCGCAAGAAAAAGCATCTATTTTACCATTTATTAACTTTTTCGCTAATAATAAACGAAGCAGCAGACAAAAAAAAATGTCTGCTGCACTGCTCTAAAATTTAGGTAATAAAAGATTCAGCCGAAAAAAGACAAAATTCTATTTGTTGTAAATGTGAATATTTCTATCCTTATCCATAATAAACTTTTGTTTAATGGAGAAAATATAACAATCTTCTACTTCTCTCGGCTCAAACCAAGCATCAACGGCGTCTATTATGGAATAGGAGACAACCACACCTTTACGTATAAATAGAAGCGTGGAAAATGAATCGAAATTAGTATTGTTGTCGCACTTTCGTCTTAATACATTTGACATTCCAAGGTTTACAAAATCCTCTTTTTCTATATTAAAATATGGATAAACCAAAAAAACACTGTCATATTCTTCTTTGCAATATTCGGCAAATGAAAAGACCTTTTCTGTTTGCTGCTCTTTGAGAGGCAATTCTATTATTGCTTCTTGCGGATGCAACAGCCCTGCCATATCTAACACAAGATATATATCACGTTTTGTGCTTTCGCTACAATTTGTAAACGAAAATAACAGAACAAACGTAAATATTGCAATACTAAAGAGCGATTTTAAGTTTCCCATTGTCTGCTGCGTTTATTACCTGATTTAAAATTTCTTCTTCGTTCCAACCGTTTATAATTGCTTGTTTGCCCAAATAATATCCAACGGCATTATTATATAAGTCCATTGCTTTAGCCTTATTATCCGGCTTATTTTCGTGGACATCACCAAATTCTTTAGCAAGCGATGAATTTAGTCCTGCATCTTTTTGATTTAAAAAGAAACTTTACGGTTGCGGTATTATCATAATTATTATTTTTACGGTGAATATAATGCAAAAGATACCGCGCCGTCAATGAAAAAGTAGTAATCCACCTTCTTTTTTTAGATTTTTTAAGAATCTGTTTTAATTTTATTTCGAGATTATTTGAGGACTATTTTTGAGCAGATATTCATTTTGGGGATGCTGGGAATAGCGAGCTATTTTCAAATTCCCAAAATGGATAGATGCCGAAAAGAGTCTCAAAGAAGCCGAAACTAGTCTTAGCAATAACGAATTAACTTGTTTAATAAAATTCAAAACAGATTCTAACTTTTTCGCTAATAATAAACAAAGCAGCAGACAAAAAAGATGTCTGCTGCTTTGTTTATTATTCTTTTACCGCCCCCTTTTTAGTACCAATCGACGTACATTATTGCATTTTCCCATCGCTCCATTGAGGCACTCTCTTCGTCGATAAAAAGGTGCAGAATGCCGCAGTCGCAGAAATTTATGCCGTCGGTGCTGTCGAGCTGCAACAGCTGAAGGCAAGGGGCGGCGTCCCGGGGGTCGTACTGCGCAAAGTCGCTGTATCCGCCTATGCGGCTGTCGTATTGTGTGCTGTGTGCCACGGCATACTGCTCGGCCGCCTCGGGCGAAAAGTCGCGGGCAATGAGGCTTAGTTGATGCTCGTAGAAGCGGTCGTCCTGCCCCGAGTATGAGTAGGCGGGCTCGAAGCTCATTGTGTGCACGTGCTGTGCGGGCAGATAATAGTCGGCATCTTCGAGCCACGGGCGCAGAATCTCGTCATAAACATCGAGCGAGGGCTCTTTCAGCTCCTCATCGTCGAAAAAGAGAACCTCGTAGTCCCCACCCGACCAATCGAAAGGGTTAACGTAAAGCTGCAACAGTCCGCTGCGGGGAAAATTATTCATCGGAGGAACCTCGGCAAAATTTATCTGTGCGAACATTACAAAGGGCACGCCCTCCTCGCCACGAGGATAATCGTCGGCATAGGCTGCGGGGAAGAATGGTGCGCCCAGCACTTTACTCTGCGCAAGGGGTGTCGGGTCGTTGTCGAGCCCCGCCGGGGTCTCGGTCAATTTTATGTTACGACACTCCTTGCGCACGCGCTGCTCAAGGAGTGTCATCAGTTTTTTATCCATAGCCGTAGCTTATTAGTTTGTCGCAACAATCTTCGTGGGTGGCTGTTGCTCGTTGCGCAGTCTCACCTGCTCGACAAGTGAGCCTGCAAGAGAGAGGAACGCCTGTCCGTCGGGCGTGTCGGCCTTCATTGCGATGGGCAGTCCCTCGTCGCCACTCTCGCAGATACTCTGCACAAGCGGTATTTGTCCTATGAGCGGAATACCGTAGGCCTCGGCCATACGTCGGCCGCCCTCGCGACCGAAAATATAGTATTTGTTCTCGGGAAGCTCGGCCGGGGTGAACCACGCCATATTCTCGACCACTCCCAAAATAGGCACGGCCACCTTATCGTTTATGAACATATTCACGCCCTTTATGGCTGCAGCGAGCGCCACCTCTTGCGGGGTAGTTACAACAACCGCTCCCGTGAGCGCAAGGCTCTGAACGATAGTCAGATGAATGTCGCTGGTGCCGGGAGGAAGGTCGATGAGGAAATAGTCGAGGTCGCCCCACGCCGCATCGGCGATAAGCTGTTTCAGGGCATTGCTTGCCATTCCTCCGCGCCACAAGATGGCCTGCTCGGGGTCGACAAAAAAGCCTATCGAGAGGATTTTCACGCCATATTTTTCGACGGGTAGGATAAGGTCGCGGCCGTCGATGCGCTCGCTGTAAGGGCGCTCGTCCTCGACGCTGAACATTTTGGGAATCGAGGGGCCGAAAATATCGGCGTCCAAGAGCCCCACCTTATAGCCCAAGCGTGCAAGGGCGATGGCAAGATTGGCCGAGACGGTCGATTTTCCGACGCCGCCCTTGCCCGATGATATTGCAATAACGTTTTTTACCTGCGGCAGAAATTTACCCACCTCGGGACGTGCCGCCTGACGGCTTACCACGCTGATGTTCCCCACAATCTCCACCTCTTTGCCCACGTAGGTGAGGATGGCCGCCTCGGCCGACTTTACCACGGAGCGTATAAAGGGGTCGGTGGACTTTTCAAAGATAAGCGAGAAGCTCACTTTGTTGCCGTCGATGCGTATGTTGTCATCGACCATTTCGGCCTCGACGAGATTTTTTCCGTTACCCGGATAGCGCACTTTTTCGAGTGCTTCGAGTATCAATTTTGGATATAATGCCATTATTCTTCTTTTGTTTGACGGTTTTTAAATTTCGTAGTCAATATCGACGCGGCTCTCGCTCACTTTTTTGCAGTAGTCGGCAACGGCGACGTGTGCGGGGTGCACCTTGTATCGGTTCATTGCCTCGAGATTGTCGAATGTGGATATTAGCACGGCGTCGTAGGCTGTGTCGCTCGGATAGCAGTTTACACCCACCTCAATGGAGCGTATCTCGGGGACAACGCCCACGAGCGCCTCGAGGTGCTCCTTCATCCACTGCGCGTGCTGTGTGCGGTTTTTTCCCTCGGCGCCATCGACAAAGCGCCACATTACTATATGTTTAAGCATATTCTTTTTTTGTTATTTACGTTTCTCGAGCGAGCTGCGCTTGCTGCGGTTGTAGCTGCGATACTCGTCGAGTTCAATTTCAACATCGGGTTCCGTGAATCCCGTGCGCTTCGAGAGGCCGAACGAGATATATTTTATTGTCAATCCTCGCTCAATCCACTGCGCCTCGTAGTAGGTGCGTATTTTAAGCGTATCGCTCTCGTCCTCGCGGCCGTGAACATCCTCGATGCACTCGTAAACGGGCAGATTATTCACCTCGGTGATATATTTCGTGTAGGTGAACATAAAATTACTGTCGGTCTTTAGGTGCACCACAGCATCGGGAGCAAGAATCCTGCCGTAGCGCTCAAGAAAGAGCGACGAGGTAAGGCGCTTGGTGGCCTTTTTCATCTGCGGGTCGGGGAATGTGAGCCATATTTCACTCACCTCGCCCGAGGAAAAAAGCCTGTCGATAATCTCGATATTTGTACGCAGAAAGCCCACATTCTCGAGCCCGTCGCGCAGAGCCTCGGTGGCACCGCTCCACATTCGTGCGCCCTTAATATCAACGCCGATGAAATTCTTCTGCGGGCAGCGACGAGCAAGAGCAACTGTATATTCGCCCCTGCCGCAGCCAAGCTCAAGCACAATGGGATTGTCGTTGCCGAAAAACTCCTTTTTCCAATTACCTGCAAGCGGAAACTCTACATTGTCGGCAACAGAATAGGGGTGCTCGACCACGTTGCGATACTCGCGCATATCGGCAAATTTCTGCAATTTTCCTTTAGCCATTTAAGAAACCTTTTATTGGTTATTAAATATCGAGCACGGTTACCCAGCCATACTTATCGGGCTCGTCGCCATACTGTATGGCACGCAGTTTCTCGTAAAGTTTGGTACAGATGGGACCGGGCTTTCCGTCCTTCGCAATTACATAAGATGTCCCGCGCTCAAGGTCGTCGATGCGCTCGATGGGCGATATTACCGCCGCTGTTCCACAGGCACCCGCCTCTTCAAAGGTCGATAGCTCCTCCTCGGGAATTGGGCGCTGCTCTATTGTCAGCCCCATATCAGCGGCCAGCTGTTGCAGGCTGCGGTTGGTTATTGAGGGCAGGATTGAGGTTGATAGCGGTGTAACGTATGTATTATTCTTTATTCCGATGAAATTGGCCGCACCACACTCGTCGATATATTTTTTCTCTTTGGCGTCAAGATAAAATTCGCACGAGTAGCCCTTATCGTGGGCCAACTGATTGGCTCTGAGGCTGGCTGCATAGTTTCCACCCACTTTGTAGCGTCCCGTTCCCAGCGGAGCCGAGCGGTCGTACTCGCGTATAATAACGTAAGGATTTGTGGCGAATCCTCCCTTAAAATAGGGGCCTACGGGGGTAACGAAAATCAGGAACAGATATTCGCTTGCCGGATGTACGCCTACCTGTGCGCTTGTACCAATGAGTAGAGGACGAATATAGAGCGATGCGCCACTCTCGTAGGGGGGGATATAATCCTTGTTCAGCGTTACCACCTTTGTTACCATTTCGCGGAAAAGCTCGGTGCTCACTCTTGGCATAAGAATACCGTCGCAGGTGCTTTGCAGACGCTCTGCATTGGCTTCGAGACGGAAGATACGCACCTTGCCATCCTTTCCGCGAAAAGCCTTAAGGCCCTCAAAAGCCTCTTGCCCGTAGTGCAGACAGGTGGCCGCCATATGCAGGTTCAGCGTCTCTTCGCTGCTTACCTCAATCTCGCCCCAACGTCCGCCGGAGTATCGGCAACGTACATTGTAGTCGGTCTTCATATATCCGAACCCGACATTTGACCAATCAATAGCTTTCATTTTTATATTATTTCTGTTTAATCATTGAAAATTTTCCACAATAATGTGCGAAGATACACAAAATTGTTTAAACAAATAAGAAACCATCTAAATTTCTAACAGGTCTACTGAAAAACAGCTTAAGGAACCACTGATTTTCCATAAAAAGGGCTACTGCATAAGCGCCTGCAATGGTATCATATAGTATCGGCCATAGAGTCTAAGATTCTCTTTACATCCTCATCAACCTTAAAGAGGCGGCTGCGACAGAAGGCAATAAGCTCCTGCGCCTCGGAAAGTTCCTCTGTGAGTTTGTCAATATCAACGCCACCACCCTGAATGTGGTTCATAATCTCTTCGAGGCGTCCGACAGCCTCGTTATATGTAACATTTTTATTCATAGTCAATTATCTTTATTTACCGTACTTATTATTTTGCCATCGGCAAGATGCGTAACAATCCTCAGCCCGCTTCTGAGGTCGCCGACGCTGCGCACCACCCTGCCCTCGCAGGTTGTCAGGCTGTAACCCAGCGACAGGATTCTTTGCGGCGAGGCTGCCTCGGCCTGCTGTTGCCACAGGTCGAGCCTATGGTGCTGCTTTTGCAAAAAGAGTGCCGCGGCAATGGGCAGACGCTGCACAATGCCCTGCAAGCGAGTATTCTGCTCGGAAATTCTTTGGCGCACCGCTGCTACGATGCCGCTGCCCAATGTATCCAGCAGCGCCGCCTCGCGCGCAACGGTGTGAATAAGAAGCTCGGCCGCAGCAGTGGGTGTTTTTACGCGCGTGTGCGCAACGGCATCAAGCACTGTATCGTCCCTCTGGTGCCCGATTCCCGTTATTATGGGCAAGGGAAACTGCGCACAATTATTTGCAAGATTATATGTGTCGAAGCACGAAAGGTCGCTTGTTGCGCCACCGCCGCGGATAATCACAACAACGTCCCAGCTGTCAACGTCGCGCGCTATTCTGTCGAGCGCCGCAATTATGCCACCCTCGACCTTATCGCCCTGCATAGGGGCCGCAAAAAGATGCGGGTAAAAGACAAAGCCGTACGGATTATTCATCAGCTGGTCGCAAAAATCGCCGTAACCCGCTGCAAAAGAGGATGATATTACCGCCACTCGCTGCGGAAGCGCCGGGAACGTAAGTTCTTTGTTAAGGTCTATTACCCCCTCCTCGCTCAGGCGGTTGATTATCATCTGACGCCGACGTGCCGTATCGCCGAGCGTAAAGGCCGGCTCAATGTCGCTTACGTAGAGCGAATAGCCGTAAAGCTCGTGGAACTCGACCGTTACCTTCAGAAGGACTTTTAATCCGGCGGCGAAGCGCTGTCCCGTCTGCTCAAGAAAATAGGGGCGCAGCAGCGAGTAGGTGCGCGCCCATATTGTGCCGCGAGCTTTTGCCACGATGGCACTCGTCTTTTCGTCGCGCTCAATAAGCTCGATGTAACAGTGTCCGGCGGTAGTCTCGCGCACCTCGCTCAGCTCGCCTGTAACCCAATAGCTCGACGGCATCGCCTCGGCAATGGCACTGCGCACAAGATTATTCAGCGAATATAGTGTTATTGATTCTGTCATTTTTCGTTAATCCATTGGTTAATGCCGCGTTGCGAGGCTATAAAAGCCCCGCCCACAAGCGTGTTGCCCACATAAAAAACCGCCGACTGCCCCGGCGTTATTGCCGAAGCCTCGCCGTGCAGACGCACAATTAGACGCCCGTCACCCACACTCTGCGGAGCATCGCAGGCAATGGGGGTGCTGCGGTAACGCACGCGCACCGACAGCTGAGACTGCGGCACGCCATCGACCCACACAGGCTCCTCGATGAGCATATAACGTGTGGTCAGTTCATCGGCTCCACCCAGCATCACCGTGTTTTTTTGAGCATTTATTTTGAGTACGTAGACAGTGTGGCCCAACGCAATTCCCAACCCTTTGCGCTGTCCGATGGTGTAATAAGGATAGCCTCGATGCGTGCCAAGAACGCGACCCTTTGAATCGACAAAAGAGCCTTCGTGGATAACCTCATCAATGTTCGGGATATTGCTTCTGAGAAAATCTCGATAATCGCCCGGGACGAAACAGACCTCCATACTCTCGCCACCCTTGCCTGCCTCGTCAAGATTATTTACCCCGAGGTAACGGCAAACGTCTCTCTTTTGCCACCCTCCCAGCGGAAATATGCAGCGCGAGAGTTGCTGTTGCGTCAGACGCCACAGGAAATAGCTCTGGTCTTTTTTATCATCGTCGCCCGTGATTATATAGTAGCGCGGGAGACCATCCTCGGCCGTCTGTTCGTGCAGCTTCACATAGTGTCCCGTGGCAATTTTCTCGCAGCCCAATTTATCGGCCCAACGACACAGAAGGTCGAATTTCATCACTCTGTTGCAGTTGACGCAGGGGTTGGGCGTAAGGCCTGCAAGATAGCCCTCGATAAAGGGCTCGACGACCTTTGTGCGAAACTCCTCGCGCACATCGTCAATATAATGTTCGATGCCCAATTTGCGGGCAAGCGCGGCTGCAGCCTCGGCCGAGGCTGACGAAGCGTCGCAAGTAACAAATGTGAGCCCAACGACCCTGTAACCCTTCTCCAAGAGCATACTGCACACAGCCGTGCTGTCTATTCCTCCGCTCATTCCCACTAACACACTCGTCGGCATATAAATACTTTTTTTACAATAAATAATCAAAAATCGGCGCGCGAAACTATTCGGTCTTTGCCCTTAGGCTAAGATAGGAGGCCCGCGCGGTAAAAAAAATCAAAGCAAGCTTTATTTTTTCTGCTTTTTTAAAAAAAATCTTTGCCTTGCGGCTAAGATAAGAGGCGGCTCGGGATAAAAAACAGGCAAACTTGTTTTTTTTCTCCACTCGCTTGTTTGTATCTTTGCCTTGCGGCCAAGATAGGAGGCGGCTCGGAATAAAAAACAAGCAAACTTGTTTTATTCTCCACTCGCTTGTTTGTATCTTTGCCTTGCGGCCAAGATAGGAGGCGGCTCGGGATAAAAAACAAGCAAACTTGTTTTTTTCTCCACTCGCTTGTTTGTATCTTTGCCTTGCGGCTAAGATAGGATGCGGCTCGGGATAAAAAACAAGCGAACTTGTTTTATTCTCCACTCGCTTATTTGTATCTTTGCCTTGCGGCTAAGATAGGAGGCGGCTCGGGATAAAAAACAAGCGAACTTGTTTTATTCTCCACTCGCCTTTCACTATCTTTGCACAGAATATTCGGCTCGATGCAAAGGTACAAAGATTTTTTGCATCGCCGACGCAATATAAAAGAAAAACTATGAGCAAAAGAATAGAGAGAAAAGTCCCCACCGAGCTTGGGACCGAGAGTGTGGGCAGGCTGCTTATGCAATATGCAATTCCGGCCATTATAGCACAGACAGCCTCGTCAATATACCACACTATCGACAGTATTTTCATCGGGCACATTCCCGACGTTGGAGCTCTGGCAATCTCGGGCCTTGCAACCACCTTCCCGCTGATGAACCTTTCGGCGGCGTTCGGTGCAATGGTGGGCGTCGGCGGCGCCACGCAATTGTCGGTACGATTGGGACAGCGCGACTACGACTCGGCCAAAATCATCCTCGGCAATCTTGTTACGCTGAACATAATCGTGGGAATTCTGTTCGCCGCGGTGGCACTCATCTTCCTCGACCCCATCCTCTTTTTCTTCGGAGCAAGCGAGAGTACACTGCCCCACGCACGCGCCTTTATGGAGGTAATTCTGTACGGTAACATATTCACACACCTCTATTTTGGAATAAACGCAGCCATAAGAGCCGCCGGACACCCAAAGCAGGCAATGTACGCCACCATACTCACAGTATGCGCCAATGCAATATTGGCCCCCATCTTTATTTTTGTATTAGGCTGGGGCATACGAGGCGCGGCGCTTGCCACTATTCTGGCACAGTGCATCACCCTTTTGTGGCAGATTAGACTGCTGAGCAACCCCGACGAGCTACTACATCTGCAACGCGGCATCTATCGTCTGCGCAGAAACATTGTAAAGAGCATTCTTGCCATTGGAATGTCGCCGTTCTTCATAAACGCGGCCGCCTGCATTGTAGTAATTATAATAAACAAAGGATTAAGAAGTTACAGCGACGATGGTGATATGTCCATTGCGGCCTACGGAATATCGAACCGCATACAATTTATTTTCGTGATGGTTGTCCTCGGCCTCACACAGGGAATGCAGCCCATCGTGGGCTACAACTACGGCGCGCGCAAGCCCGGGCGCGTAAAAGAGACGCTGAAGCTGACCATAATATGGGCCACCGTCGTTACCACATTGGGATTTTTGATAGGCGAGTTTATGCCCTCGACCGTTGCGCGGGCATTCACCACCGAGCAGGCGCTCATCGACAGTTCGACAAAGGCAATGCGCATAATGTTTATGTTTATGCCTTTCATCGGATTCCAGCTTGTTACGACAAACTTTTTCCAGAGCATCGGCAAGGTGAATAAATCCATATTCCTCTCGCTCACCCGTCAGATACTGCTGCTCATCCCCCTACTGCTTGCCCTGCCACTATTTTTTGGCGAGAATGGCGTGTGGTACAGTATGCCAATATCCGATTTTATAGCAGCCTTGCTCACCGTGATTATGCTGGCAATGCAATTCCGCGAGTGGCGTACACAAAAAGATGGAATCAACTAACCCCCGAAAAAGTGTAGTACGATGAAAAAATATGTTATTTCAATAGGACGACAATTAGGCAGCGGCGGCAAAGATATTGCCGAGAAGCTGGGCCGTATGTTAGGAATATCAGTTTATGACAAAAAGCTGTTAGAGGTTGCAGCGCAAGAGAGCGGCCTCGACGCCTCGGCATTCGAGGGAGCCGACGAGCAGGAGTCCGACTCGTTTCTCAGCAATATAGTAGCTCTGCGACACGCTGTCGCCGGATACCTCGGCGGGCAGGATAGCTGTATGCACAGCGACCGCCTCTTCGAGCTTCAGAGCGAGGCTATGCGCAGCATTGCACAGCGCGAGTCGTGCATCACCATAGGACGTTGCTCCGAGTATGTTCTGCGCGACCACCCCTGTCTCATAAGCATATTCATCACCGCCGACAGCAACGACCGCATAGAACGCATAATGCGTAAAGACAGCCTCAGCCGTGAGCAAGCCAAAGAGAAGATGGAACACGGCGACAAGAAGCGTCGCTCCTATCACGACTACTACGCAACCACCGAGTGGGGCAACGCCTCGGGTTATCATCTGTGCATAAACTCCTCAATCTTAGGCATCGAGGGGACGGCGCAGTTTATCTACGAATTTGTCAAGCGTCGCATCAAGGAATGAGACGCATAGGCATCCTCTCGGACACGCACGGCTTTTGGGACGAGCGTTACCTTACCCACTTTGCCGATTGCGACGAAATTTGGCACGCAGGCGACATTGGCAGCGAGGTACTAATAGAGCAATTAGAGAAATTCCGCCCTGTGCGCGCCGTCTATGGTAATATAGACGGTGGGCTGTTGCGCCACAAATACAGCGAGACGCTGCGCTTCAGGATTGAGGATTGCGAGGTGCTTATGAAACATATTGGCGGCTACCCGGGCCGTTACGACGCATCGGTGCGCAAGGCTCTCTACGAGCGTCCGCCGCATCTGTTCGTCGCCGGACACTCACACATTCTAAAAGTAATGTTCGACAAGACACTCGGCTGCCTGCACATAAATCCCGGGGCCGCCGGCCGACAAGGATGGCAACGGGTGCGCACATTGGTAAAAGTTACCATCGAAGGCAATAAATTCAAAGACCTCGAGGTAATTGAGCTTGCCTGAGAGAGCGCCCCGCCCCCCCGAGAGCCTACGCCTCGGCCTGCTTGTGCCGTCCGAGCCTCTCCCTAACCTTACCTTTTAAAAAACGTCGAAATTTACTCATCAGTCGGAATTTTAAGAACTCGTACATACAAAGGTCAATATCCACATTCCGCTCAATTGCGTAACCGAGTAGAAAATGATACAGTTTATCGGTTGTAATGCCAAACTGCTCGAAACTGCGCATAGCGTCGCGGCTCCACGGAATGCGCCCGAAGCGCATACGGTTAATATCCGTGAGCGCAAATGAAAAGTGCCCCGTCTCCTCGTCGTAACGGTAAAAAATATTCGACGGGTTATAATCGAGCGGAAGCGCCCGCTTCTCTTGCAACATAATAGTAAAGGAAATAAGGTCGCGACCCAGCTTATAAAGCTCGTCAACGGGCATACTCTCGGCCCTCATCTGCGCCAGCGTGGGATAATCCATATATTCGGTAACAAGATAGCCCGTATGAAAGAATCCGTAGCGCTTATCCTCGATATAAGCAACGGGGAAAGGAGTGTCTATGCCCAAACGCAGAAGTCTCAGCGCATACTCGTACGCCCTGCGAGCCTTACTCTTGCGAAAAAATGTGTAAACCACGCAATTGACGATAGTGGGGCGCTTGTATTTCTTCACGACAAACGCCCTGCCCGCAAGCGTAACCTTTGACACAATGTTGCGTTTATTGCAAAATATCCTCTCGGGAACATAATCTCCCGAGACTATTTTTTTAATCTCGGGACGCATAAATTCATAATCGGGATGTATATGCAGCCTCATTCTTACCTGTTATTTGTTTGATTGTAAATTGTTTGGATTGTTAGAAAACTTTTTTGCACAAAAAAGTTTTCTGCAAAGATAGACAATTTAACGCGCGACACACACAAGATTTAATATTTTAACAAATAATTTAACTTAAAATAAGAAGCTGTTTAAAAATTCTAAAAAAAATAAAAAAGAGGCCCTCAAAAGAGCCTCTTTTTATGCTCGACATAATCTGCTGCAAGCACAGAGAAAAACAAAGAATGAAAGCAAAAATTACGCAGAGTTACTTTATGTAATACTTTTCATTATCAACCACATACACTCCGCGCGGGAGGCCATAGAAGGCGCGTGCAAAGGGTACGCCTCGACGCAGCAGCTTCCCACTCTGATTATAGACATTCACTCTTCGGGCAGCGGCCTTCGGTGTATCGACCTTAGTGCTTGCCGACGCTTTTTTAGCATAGATGCTCACTTTTGACTGTCCCGATTTATAGCACGAGAAAATCTTTGCACTGGGATTATAACGCAACAGATTGCGCGCGTTGCCACCCTTAGCCTGAATATCGGCCGCGCCGCCTGTGGCAATAGTAATCTGCCAGCTGGCATTAGCGTCGATATTATCCTGTGTACGCAGATAATTACTGCTACTCGAAGCGGCGTACAGATAGCCGCCATCGACCCTCAGAGCATAGGTAGAGGGCACTGCACCCTTCTCAACAACAATCTTCTGCACATCCGAGGCTATTGACACAACCTCTGTACCCGACAGTTCCACGGCAGCCGTTGCACGATTATTGGCCCTTTGCTCCTTGCTCATCGCCACATTCCCGCAGACAATAATCACCGTATCGCCAACCGAAAGCGCCGCTGCATTATCCACGAGAGTAAATTTTGCGGCACTCAGAGAGCCTCCACCCGCCGTGCCGCCCGTCTCCTCGCCCGCAGAGCCACCCGTGCTGCTACCACCCTGATTACCCGAACCATCCTCGGGCGCACCGTAAAGATGGAAAGTATAATTGACGGAGTCGCCCCACACAAAATCGGCCAGACGCGGATAATCGACAAAGGGGTTACGGTTGCCCTGAATGGCATACACCGCGTTATTACGCTCAATCTCCTTTGCGCTCACAGGGTCGTCGTGATGCCATTTGAGCAGCAGGTCAACCGCCCACGGCTTTATGGTGGGATAGGTGCTGCTTTCATAGACCATCCACGTATATTTCCACTTTAAATTCTGGTAGCAGGTGAACATATACAGATAGGTGCGCGCAAAATCGCCCTTATATTGGTCGGCAGGCTCAAAAGCATTCTGGCTGCTGCCCGCAATGTCAGCCTTGCCCACATTCATTATGCCGTTAGTCCACGTAACCTTTGTGAGCCGGGCCATAGGATAGTTGCTCTTGCGGTTGTTGGCCTCTTGGTCGGATGGGTTCAGATGATGCAGGTCGCGATAGGCATCATTCTCGGTACCGCCCCACCAGCTTTTTGCCACACTATGCTCGATGTTCATTCCATCGACCGAGGCCCCTTTCGTCCCAAAATAACGCACATTGTCCGAATACATATCGGCCACCCTGCGCCTGCCGCCCTCTACTATGGCATCGGTGGTGTAAAAGGCGCCCCACGTACGGCTCGCACCCGAACCATAATCGACAGTCTGTTTTTTATCAATCAGCTTATAAAGAGCATTTTTAAGCGTCTCGCCACCCTTGACACCCTCTATTGACGAGTAGTAGGCACTCTGTGCACAAAGCGACAGCGAAGCAAAAAACAGCGTCGCAGCCAAAAGAATCTTTCTCATAATCATCAACATTTTCTAATACTGTGCGAAGATAGAATTTTATTTTCAAACAGAATCTTTCGAAGAGTTTAAAGTTATAAACACACCTTATTAAATTATTTTAAAGAAAAAAACCACTGCTTATAAAATTATCATTATCTTAGCGCCATAAACCCTAACAAACATTAAGTATGAGTAAGGACAGAGAAAAACTCTTCGGCGAATTTACACCCGTCTCATCCGAAGAGTGGAAAAACAAGATTATCGACGACCTCAAAGGAGCCGACTACGACAAAAAAATGATATGGCGCACATCCGAGGGATTCAACGTCAAGCCCTTCTACCGCAAAGAGGATCTTGAGGGCACAACCGCGAGCCTGCCCGGAGAATACCCCTATACACGCGGAAACAGAGCCGACAACAATTGGCTCATCCGACAAGAGCTATCGACCGACGACGTCTGCGCAGCCAATCTCGGCGCCCGCCGACAGATTGAGCAGGGGATAACCTCATTGGGCTTCGGCGTAAAAGGACGAATGGTATCGGCAGCCTTCATCGAGCAGCTGCTCGATGGCATCGACGCCACAAAGACCGAGCTCAATTTCCGCGTCTGTGCCAAGCGCACCGTCGAGTTTGCCCGGCTCCTCGCGGCACACTACAAAGCAAAAGGCTACGATGCGAGCCTCATCAGAGGCAGCGTCGAGTACGACCCCATAGGCAAAGAGCTTGTGCGCGGAAAGGTTCTCGACTGCTACATCGAAAATATAAAAAGCATTTTAGAGGCCACAGACGAGTTCCCCGGCCTCAGATGCGTGGCCGTCAACGCCTCCGACCTATGCAACGCCGGAGCCTACATCACCCAAGAATTGGGTTACGCGCTTGCGTGGGGCAACGAGTATATGCACGCAATGACCGAGGCCGGCATCAGCCCCGACCGCGCCGCAAAAGCCATAAAATTCAATTTCGGAATATCGAGTAATTTCTTTATGGAGATTGCAAAATTCCGCGCGGCACGCACCCTGTGGGCAAAAATCGTCGAGCAGTACAATCCCGAGTGCAAATGCGCCTGCAAAATGATAATCCACGCAACAACCTCAACGTTCAACCTCACCCTGTTCGACCCCTACGTAAATATGTTGCGCACACAGACCGAGGCAATGAGCGCAGCCATCGCAGGCGTAGAGTCGATAGGCGTGCTGCCCTACGACTCGGTCTACGAGACACCCACCGAGTTTGCACAGCGCATAGCCAAGAACCAACAGCTCATACTAAAGCACGAGAGCCATCTTGACAAGGTCGTTGACCCCGCCGGCGGCTCATATTACATCGAGAGCCTCACCCGCTCCATTGCAACCCAAGCGTGGAAACTGTTCCTTGAGGTCGAAGAGGCAGGCGGCCTGCACAAAGCCATCAAAGAGGGTACCGTGCAGAAGGCCATCGGCGAGAGTGGCAACAACCGCCGCACAGCCCTCGCCAAGCGCCGTGAGATACTCTTGGGAACCAATCAATATCCCAATTTCGGCGAAACATCCGAGGGACGCGAGCCCCTAAAAAAATTCTGCTGCTGCGGCAAGCCCGAGGAGCACAAAGATGGCACACTCAGCCTCGCCCGCTTGGGCACAGAGTTCGAGGAGCTTCGCCTCGCCACCGAGCGCAGCGCTGGGCGCCCCAAAGCCTTTATGCTGACAATAGGCAACCTTGCGATGCGTCAGGCACGCGCACAATTCTCGTGCAATTTCCTTGCAACAGCCGGCTACGAGGTTATAGACAATTTAGGATTCAAGAGCGTCGAAGAGGGAGCCGCAGCCGCCCTCGAAGCACAAGCCGACATTGTGGTAATATGCTCGAGCGACGACGAATATGCCCTTTATGCCGTTCCCGCATATAATCTGCTAAAGGATAAAGCCCTCTTCATTGTAGCCGGCGCCCCCGCCTGCACCGAGGAGCTTCAAAGAGCAGGCATTGAGAATTTCATACACGTGCGAGTAAACGTACTCGACACACTAAAGGCACTAAACGCAAAGTTGGGAATCTAAAAAAAAGACAGAGCTATGAGAAAGAATTTCAGCAATATAGATATATTCGCAGGAGCAGCGTCCAACAACCCGACAGCCTGCGCATCGGCCTCTTGGGAGACACCCGAGCAGATAAGCGTAAAGCCCGTTTACACCGCCGACGACCTAAAAGAGATGGAGCACCTCGACTACGCGGCAGGACTCCCCCCCTTCCTACGCGGCCCCTACTCAATGATGTACACCTTCCGTCCGTGGACAATCCGCCAGTATGCGGGCTTCTCCACCGCCGAGGAGTCGAACGCCTTTTACCGTCGCAACCTTGCATCGGGACAGAAAGGCCTCTCGGTAGCATTCGACCTCCCCACCCACCGAGGCTATAACCCCGACAACGAACGTGTCGTGGGCGACGTCGGAAAGGCCGGAGTATCAATCTGCTGTATGGAAAATATGGAACAACTCTTCGACGGCATTCCACTAAATAAAATGTCAGTGTCGATGACAATGAACGGCGCCGTGCTGCCCGTGCTTGCCTTCTACATAAACGCCGCACTCGAACAGGGCGCCAAGCTCGAAGAGATGGCCGGCACCATACAGAACGACATTCTAAAGGAGTTTATGGTGCGCAACACCTATATTTACCCCCCGCAATTCTCGATGCGCATAATAAGCGACATTTTCGCCTACACCTCGCAGAAGATGCCCAAATTCAACTCAATATCAATCTCGGGCTACCATATGCAGGAAGCAGGTGCCTCGGCCGACATTGAGCTTGCCTACACGCTTGCCGACGGCCTCGAGTATGTGCGCGCAGGCGTTGCTGCAGGCATCGACATTGACGCCTTTGCACCGCGTCTGTCGTTCTTTTGGGGCATCGGAATGAATCCCTTTATGGAGATTGCCAAGATGCGCGCCGCCCGTATGCTATGGGCCAAGATTATAAAGAGTTTCGGCCCAAAGAATCCAAAGTCGATGGCACTGCGCACACACAGCCAGACGTCGGGTTGGTCGCTCACCGAGCAAGACCCCTTCAACAACGTCGGCCGCACAGTCATTGAGGCAATGGCAGCAGCAATGGGACACACACAGTCGCTGCACACCAACGCCCTCGACGAGGCAATAGCCCTTCCCACCGATTTTTCGGCACGCATTGCGCGCAACACACAAATTTACATACAGGAAGAGACTAACATCTGTCGCGTCATCGACCCGTGGGGCGGCTCGTACTACGTCGAGAGCCTCACACAAGAGATTGCCGACAAAGCGTGGAAGCTCATCCAAGAGATTGAAGAGCTTGGAGGAATGGCCAAAGCCATCGAAACAGGAATCCCCAAGATGCGCATCGAAGAGGCAGCCGCACGCACACAGGCACGCATCGACAGCGGCCGTCAGATAATCGTAGGCACCAACGCCTACCGCCTCGAAAAAGAGGAACCCATCGACATTCTCGAGGTCGATAACACCACCGTGCGCAAAGAGCAGCTCGAGGCCCTCGAGCGCAACCGCACCGCCCGCAACGAGGCAGCCGTAAAAGCCGCCCTCGAGCGCATCACCCACTGCGCCCGCACCGGCGAGGGCAACCTATTGGAGTGCGCCGTCGAGGCAGCAGGCCTGCGCGCCACTCTGGGCGAAATATCCGATGCTTGCGAAGAGGCAGCAGGACGTTACAAAGCAATCATTAGAACAATATCAGGAGTGTATTCATCAGAGAGCCTCGGCGACGAGAATTTCAAAGAAGCCTGTCGCCTCACCGAAGAGTTTGCCAAGAGAGAGGGACGCCGTCCCCGAGTATTCATCGCCAAAATGGGACAGGACGGACACGACCGCGGCGCAAAAGTAGTAGCCACGGGATACGCCGACTGCGGATTCGACGTTGATATGGGAATGCTGTTCCAGACACCCGCCGAGGTTGCCCGCCAAGCCGTCGAGAACGACGTTCACGCCGTTGGAGTATCGTCGCTTGCCGCCGGACACAAGACCCTCGTGCCACAGCTCATAGAGGAACTCGACAAGCTTGGACGCGGCGACATTCTGGTATTTGCCGGCGGCGTAATCCCCGCACAAGACTACGACTTCCTGTATCGCGCAGGAGTAATGGGCATCTTCGGTCCCGGAACAAGCGTCTCGAAAGCCGCCTGCGAACTAATGAACATATTGTTAAACAAAGAGGAAGAAGAGTAAACGAGCAGAATGATTGTTTGCATAGCAGAGAAACCGAGCGTCGCCAAGGACATTGCAGATGTCCTTGGCGCTCGTTCGCGTAAAGAGGGATATATCGAAGGAAACGGCTACCAAGTAACGTGGACATTCGGCCATCTGTGTACACTGAAAGAGCCGCACGACTACACAGGAATGTGGAAACGCTGGAGCCTTGGCAGCCTGCCAATGATACCCCCGCGCTTCGGCATAAAACTAATTTCAGACAGAGGCATCGAGAAACAATTTGCAATAATCGAGCAACTGATGCAAAATGCCGAATATATTGTAAACTGCGGCGATGCCGGACAAGAGGGTGAGCTCATACAACGCTGGGTGATGCAAAAAGCCGGTGCCCGATGCCCCGTAAAGCGACTGTGGATATCCTCACTCACCCCCGAGGCCATACGCGAAGGGTTCAACAACCTCAAAGAGCAGAGCGAATATCAGCCACTCTACGAGGCAGGCCTCAGCCGTGCCATAGGCGATTGGCTTCTGGGAATGAACGCCACACGCCTATACACCCTAAAATACGGGCGCGACCGACAGGTACTTTCCATAGGCCGCGTACAGACCCCCACCCTCGCCCTAATCGTAAAACGCTACCACGAGATAACCAATTTTGTCCCCGCACAATATTGGGAGCTCAAGACCCTCTACCGCGAGACTACATTCAATGCCACAAGCGGGCGCTTCGACAGCGAGGCCGAGGCACAAGAAGCCCTGCAAAAGATTACAGGCGAGCCCTTTACCGTTACCGACGTAACAGCCAAAAACGGCATCGAGAATCCACCGCGCCTCTACGACCTTACCTCGTTGCAGGCCGATTGCAACCGCAAATTCGCCCTCACCGCCGAAACAACCCTTCAAACAATACAATCGCTCTACGAGAAGAAAGTAACCACCTATCCGCGCGTCGATACCACCTATCTTAGCGACGACATTTACCCAAAATGCGAGGGCATACTAAAGGGGCTGCGCGACTATCAGCCCCTCACCGCCCCACTCATCGGAAAGCCACTTATAAAATCGAAAAAAGTATTCGACAACAAGAAAGTAACCGACCACCACGCAATAATCCCCACAGGAGTATATCCTCAGGGGCTCACCGATATTGAAAAGAAAGTCTATGACCTTGTGGTGCGCCACTTTATAGCCGTCTTTTATCCCGAGTGCAAATTCCGAGCCACAACAGTGCAGGGACAGAGCGCCGGAGTAAATTTCAAGGCAACAGGCAAAGTTATAACCTCGCCCGGATGGAAAGCAGTATTTGCGCAAGAGACAAACGACGAGCAAGAGAACAAAGGCGACAAAGAAAAGATACTACCGCCATTTACAAAAGGCGAGAGCGGCCCCCACACCCCCGGCCTGCAAGAAAAGTGGACACAACCACCCAAGAACTACACCGAGGAGACACTGCTGCGCGCAATGGAGTCGGCCGGGAAAAACATCGACGACGAAGAACTGCGCGAAGCAATGAAGGAGAATGGCATCGGTCGTCCCTCGACCCGCGCCGCAATAATAGAGACGCTGTGCAAGCGCAACTACATACGCCGCGAACGCAAGAACCTAATTGCCACCCCCACAGGCATCGAGCTAATATCCCTCATACGCAACGAGCTTCTGAAAAGCGCCGAGCTTACGGGACAGTGGGAGAAGAAACTGCGCGACATTGAAAAGCGACAGTACGAAGCAAAAACCTTTATCGACGAGCTTAAAACAATGCTCGCAGAGGTTGTAAACGACGTACTGAGCGACAACAGCAGTATGAGCAGTGGCGCATAAATGATTTCTATTCCGACGCATATTCAATGAATTTGTTCTTTCCCACTCCTTTTCGTGCCGACAAACATCGCAAAAAGTAAATTCCTCCAAGAAGGCACACCCCCAAAAAAAACGCAGAAACAGCCACTGAGGCTGCAAAAAAAGTCCACCCTACAACAAAAAATGTGCAGGCTGATAGCCGCTCCTCTTTCGACAGAGAGGAGCCGGCGCGCAGGGTCTGAGGAGTTCGATAGTGCAATAAATGTTGTTTGTAATAATTTTAACTCCTCATCCCGCTGTCTCCAAACTCTCAACACCCGTTGTGCTGCCAAAGTCGAAGCGATAACCGCTCACGAGCTGCATTCCCGGATTGCTTGTGTCGAGATTCTCATCACCCACATTAAGATTGCAAAGCAACATATAAGCCTTACTGGCATTATTCTTGAATGTGCCATCGGCCTTCAATTTTGCCCTGCACATTCCAACAATGCCGCCAACCTTAGAAAGAACGTATGTAAGGCCCACGCAATAGAGAAACGCACCACCTCCTATGCTTGTTACACCATCGGGTATTTCAATATCGGTAAGAGCTTTACTTTTACAGTATCACATTGCCTTAGAATATTTTTTACAAACGAGCGAAAAATATCAAACTCGCTTGAATATTTCTCAGCTGCGGGTGCAGTGAATGTTCGCACAAGGGCGCAAATATTTTCACAAAATAATCTTCGGCAAAAATATAATAAACAGCACATTTTTCAGTTATTATAAGGTAGCACCATAAAATGAAGAAAAATACCTTATATATAATAATAACAATCATCCTGCTGCTAACCACCGCCTGCAGCAGCGAGAAAGCCATACGCAAAGGCGACCAGCTTGTAGCCATAAACGAATACTTCGACGCAGCCAAGCAGTACAAACGAGCCTACTCCAAGATAGCCCCTAAAGAGCGCAGCAAGCGCGGCCTTGTAGCGTGGAAGATGGCCGAGTGCTACCGCAAGAGTAATAATCCGCAGCGGGCAGCCGGCGCCTATCAGAATGCCATCCGCTACAAATACCCCGACACAATAGCCTACCGCTATCTGGCCGACGCACAAGTAGAGAGCGGCGACTATAAGGCCGCCATAAAAAACTACGAGTTGTATCTGAGCCACGCGCCCCACGACCGTATGGCACAATTGGGTCTTCAGGCAGCCCGCGTGTCGCAAGAGTGGAAAAAGAGCCCCACACGATACATTGTAAAACAAGCCAAAGAACTTAACGGACAAAGAAGCGACTTTTGCCCGATGTACGTAGGCGAGGACACAACCACCATCATCATAAGCTCCACCCGTAAAGAAGCCCGAGGCGACGACCTCAGCGGAATAACGGGCCAAAAGCCATCAGATTTTTTTATGGCCAAGCGCGACGAAAAGGGCAAATGGCAGAAAGTAGAGAAAATAGAGGCCGACATTAACAGCGAATACGAGGACGGCGCCTGCGCCTTTACCCCCGACGGAAAGACAATGTACTTTACACGCTGCCCCATTGACGACCAATACCCTCGCTACGCAACAATATACAAGAGCGGACGCAGCGACGCCTCGTGGACAACCCCCGAGCAGGTAAAAATATCGAGCGACACACTCTCGTCCTACGCCCACCCGGCCGTATCACCCGACGGGCAGTGGCTCTACTTTACCTCGAATATGGCAGGCGGCGAGGGCGGCCTCGACCTGTGGCGCTACTACATTGGCAGCAGCCGCGCAATGGAGGGAATAGTCGAGAATCTGGGCAGCGCCATTAACACCGAGGGCGACGAACAATTCCCCACGTTCGGCCCCGCCGGCGAGCTCTTCTTCTCGTCGGACGGCCATCCGGGGATGGGCGGCCTCGACATTTTCTGCGCTACATTCACAAGCGACACGACAGTAACCATCGAGAATATGCGCTCGCCCATAAACTCCAACGGCGACGACTTTGGAATGACCTTTGCCCCGGGACTTTACCGCGGATATTTCAGTTCGAACCGCGGCGACGCACGCGGCTGGGACCACATTTACTCGTTCCTGCTACCCGAGACGCTACACACCCTCTATGGCTGGATATACGAAAAAGACGGCTACGAGCTTCCCGAGGGCGTAATATATATGATAGGCAACGACGGCACAAACACCAGCTTCGGAGTGATGAAAGACGGCTCTTACCGCGTACGCGTAACCCCCGGCGTCGAGTATGTGCTACTAGGCACCTGCCACGGCTATCTTAACACGATGCAAGAGCTAAAGACCGAGAATGTAGAGGGTACACGCGAGTATCAGCGCGACTTTGAGCTCCCCTCAATTACCCGTCCCGTGCTTATAGACAACATTTTCTACGAGTACGACCGCGCCGAGCTCACCCCCGCATCTACCGCCTCGCTCGACGAGCTTGTCAAGCTGCTCGAGCTTAACCCCAACGTAACCATTGAGCTTGCCTCGCACTGCGACGCGCGCGGCAGCGACACATACAACCAGAAGCTGGCACAGCGCCGTGCCGAGTCGGTTGTCAACTACCTTATAGAGCACGGCATCGACGAGGAGCGCCTCACGGCAGTGGGCTACGGCGAGGCTCGTCCCAAAGTTGTGCATAAGAAACTAACCGAGACACACACCTTCTTAAAAGAGGGCGACACGCTGACCGAGGAGTTTATCAACGCCCTCGAGGACGACGAGCAGCGTGAGGCCTGCCACCAGCTGAACCGCCGCACCGAATTCCAAGTGCTGCGCACCACATATAAACTCTATGAATGAGGGTGACCCAAAAGCAAAATTGGGTTACCCTTCTTCATTTTATTATTTCAGCGTTCAAATTGCCGTATGACAATAAAAATATAGCTATTCCATTGATAAACACTGGAATAGCTATTGTTTGTTTGGGAAATTTTTA
>JAZSIU010000085.1:0-19079 GCA_045533955.1 Bacteroidaceae bacterium
TCTTCAAACTTCTCCGAAAACCACTCCTATTCTTAAAATAAAAAAGACTATGGTAATGGAATACATCGCAATTGACAAGGAACTCTACAATGAGATTGTAGCGACTGTCAGCACCGCATCGCAGGAGATTCGTGAGGAGTACAGATTGTACCAAGAGAGTATCAGCTCGGAGTGGATTGAGAATGACGAGTTATCTCGTCTGTTCAGACTGTCGATACATCAGTTGAAAGGCTATCGTGGGCGAGGCCTGCTTGGCTATACGATGATTGGCAACAAGATTTACTACAAACGCCGTGAGGTTGAGAGATTTATCAAACGACATATAAACAAATAGCTATGGAACTAGTACAAGAGACAAATTGCCGAGCAATGCTCGATGAGTTGAGCACATTGAGTGACTACATTCGCACGATGCGCACCCATTACAAACCGCAGATGAATGGAGAACGCTACTACACCACCGAGGAGGTGTGTCAGGTACTCGAAATCACTAAGCGCACCCTGCAACAATACCGTGACGACGGCGTTATTCCGTTTGTCGCCCTGCCGGGTAAGATGCTCTACCGAGAGTCCGACCTGCGTGCTGCATTGGAGAAAAACTATGTAGCCCCATTTGCCCACCGTAACGCCGAGGACTTCCCTGCGGTCTACGGCAGACGATAACAGATTACACACACGCTGCTTCAAAACGAGAACTCGCACGGGTTCTCGTTTTTGTTTTAGCCTAAATGCGTTGTTTTTCCTCAAAATTTATGATTATAGCAAAATTTTTCATATCTTTATGACAAATTATTGCGGATAAATAACACAATATATATGAATAGAATAAAGGAAGTCCTTGAAGCAAAGGGAATTAAACAGACTTGGCTTGCCGAACAACTCGGCAAGAGCTTCAGTATTGTCAATGCCTATGCGTGCAATCGCCGCCAACCGAGCCTCGAGCAACTCTTCGAGATCGCAAAGATTCTTCAAGTAGATCCTAAAGAACTAATAGCAAATAAATAAGAGTATGAAAATTCCTATTAAAAAATACTGGTGGATCGCATTAGTCATTTTACTGTTGCCAATTACCATAAATTTTGTATTGCTGATTCCATCATTTACAGCAGTTGTCGGGGACGAAATTGCGTGGTTGTCATTTTGGGGAGGTTATTTGGGCGCTATTATTAGTACTGCCGCTGCATTTATTATCCTATATATACAGCGAAAAGATAACGAATCTGAGAACGAAAAGAATAGAGTTGACAATGAGGTGCAGAACAAACAAAATAGAGAGGAGAACGAAAAGTTAAATAGAGCGAATCGACAACTGCAACTTAATATCATGAAATATCATCAGCAGTGTCATTGGCTTGATGAATTCCGAAATGCGAGTTTGAAATATAGTCAAGCTTTAAACAACAATAATCTCGTGTTAATCTCTAATATGATGTGGGAACATCCTCAAGACGCAGTCAATATAGTAAAACAGCTTTTTGACGACCTAGATACCTATCAAGTCAAATTTGCATTTACAAGAAAGCAAAACGAGGAATCGGCTACTTTAGCTCAATATATAAGAGAAAAAGCAGAACTGTATAGATGTTCATTGAATGACCTTCAATGGATTGTTCTATATTTCAAGGCGCATGCTCCGCAATTCAGGTGCAAATGTAATTTTATACAATATTTGCAATCCTATCCAGACAAAAGGGCTAATACAGTGCATATTTTACAATTAGCCAAGATGCAAACAGAACAAGTTATTAGTGGAAACAATCATAAATACTTTAACGATATTTTCCATACTATTAACACATCTGTGGATGGATTTGCATATGATGTTCAAAGCAAACTCTACGAGTACATCAAACAAGAACAAAATAATATCGATAAACTATTGATTGAAAATATAGAACATTAGAGAAAAATATTTTACGATAACAAGAAACAAATAAGGATATGGCAAAGAAATCGACTCAATCGGTAGAGCCAAATATTGCAGATCTTGCTAATGGTTGGCTAAGAAAATACAAATTAGATTATAGGCTTGAGCAAGAATCGTTAAACACGGAGATAGACAAGGCTCTCGACGACTATTTTTCAAAGAATGGTGGCGCTGGCGGTAATCGCCCTGATGCAAAACTGTTACTGCAAGATGGTAATTTAAATTTCTATCCTATACTTATTGAATACAAGGGCTATAAGGATAAGTTGGTAAAGCTTGACGAAAATGCTCAAGTCGAAAATTCAACTGCCAAAAACGAGCCAAATTTTAAGCATATCAATTCTTATGCAGTAAATGGTGCAGTGCATTACGCTAACGCTATTTTGCATCACACAAGTTATACCGATATTATTGCCATAGGTATTACGGGATATAAGGATGATTTCGGTATATTGCAGCATCAAATAGGTGTATATCATGTTTCAAAGACAAATTTTGGTGTGGGCCAAGAGGTCGGAGAGTATGACGATTTATCCTTTTTGTCGCCGAAGAATTTTGACGCTTTTATCGAGCGTGTAAAAGCATTAAATTTAAGCCAAGAGGAGATTGACAGAATTAAGGAGCGCAGAGAGCGAGAAATAACAACCAGTCTCACAAAGCTTAATAATGACATATATCAAAAAGAGAAGGGTTTAGGTGAGAATGATCGCGTATATCTCGTAGCCGCATCTATCATTGCGACATTAGGCATCCCCGGAAAGGTGACACCATTGGAGAAATCAGATTTGAAGTCATCAACTGAAAAGGGAAATACTGATGGCGATATTATTGTACGCAAGATTAAAGCATTCTTGAATGAGAAGCAATTACCCGAAGAGAAAAAACAATTAATAATAAGAATCCTTGAGAATACATTAACAACAGACAATATCAATAAGGTAGAGAATGGAGAGAGTCAGTTAAAAAGGGTATTTGTTAAAATTGTTGATGACTTAGGCATCTACTACAAAATCGGCTTAACAACTGACTTTACAGGCAAACTATTCAATGAAATGTATGGTTGGCTCGGATTCTCTCAGGATAAACTCAATGATGTTGTTCTCACTCCATCTTATGTTGCAACGCTTCTTGCTAAGTTGGCTCGTGTAAACAAGGATTCGTATGTTTGGGATTTTGCCACGGGCTCTGCGGGTTTGCTTGTAGCTGCTATGAATGAAATGCTTATTGATGCGAAAAATAGCATACATTCACCAGAAGCCCTTGCTGTAAAAGAAGCGTCAATCAAAGCAAATCAGCTTCTTGGTTTGGAGCAGCTTTCAAGCGTTTATATGCTCGCTATCCTCAATATGATCTTAATGGGTGATGGTAGTTCAAACATCTTGAATCAAGACTCATTAAATGACTTTGATGGAAACTATGGTTTCCGTGCTGAAAAGACAAAATTCCCTGCTGATGCTTTTGTGCTAAACCCACCATACTCTGCTGCTGGCAACGGAATGGTTTTCGTTGAAAGAGCTTTGAAAATGATGGATAAAGGTTATGCTGCAATCATTATTCAAAATTCAGCAGGTTCTGGCAAAGCAAGCGAATACAATAAGAAAATTTTGAAGAATAATACATTGTTAGCAAGTATTAAAATGCCGATTGACTTATTTGTTGGTAAGTCAAGCGTACAAACTAATATATATGTATTCAGAGTACACGAGGCTCACAAAGCTGACGATATTGTTAAGTTTATTGATTTTTCAAATGATGGATACACTCGCACAAATCGCAAAAAGGCAAGTTGTAATCTTCGAGATACAGACCACGCAAAAGAACGATATGAGGAGTTGGTAAATGTAGTTCGTTTCGGCAAGGAGAAACTTCATTATATAGAAGCTGGAAATTATTTCGAGGGGCATATTGACCCCAACAGCGGAGCTGATTGGAATCAATCTGCCCCTGTAGATACAACTCCAACATTGGCAGACTTCAAGAAAACCATTGCAGATTACCTTGCTTGGGAGGTTTCAAACATTCTGAAAAATCAAAAAATCGAGGAGGACAGCTTGGGAAAATAGATGCCCCACTTAATCAAAAGTTGCAACAAGTTAAGTGGGGCGAGTTTAGAATTGGAGATTTATTTAACATTAGCAACACATTGAGTTTTAACACCGATTTTCTTGTTCAGGGCGACAAATATGATTATATCACTCGCACCTCCCTGAATCAAGGAATTTTACAAACAACGGGGTTTGTTAATGCTGAAAACATTAATTCTGCAGGAATTTGGAGTTTGGGACTACTTCAAATGGACTTCTTTTATAGAAAGAAACCTTGGTATGCGGGACAATTTGTAAGAAAAGTTATACCCAAATTTGAACTATCAGATAGTGCTATATTATTCTTCACAACACTACTTAATAGGTTGAAGCCAACTTTATCATCTGTACTTGTAAGAGATGTAGATAAGACATTCTTAAATAGCATTATTCAAGTTCCCATTACGGTGGATGGTGAAATTGATTTTGGGTTTATAGCTGAGTTTGTCGCTGAGTTGGAAACCTACCTGCAAGCCACAGGACTGAAAGACTATACATTAAACAAAGCTGAGAAAAAAGCAATACAAGATTTTAATTATATTTCATTTGTTGATTATGCAATAGATGATTTATTTAGTAAAGTCAAGGTAACCTCATTGAAGTATAAAACTGCAGACCTTCCTTCTACGCCCATTGGTAAGTTTGTTCTGCCCGCCCTCACGGCAGGTGTTCAGAATCAAGGATTAAATAATTATGTACCCCTTGACAATGCAACAATACTCAACAAAGTGATTTCCATATCCGCAAATGGAGCGAACACAGGCGCAACATTCTTCCAAAGCAAAGATTTTACTGTTTTGCAAGATGCATATGCGATTAAGTGGAAAGACGAATCCCATAAGATGTCGGAGAATCAGTATTTGTATATGACAGGGGCAATAGCAAAAGCTATTGTAGGGAACTACGAATGGACAAATAAAGCAGGATGGGAAAGAATCAAATCTAATACCATAACTATTCCTGTGAGAAACGGAGAAATCGATTTTTTCTACATCGAGACATTGGTCGCTGCAATCAAGAAATTAGTCATAAAAGATGTTGTCGAATATGCTGACGAGAAAATAACTGCTACGCAAAAAGTAATAGCATCAAGAAAATAACGATATGACCAAAATATCCATTCGATTTTATAATGACCGTGAGGTGCGAGCTGTTTGGGATGAGGTGAATTCCAAGTGGTGGTTCTCGGTGCTTGATATCGTAGGGGTGCTGAACGACCAAGACGACTATCAGAAAAACCGCAACTACTGGAAATATCTCAAAACAAAGCTCAAAGGCGAGAATAGCGAAGTGGTTAGTGGCACTAACCAGTTGAAATTACTTGCGCCCGACGGCAAGCGACGACTTACAGATGTTCTCGACTACGATGGCGTTTTGCTCCTCGCAAAGAGTTTTCCAAACGCCCGTGCGATGCGTTTTGTCGAGTGGTTTACTAATAGCGACGAGACTATTGACGGCAAGAGCAAGTCTAAGGCATACGCCCTTTTTGAGAGTAGTTTAATCGACAATATCGAGGTCGGCACAGTAAAAGGCTTGCAGCAGATCCACGCCTACCTGTTTGGTGGTTTGTACGACTTTGCCGGTCAGATTCGCACGGTGAATATTGCAAAGGGCGGTTTCCAATTTGCAATGGCGCAATTCCTTCCGCAGACACTTGCAACAATCGAGCATATGCCCGAAACGACTTTTGAGGATATTGCTGACAAATATGTCGAGATGAACATCGCTCATCCGTTCCGTGAGGGTAATGGTCGTGCGACTCGTATCTGGCTCGATTTGATTTCCAAAAAGCAGTTGCAAAAATGCGTCGATTGGAGCAAAATTGACAAGAACGACTACTTAAATGCGATGCAAAAAAGCGTCGCCGACTCGTCGGATATCAAGCGACTTTTGCAGTCTGCTTTGACCGATAAAATCAACGACCGTGAAACATTTATGAAGGGTATTGACTATTCGTATTATTACGAACAGGAAGAGTAATAAAATCTCTCAAAAACACCCCTAAAAACCACCGAAAATCGCCCTCTATTTCGATGCAAAATTGTGAAAAAATCGAGTGATACAATTATAGAAATGGCCTTTTTTGAGCCGTTGCCAAATCATAAGTAATTGAAACATTGTGCATTAAAGCTATGGTTCAAGGATTCTGGTGGCACCACTTGAAAATCAAGCAGTTACGGTAAAATGTAGCTGCTTTTTTTATTGCGAAAGAGAGAATAGCCGCATAAGTATTCCGAGATGGTGATAAATAAAGTTATTTCTACCACACCTTTTTTGCTACTGAGCCTATTTTTATCGGGCGCTATTATAATTTTATAGGCTGTGCCCTGTGGGGCACAGCCTATTTCGGTCTTTTTTTGTCAAACGCCACAAAATCATCATCATTCAGACCGTCCAATATCTATATATTGTGCGAGGCGGTTGGGTGCCTCTGCCATATATAAATGCTTGGGACGGCATTATTGTTCGGTGGCGTGTGCTTTTATGTAGTTTTTTAGTGGGTTGGCATACATTTCCAGAATCTTGGTGCGCAGGAAAGCCTCGTCCTTGTTCTCAAGGTCAACCTTTGCAATCTGTGCGGCAAGATAGCCATCGAGCTGCTCTTTGTCGGCTGCTGTGTAACGGTCGGCATACTGTGTGTCGCCTGTGAGAAGCTCGTAGAAGTAGTAGTTTACGGGCCACAGACGGTAGTTACGGTGTATTGTGTTGTCGATGATGCGTGCAACGGCGCCTGTGCGTTCGTTCTTTGGCATTGTGCGGTCGAGGGCGTCTATCTTGTCGTTTATAACTTCGGCAATGTGATAGTGTATTTCACCTTTGTAGCCAAATAGTCCGGTTTGCATATTTATAAGGTCGTCCATAGGCGATTTTTTGTGCTCGGGGTTGTCGCGCTTCTGCTGGAATTCTTTGGCCTTGAGGTAGTCGCAGGGGTCAAATTCGTACGATATTGTGGTGGGGGCGATATTCAGCACTTTCAGTGCATCGAAAATGTCGCTGCCGCCGGCGTACATCGAGAGCATCTTCAGCAAGCCTTCTTGTGTGGCATCGTTCGAGTCTTTGGCGCGTCCCTCGCGCTGCGCAATCCAGACGGGCTGTCGGCGCTCGACAATTGTGTGGTGTATGTATGACGAGAGGCGCTTCGATGAGGCCAGCATCTCGCGCAGCGAGGCCGAGCGTTGCACGATGAAACTGCGGTTCACACGCACTAATTTTTTTATCCACGGGCGTATGAGCAGATTATCACCGATGGCAATCTCGACGGTGTTGTCGATGTGCTCTACCATCAGCAGGCACAGAAAAGCCGAGTCGAGGATAATATCGCGGTGGTTCGAGAGGCACAGTGCACAACGCATACTCTCCTTATTTTCGAACGTGAGGCTGATACCCTTACTGAATTTCGCAAGAAGCCCTTGCAGAAAAGGATAGACAAGCGCTTTTTGAAAATCGAAATTGGTCTTGCTGCCACGCATAAGTGAGGCAACCTGCTCAAAGGGTATTTGCTTGAACACGTACCCCATTGCAGCCTGAAACTCGGGGTCGGCTATTAACTCTTCGTAAACTGCGGGAAGTTCCTCGGGCACGTATGGACGTATCTCGTCAAATTCTGCGGGTATCATAATGCTGATGTTTTTAAGGGTTATTTCTGCGAATTAACATAAAAAAAATTAAAAAACAAAGAGGATGGCGATAAAAAGCATTTATTGGGCGTAGCGCTCCTCGATGCGGGTTAGTATCTCGAGCAGGGCGTCGAGTTTCTCGGCGCGCAGCATCTCAATGCGCAGGGGGCGAAAATCGGTGAGCCCTTTCAGCAGAGGGGTCGCGGCAAGATGTCGGCGCACGTGCAGTATTCCGGGACGCTCGCCCAACCACTCGACACTCTCACGTACCTGTGTGCGCAATATATCCATACACTCTTTAAAGGAGAAGGGTTCGGCGGCACACCCCTCGTGGAGATAGTGCTTTACGTCGCGGAAAATCCACGGCTGCCCGAAGCTGGCGCGACCAATCATCACTGCATCCACTCCGTAGCGCTCGAAGCACTCTTTGGCGCGCTCGGGACTCTTTACGTCGCCGTTGCCTATTATGGGAATGTGCATACGGGGATTCTCTTTTATCTTGCCTATGAGGGTCCAATCGGCATCGCCTGTGTACATTTGGGCGCGTGTGCGTCCGTGTACGGTGAGTGCCTTTATGCCGCAGTCCTGAAGAGCCTCAGCAAGCTCGACGATGCATTTATTGCTCTCGTCCCACCCCAAGCGGGTCTTTACGGTTACGGGCACTTTTACGGCATTCACTACGGCTCGCGTAATTTCGAGCAGCTTGGGGATATTCTGCAACATTCCCGCTCCGCATCCCTTGCGAGCAACCTTTTTTACGGGGCAGCCGAAATTTATGTCGAGAATGTCGGGACGGACAGCCTCGACGCGCTTGGCTGCCTCGACCATCGGCTCTACCTCGTTGCCGTATATCTGTATGGCCACGGGACGCTCCTGCTCATATATATTCAGCTTGCGCAGGGTGCTGTTGACGTCGCGTATCAGCGCGTCGCTCGAGACAAACTCGGTATATACCATATCGGCGCCGAAGCGTTTGCACAGTAGGCGGAAGGCCTCGTCGGTAACATCCTCCATCGGGGCCAGAAAGATAGGGTATTTCCCAAATTCAATATCTGCAATCTTCATTGTTTATTCATTTTTGATGCGTATCAATAGCGCTTATCTGCTGCAAATTTACTAAATTCGCAGCAAATAACAAATTACGATGGTTGCAAGAGACGATTTTGAGATTATGGCGCCGGTGGGCTCGCGCGAGAGCCTTATGGCTGCAATTCAGGCCGGTGCAAATTCTATATATTTTGGCATCGAGAGGCTTAATATGCGCTCGCACTCGGCAAGCGCCTTTACCATTAGCGACCTGCGCGAGATTGCACATATTTGCGACGAGAATGGCGTAAAGAGCTACCTTACGGTAAATACCATTATCTACGAGGACGACCTTGTGATGATGCGCCGCATTGTGGATGCTGCCAAGGAGTCGGGAATTTCGGCGGTTATTGCTGCCGACGTTGCCGTGCTGCAATATTGCAACAGCATCGGCCTCGAGGTGCATCTATCTACGCAGCTAAATATCAGCAACAGCGAGGCGCTGAAATTCTATGCTCGCTTCGCCGACGTTGTTGTGCTTGCCCGGGAACTTAATATGGAGCAGGTCGAGGATATTTACCGCGTGATTGTCGAGGAGGATATTCGCGGCCCGAAAGGGGAGCTTATTCGCATCGAGATGTTCTGCCACGGAGCGCTGTGTATGGCAATCTCGGGCAAATGCTATCTGTCGTTGCATCAGTTGGGACGCAGCGCCAACAGGGGCGAGTGTATGCAGGTGTGTCGCCGCGGATACATTGTAAAAGACCGCGAGAGTGATATTGAGCTCGAAGTTGATAATAAATATATTATGTCGCCCAAAGATCTTAAGACCATTGCCTTTATGGATAGGATGATTAAGGCCGGTGTGCGCGTGTTTAAAATTGAGGGGCGCGCCCGCGGTCCCGAATATGTGGGCACCGTAGTATCGTGTTACAAAGAGGCGCTCGAGGCCTGTCTCGACGGCACATTCTGCCGCGAAAAGTGCGAGGCGTGGGACAAGCGCCTTGCGACTGTTTTTAACCGCGGATTCTGGGACGGTTACTATCTGGGACAGAAATTGGGCGAGTGGAGCAATATATACGGCTCGCAGGCCACCGAACGAAAGGTCTATATTGGCAAGGGAATAAAGTATTTCTCGAAATTGGGAGTGGGCGAGTTTTACACCGAGGCGGGAGAGCTCAGAGTGGGTGATAAACTGCTTATCACGGGCCCGACGACCGGCGCAATGTACGTCGAGCTCGAGGAGGCTCGTGTCGATTTAGGCGCAGTGGATGTTGTCCCCAAAGGGGTGTATGTGTCGTTTAAGGTGCCCGATAAGGTGCGTCCCGCCGATAAACTCTATAAGATTGTAAAGACGGGGCATAGTTGCGAGTGAGCCTCTTACCTATTATGATACGGCCGCAATTCTTAAAGCCGGGCGACACGGTTGCCATTGTCTCGCCTGCGGGCGCCGTCGGCGAGGCTGCCATCGTCAGCGGGGCGGCCGATACTCTGCGCAGTTGGGGGCTCAATGTCATTATCGCTCCGCACGCCCTTACGCGTCGCGGCTATTATGCCGGCACGCCCGAGGAGCGCACCGAGGATTTTCTCGCGCTCATCGGCAACAACAGCGTTAAGGCTATCTTTTGCAGCTACGGCGGATACGGTTGCGTGCACATTGCAGATGCTGTTGCCGCCGCAATTGCCGAAAAACCAAAATGGATTATAGGGATGAGCGACTGCTCGGTGCTGCACGCCGCCAGCCTTGCAAAGGGGGTAATGTCTTTGCACGCGCCTCAGTGCCGCCATCTGAGCTCTTGTCCCGCCGATGAGGCTACGCAATATTTGCGCAGGATTCTCTTTGGCGGGAGTGTGCAATATACAATAGCCCCTCATCCTTATAATATTAAAGGTGCTGTTCGCGGACGTATAGTGGGTGGCAATCTGTCGGTACTGCACGCTCTTATGTGCACGCGCTACGATATTTTCTCTCAGGGTATTATTCTTTTTATCGAGGATATTAACGAGCCGCTCTATCGCATTGAGCGTATGCTTTACAGTCTTAAACTCTCGGGTGTGCTATCGGGCCTTGCGGCGCTTGTCGTGGGGCGGTTCGTGGGTACAAAAGAGGCCGCCGCTTTTGGCGGCAGCCATTATGATATTATTCGCGCTCTTACGGCCGACTGCAATATTCCTGTCTGTTACGATTTTCCCGTGGGGCACTGCTCCGAAAATTTTCCCGTTGTCGAGGGGGCCGAGGCCGAGCTATGTGTCGCTGACGATTGTGTAACGCTTAGAATGGAGTATCTGTAATTACTCCTCGGCCATCAGTTGCTCTATTGCGCGGCATAATTGGTCGGGGCAGGAGGTGGGCTTTCCGTTGCAGCTTATTCCGCTCAGACGCTCAATGACCTCCTCGTATCGCATCCCCTCGACCAAGCGGCTCACACCCTGTAAATTACCGTGGCAACCGCCGTAAAATTGCACACTGACAATGCGCCCGTCGTGTCCCGTTACCTCAATCACCTGCGAACAGGTGCCCTTTGTCATATAAGTTACTTTTTTCATTGCATTTTGGCTTTAAAGGCGAGGGCATAGAGCCTCATCTGTTTAATCATTGCTACAAGGCCGTTGCTGCGTGTGGGCGAGAGGTGCTCGCGCAGTCCTATTGCCTCGACAAAGTAGGGTTCGTTGTCGAGAATTTCTTGCGGGGTGTGTCCCGAATATACCTTTACCAGCAGCGATACGATGCCTTTTACTATCAGCGCGTCGCTCTCGGCCTCGAAAAAAACCTTTCCGTCTTTAAGGTCGGCTTGCAGCCATACGCGGCTCTGACAACCCTCGATAAGGTTGCTGTCGGTCTTATATCTCTCGTCCAGCGGCTCCTGCTCGCTGCCGAGGTCGATGAGAAGCTGGTAACGGTCCATCCAATCGTCGAATGCGCCGAATTCCTCGATAATCTCCTCTTGTTTCTCTCTTATACTGTTCATTGTTATTTCTCGTTATAAATTACTGCAAGCACCGTCTGCCCGACTTTTGCAAGCGTTGAGGCAGAAATCCACTCCATATTATCCTTTAGTGTGTGCCAATAGGGGCCGAATCCACTCTCGCTGTCAGTGTCGTGGTTGATAATGTCTATGCAGGGGATGCGCTGAAAGAGGTTCACGTAAAGGTGGTCGTCGGTAACGTATCCGCCCTTTTGGTTGATGAATGTATCGCCGTATCCCAATGAGGCTGCTCTCTTCCATACTTTGTCGTTGATAGAGGCTGCAAACTCCTCGGATATTCCCTCGCGGTAGAATTTTGAGTTGGGCGCACCGACAATGTCGAGCAGAATGCCGTAGCGTGCATTATACTGCTGCTTATGGGGCAGACGCGACCAATATTGCGAGCCTAAGGCCCACGAGTGTTCTGTTGTTGCCTCCTCGGATGCGTGTGTGCCATAGTCCTCGGCGTCGAACAGGATAATGTCGATGCCAATCTTGGTGGGTTGCATCGACAGCTGACGCGCAACCTCTATTAGCACTCCGACGCCGCTGCCGCCGTCATTTGCGCCTAAGATAGGCTTACGATGGTTGGCGGGGTCGGGGTCGGCGTCGGCCCACGGACGGCTGTCCCAATGGGCGCACAGCATCACACGTTTTTTGTTCTGTGGCTGGAATTGTGCAATAATGTTGCGTGCGTCCAAACGCTCGCCCGTGTAGGCTGTAAGCTCCATATTCTGCACAATTACGTCGGCGCCGTAGCTGCGCAACTTATCCTCTAACCACAGGGCACAAGCGCGGTGAGCCTCGCTGTCCGGAACGCGCGGCCCGAATGCCACCTGCGCATCTACGAAACTATAAGCGCTGTCGCCGTTGAATGTAGGCACGGCCACCGCAGCCTCGATGCTCTCCTTTGTAGTTGCCTTTTTTGCCGCTCCGCCACCGCAGCCTGCAAGCAGTAGGGTGGCGAGCATAAAGGCCGATGCAATCTTTCTCATCTGTTTAATTTCCAAGTGGCACCATCTTTTCCGTCCTTAATCTCGAAGCCCAATGTCTGAAGCTCATTGCGAATTTTATCGCTTGTAGCCCAATCTTTTGCCGCCTTTGCCGCCTGTCGCTGTTCGAGCAACATATCGACAACCTTTCCAAAGGCCTCCTCGCGTCCGCTCTCCGAGCCGCGCTCTTCTTTGAGCCCCAAAATGTCAAATGCAAATAGTCGGAAGGTCTCTTTCAACTCCGATAGGTCGGCGGCGCTTATTGTGGCCTTTTTGTCGGCTATCTGATTGATTGCGCGCGACGCATCGAACAGATGCGAGATTACCTGTGCTGTGTTCATATCATCGTTCATTGCATCGTGGCAGCGGCTGCGCAGCGAGGCAACATCTACGCTCGTCTCGCTTCCTGCCACTATCGAGCCAAGGGTGTTCCAAGCATCCATAAGGCGTTGCAATCCCTTCTCGGCTGCCTGAAGCGCCTCGTTTCCAAAATCGACAGTGCTGCGGTAGTGAGCCTGAAGAATAAAGAAACGTATGGTCATTGGCGAGTAGGGTTGCTGGAGCAGCGGGTGCGAGCCTGTGAAAAATTCACTCAGATTGATAAAGTTGTTATACGATTTTCCCATCTTCTGTCCGTTGATGGTAATCATATTATTGTGCATCCAATATTTTACCACGGGGTGTCCCATTGCAGCTACGCCCTGTGCAATCTCGCACTCGTGGTGGGGGAAGATAAGGTCCATTCCTCCGCCGTGAATGTCGAATTGCTCGCCCAGATATTTGCGGCCCATTGCCGTGCACTCGCAGTGCCAGCCGGGGAATCCGTCGCTCCACGGCGAGGGCCAACGCATAATGTGTTCGGGCTGTGCGCATTTCCACAGTGCAAAGTCGGCGGGGTTACGTTTCTCGTTCTGTCCGTCAAGCTCGCGGGTGGTGTTAAGCACGTCGTCGAGGTTGCGTCCCGAGAGTATGCCGTAATTATGAGCCTTGTCGTACTTTGCAACGTCGAAATAGACCGACCCCTCGCTTTCGTATGCAAAGCCGTTGTCGAGAATCTCTTTTACAAGCTGAATCTGCTCGATAATGTGTCCCGAGGCGTGAGGCTCGATGCTGGGCGGAAGCACGTTCAGTGCCTCCATTGCCTTGTGGTAGCGCAGTGTGTAGTGCTGTACAACCTCCATCGGTTCGAGCTGCTCGAGGCGGGCTTTTTTTGCTATCTTATCCTCGCCCTCGTCGGCGTCGTGCTCGAGGTGGCCGACATCGGTGATGTTACGCACGTAACGTACCTTGTAGCCCAATGTCTGAAGATAGCGGAAAAGTACGTCAAAAGTAATTGCGGGGCGAGCGTGTCCCAAATGAGCGTCGCCATAGACTGTGGGGCCGCATACGTACAGGCCAACGTTGGGCGCGTTAAGCGGCTCGAAAAGCTCCTTCTTGCGAGTGAGCGTGTTATATATCATCAATTTATTTTCCATAGGATTTGTGTTTTTTTGTTTCGCATCCAAGATGCGAAGATAGTCATAAAAATCCAAAACTCACCTATTTTGCGCAGCGAATAGCAGTTTGTGTCTCATATTTTATATTTTATTGGGAAAACAGGGCTATATTCGCGGCCCGATAAGAGTGAATGGAACGATGAAAATTGAGCTTAGAAAATGGACGATGGAGGACGCCCCCGACCTTGTGGCCCTGTGTGGCAGTGTCGATAGGCGCTATTTAAGCAACCGCCTCCCGCAGCCTTACGAACAGAGCGACGCCCTCTCGTGGATAAGCAAGGCCCGACAGATTGACGGCCTCGAGGGGGTGTTTCGTGCAATTGTTGTCGATGGCAGGATTGTGGGCAGTGTGAGCGTCGAGCGCAGGCCCGATGTCTTTTGCGTCGATGGCGAGATTGGTTATATGTTACTACCCGAATATTGCGGCCGGGGCTTTGCTTCCGAGGCCGTAGGCTCAATATGCAGCATCGCTTTCTTTGAACTTGCCTTGCGGCGTATAAGCGCCGTGGTATTTTCGGATAACGCAGCCTCGGTAAGGGTGCTCGAAAAGAACGGATTCGAACACGAGGGGACAATGCGCCGAGCCGCCCTGAAGGATGGTCGAATCTGCGACCTTTTGCTCTTTGGACGTGTTCTTATGCCCTGTCCCATTTAATCGGGGTGCTGCGCCGCCTATCTAAAATCCTTGAGCAGCATTTGCAGATGCTGCCGTGTAAAGAAAATTCGGCTTTTTACCGTTCCCAGCGGAAGGCCCAGACGCTCGGCAATCTCGCGATATTTGAATCCCGAGAGGTGCATCATAAAGGGGATTCTGTACTCTTTGGGCAGGGCGTTTACGGCGCGATAAATCTCCTTTGTATCGTAGTTATTCTCGGTAACGTAAGCGTCGAGTTCTTGCGTGTGATTAAGATGGTACAGATTATCGGTCTTATCGACAAAAGTCTGGTCGCGAACAATTTTTCTGTAATTATTTATAAAAATATTTCGCATAATGGTATATACCCACCCTTTGAAATTAGTATCGGGCATATACTTATCCATATTGTCGAGGGCTTTTAGCGAGGTCTCCTGCAACAAATCATTCGCCTCTTCCTTGTCTGCCGTCAGCTTATATGCGAATCTTTGAAGCTCCGATTGCACCTCCAGCAGTTCTTTTCTAAATTTTGCAGTGTCCAATTTCAGCTATTTAAAATACATATTTTGTATTTAAACAGCTTAATGGGTGCTTTTGTTTACGTCGTGCCTATGTTTTTTTAGTCGCTGTAATAAACGCGCTTTATTCTTGTCGATACGGAAGTCAGAATCTCGTAGGGAATTGTCTCTATCCACTCGGCGAGCCGGGTAACGGGTAGCTGTGGCCCGAAAATCTGAACCTCGTCGCCCTCGTTGCAGTCAATGTCGGTAACATCCACCATACAGACGTCCATACAGATGTTTCCGACGTATGGGGCGGGCTTTCCGCCTATTATGCAGTAGCCGTTGCCGTTGCCGAAGCGGCGGTTCAGTCCATCGGCGTAGCCTATGGGAAGTGCGGCGATGCGCGAGGGGCGGTGCAGTGTGCCTCGTCGGCTGTATCCCACCGTCTCGTCGGCGGGAATGTCGTGTATCTGCAAAATTATTGTCTTTAGTGTCGATACAGGGTAGAGGGTGCTGCCCTCGTCGCCCATAGGCGATATTCCGTATAGCCCGATGCCCAGACGCACCATATCGAATTGTACGTCGAGGAAGCGCTCGGCGGCGGCGCTGTTGCATATATGTCGCAGGATACGGTGCGGAAAGGTTGCTTGCAGAGCATCGGAGGCCTTGACGAAACGCTCTATCTGCTCGCGTGTGAAACTGTCGAATGTGGGGCTGTCGCTACCCACAAAATGCGAAAATACCGAGCGTGGGGTGAGTGCGTCCTGATGCTTGAGCTCGTCAATCAGCTGCGGAACCTCGTGTGGCAGGAATCCCAGACGGTGCATTCCCGTGTCTATCTTTATGTGTACGGGGTAGTCGGTTATTCCCTCGCGGCCGGCTGCCTGAATGAGCATTCGCAGCATCTTGAAGCTATATACCTCGGGCTCGAGCTTGTTGGTGAAGAGTGTGCGGAACGAGCCGGGCTCGGGGTTCATCACAATTATTCCGGTGGTTATTCCCTCGCGACGCAACTGTGCACCCTCGTCGGCCACGGCCACAGCCAGATAATCGACGTTGCACTCTTGCAGCGTGCGTCCCACCTCGAGCGCGCCTGCTCCGTAGGCCGAGGCTTTTACCATACAGACGGTCTTTGTACTGCTTGAAAGTCGGTTGCGATAGTGGTTAAGATTGTCGCGCAGCTTGCTGAGGTTTATTTCGAGAATTGTTTGGTGTACTTTTTCTTCGAGGGCCTCGGCAATGTGCTCGAAATGTAACGAGCGCGAGCCTTTTATGAGTATAGCCTCGTTGTGTAGCTGTTGCAATAGGGGCGAGTGCATAAAGGCCTCGGTGTCGGCAAAAAAGTGGCACTCGATGCTCAGTTTTTCGAATCGTGCCGACTCGCTGCTTATGTCTTTTCCTATTCCTATGAGTTTGTCTATTCCGCGTTTCTCGATATATTGCACCACTGTGCGATAGAGCGAGCGTATGGTGAGCCCCGTCTGTTTAATGTCGCCCAGAATGAGTGTGCGCCCCAATTGCGGCTGTGTGCAGCATCGACGCTCCATAAAGTCGAGGGCTATGTCGAGCGAGGCAATGTCCGAATTGTAGCTGTCGTTGATGAGCATACACCCCGAGCGCCCCTCTTTTACCTCGAGGCGCATTGCGACGGGTTCGAGCTGTGCCATCCTCTGTGCGATGGTCTCGGGGGGAATCATCAGATAAAGAGCGGCTGCAAGGCAGTTGATGGAATCTTCTATCGAGGCATCGTCGAGGAAGGGGATGCGGTAGCTGTTGTCGAACGATAGGTAGCGGTAACTTATTGTGGTGCCGTCGGGCTCCTTTTCTATTGAGCGGATGAAGAGCGGACGTTCGGGGTCTTTGCGCGACCACGCAATGTCGCGGGTGCCCAGCATAGAACGGCTGACGCAGTTCGAGAGCATTGCATCGTCGCCGTTGTAAATAAGTACGTCGCAGTCGCGAAAGAGCAGTAGCTTGTCGGCGCATTTTTCTTGCATCGTTGTGAAATTCTCTTGATGCGCACCGCTTATGTTGGTGAGAATGCCTATCGTGGGGCGTATGATTCGTTGCAGACGCTCCATTTCGTGGGGTAGCGATATTCCCGCCTCGAAGATTCCCAGTGTGCTCTCGTCGCCCAACATCCACACCGACAGCGGCACGCCTATCTGCGAATTGTAGCTGCGGGGCGAGCGTGTAACGATATATTTTCCGGCTGTCAGATGATAGAGCCACTCTTTGACGATTGTTTTTCCGTCGCTGCCTGTGATGCCCACAATTGGAATGTCGAAGAGCGAGCGGTGGCGTGCCGCCAGCGTCTGAAGCGCAGCGACGGCGTCCTTTACCACAATGAAATTGGCCTCGGGGCAGGCCTCTGTCAAATTATCGGGGCTGCTCACTACGAAGCATCTTACGCCGCGGGCGTAAAGCTCGGGGATATATTTGTGGCCGTTGCCGTGCAGGGTTACTATTGCAAAAAAAAGTGTCTCCTCGGGGAAACTGAGTGAGCGGCTGTCGGTGAGCAGGCGCGTTACCTTGCTTTCGGGCGAGGGACCTGTGAGGCGTTCTTTCAGAATGTCGGCTATTTCTCCAATTGTGTATTGCATTGTGTTATCTCTTTTTCAAAGTCAAAATAAGGGTATTTTTTCTGAATAGCCTCTATCTTTAACATTATTTTGCTTAAAAAAGTGCGATGCGCCCGCGATGAGGCGTCAAAGGGACGGTGAGCAAGGGCGCGTGCAATCTCGCGCAGCTCGGCGTTGAGTCTCTCTGTTTCGGGTGAAAAAAATGTCGCACCGAAGCGTTCCCAGATATAATCTGTGGCCACCGACGATGGGTGAATCATATCCTCGGCATAGAAGCGATAGTCGCGCAGCTCGTCGAGCATTATCTCGTACGAGGGAAAATAGAGTATATTTTCGGGGTAGAGCCTTTGCAATTGCTCGATTGCGAGCAGAAGCGTTGCCTTGCTCAGTTGATTTTCGTGCGCGCCGTCGCGCAGATGCCTTATGGGGCTTACGGTAAAGAGAATCTTCAGCCGTGGGCGTCGTTGCAGTAGTGCGTCGATGGTGGACGATAGTTGCGAGACAATCTCGCCGACGCTTGCGAGGTTGCGCGTAAAATGGGACTGCGGCACCTTGTGGCAGTTGCCCACCACGCGGCCGTCCGAGGCGCGGCGATAGACGTAGGCGGTGCCAAGGGTCAGAATAAGCGTGTCGGTCGAGGCGAGTGCCTCGGCAGCCGTAAGCAGACGGCTTGCAGCGGCCTCGACAGCCTCCTCCCTGCTGCGGCGCGAAAAGTCGCCGTGGTGCATTATGCTGTGCCATAATTCATTGTGGCAGAAGAAAATATCCCCGTCGCTAAGGAACGCCTCGGGTTTTTGAATGTAATTGAGTGCCTCGCAAATTGAGAGCGGATTATACAGGATGCCAAAAGGGTTAAGCTCGACGCGGAATTTATACTCTTGCAGCCTATTGCCCATATTCTGCGCAAAGCAAGAGCCCAGCATCATAATGCCGTCGGTGTGTGCTATTCGATAATTGCTCTTTTCTATTTTTACGTCAGTGAGAAAGTTCATCGTCCTCTTTTATGAGATTATATTCGCAAAAATAGCTATTTTATCCGATAATAGCTTCGATAGGGCGTCTCTTTTTGTGTGTCTGCTCCCCCGGGTACTGTGTAAATGCTCTTTTTTCTCCATACTGTCAAGATAGAAGTGCAACAAATTTGCTTCCTTGCTCACGACTTTGAGCGTAGCGAAAAGGAGTGAGCAAGGTTCGCCCGACAAGCGACAGTGCAAAAGTCAATCAGCAATACAAAAAAATAAAAAAGGGAGAC
>JAZSIU010000043.1:0-8760 GCA_045533955.1 Bacteroidaceae bacterium
AACAATCGTACCTACATTGAATTTCTTTTTTATGGTGCAATATTTAATTAAAAATAACCTTTTGCACGTATTATATGCTGCTGTTCTTGATGGTGAAAAATAGATTATTGATTCTTACCCACAGTAAATTTCTACTGAGCCTCTTAAAAGCGCTGCGCGCCTTATTGGTTAAACATTCTTAGGCAATTGTCGTTGGGGCGGCGTATGCGCAAGAGACGGGCAAGCTCGGGCGCCATAATATTTGCGGGGGTCATTGTCTCGACAAGCACACCATCGACACCTGCACCCCAGATAATCATCGGGAAAAAGACCGCGCTTCGACGCACAAGATTCGAAGCAGAAGCTACATCCTTGGCCATCTTCCAACCGGGCATCAGACGCAACCATACGTCGCCCGAACAGTTGGCATTGTATCCGTTCTTAACATACTGCATTTCGGGGCTCAGAAGGCCGCCCAAACGATAAATGGTAAAGACATCCTCTACCCCCTCGACCGATTTTAAAAACTCCACAGCGTGCGAAATAACGTCAAGTTTGTCGAGCTGCATAGTCTCAATGAGGCGGCGGTTCATATAAAGTTGCTGATTGTGGTAACCTTCGACATACTGTCCCTTGCCGAATATCGCCCCAAGATAGACGTTAAGCAGCGCCGAGATGCGGTCGAGGTGTACATATCCCGAGGGCAGGCGATACTCGTCCTCATCCTCCTCGGTATCGCCCTCAATCACGTAACCGGTAGAGGCAAGCGATATTAGCACATTTTCGAGCCCTATGCGACTGTCAATCTCGTCGAGCAGCGCTGCAAGATTAAGGTCGAGGCGCGTGTAAATATCCTGCACCTCAATGGGACGATTCTCCATTGGTTGCGACTTATAATTTCCTGCGTAATATGTTAGCGATAGAAAATCGGGAATATCGTCGAGGCCCATATTTCCTGCGCGCAAGCAAGCTATAGCCATCTCATTTACCTCGCTGTTGATGCAGGCGCTTGTCTTGTACAGACGCACGTCGCTTGTCCCGTTGAACGAGTAACTGAAAGCCTTAGGAGCCTTCTCGCCGAAATTCTCGTAAATCTCGGTGGGAAAGAAGGGCTGCCAGCTTGCACCCTTGCCACCCTTCTCCTTGTTAAACTCGGCCGCCCACGAGGGGAACTGTCCGTAGTACGACGAGCTGCACCAAAGGCCCGTGTCGTCGTTCTTCCACAGCACAACGTCGGCAGCGTGGCCGCCCGCCATCACTGCAACGTCGCAATCGGGGGCGATGGCACACACCTGTGCTTTTGAGCGTGTGGCACGCTTCATCTCATCGGGCAGCGTAAGAGACTTCAGGCGCACGGGCGAGGCCGTTTTATTTGTGTATAATCCCTTGTAACGACTATCGTCGGTGCAGCTCACAAGGCGCAGCGAGCTGCGGTCGAGCCACTGTTCGGCCACAATACCGCTGACGTATGGATAGGTACCCGACATTAGAGTAGCCGTTGCCGAGGCACGGTCGATGTGCTCGTAGGCGTAATAGGCGTTGGAATAGACGCGTCCGCCGCTCATCAGCCTTTTAAAGCCCTTTTCGCCATAGAGTCCCTCAAATTCGTACAAAAAATCACTGCGTAGCTGGTCGATATTTATCGACAGCACCAATTTAATCTTATTTTCGGCCTTTTCCTGAGCAGCCGCAACAAACGATATTAAAAGAAAGAGAAATACTAATCGAGCGCGCATATATTTTTCTTATAAATGTAAAACAAAGAACGTACTATAATAACCACAGCGCAGACAAAAAGCGGTGCGGGGAAACTCTGAGCAATAAAAGGTGCCGCCAATATGAAGAGAGCCGGCATTGCCGCCTGAATCCACATAAACCTCATAGAATAGTCCTTGCGCAGGCACCACAAAAGAATGGGCAATAGAATAAGCGGCACGGGATTCAGCCAAAGAAGCAACCAATTGCACCCCACAGCCGGATGCTGCGAGAAGAGTACCATAAACAGCAGCACACAGCCCGAGAGGCCTTGCAGCGTCATAAGAAGCACATCCCACAAGGGGAAACTCCTTTTCGAGCGACGCTCGCACAGCATCACCACAAGCGTAAAGAGCAGTAGCAGGAGCGCAGCATTGAACGGGGTGAAATTATTGCGTGCGGCAGTGCGCGGCTGCGCCTCGATGAGCTGCCTTTGAGAGGCCACAAGCGGGCGCGTCGCCGGCCCCGCGATTAGGGCTGCATCGGAGAACTCGTGCATAAGCACAAAGGGCGCAAATTGTGCACCCGAGCGTGTCGCAAGCTCATCGGCCGGGGCGCCCAACAGAATATCCATTCCAAATTGATACCACGGACACTCGGCCGTGTAAGTGTGAATAATATCTCGGAAGGTCAGCGAATCGCCCGCCGAGACGGCAGCATACTCGATGCGCGTCCCCTCGCCCAGCGCCTCGACAACCTTGTCGCGAGCCTTTGTCGTGCAGTTGTTAAAAAGGAAATTATAACGATACTTACGATTCTGCGGCATTGCGTTGAGCGTAAGCGAGCGTATGAGTGCCGAGGTCTGCACCGAGTCGAGATTAAGAACCTGCTCTGTTACTCCCGAGCCACGCTGACTATACTCGGCAATAAAATAACGATACTCCGTCGCCCCCAACAGATAATCAGTCTCGCCCAGCACAAAGCGCCAAATAAAATTTGGCTCGTCGAAACTGAAAAGACCGTAGTTGAATACAGCATCGACGCCTTGCCTTTCATCTACCACGCGCAGTGCCGTGTGCCCGAAAAGTTCATAAACCTGCTCGCCCGGCGAGCAGGTTAGAATACTCACCCTCTGCTGCGCTTTTTCTTGAGCGGCATAGAGTGGACATATATATAAAATGATAAGAAGCTGTGTAAATAACCGTTGCATAAACAAGATTTTATAATCTGTCGCGAAGATACAATAAAAATAGCAACAAACGAGCGAGAAATATCAAGCTTGCTTGTTTTTTTTACAGCGAGTGTAGACTATTTTCGAGCATCAGCTCAAAAATAGCAACAAACGAGCGAGAAATATCAAGCTTGCTTGTTTTTTTTGCAGCGAGTGCAGACTATTTTCGAGCATCAGCTCAAAAATAAGCAAATAGCACGCCTATCGGGCAAAACAGCTGTTGCATCCAATGCAAATTGCATCGACCGGTTGTTTTATCGGCCGATAAGCACCTTTCGACCGTTGAGAATGTAGATACCCTTTGCCACGGTCGAGCGGCGACGACCACTAAGGTCGTACAACACCCCCCTGCCCTCGGCATCCTCGGCGGACAGCTCATCCACAGCGGTAATCTTCTCTATTTTGGAAAGAATTGCCTTGTAGTGTGCATCGAGAGCCTCGTAAGCCTTCTGAAAATCCTCTATTGTTGTTCCCACCTTGTAAACACCCTGCGCTGCGAGCATTGCATCGTGGCACAAAGCAGCCTCGTCGTCTGTTACCGCCCCCCTGTACCGAGCATCTACCGCAGCAGCCGAAGAGAATGTCGATAAAGAAAATTCGCCCAAATGCCAATAGATGCGCTCGGCGTCAATCTTAAAGCGCAGATGACGGTAGCCCTCGCTAAGGAAAATCTTCTCGGACACGAACTCCTTGCCCACCTCTTGCGGCAAGCCCTCGGCAACGGTGTAAATATCGGTATAACTCTTTTTGTCGTTGCTGCCCATTATGGTAACAGCGTCGGGAAAGTCGTTCGTGCAACCCGTACGTGTGTAGTAGCTGAATTGCAACGCCTGAAGGATATTTTCAGCGCCACAATCGACCTCAATAAAATGATAACCCTCGGCTGTGGAGGCATTGTGCCAATTTGTGTGGAAAAAGTTACTATTGCTGCCCGTTACCCCATCTATAAGATGAGCGATGCTACCCTCGGCAGTCTCCACCGAATTGGCCCACAGATAGTAGGCTTTCGAGGCGTCGGTCGTCTGCAATGCAATCTTATTGTTTTTCTCGAACGGGCGGATGATGGCTATCTGTCCGAGCAACGCTTTTGTATCGTCGATGAGCTGCCCGAGCGCACGGCGATAAACACCCTTTTCTTTGCCCTCGGGGCTGCAAATAAGCTCGTCGGAGACGTTGTAAAGGTCGCCCTTTTCATCAACATAATAGTAGTCCGAGTACCCGTCGATATTTATTGCATCAAGATTCGAGCAGCCGGCAAAAGGGTTGCTCTCTTTTAGCGTTGTTACGGTTACGTCAATCTCGACTCCCTTAGGAATTGCAGCCGAAAAGGCTGTGATATTGTTCATTTTGGCTGTAACCTCTTTCTGTCCCGTTATTCCGCTGCCATTGGTTACACTCAACGAGAGCTTGCTGCCGTCATACTTTATTATGGCCGAGAATGTGCTTCCGGGGGTTATTTTGCAGTTGCCGTTGTCGAGTGAGTATTCCGTCGAGCCACCAATTTTCATCACAAGATTGCCGGCCTTGGCCAGATAGAGCTGAAAGCCGCCATTGTAACTCTCGGCCAAAGGATTTGTGCCCGTCGCAAAGAGAGCCGAGCCCCATTGGTTATATATGCTGCCATCGGTCGTGCCCGTAAGCATTACCATCCAACCATTAGCCGAGGCAATTGCCTCGGCTAAATTGAAGATTGAGTATTTTTTTGTATCGGCCGTCCCCGTGCCGGATGACACTGTACCGACGGCCTCGCCCTTGAAAAGTTGGTTGCGCCCAAGAAAGCGGATGCTTGTGGGCAGCGTTATTGCCGTGAGGCTCTTGTTCCCTGCAAAAAGCCCGCTGTCGAATCCAACGACGCTGTATGTGCTCTCGCCCAATGCAATTGTGGAGGGAATTTCAAGGTCGCCCTCGCCGCTGCGTACCTTTGTAAAGATAAGATTGTTGCCCTCGAGACGATACTCGAGTTCCCAACCGCCTATTGCAAGGTATTTTTGAAATTTTGCTGTATATACGGCATCCTCGACCGAGTACATTGTGTGCACAGGCTCGCTCGAGACGAGGCGTCCGTAGGCGTCGAACCAGCCTAAGAACTCGGCTCCGTCGCTCGGCTCGGCAGTCAGAGTAAACTGTATGCCGCGGGTAACGTCAATCTCGGTTAGTTTGCTGTCCGAGGGAGTCTCGTCGGTTGCCACCGAGACGCTGCCCCACTCGCTGTTGTTCGTCTCAACTGCTATGCGCGAGGCCGTGCTCGAAAACTCTGTTATGTTGAGGATAATCTCGTAGCACATACGGTTAAGCGTGGCTTTTGCCTCATAGGCTTTTGTTTGGACATTGTAGCTGTCGTTTTTCCACGCTCCGTCGAAGCGCAGACGAGCGTGTGTGAGGCCTAAAGGCATATTATAGGGCAGAAGCACGTTTATGCTGCCCTCGCTCACAGCGCTATTCTGTGCGCCCTTTGTTCCGACTACCTTTATCAGCTCGCCCTCATCGGTAAAGTCGCCGTCGGCGTTAAGGTCGATGTAAGCCGACAGATAGCAATATCTGAGGGCGTTGTTATCGTCGTCGCCCCACGTTAGTGTGAAGCTCGCGCCGCGGGGCACGTTTACAATCTGCGGCACAACATTAAAGAGGTTCGCGGGCGCCACAGATGCCTCATATATTGCAGTGGCCTCGCGGTTGTGATAGGCGAATGTGATGTTATTCACATATTGTGGTGCAACGGCTGCGTCGCCCCAATCGCTCTTATCCTCGGCGGGGACACCCCATTTGTTCACCATAAACTCGGCTGTAAATTGTGCGGCAGCCTTGCCATAATAGGTGTAGGGATTATCGTTGCCCACCACATTGCCGTCGGTGTCTGTCCAACGGTAAAAATCGTATCCCGTGTCGGCGATGGCCTTTATTGTAACGGGCTCGGCACTGCTGACGGTAAGTTGGTCGCTACCCTCGATTGCCACCGCGCCGCCTGCCGAGGCTGCCACTGAGACGGTTCGCGGCGCTGTAATCTCCTCGCGTATGGCAATATTGAATGTTACGTTTGTTCCGTCGTCGAAGGTTGCCACAGCCTTTACGCGGCCTATGGTTGCATCGGCCGGGAGGGTGATTTTCCTGTTCTCGGGAACAAAAATCTCACTCTCGCTGCGTGCAAGGTCGGCATTTGCGTCTATCCACACGCTTGCGAGCTTAACGTCGCCGCCTGTCTCTATGGGCAGCGTCGAGGGTTGTCCGCGATAAATTTCGGGCACAACGTCGGTGGCGGTTGCGTTGCTTGCGATGCCCATAGGGAATATGTATTTTGCGCCCGTGGCACCTATTATCTTACCAAAATATTTCCCGAAAATCTCGCGTGTCTTTTCGGCTGCGGTAACGTCGTTGGGAACCTCCACCGACGAGTAGTCGTAGTCGGTGAAATTAACCGTCCACGGATACTCCATTGCAGTGAACCATCCGCCGTTGGGTGCCGCGCCGTTGTTCTTGAAGAAATACTCCCAGCGCTTATAGTGGTAGTCCTTTATGAGGCCGGCCCAGCAGCGGTTCGAGTAGTCGTGAAGGTCAGTGTCGCCCTTCGCCCACACGGTAACCTGCGTGCGTGCGTTCCACTCGAGCCAATTGCGGTCGTTGGTGGTTGTTCCGCCCACCTCATCGGCAATGTTACGCGCCATACTCGTCCAACGCTCGAGTTTGAAATTGGGGTCGTATGAGAGCATAGCGTCAAGGTCGAGCATCATACCAAGATACAGTTTATAGAGACGCTCGTACTCGGTGCTGTTTGTGCGTGCCGCATTTATCTGTGGCATAAGGGTGTAAGCATAATCGGCCATCGACTGTCGCACAACGTCAATAACATCGTAATTGTAGTTTGCGACAGCATCGTCGTTTGTTATAAGGTCGCCTATCGAGAGTAGTTCCTCGGCCGCCAACAACACCTCTTGCGTGTCCCAATAGATGGCCGCCGTGCTCCAGCTCGAAACACGGTCGGGTGCCCACGACGGACGCGCAAGAATAATTGCCTCGGATGTTCCCTGCTGGTCGCCCTGACAGCCCCACACCGAGTTTTTCAGACGTCTCAGCGCACCGGCTGCCACGGTATTATCAATGCCGTAGCGCGAGTAAGAGTAGTCGGCAATCCACTCGTCAATGGTAGGTTTATTCTTTGCATCCATCCACGGAAGTTCGAAGAGCATATCATAGAGTATGGGATTAGTCTCAATGCCCTCGGGGGTTGCGCCAACACCCTTCATATTACTCTTTGCAAGCGCCTTGAAATAGTCCTCCATAGTCGTTTGCAGACGTCCGTGCATTCCGCTGCGTCCGCCGAAATTATGCAGCATACAAAAGATAAAGTCGCAGCCGCGAAAATAGTCGCTGTTCCATTTTGCCTTGCCCTGAGCATCGGAGAAAAGGTCGAGCGCAATGAAGCGGTCGCCATAATTATCGTCCATTGCATCGAACGCCCCCTGCTGAGGCAGTCCCTGCCAATATTGTATAACCCATTTTGCTTTTTCGGGCACATTGTTGGCGCTCTTCTCGTCGGTTGGCACGGTTGCATAATATGCGTCCAACGCCTCCATTACTCCCGGATAGCAACTGCTGTTTGTTACGCCACCCGGAAGGCCGCCCTCGTGAAAGGGGTCCATACTGTAAAACTCCGATACACCCATCAGCTTGTGCAGATGCTCGTAGTAAATCTTTGCCATATAGTCGAAGCTACTGCTTGCCGGATTCAGAATATCGGGGCGAGTGTATCCGCCGGCCCACGTACCGCTGTTTATAATATCGCCACTATTGATGCCCTTAATACTCTTGCTGCTCATACTGTTAGGTACCATTCCGCTAAAGCCCGGAAGCGCCGGCTGCATACCAAGCTCACGCATACGCAAGAGAATATCCTTGCACAGCTGCTCCTGACGCTTGTACCACCACTCGGGGTTACCGTTCATTTTTACATCGGCGGCATTTATTGTTCCGCCCCACCCCTCAAGATTATTCATCGCAAACCACGCCATAAAGCCGGGCCCCGCGATAAAATCGGCAATTTCCTTATCGGTGTATCCTATGCGACTATCTTTCAGAACATTACGCCACAGAACCTCGAGACCGACAATCTGGAGCGGCATATTTATTCCGTGCAGAGCCATCCAATCAATCTCTTGCTGCCAGCGCTCCCACGTCCAGAAGGCCATCGAATAAGAGAAAGTACAATAGTTGAAGTAATATCTATAATCGGCAGTGCTCACGTGTCTCTCCTCGCCTGTGGGGACGGGCAATGCAACCCCCGAAAGGTCAATCGTCAGATTGTTCCACGCCAAATTCACGTGTGCATAATGGTTGAGATACCAATTTACTCCCGTTGCAGCCGACAGCACACTGTTGGCCTTGATACAAGGCTTTGCATCTTGTGCCGTAATTACAAACACGTCGTCTCCGTTGCTCGAGAGCTCCTCATCGACAACAATTACAAACTTATCGGCCGCACCACTGCCACCTATACGGTTAAGAAGCTCCACAACAGCCTTCGGATTGGTCGCCTGCGCTGCCGATGGCACAACAAATGCCGTCAGCATAAAAATCAAGCAATATAGAAAATTTTTCATATATATTATAAGATATTTATTACTACACAAGAAATCATATTGACCTAACAACTTACAAAGTTGCGAATATAAAATTTTTAAACAAACTTTTTAACACATTATTATAGATAAAAGAACATATTCGCATACTGTCAAGATAGAAGTGCAACAAATTTGCTTCCTTGCTCACGACTTTGAGCGTAGCGAAAAGGAGTGAGCAAGGTTCGCCCGACAAGCGACAGTGCAAAAGTCAATCAGCAATACAAAAAAATAAAAAAGGGAGAC
>JAZSIU010000006.1:0-60911 GCA_045533955.1 Bacteroidaceae bacterium
TTTACAAGCGACTAAGTGAGGGCGGTCCGCAGCACCCTTAAAACAATCGTAAACCGAAATGACAAGCAAGCCTCCGACCGAGTGAGCGCACTGTTGCCTCACGAGCAAAGGAGGCCCCGCGACAATTTCTTTAGGTGCAGGTTTTTTGCTTACTTTTTTTGGAAAAAAGTAAGGCCCAAAGTATAAAATGAAAGAGAGAATAGCCGCATAAGTATTCCGAGAGGGTGATAAATATAATTATCTCGACCACACCTTTTTGCTACTGAGCCGTTTTCAGGACAATTCTTACGAGCAATAAAGCCTCATAATATCAAAAAGCAGAATATATTGCAAAAAAATTGTACCTTTGCCCACAAGTACAAAATAAACAATACAAAATACAATGAAACAAGAAAATGAAAAACAGGCGGGACTGCCCGAAAATGCGTTCCGTCCGCTGAAAGAGGGCGAGGAGTATAAGCCACTAATGTCGCCCGACAAAGAGTATCCCGAGGTTAACCTGTGGTCGGTATCTTGGGGAATAGCAATGGCCGTGCTCTTCTCGGCCGCAGCAGCCTATCTGGGCCTGAAAGTGGGACAGGTATTCGAGGCGGCAATCCCCATTGCCATAATCGCCGTTGGCGTGTCGAGTGCAGCCAAGCGCAAAGGAGCGTTGGGCGAGAATGTCATTATACAATCCATCGGCGCCTGCTCGGGAGTGATTGTAGCCGGAGCAATATTCACCCTGCCCGCGCTCTATATTCTCCAGAGCAAATACCCCGAGATGACCGTTAATTTTATGCAGATGTTCATAAGCTCGCTCTTGGGCGGCGTGCTGGGCATACTGTTCCTTATCCCCTTCCGCAAATACTTTGTCAGCGACAAGCACGGCGAGTATCCCTTCCCCGAGGCCACCGCAAGCACACAGGTTCTTGTATCGGGCGAAAAGGGCGGTTCACAGGCTAAGCCTCTGCTCATTGCAGGCGCTGTGGGCGGACTATACGACTTTATCGTGGCTACATTCGGCTGGTGGAACGAGAATTTCACCACTCGCGTATGCGGCTGGGGCGAGATGCTCGCCGACAAGGCAAAATTGGTGCTGAAGATTAACACCGGAGCAGCCGTTCTTGGATTGGGTTACATTATCGGACTAAAATATGCCGCCATAATATGTGCAGGCTCGCTTGCTGTGTGGCTGCTCATTGTGCCGGGAATGAACCTCTTCTTTGGCGACGAGATTCTGAACGCTTGGAACCCTGATATTAACGTAACAATTGCGCAAATGTCGCCCGAGCAAATTTTCAAGGAGTATGCCAAGAGTATCGGCATCGGAGGCATCGCAATGGCCGGAATTATCGGTATTTTTAAGTCGTGGAGCATAATAAAGAGCGCCGTGGGGCTTGCGGCTCGTGAGATGAGCGGCAAAAAGTCGGACGAGAAGGTTAAGCGCACGCAGCGCGACCTTCCGATGAAATTCATTGCATTCGGCTCGATATTCACCCTGTTGCTGGTGCTTCTGTTCTTCTTCTTTGATGTTATGCAGGGCAACGTGCTGCACAGCATCGTAGCTATCCTGCTGGTTGCCATAATATCGTTCCTATTTACAACGGTGGCCGCAAATGCTATTGCCATCGTCGGCACAAACCCCGTATCGGGAATGACACTGATGACACTTATCCTTGCATCGGTTGTAATGGTTGCAGTGGGCCTGAAGGGTGCCACGGGAATGGTTGCGGCGCTTGTAATGGGAGGCGTTGTGTGCACAGCCCTCTCGATGGCAGGCGGCTTTATCACCGACCTCAAGATAGGCTATTGGTTGGGCTCGACCCCCGCAAAGCAGCAGACGTGGAAATTCTTGGGTACTCTTGTATCGGCTGCCACGGTGGGCGGCGTCATTATGATTCTCAATAAGACCTACGGCTTTACAAGCGGCGCGCTTGCTGCGCCTCAGGCCAATGCAATGGCTGCTGTCATCGACCCGCTGATGAACGGCGTGGGCGCTCCGTGGATGCTCTACGGCATAGGCGCTGCGCTTGCATTGGTGCTCACCTACTTTAATATTCCTGCATTGGCTTTTGCGCTGGGAATGTTTATCCCCATCGAGCTGAACCTTCCTCTGCTGGTTGGTGGCGCCATCAATTGGTACGTTACGACCCGCAGCAGCGACGCCAAGCTCAACAACGAACGAGGCGAAAAGGGTACTCTGCTTGCATCGGGATTCATTGCCGGTGGCGCTCTGATGGGCGTTGTGAGCGCAGCGATACGATTCTTCGGATTCAATTTTGTGAACGAGGGCTGGCTGACCAACCCTTGGAGCGAGGCGCTGGCATTGGTTGCCTATCTGCTGCTTATTGTCTATCTTGTCAAAGCGAGTATGAAGGTAAAATAAAAAGTTTCTTATACAATAATTCCCCAAAATCCTCAATTGAGGATTTTGGGGAATTATTGTATATCGTCCTCGACGCTTATACGGCCCACATTATATACAACAGCGACACGACGCTTATTATCACCCACAGAATAATGCCCTGAGCCAGAGATTTCAGGCCTACGCTCTTTAGAACATCTTTCGAGAGCGAGGCACCAATGAAGAACATTGTCAGAGTAAGAGCTTTACGGGCAACAGCATTTATTGTCTGCCCCACACAAGGCACAGAATCCAAAAGATAGGTGTTTACAAGCATCGCAACCACAAAAAAGACGATGAACAGAGGCACACTCACCCTACTACCCTTACTCTTGAACAGCACCGAGGTAAAAAACGCCACGGGAATAATCCACAAGGCGCGCGTCAGCTTAATGGTCGTTGCAACCTCGAGCGCCTCCGGGCCGTAGGCTGCTCCTGCACCCACCACCGAGCTTGTATCGTGAATGGCAATAGCCGCCCACGTACCGAATTGTGCCTCGCTCATAGAGAGCAGATGCCCTATCGAGGGGAATATAAATAGTGCCACGGCATTTAGGATAAACACTGTTCCCAACGCCACCGACGCCTCCTCGTCCCGAGCCTTAATGACAGGCGCAACCGCCGCAATGGCACTTCCACCACAGATAGCCGTTCCCGCACTGATGAGATAAGAGGTGTTCCTATCGACCCCGAGAAAGCGCCGTCCGATGAGCCATCCCACAGCGAGCGTGCCAAAGACCGAGACGATAGTAAATAGCATTCCGTCGCTTCCCGAAGCAAGCGAACTATGCACGTTCATCCCAAAGCCCAATCCCACTACTGAATATTGCAGAAGCATCTTCGAGCATTTTTTGTTGAACGCAGGAAAAGGCTGCCCGCACAAGAGCGCAAACAGAAGCCCCAAAAAGAGCACAAAGGGCGGAGTGAGCCACGTGCCCACCCCCTCAAAGCCCGGGATAAAGCCAATAAAAAGCCCCGTAGCGATAATTACAAGATTGGCCACATAGAGCCATTTTGCATAAAGACGTATCATAATAAGAAATCATTTTTTCTTTCTCTTTGGGTTAGCGGGGAACCACCCTTTCTCGACCCTCTTTTTCTGCTCGAACACCTCGCCTATGCTCCAGAATGAAGAGAAGGCCACCACTCCCAACAAAATAGAGAGTATAAGATTCTCGACCAGCAACGACGCCACGGCAGCCACTATCCCCAACAAAAGAAAAAGCCACCAGCTTTTTACCCCAATATAATATTCGGCCTTAATTACCAATGGGTGAAAAAGCCCTATCACAAGAAAAGTGGCAACCCCTATGAGTATGCCCGAGAAATTCATATCCATAATTTATTCTTTTTTTTAGTCGGGAGCCTCGGCCCCGCTGTTATTATTATCTTTTATGATTGCACCTATAAAGTTGCCACGTATTTACAATATTGTGCCACAGACTGTAAAACCCGCCGGCAATGGCCGTAACGGGCGTTAAAAAAGTATAGGCCAACCATATTGCAAATACAGTGTTTTTCTGCCCCAGCGCCTGCCCGCCTGTAACCGTCTCGCCATAATAGCGCCCCACCATACGTCCCAAGGCAAATTGCAGAACACAACAGATGAACGACACAATGGCAATTGCCCCCATCACATACATAGGCAGATGCGTGTGCACAATGGCGCGTGTGGTAACAGCAATTGCGAGCATCAGAGCCACAAGCCACAGATAAAAGGGCCAATTGCGCCCTCTCTGCAAAATAAAACCGTGCAACGAGGGGAAGAAGCGGCGGACAAGCTCGGCCAAGAGCAAAGGCGCAAGAAGCAGCGGAAATACCCTACCCGATATTTCAAGGAACGACGAGAGAAAAGCGTCCCCCGCCCTCGGATGGATAAGCGTCAGAAAGAAGGGAGCGACAATTGCCACCAATATATTTATGGCCATCGTGTAGGATATTAACGAGGCTGCGCTACCGCCCAATTTTGCCGTAATTACAGCTGCCGCCGTTGCCGTAGGACAGAGCAGACAGAGCATAGCCGACTCCAAAATGACACGCACGGCATCCACAAGAGGCAGAAAAGCCACCGCAAGCGACAACAGTATAAACGAGAGTATCTGAAAGGCCAGCAGCCACACGTGCCACCGACGTATGCGCAGCTCGCCGATGCGTACCTTGCAGAATGTAATAAAAAGCATCGAGAAGATGAGCAACGGCTGCACCACCGCCACTGCGCTGCGGGCCATAGCGTGCGTCGGGTCTAAAAAAGGAATATTCGTATATGCAAAATAGAGTATCACTCCCGCAATCATAGCAATGGGGAGCGACCAATCTCGAAGCGTTTGTCTTACACTAATCATAAAAAAATCTTACTTTTCGGATTTTTTTTCGATACTGCGCCACGCAACGGGCAGATGCTCTATAATATCGCCTGCAACAAGCGCCGTCTGCCCCACACACGCTGCACCCTCATCACCCGCCACAGAGTGCACATACACGGCCACACGGGCAGCATCGTAGGCCTTGTATCCGCCCGCCAGAAGAGCCAGAATTATTCCCGTGAGTACATCGCCGCTGCCCCCCGTTGCCATCCCCGCGTTGCCGCGAACATTCAAGCAGTAGCTGCCGTCGCTACTGACGATAATTGTATAAGCGCCCTTTAGGACAACACATATTTTGTGGCGCACGGCAAAATCCCGTGCACGTGCGAGCGCATCGAAGCTGTCGGCAGCCGAGCCTGCGAGACGTGCAAATTCGCCTCGATGCGGTGTTATTACACTACCCTCGGGCAGGCTGTCGAGCCACTCTTTATTCTCGGCAAGGATATTAAGCGCGTCGGCGTCGATGACCATAGGGACACGACAATCCTCTATGAGCTTGTGCAGCGCCTCGGCCGTATGGGCGCTGCGTCCTATCCCCGGCCCCACCCCTACGGCCGTGTATTGGGCCGTGTCGGGGGCGATGGTAAAGGAGTTATCGTCGGCGTCAATGCTTGTCATTGCCTCGGGCACGGCCGTCTGCACAATTGCGTTGTTGCAGGCAGGCAGATGCACGGTGAGCAGTCCAAGGCCCGAGCGCATCGCCGAGCGTGCTGCAAGCACCGATGCCCCGGCCATTCCCCGCGAGCCTGCCACAAGCAGCGCACGCCCGAAATTACCCTTATGAGCCGTGGCAAGGCGCGGTGCCATAAGCGCACGAGCCTCTTCGGCCTCTATTGTGTGGGCGATGGGAACTGTCTCGCTCATTGCCCTTGCGCTGAGGCCAATATCGAGCACACGCATACGACCGACATATTTTTTATTCTCGTCGAGGAGCATCGAGAGCTTGGGAAACTGCAACGTCAGTGTCGTGTCGGCCCTCACAATGTCGGCAACGTCCGACGCCGGGCTATTATCCTCACCCATAAGCCCCGAGGGAATATCTACCGCCACACGCGGACAGGCAAGAGAGTTTATGAGCCTTACCACCCGTGCATACTCGCCCTCGAGGGGGCGGTTAAGGCCGCTGCCGAAGAGCGCGTCAATTACAACCGTATGCGGCCCTACGATGAGCGCCTCGCCTCCGACCGTCAACCTTATGGTACACGAGGGAAAAGCCTCGAGCAGCCTCGAGAGCGCTCTCGAGCAGTCGCTCGAGAGTTTCTCGCGCGTAACCATCCACACATCCACCGTGCAACCCTTCTCGAGCAGACGGCGCGCCATCACAAGGCCGTCGCCGCCGTTGTTACCCGCCCCCGCGAACAGCACAAAATGGTTGCAGTGGGCATAATCGAGCCTTAGCGCATCGGTGAGCCTCGCAGCGGCACGCTCCATAAGGTTGTACGAGGATATTGGCTCGTACAGCATTGTCAGTCGGTCAATCTCTCTTACCGATGCGGTAGAATATATACGCATATTTTTCTGTTGTATGATTCCTATAAAAAAAGCAGCCCGCATTTTAGTTACGGGCTACAACATTTCAGATTATCACAGAGTGTTTGCCAGATACAAAAGGCCCTCGCGATAACCCTCGAATCCTTTTCCATAGATTACTTTCTCGGCATAGAGCGAGACGTACGAGAATCGACGAAACTCCTCGCGCGAGGAAATATCCGTCAGATGAACCTCGACGGTGGGCAGCGCCACAGCCTTCAGCGCATCGAGTATTGCGACGCTCGTGTGAGTGTATGCCGCGGGATTTATGAGGATGGCATCGACACGACCGTATGCAGCCTGTATGGCATCGACAATCGTCCCCTCGTGGTTCGACTGAAAAAGCTCTACTTGCAGTCCTGCCTCGGCGGCACTCTCGCAGATGTATTCTTTCAGCGCAGCATAGTTCTGTGCGCCGTAAAGTGATGGTTCGCGCAACCCCAGCATATTTATATTGGGGCCGTTGATGACAAGAATCTTTTTCATAGGCGTTCGGTTTTTTGTGTTCGACAATTGTAGTTATTAGATTGTTAGTAAATTGTTTATTCTAAATATATTATATTATCTCGGCGTATGTTCCGAAATATTTGAATTGCTCGCCACACTCGTGCAGTTCGCACATAAGCGAGAGAAACTCCTCGCTATAAACCGAGGCTTCAATATCGAAATAGAAACGATACTCAAATTCGCGTTCGGGAATATGACGGCTCTCGAGCTTGACAAGGTTGACGCCCGTTGCGTTGAAGCGCGACATTATGCGGAAGAGTGTTCCGGGGCGGTTGGGAATAACCATCATAATGCTTGTGCGGTCGGCACCCGAGTAAATTTGCGGCTCCGAGGAGATACAGATGAAGCGTGTGTAGTTATTATCGCGATTCTGCACGGCTGTCTTTAGCGGTTGCAGATGATAAAGCTCGGCGCACAGACGCGACGAGAGCGAGGCTTTTGAGCGGTCGCCCGACTGTGCTATCATTCGTGCAGCCTCGGCGGTGTTCTCGACCGGTATTATGCGCACATCCTTCAGCGTCGATAGAAACTCGGAACATTGGCTTATGGCCTGCTGATGCGAATAAATCTCACGAATATCCTCGAGCTTTGTGCCCGGATGCACAAGCAGCGAGTGGTCGACCTTTAGGCGCACGCTGCGCACGATGCTCACATTGTAGTCGGAGAGAAGGTCGTAGATGGCATTCACCGAGCCGGCTATTGAATTTTCGATAGGCAGCACTCCGAATCGGCACAGCCCGCTGCTGACGGCCTTAAACACCCCCTCGAAATTGCTCATATACATAATCTCGGGCAGGTCGAGCAGACGCTCGGCCGCCAAGTGAGCATACGAGCCCTCGCAGCCTGCACAAGCCACCGAGGCACGCTTGGGGAAGGGTGCGGGAGGCACCGAGGTAACCGCCTTAATCTTATTGAAAAAATCGCTATCCTCGGCAAGCACACGCGTCTGGTACGACTCACTAAGGTCGAAAATCGTGTGGTAGAGTGTGCGACCATAGCCCTCAAACTCGGGGCCCAAGCGCTTCGATACGTTGTGCAGCACGTTGCGTGCGCGCGAGGGGTGATAAACCACCATATTATTATCCTTTTTGTATCGTGCAATATCGGTTACCACCTTCATACGCTGTGCAAAAAGGTCGCACATCTCGGTGTCAATCTCATCTATCTGTTTGCGCAATGCTTCTAAGTCCATTGTTATATTTTTTTTCGGTTAATAATTATTTTTCTATCTTGCCCCCGAGAGCCGCAAAATGATCGAAAAAGTGCGGGTACGACTTTGCCACGCACTCGGCCCCCCGAATGGTTGTCTCGCCACGGGCTATGGTCGATAATATTGCTGCCGACATTGCTATGCGATGGTCGCCGAAACTGTCAACAGCCTCAACCGCCCGAGGCTCGCCGCCGCGAACGGTAAAGATATCCTCGCCCACGGTCGATAAGACTGTAAACGAGGCGAGGGTGCGCCTCATTGCCTCGAGACGGTCGCTCTCTTTGTAGCGCAGACGTCCGACGTTGCAAAAGGTTGTCTCGCCCGAGGCTGCCGCAGCAGCGATAGCAAGCACGGGCACAAGGTCGGGAGTATCGGCACAGTCGAGTGTGGCACCAAAGAGTTGCGAGGGGTGCGCGGTGATACAATCCTCGCGCTCCTCGATAAAGGCACCCATCAGGCGCAGATGCTCAATTATGTAACGGTCGCCCTGCAACGAGCAGCCGTTCATCCCTTTAAGCACTATCGGACGCGAGCCTATCACCCCCGCCACCAACCAGAATGCCGCGGCCGACCAATCGCCCTCGACCACCGTCGCACCGGGCAGACGATACCGCTGTCCGCCCTTTATAGTGTATATATTCCCACTGTTGCCGATTGAGATTCCGGCGCGACGCACAGCGTCGAGCGTCATATTCACGTACGAGGCGCTTGTGAGCCCCTCGGTAATTTCGATGCGGCTATCCTCGGCAAGCAGAGGAAGGGCCATAAGCAGCCCCGTGAGATACTGCGACGAAAGATTCCCGGGAAGACTATAATGGCCGCCCGAGAGTTGTCCGCGACACACAAGGGGAAGCTCGGCCCCCTCGGCAAGCCTCTCAAACACAATTCCGTGCTGCGCAAGAGCCTCGCACAGAGCGCCGTTGGGACGCTGCGGCAGCTTGCCCCGCCCCACAAAGGTTGCATTGGCGCCGACGGCAGCGGCCACCGACAGCAGAAAGCGCAGTGTCGAGCCACTCTCGCCACAGTCGAGCATCGCCCCTTTGCGCAACCTTATGGGCGCGACGGATAAGAGCCCGTCGCAATATTTTATATCTGCCCCAAGCGCGCAGAGACAATTCATCGTGGCCACAATATCGTCGTTCAGGGCACTGCACACAATTGTGCAAGGCTCTGTTGCCAATGCCGCACAAATGAGCAGACGGTGAGCCTGAGACTTTGACGGCGGAGGCGCCACCGCGCCCGATAATATTCCACTCACTTTTATGTCCATACGCTCCTTTTTTTATCCTAATATCTGTTTTAATTTATCGTGCAGCTCCTCGACGGCGAGCTCCACAAGCACGCAGTGGCCGACAGCCTCGGGCAGCACCACTGTTATATTACCTCCGCGACGCTTCTTATCGGATAGAATAGCGTCGAAAAGGTCGTCGGCACCATAAGGGCACGAAAGGTCGAACCCGTAGCCGGCAAGCAGCGCCGATAGCTCCTCGACCACATTGCCGAGGCCGCAGAGCGGGGCCATACGGGCGGCAATCACCATTCCCTTTGCCACTGCCGCACCGTGCGACACGCCGAAGCGGCTCATCTTCTCTATTGCGTGCCCGAACGTGTGTCCGAAATTCAAAAGTCCGCGCACGCCGTTGTCAAACTCGTCCTGTTGCACAACGTCGCGCTTAATCTCGACACAACGTGCCACCACGCTCTCGCGGTCAAAGGGGGGCTGTTGCAGCCCGTTGTACAGATTCTTGTCGAGTATTACGCCATATTTTATTACCTCGGCGCAACCATCGCGGTAGACCTCGGGAGCAAGTGTATCCATAAGCTCGGTGTCGCAACATACTAACGTAGGCTGATAAAAGGCGCCCACAAGATTCTTTCCCGCCGGAATATCAATGGCGGTTTTTCCGCCCACCGAGCTATCGACGGCCGCCAAAAGAGTCGTTGGAATCTGCACATATTTCACACCCCTCAGATAGAGCGCTGCCGAGAGGCCGGCCATATCCCCAACCACTCCGCCGCCAAAAGCAATCACCGCGTCGCTGCGTGTGAGCTTACAGTCGGCCATAAAGTTCAGAAACTCAAGCAGATTATCGGCGCATTTCGAGGCCTCGCCCGCCGGAACGACAAATTTATCGGCCGCGTAACCCGCGGCGCTCAGTGTCTCAATCAGACGCTCGCCGTAAAGGTCATCGACCGTTGCGTCGGTGAGCACGGCCACGCGACAATCGCCCAAGAGCGGGTGCAAAAAGCCGCCTATCTGCGAGAGTATCCCGCGCCCGATGTAAATATCATAGCTACGCGATGCCTCGACGTGTATGGTTGTATAGGGTAGCATAATTCTTACAATATTCTATTTTTCGGTTCCCTCTTTTGCCACGCACCCCTCGTGCAGAAGGGCGTGCAGCGCCTCGGCATCGCCCTCGGCAATTGCCTTGCGATAGTCGGCGAGCGAGGCCATCAGATGGTCTATTTCACTTAAAAGGTTGTTTCGATTCTCAAGGAAAAGCTCGGTCCACATTGCCTCGTTCAGACGGGCCACACGCGTAAGGTCGCGGAAGCTGCCGGCGCTGTATCCGCGATGATACTGCGCCGAGGGGCTCTTGACAAAGGCATTCGACACTACGTGGCACATTTGCGACGTGTAGGCTATCATACGGTCGTGAAACTCGGCCGTCGTAACTACATATTTTTTGAATTGCAGCGGCGCGAGCGCACTCTTTACCCTGTTTAAAAGGACAATGTCATCGTGCACGGGCGGCACCACAATGAGCGAGGCACCCGAGAATAGGTTGCCGCGCGAATATTTGTAGCCCGAATATTGCAGACCGGCCATTGGGTGCGCCCCCACAAAAGTAAAGCCGTGTCGGCGGGCAAGCTCGAAGCCGGCCTCGCACACCACTCTTTTTGTTCCGCAAAAATCGACTACAAGGGTCGAGGGGGATATTTTCGGGGCTGTTTCCCTTAAATACTCAACGACCGCTTGCGGCGTTGCCGTCAGCAGGAGCAGGTCGCAGAGGGCTGTTTTTTCGTCTGTAAGAGGGGCGTCTATCGTGCCGTCAAGGGCAGCGTATCCCACTATGGTACTGTTAATATCATAGCCGTACACCGTTGCTCCCGAGGCTTTGAAGGCTTTTGCCGCTGAGCCGCCTATAAGGCCCAACCCCACCACTCCTATTTTCATAACATCCTTAATTATCAATGTATTATACTGCGAATCTCGTTAACGCATCGTGCAACGTCGGTAAACTGCTCGGGGGTGAGCGACTGCGCACCGTCGCACAGCGCGTGGACGGGGTCGTTGTGTACCTCTATTATAAGACCGTCGGCACCGGCTGCCGTTGCCGCGCAGGCCATAGGGCGAACAAGGCGCGAGACGCCTGTCGCGTGGCTGGGGTCAACAATTATGGGCAAGTGGGTGAGGCCGCGCAGCACGGGTACTGCTGCAAGGTCGAGCACGTTGCGTGTGTAGCTGTCGTAGCTGCGTATTCCGCGCTCGCACAGGATGACATTCTCGTTGCCCTCGGACATTATATATTCGGCACTCATAAGAAGCTCTTTCAGTGTTGCCGACATTCCACGCTTCAGAAGGATGGGCTTATCGCTGCGTCCAAGTTCCTTGAGAAGCTCGAAATTCTGCATATTGCGGGCACCCACCTGAATAATATCGACGTCGGCAAAAAGGTCGAGGTGCGATGCGCTCATAATCTCGGTTACAAAGGGGAGGCCTGTTGCCTCGCGTGCTTTTATGAGCAGCTGAAGGCCTTCGGCACGCAGTCCCTGAAAGTCGTAAGGCGAGGTACGGGGTTTGAAGGCTCCTCCGCGCAACATATTCGCACCCGAGGCTTTTACCGACTGCGCAACAGAGAGAATCTGCTCCTCGGACTCTACCGAGCAGGGGCCGGCCATTATACAGAAATTTCCGCCACCTATTTTTACTTTATTCGCGCCCTTGCCCACCTCAATCACTGTGTCGTCGGGGTGGAAACGACGGTTGGCGCTCTTAAAAGGCTCGCTTATGCGTGTTACGTTGGCAATAATCTCGAGGCCGGCAAGAAGGTCAATATCTATCTTGCTTGTATCGCCAATGAGACCCAGCACCGTCTGAACCTCGCCCTCGGAAATATGTACCTTTACATTCTGCGACTCTAACCACTTTACAAGATTGTCGCGCTGAGTTTTTGTTACTCCACTCTTTAATACTGCTATCATAATTACAATTTTTAATCCTATTTTATTTTAAGAATTACAAAAGTACAAAGATTGTTGTATTTTCCTATTATTTTTCCAAAATATTATTGATAAAAGTATATTTTTATTCCAAAAGAGGGACAATTATTCAAAAAAAGCATAAAAAATATGCGACTGCATAAAAATAAACCTTTATTGCAGCCGCATTATCCTGTGCGAGAAGAAAATGTCTTAATAAAAGGGGCGTTACTCCACTTTTCTATCGCCTATCCATTTTCCGTAAAAAACCTTATGGTCGGTCTTGAATAGTGCTCCGTAGCCCTGTCGGTAGCCATCGACATATTTTCCGTACCAAAAATCGCCGGTCGTCCAATAATAGACGCCGTAGCCGTGTCGGCGGCCGCCGAGCGTCTCGCCATAATAGACGTCGCCGTTGGAGTATTTTATTCTCAGAAAGGCATAGGGCGATTTTTGTCCCGCGTCATCAACGTAGGGATATTGCAATTTTACATCCCCCTCGGTGGTGTGTATGCGCACAATTTTTCCTGTCGAAAGGTCGTACTCGACAAAATGCTCCTCGGCACCTACGCGAACAACGTCGTCGAGCATCGTAATTCCGAAAATGTGCTTGCCCTTGCGAAATTGTCCATAGGTCTGCGCATCCTCATCGGTAAGATAAAACCCCCAACCATATATCTTATTATCAATCAGCTGCCCCACATATTGCCCGTGTCGGCTCGAGATATATTTTGTCTCGGACTCGGCCGATACATAGTCGCAGAAGACCTGTTGCAGGACATCGCTCATCTCGGGGTACATTGTAACCGTATTCTGCGCACGCAACGCAATTGCAAGAGTAAGCAGCAGGATGGTTGTAAAAATATTTCTTTTCATCACTCTTTATACAGATTATTTAATTCTATGTATCGGGCAACGGCAGGAGAGACAAACGACGAAAAATCTTCGCCATCGGCAGCCATACGCCGCACCTTTGTCGAGCTAATATCGTAAAGCGGCGACAAGAGCCACGTAACGCCCTGTGGCAACGTTGGTTGCTGCTCATTATCGCGCGGATACACTATTATGGGGTAACGCTCAAGAATTTTATCGCCACGGTACCAACGGTCGAATTTTGCCCAATTGTCGGCGCCGATGAGCAGCGAGAATTGTCGCTGCGGGTGGGCGGCCTCGAGCGCCCGCAGAGTATTCAGCGTGTAAGAGGGGCGCGGAAGCGAAAATTCAAAATCCGAGGCCTTGAAACGCGGCTCGTCGCCGATGGCAAGCCGCACCATCGCAAGGCGCGTATTCTCGGGCGTGAGCCCCAGCCCCTGCTTGTGCGGATTGAGCGGAGAGACCATAAACCACACCTCATCGGCAAGATTCCTGCGCAGCACCGCTTCGGCAAGTGCCGTGTGCCCAATGTGTATAGGGTCGAAACTACCCCCAAAGACCACAGTCCTTATTCTTTTATCCTCGGCCACGGGCAATTGTGTTTATTTTGCAAGAAAATCCTTTACCACAGCAAGCAGACGTTCCTTGGCCTCGTCGAGTTTGTCGTTTATTATCACCTCGTCGGCATACCGGGCGTAGGTCATCTCCTCGGCGGCCTTTGAAAGGCGCTTCTCAATCTCCTCGGGCGAGGTGTCGCCGCGCCCCACGAGACGCTGGCGCAGAACCTCAATCGAGGGGGCCTGTACAAAGATAAAGAGTGCGCGGTCGGCGTAATATTTTTTCAGATTGCGGCCGCCCACGACGTCAACGTCGAACAGGATATTCTGTCGCTCGAGCTGCGCCTCTACCTGCGACTTCAGCGTACCGTAGAAGCGTCCCGGATAGACCTCCTCGTACTCGACGAATTCACCGGCGGCAATCTTCTCGCGGAACTCCTCGGCTGTAAAGAAAAAATACTCGACACCATCCCTCTCGGCACCGCGCGGCGGGCGGCTGGTTGCCGACACCGAGAAGCCGAACGAGAGCCCCTGCTGCATCAAAAAATTCACCAGCGTCGATTTTCCCGAACCCGACGGCGCCGAAAAAATCACAAGTTTACCCTTTGTCATAATAGTCTCCGTTATATAGGATTTTTTAATATTTTTTTATTACATCACATTAAGAACCTGTTCTTTTATCTGCTCGAGCTCGTCCTTCATCATAACCACGATATTCTGCATCTCGGCATTATTGCTCTTGCTGCCCAGAGTGTTAATCTCGCGGCCCATCTCCTGCGCAATAAAGCCCAGCTTCTTACCCTGTCCAATGGAGCCCTCCATAATCTCGATAAAGTACTTCAGATGGTTAGTAAGGCGCTGTTTTTCCTCGTTTATGTCGAGTTTTTCGATATAATATATAAGTTCTTGTTCAAGGCGATTATTATCGTAATCGACACCTACCATTTTTTGCAGATTATCGACTATGCGCGCACGAATCTTCTCGACACGCTCCTTTTCGTAAGGCTCGACCGAGAGTAGCAGCGTTCCGATGCGCTCGATATTCGTTCGGAATTTATTTGACAAAGCCTCGCCCTCTTGACGACGAAAATCCATCAGTTCGTCTATGGCACGCACGACAGCCTCGCGGGCAACAGCCCACTCCTCGTCCGAGGCCTCATAGACCTCTTTGCGGGCAACAACGTCGGGCAGGCGCAGAAGCGTCTCCATAAGATTGTCGGGCATTGCAATCCCCGTAGCCTCCGAGGCTGCCTGTAACTGCTGAGTGTAAGCCTGCATCACTGCAATGTTAATTGAGGGGGTATCCACCTTCTCGCCCTGCTCGACGTAAAGCGAAAAATCGACCTTTCCACGCTCGAGACGGCTTGTGAGCATTGCCCTAATCTCCATTTCGTGCGCCTTGAACTGCGGTGCCATACGTGTGCCCAAGTCCATCGACTTTCCGTTGAGCGAACGAACCTCGGCACAAATTTTCTTATCCTGAAACAACGCTACGGCCTTGCCGTAACCGGTCATTGAATATATCATAAACTATTTTAACATATTACGCCGCGAAGATAGTAAAAATATTGGCAAGCGAGGGCAAAGAAGCATCAAAATTGTTGCTTGCGGAGATTTTCGGCATTTGTACTTTATTAAAAAATATTATTTATTATAATAGTTGATTTTTAATTTGTAATTTTGCGCTCGAGTGCGGATATTTGTTGCAACATATTCGCCGAATAAGACAATTTTGTACAAGAAACGACAAAGAACAATTAAAAATATGGCAGTAATACTAAATATTGAAGCCTCGACCGAAATTTGTTCGGTTGCACTGAGCGAGGATGGCGAGGTCTTTTTTGAGAAAAGAAACAACGAAGAGCGCTCGCACGCAAAAGTGCTCGCCCCCTTTGTCGAGGAGGCCATCGCATACGCCGACGACCGCCGACGCGCAATTGAGGCCGTTGCCTTGAGCTGCGGTCCCGGCTCATATACCAGCCTGCGCATAGCATCGTCAACGGCAAAGGGCGTTTGCTACGGGCGCAATCTGCCGCTCATAGCCCTGCCCACGACAGCCATTATGAGCGTTCCCCTGCTCCTCGACGACAATATTCCCGACGAGGCACTCTTCTGCCCGATGATAGACGCCCGACGCAACGAGGTATATGCCACGGTTTACGACCGCGCCCTCGGCGCCGTGATGCCCACAAGCGCCGTGATAGTAGATGCCGATAGTTTCGGCCGCTACCTCGACCGCGCCCCGGTCTATTTCTTCGGAGGAGGCTCCGCAAAGTGCAAAGAGATAATCGTTCACCCCAACGCCCATTTTTTGGACGGACACCGCAACCCATTGGCAAAATGGATGATGCCCCTTGCCGAGAGAGCCTTCCTCGACGAGCGTTTCGAGGACATTGCCTATTTCGAGCCCTTCTATCTGAAAGACTTTATAGCCACACAACCCAAGAAACTAATCTGATAAGAAATAAAAAAGCCATACAGCTATGATGGAATATAACACCAAGCAAAAGAGACTACCCCTGCCCGAATATGGTCGCTCGGTACAAAAGATGGTCGACCACGCAATGAGCATCGCCGACCGCAGCGAGCGTCAGCGCTGTGCCGAGACAATAGTACACATTATGGGCAGTATGTTCCCCAACCTGCGCAACGAGCTCCCCGACTACAAACAGAAGCTCTGGGACCATCTTGCAATAATGTCGGGCTTTGCACTCGACATCGACTACCCCGTCGAGGTCATAAAAGAGGAGACATTCACCGAGCCTCCCACACACATTCCCTATCAGACGGGCGAAATATCGAACCGCCACTATGGCCGCATAGTCGAAGATATGATTGCACACGCCTGCACAATGGACGAGGGCGAGGAGCGCGACCGCTTCATCGAACTTATATTGTTGCAGATGAAAAAGAACTACATTACGTGGAACAAAGACACGGTAGAGGACAAGAGAATCTTCGACGACCTGCGCATATACTCGGACGGTCGCATCGACATAAGCGAGGGCGAGATAAGATTGGGCGGCACAAAGAGCGACAATCAGCCACGCAATTTCACAAAGCGCAAAAAGATATTCAAAAAGAAATATTAACACAAAAAAGACTATGGCATCATTCATTATAGACGGCGGACACAGATTAAGCGGCAGCATCACCCCTCAAGGAGCAAAAAATGAGGTGCTTCAGGAGATATGCGCCACACTGCTCACCGACGAAGAGGTAACAATAGAAAACATCCCCGAGATTGCCGACGTCAGCAACCTTATACAGCAGCTTATGAATATGGGCGTTGCAGTGTCGAAGAATGGCCCCGGGAGCTACACTTTTCAGGCGCGCAGCATAAATATGGACTACCTCGAGAGCGATGAATATATCGACGGATGCGCACGCCTGCGCGGCTCGGTGATGTTCATCGGCCCACTGCTGGCCCGCTTCGGACGCGCCACCCTATCGACCCCCGGAGGCGACAAGATAGGCCGCCGCCGCGTCGACACTCACCTATTGGGACTTCAAAAATTAGGTGCCACATTCCACCATATTGAAGAGAAAGGCATATACTGTATGCAGGCCGACAAGCTCAGAGGCTGCTATATGCTGCTTGACGAGGCGTCGGTAACGGGAACCGCCAACATTATTATGGCCGCCACCCTCGCCGAGGGCACAACCACAATATACAACGCAGCCTGCGAGCCCTACATCCAGCAGCTGTGCCGTATGCTGTGCAAGATGGGCGCACGCATCTCGGGCATTGCCAGCAACCTTATAACCATCGAGGGAGTAAAGTCGCTGGGAGGCTGTCGCCACCGCGCCCTGCCCGATATGATTGAGGTGGGCAGTTTCATTGGAATGGCCGCAATGACACAGAGCGAGATTACCATTAAGGATGTATCGTTCGGCAATTTGGGCATTATCCCCGAGAGTTTCCGACGCTTGGGCGTGCAATTCGAGCAGCGCGGCGACGACATTTTCATCCCCGCGCAAGAGCACTACGAGATTGAGTCGTTTCTCGACGGCTCCATAATGAGCATCAGCGACGCACCGTGGCCGGGCCTCACCCCCGACCTTCTGAGCGTCCTTTTAGTAACCGCGATACAGGCAAAAGGCAGCGTGCTCATACACCAAAAGATGTTCGAGAGCCGCCTCTTCTTTGTCGATAAGCTCATTGATATGGGAGCACAGATTCTTCTGTGCGACCCTCACCGTGCAGTAGTCATAGGGCACGACCGCAGGTTTAAGCTGCGTCCGCGCTCAATGAGCTCGCCCGACATCCGCGCAGGAATTGCACTGCTCATCGCCGCAATGAGCGCCGAGGGACAGAGCCGCATCGACAATATCGACCAAATTGACCGAGGCTATCAGAATCTCGAGCAGCGTCTGAATCAGCTTGGAGCAAAAATAACCCGTTCATAAGAACAACAAAAATGTTAAAAAGAGACGACTTTACATATTTTGGGAAATTCCTCAAGCCCCACGGCACAAAAGGCGAGATTGGCCTCTTGGGCGAGGGCTTCACGCTGGGCGAGGAGTGCGACTTTGTAGCCGCCGACATTGACGGCATATTAGTCCCCTTCTTCTTTGAATACAAAAAGAGCAAGAACAGCGACACGCTCATCGTAAAAATTGAGAGGATGGATAGCGCCGAGGCCGTGCGCCTGCTCACCAACCGCGAGGCATATATTCCCCGCGAGTGGGTAGAAGAGAGCGACAACTACTCGTGGAGCTATTTTCGCGGCTTTACCGCCGAGGAGAGCAACCACGGAGCATTGGGGAGAATCATCGACGTTGACAACAACACAATAAACACCCTTTTCATTGTAGAACACAACGGCGAGGAGATACTAATCCCCGCGCAAGAGGAACTTATCGCAATCATCGACCACAAGAAGCGCCACATAATCTTCGACCTTCCCGAGGGACTTATATAACAATCACCCCGAGACGCAACTTTATGGAAAAGAAGAAAAGAAAGATATTCAAAAACAACCTTACACGCAAATACAGGCTTACGATACACAACGAGAACAAGCTGGAGAATGTGTTCGGATTTTACGTATCGCCACTGTGGGTGATAGTATCCCTCTTCTGCTCGTTTCTTTTAGTGGCAGGAGTGGTATTTCTTATATTAGCCTTTACCCCCGTTGCCGAGTATCTGCCCGGCTACGTGAGCGACCGCACACGCGAGCAGTTGGTAAACTACGCCCTCACGATAGACTCATTAAAAGGCGAGGTTGACAAGCAGGGTCGATACATAAGCAACGTAAAAGCCATCTTCGAGGGGCGCATAGAGAGCACAACCGACACAACCGCAAGCGGCGACACACTGCTCATCCACAACACACAATATGCCATCGACGCATCACCCATAGAGCAAGAGTTTGCAGCCGAATTCGAGGAGCAGGAGCGATACAACCTAATATCGCACGCAAGCAACGTAAGCACGCTGCAAGGCATCAGCTTCCACCGTCCCACACGAGGAATGCTCATAAAAGGCTTCAACCCCAAAGAGGGGCACTACGGTGTCGATATTGCCGAGACACCGGGCGAGAGCGTATCGGCCATTTGGGACGGCACCGTAATAATGAGCGACTACACAGCCAACGACGGCTACACAATAGTGCTGCAACACAACGAGGAGCTTGTATCGGTCTACCGCAACTGCCACCGACTGCTAAAAAGCGTCGGCGACAAGGTTACGGCAGGCGAGTCGATAGCCACCCTCAGCAACAGGCAAGAGGCACAAACAACAAAGACAAAGCCCTATCTGCACCTTGAGCTGTGGCACCGAGGCGAACCACTCGACCCCAACATTTATATAGCATTTTAAGAAAAACAGAGACACACAAATATAACTATGAAGACAGAAAATAAGAGAGTAATTGCAATATTAGGCTCGACAGGCTCAATAGGCACACAAACACTGCAAGTAGTAGAGGAGCACCCCGAATGCTTCGAGGTATATGCAATAACCGCAAAGAGCAGCGTCGATAAACTCATTGCACAGGCACGCAAATTCCACCCCGAAGCAGTAGTAATTGCCGACGAAACACAATACGAGACACTGAAAGAGGCCCTCGCCGACCTCCCCATAAAAGTATATGCCGGATACGAAGCAATATGCCAGATTGTACAGTCCGAGCCCATTGACATAGTTGTAACGGCAATGGTAGGATTCTCGGGGCTGCGTCCCACGATAGAGGCCATAAAGGCAGGCAAGGCCATTGCCCTTGCCAACAAAGAGACAATGGTGGTTGCCGGCGAGCTCATCACCCGTCTGGCCAACGAGCACAAAGTGCCCATTCTACCCGTTGACTCGGAGCACTCGGCAATATTCCAATGCCTTGCGGGCGAGCAGCACAACCACATCGAGAAGCTCATTCTGACAGCCTCGGGTGGCCCCTTCCGCACATTTACCCCCGAGCAATTAGAGAAAGTAACAAAGGCACAAGCCCTGAAGCACCCCAATTGGAGTATGGGTGCCAAAATAACCATCGACTCGGCCACAATGATGAACAAAGGCTTCGAGGTGATGGAGGCAAAATGGCTCTTCGGCATCGAGGCGAAAGACATTGAGGTTGTTGTGCATCCGCAATCGGTCATCCACTCGATGGTACAATTCAGCGACGGCGCCGTAAAGGCACAATTGGGCACCCCGGATATGCGCCTGCCCATAATGTACGCCCTCACCTACCCAACCCGCCTCGCCTCCTCATTCGGCAGGCTCGATTTTGGGACATTGGGCGAGCTCACCTTTGAAAAGCCCAATATGGAGATTTTCCCCAATCTGCGCCACGCCTACGACGCGCTGGCAATGGGCGGCAATATGCCCTGCGTGGTGAACGCCGCCAACGAGGTGTGCGTTGCAGCCTTCCTTACCGACCGCATAAAATTCACCGATATGAGCCGACTGATAGAGCGCGCAATGCAGAGTGCCGACTTTACCATAAAGCCCACCCTCGACGACTATATTGCCACCGACAGCGAGGTGCGCAAGATGGCCGAGAATTGGATTTAAGACAAGCAGCAATAATAATTTAAAAATAAACAACTAAAAATTTTATTAGCGACCAATGGAAATAGTTCTTATACGAGCGCTTCAGCTGATTCTTGCACTGAGCCTGCTGATACTTATACACGAGTTTGGACACTACCTATTCTCGAAAATCTTCAAAGTGAGGGTCGAGAAATTCTACCTTTTCTTCGACTGGAAAATATCACTCTTTATGATTCCCTCGCGACTGAGCAAGAAAGAGGACAAAGCCCTCATAAAGCTACCCGCCACGAACGACGACACCGAGTATGGCATAGGCTGGATACCGCTCGGAGGCTACTGCAAAATATCGGGAATGATTGACGAGTCGATGGACACCGAGCAGATGAAACAACCGGCACAACCGTGGGAGTTCCGCTCGAAGCCCGCGTGGCAGCGTCTGCTCATTATGATAGGCGGAGTAATGTTCAACTTTATCCTCGCCCTGCTCATATACAGTATGATTCTCTTCTCGTGGGGCGAGAGTTACACCGACCTTCACAAGGCCTCGTACGGAATGGAGTTTAACCAAGAGGCCGAGCAATTGGGCTTTGTCGATGGCGACATTGTGCTGCGCGTCGATGGACAAGATGTTCACAAGCGCGACGCCGACCTTCTGCGTGCCATCGCCGACGGCCGCGAGGTAACAGTGCTTCGTGCCGGTGTCGAGACAAACATTGCAATCCCCGAGGAGTTTGGACTTTTGGACATTGGCAAGGAGGCCCCCTTTATGGACTTTCTCATCCCCAGCGTCATTGACAGCGTGGCACCCGGCAGCGCAGCAGCCGCAGCGGGAATAAAGAGAGGCGACAAAATTCTGACAATAGGCGACAAAAAGGCCGATACGTGGTACAAGTTACTCACGACCCTTGAGCAGATGAGCGAGGAGGAGGCACAAAAAACCGTCAAAATAACCATCGAGCGCGACACACTGCTGACTCTTGACGCCACACTCGACGCCTCGTACAGGCTGGGAGTAATATACAAAGCCCCCGACTACCCCGTCGAGACAATCAGCTACGGCTTCTTCGAAGCCTTCCCCGCAGGCGTGGTTTATGGCTGCAATGTCCTTAAAGGCTACATAAGCGACTTTAAATACATATTCTCGAGCCAAGGAGCAAAATCCGTTGGAGGATTCATCACAATAGGTAAAATGTTCCCCCAAAAATGGGATTGGTACAAATTCTGGAATATGACGGCAATGCTATCGCTCATTCTGGCATTTATGAACATTCTGCCCATCCCCGCACTCGACGGCGGACACGTACTTTTCCTTCTGATTGAGGTTGTTACAGGCCGTCAGCCCAGCGAAAAATTTATGGAGCGTGCACAGGTAACAGGAATGATAATTCTGCTGGGCCTTATGCTGCTTGCCTGCTTCAACGACATTCTCTCACTCTTTTAAGAACGGAAGTATGAAAATTGCAAAAATTGTGATAGCAGCATTTATGCTGAGCGCCTGCGCGTCGTCGACACGCCTCTCCGACACCACAGCCATAGAGGTTACCCCCGGGAGCAGCAGCCCATTAGGCAACGGCATAAACGGGGCGACAGAGAGAGCTATGAGCAAGGAGAGCGCCCCCGCCGACACCACAGGCGGACGGTTCGCCTTCAGCCTCTTCGAGCGCATCTGTCGCAACGACCGAAGCGAGAACATCTGCATCTCTCCCGCAAGCGCAAAATGCGCCCTCGCAATGGTAGCCAACGGTGCACAGGGGCAGACACTCGAGCAGATACTATCGACCCTCGATGCATCCGAGGGGTTAGAGGCACTGAACAACAGCAACCTCTACAACGTACAGGACGACGAGGACGAGGCCACACTCTCCGTAGCAAATTCAATATGGATAAATAACGACACACCCGTAAAAGAAAAATTCATCGCCGACAACCAAAAATACCACAAAGCCGAGGTTGTCAACACACCATTCGACAGCAACACCCTATCGGCCATAAACGATTGGTGCAGCGAAAAGACAGACGGTAAGATAACAAACATCATCGACAACCTTAAGCCCGAGGACAAAATGATACTTCTGAACGCCCTCTATTTTAAAGGTAAATGGAGCGACGATTTTAATGAAAGGATGACAAACGACGAGCCCTTTACAAAAGCCGACGGAACCACCACCAACGTAAAGATGATGCATCAGACGCTTACAACAGGCTATAATATCGACGATAAAGTACGCATAATGTCGCTCCCCTTTAAGAACAGCACCATAGAGATGCAATTTATCCTACCGCACATTGACATAAGCCTCGACGAGGCCGCCCGACACCTTGCCCACAACTACGACACTCTGTGCAAGAGCATAAATCGCAAAAAAATCATCCTTTCGCTCCCACGCTTCAAATGCGAATATAAAGCCGGGCTCAAAGGCACACTCGCAGCAATGGGAATGAGCGATGCCTTCGGCCATAAAGCAAATTTTAAAGGCATAAGCAACGAACCCCTGCACATCGACGAGATACTGCAAAAGACCTATCTTAAGATAAATGAAACGGGTGCCGAGGCAGCAGCCGCAACAGCCGTAATATTGGTAGGAGCAATGGCTGCGCGCCCCAGCAAAGAGCCCATTGTGCTTAAGTTCGACCGTCCGTTCATCTACCTTATAGTTGATACCGTTACCGACAATATATTATTTATCGGCAAGAGCGGCCACCCACAGGAGTAACCACAAATAAGAGATAAGATTATGAGAAAGAGTATCTTCACACTGCTGATGCTGTTTGTTGCAATGGCAGCATCGGCCGGAAAGGCCCCAAAGTATGTATTCTACTTTATTGGCGATGGAATGGGCCCCTCGCACGTATTAGGCACCGAGCTCTATTTGGGCGAGATGCAGGGAGTAATAGGACGTCCACAGCAATTGTGCTTCACACAATTCCCCTCGACAGCCTTTGTAACAACCTTCTCGGCCAGCAACGGAGTAACCGACTCGGCCGCATCGGGAACAGCCCTCGCCACGGGTAATAAGACCAACAACGGCCATTTGGGAGTAACCCCCGACGGAACACCCGTTTATAGCGTCGCAAAAGCCGCTCAAGAGGCCGGGTACGCCGTCGGACTATCGACCACCGTACCCATTAACCACGCAACACCCGGTGCCTTCTACGCCCACCAGAAGAGCCGCAACTACTACCCACAGATTGCGCGTGAGATGCTTGCAGCCGACTACCACTTTTACGCCGGCGGCGACCCCATTTGTAGCGACAGCGAACGCACACAGCTCTACAAGGATGCCGAGGCACAAGGCTACGCCATTGCCCGCGGATACGCCGATTATAAGGCCAAGAGCAATGCAGCAAAAATGATGCTCTATCAGAAAGAGGTGGCCACACAGCTCCCCTACACAATAGACCGCACAGCCGACGACCTCACCCTTGCGCAGATAACCGAGGCAGGCATAGACTTTCTCTCGAAAAAGAGCAAGAAAGGCTTTTTCTTTATGGTCGAGGGCGGCAAAATTGACTACGCCTCGCACGACGACGACGCCGCCACAATGATGCACGAGGTAATGGACTTTAACGCCGCCATCGAGGTAGCCTATGATTTTTACAAGAAACACCCCGACGAGACACTCATCATCGTTACTGCCGACCACGAGACAGGTGGCATTGTGCTGGGCTTTAAAGGCTCATACACATTGAATCTGAAAGCCCTCTCGGGACAGAAAGTAAGCGAGGACAAGCTCGAAGAGATTCTCCTTGCAGCAAGCAAAGAGAAACAGCTCAGCTGGGACGAGACAGCCTCGCTGCTCAAAGAGAATATGGGCCTATGGGACGAGGCACAACTGAGCGACGAGCAGAGCGAGGCGCTCAAAAAGCTCTACGAGCGTTACTCAGAGGCCGACACACAAGAGAAGCGCGAGCAGGCACTCATAAGAATAGCCAACCAAGCAAAATATCTTGTATCGCACGCGGCAGCAGTGTCGTGGGCTAGCGGCAACCACTCGGGCACGTTTGTTCCTTTGTTTGCCATCGGTAAGGGTGCCGATAGTTTCGACGGAGTAATCGACAACACCGATATTCCCAAGATTATTAAAAAGGTTGCAAAATATTGATGCACTGTAACAATAATATTTTCCGCGGCAAGGTTTCTTAAAAAAAACTTGCCGCGGATTTTTTCTGTCAACAGATGGTAAGAAGTGCTCCTGTCAGAATCAGTGTCTTTGATAGACCGTCTCGCCACTGTCATCCCACAGATAGAGCCTGCTACCGCGAATCTCCACCCCGTACGTCTGAATATCGTCGTAAATATACGACTGCAACAACAGCTCATCGTGGCGAATATCATACGCACCCATATCAGTATCTACCGCAATACCATAATAATCCTCGGTGCGAATAGTGCCTGTCCAATGTCCGTCCGCTGTAAATGTAAGAGTGCGCTCGATATATACGAACCTATCCTCCTCGATGCTGACCCACGTTCCCACTATCCTATCTTCAAGAAAATGCGTGTCGTGGTGGCACGCTGCAAAGAGCATCGGCAGCAATGCTACAAATGCGTATAAGAAACTCTTTCTAATCCTTTTCATAATACTCCTTTTTATATTAGACGAACGAAACGGCAAAATGTAACACCGCCGCGACTGCATAGATATAAAAAAATCCCGAAAAACAGTGTCCTTCGGGATTTTTTCTTTATTATCGGCAAATATTATCTGTATCTTATTCGTTGACCAATGCGCAGTATAGAACGCGAATTGAGCTTATTGAGCCTGTAAAGAGTGTTTACCGACACGCCGCACTTACGCGCAATTACCGAGAGACTCTCGCCCCTGCGCACCTTGTGATACAGCGGCTCGGCACTCTCGACAATCTTGCCCGTCTTACGGTCAATATCCTGATAAACGCCCTTGCGATAGGTGTAAAAATCGCCCGTTACATCCTGCTTCTCAAAGTCGAACATAAGTGCAGGGTTGATATTCTTTCCTGCCAGAAGTGTCTCGAAATGAAGATGCGCACCCGTGCTGCGTCCTGTGTTTCCACCAAGACCTATCGGCTGACCTGCCTTAACATTCTGGTCCTGAAGGACGAGTTTCTTCGAGAGGTGAGCATATACCGTCTCGATGCCATTATTATGTCTTATGACAATATAATGACCGTAGCCGCGACGCTGATACGAGGCCATACGCACCTTACCATCGAATGCCGCGCGAATTGTATCGCCACGCTGCACCTTTATGTCGAGGCCATTGTGTACGCGACGACGACGGGGACGATAGCCGAATATATCGGTTATCTTGGTATTTGTCGTGGGCATCGCAAAGCCGCGTAAATCGACACGGAACGAGTCGGGAAGCTCGGCCTTGAAGCGCACGTGGTCGTTCGACCACTCGGCATAAAGTTCGTCGGCAGGGAACATATTCTCCTCGTTCAAGAGAATATCCCTCAGAGCAATTGAATCGACAAGCATCATCTGCTTGTCAAGGGGCGACTGTGCAGCCAGCATATCCTGTGCCTGCGCGCCCGACGCTGCCAACAAAAGTGCAGCCGAAGCAAGAATTGGTCTTAACAGATTTTTCAAATTGCAGAAATTTATTTATTCAAAAATTTGATTGACTCCTCACCGCCATACTCGAAGCGTGTAACGGCACAATCGTAGTCGAAGAGCTCGCCCTCCTTGAAGAAGCGGTTAAGCTCGATAACGGCATTCTCGACCGAGTCCGAAGCGTGAACGACATTCTGCTCGCCACTCATCGAAAAATCGCCGCGGATTGTTCCGGGAAGCGCCTTGCGCGAATTTGTTACACCAACCATCTGACGCACTGTCTCGACAGCCTCGGCACCCTCGAGGCAGCAAGCAACAACGGGGCCGGCCTGCATAGATGCCTTCAGATAGGGATAGAATGGACGCTGTACAAGGTGAGCATAATGCTCGGCCAGAATCTCGTCGGTTAGGAACATCATTTTAAGACCTGCAATGCGCAGACCTTTGCGCTCGAAACGAGTGATAATGTCGCCCATAATTCCACGCTGAATGGCATTGGGCTTAATGAGGATTAGTGTTCTCTCCATAATAAATGAGTTTTTCGGGTGTTGTTAGAGTATCTATTAGATAGTTTTTCGCATTTCGGTGCAAAAATAGTGCCAACGAGCGGGGGAAAGTGAGCTTTCACACACTGCGAGTGCAACCTATTTTCGCATTTCGAATGCAAAGGTAGTGAAAAATTCGTTATAAATTAAGCAATTAGAGAAAATTGTTCTTTATAATATGTTAATCTTACTGTTAACAGGTGTTTATAAAGAATTCATAGGGTTCCTTTTAGCCCAATCTATATGCCAATAAATACCATACAAAGTACACACCCGTGCGGTTGCCTATAATACATCCTCGACGAACACATCCCACCCTAACTGCTCAAAAGAGACACACTAAAGGCAAAAAAAAGAATCGTACAGCAATTTTACTGTACGATTCTTTTATTTTAATGATGAAGTAGCTGTGTTTTTACCTTACCTACACCGGGAACATCAACGTCAAACTGTTTTTCTGTAATTTTTTTTGATTTATATGACTTAGTCTTTTGAGTACCAAACTTTTCAGCCATATCCATATAATCACTAGGTAGATTTTCGTTCGCGTGATTCAAAGCATCGTATAGTTCCTGTAGTTTAGCACTATCTGCAAACTTATATTTTCTGCTTATCTCGGTATTCTTATTCCAACTACTAACCTTATCAATCGCATCACTTAATTTAATATAGGCATAACTCGCGAGCAAGTTTCCCTCTTTAGTTTTCGCATCAAGTTTAGGCTTAATTAAATTATACACATTCAGAACCTTAGGCACAAGCTCCACAGGATAGCCGAATGTCTCGGCCTTTGCTATATATTGTTTAGAAAGTTTCAAGTGATAGCTTTCTGCTCTTTCAGGCTCAATGACAGCCATTTTGGTATAGAATTCTGATACCTGCAAGTTTAATACCGCCTTCTCAACACTTGACAACTCTTTATCATACGTCTTAAGTATATTTCTTAGACGATTACCCGAGTTCCTCAAATACTTATTCTTCTCTTCATCGCTTAGTGCAGGGTCGCTACTCTCTGAGAGTTGCAACTCTAAATCTGCTATCTTTGAATACATTTCTCTCGTCTTTGCAAGGTTGGCATACGAATAGCTGGCAGCCTCTAAATAGAGCAATTGTGCCTCGAGATCTTTTGAGTTTATGATTTGTCTATCGGCCAAAATCTCATTGATAACTTTCGCATAACTCTCGGCCTGATTACCTGTCTGCATCAATGCATTAGCAAGCTTCTCTCTGTAATTCTCGACATACTCTCTTATGTCAGCTATAAGCCACTGCCTTATATCAAGAATATAAGAGGTAATATCTTTATTATAGACTTTGTCATTATCTTTCATCGCAACCGAATCTTTCTGGGCCAAAGATTCTAACTGTGCGAAAGTTTCCTGATTTCTTTTGTCAAGGGTCTCAAGGTCGCTGTAAATAAATTCGCGGGCGATACGTCTATCTCCATTATATCTGTTAATTTCGTCCTGAGTTTTGAAACGAAGAATAAGTGATATATTATAGAGGTCTTTCATCTCGGCATCAAAATCCTGCGATGCGAGAATAGGCATAATCATATTATAAATCTCGACGTTTATCAAACTATCGGCATAGAAATCATTCAAATTAGGCTCATCATTGGGCGATTGTATGCGCTTTTTATTCTTCCAATTCTCTTGATACAATTCCAACTGCTGCGCACGCAATTTTGCAACGGTAAGAGTATCCGAACCCTCTTTTAGTTGCTTGTTTAATGAATCTATGTTTATAACGGCCAACTCATAAAGTTCCATAAGTTCCTCTCCAAGCTGTTCTACTCTGTCGTAATTCTTCTGCTCCATATTGTAAGCAATAGAAGCATTAAGAATCGTAATTCCATCAAGATATTGCACTAAATATCTATCGTTATTACCGCAGAATGCCTTCTTCCAATGCTCGTAGATGTCGCTATAATCCTTTGCTTTTCTACTCTGACCTACCTGTTTTTTGTACAAAGCAATATAAGAGTCGCGAGTCTTTTTACTAATCTCCTCGGTCTGTTTAAGATGCTTTATATTGTTTAAATAGATAGGCTCAAGTTCAACTTTTTTACCGCTCTCTATTGTTAATGTAATATCCTCGAGCCTTTTATTAAGATAGGTGGGGCGCAACAAATAGTTACCCGGTGCCAATTTTAAATTAAAAATTCCATCAAGATTGCTATAATGCACCGAGTTTACATTAAGAGTATCGGGCAAAGCATATACCGATAGCATAGCATTAACGACCGGGAACCCTGCTAAATCAAGTATCGACACGGCCACAGAATCTTTTGAGGAATTCGAATTTGTGGGACTATTTGAATTGACATCCTCAATGCTGTTGCCCGAGCCAACAGTACCCTCAGCGGGGGCAATACTGTCATTGTCGGTAAACATTTTCTTCTGTGGTTGCATTGCTGCATTCAACGAATCAGACACAGTAGTAACCGCCTCAGATACCACCTCGGTTGTGATGGTAGAAATCTCGACCTTTGTTGTATCCTCGGGAAGAGACGCATTATATGAGCCAAACTCACTACCCGACAAAGATGTTGCCGACACCGCGGCAGAGCATAGAAACGCTACCGCTGATGATGCTAATATATTTATCTTTTTCATACTCTTTCTTTTAGAAACTATCCAAATTTCTATAAAAATTATCAAACTAAAGCTACCGAAGCCATCAAATAAATGATAAAGCCCCTTATTTTATATCGTAAGAAACTCCGACACGGAAATTCAACGTACGCACAGGGTTGTAGTCAACAGCATACTCCAAGATGAATTTTTTACTATACATACGCAAGTCTGCCTCACCGAATACATTCCACTTTTTATCACTATCTAAAGCATACTTTGCATTGAATGCAGTGTGCAAGCCAAATGTTACATTATTAGGTTTAGAACCATAAATCACAATATTATCGCAATCGGGTTTAGTTTCATCACTATTTAATCCTCTATTAAGGCTCTGACACTTGTTTATAATAGGACCTGCATAAACAGCTGTGTTCCAACGGCGTTCGTTGTCAACGCCATAAAGCAGATTGCTCATATCTAATTTTACATCAACAATACCACTCAGATACGTATAATCCTTATCTACAAGACCCTTAACCGACTTATGAGCCCCGTTCTTATTATAACCATATTTTATATACTGTGTAAATCCATACTTAGAATAATCTAACATTGCACGGAAACCGACCAGCTTATAAGGTTGATACTCTACTCCAAATGCCATAGAATAGTCCATCTTCAAGTCTTTAGCGTACGTCTCACGGTTAAACATATACGACGGGCCCGCCATTGCCATAACCGACAAAGAGGGATTAAACTCATCCTCAGACTTAATCTTAGAACCGGCACCACAATTGTAGGGCGAACCAAATTCCATACCGGCCGACAGAGTGAAACGTGTAATCAAACGAGAAGCCTCGTATTTTGTCGTCTCAAGATAGTCATCATTAAAGTGAGCGTATGTCAAACGAGGCTCGATATAAAGGTTCTTACCCTCGCTCGAGTGGTATTTAAAGCGCAAGCCTCCGGTGAAACCACCATAGCCGGCCTCAGTCTGATTGTCAAGCGAGTTTCTGTAACGCCATATTTTACCATACTCACCTCCGGCAAGAGCCGCAACAGAGAATCCGCGACCGGTCTCCTCGTTCAATGCTCTGATAACATTCATCATAGCCTCGGCACGAACAAATGCAAACTGCGTTTTTGGGTATCTTCCGTGTGTCATAATGCGATCAGCACCGGCCGACCATCCGCCCGAAAGCTGATAACCGAAATATTTCGAGAACCAATGGCCGTAACCCATTGTAAGAGCAGGGCCTAATGTATTCTTGAAATCTATATCAGCGTACATACTCTGTAAACCACCCGAGATAAAGAAATAATCGGGAGCAAAAGGAATATCCTTATCATCGGCCAGCAGCGTCTCACTTGCATCAAGAGTATAGCTTGAACCCACACGGAAAGCCAATGTACGAACGGGATTATAATCAATTGCATAAGCAAGCATAGCCTCGTTCTTGTAAATACGCATATCAAGCTCGCCAAAGAGTGCCCAATTATCATTGAAGCTATAAGAGGTGTTGAACGCAACGTGTCCGCCCAAGAAATTCTTTAAAGGACGACTCTTGTCAAAGTCAATGCCGACAACAGGCTTGGGGCCGTCAACGTGCTTACCACTAATTTTGTCGTAACGGCTCAACACTGCACCAAGATAGAGAGCATTATTCCATTTGCGGTTGCTATTGTAACCATAGAACAGATTGGTAAGGTCTATCTTAGCATCTACAATTCCGCTGATTATATTAAATTGTTTATTCCAGACACCGTTTCTTGAGGCTGTTACACCATCAACGACACTGTTATAGCGTCGCAAGGTATTGAATCCATACACCGAGTAGTCGAACATTGCACGAACACCGAACAATTTAAAAGGCTGATACTCGAGACCAAAGCCAAAAGAGCCGTTTACATTTGTTGCGCCGCTGTATGCCTCACGATTAAAAACATAGTTTGGTCCGGCCGAAACGAATATCGAGGTTTTTGCCTCAAAATCATCGGTTGGAGCATCGTACTTATCACCATCGACAGATGGATTACCATACTCCATACCAAGAGCCAAGCTGTATCGTGTATCGAGACGGTGATAGTCTATTGAAGAGTTGTAACCACTACCCTCATAGCCATAGGTAGCCAATGTTACACGAGGCTCAAAATAAAAAGCCTTACCCTCGGTGCTATAATACTTTGCGCGCAATGCTGCAGTAATACCACCGTAAGAATCGGTATATTGATTTTTGATAGTAGTGTAATATTTCCACAATTTACCAAATTCGTATCCACCCATCACATCAAGTGCAAAGCCTTTTAGCTGTTCACCATCGTTCAACAGCGAAACGACATTAAAGACAGCCTCGGCGCGACCAAAAACATACTGAGACTTTGTATAACGGGTATACGAAACATCACCTGTTTTAGTATAAGTGTTGTATCTGTTCCAACCACCTGCCGACCAACCGGCTGTAAACTGCATAGCCACGCGGGGCGAGAGCCAATGACCATAACCGAAAGCCACGGTGGGAGCAAGAGTCTTCATAAAGTCAATATAACTCTTGAGGCTCTGCAAACCGGTTGTAACAAAGAAATAGTTACGCGAGAAGGGATAATCCTCGTATTCTGCATCCAGCTCATTTCTGAATGTATAATTGATTGCTGCACGCGCACCGTAGGAGACGTTGTATTTCGAGTACCAATAATCCTTCTCGGCACCATTATAACCCTCGGCACCGACATTCACGTATGGCTCGATGGCAAGAGTTACATTATTACCCAAACGAACATCGCCCTTTACACCGAATGTAAGATAGGGCGCCGACTCGTTGCGTCCATAGAGCTCGCCAAACTGGTAACCGGCGCCAACCGTAGACGAAATTTCGAGCATACGTTTGGGATTGTAGCCCAAATAATATCTCGAGAAATTAAAGTAATGATTCAACTGCAGAGCATATCTGTAAAAATAGCTATAAGTTATCTCACTCTCACTCTTACCATAAAAGAGGCTCAAACTGAGCGCATTAGTCTTGTTCAGTTCCTTACCAATGGTGAATCCCCACATAAAGGCGGGATTGTATTGGTAGTCGTATCGGGTGGCAAGCTGGTCGATACCGAATGATGTTCCTACATACAGGTGCGAGAGCAGACCTTTATTTGAATAAGGAACAACATCACCGTGGCGATAACGACGCTGCTGAAGCATATCAAGCACATTATGGCCATAATCGCTGGCTTTAAATACTTTCTTACCCGATTTTGTTGTGTCGTTCAATACAGCATAGCTCGCTCCGGTCATCGACGTAGAGCAGTATGCTTTGCTGAATGGTGTTACCAATACCACACAGCTAAAAAGCACGACACACCTAATAAACGTATTCAGATTCTTCATATATAATTTTAATCTTTGCGATTATATGAGTTTCTTATTTTAAATTCCTTTTCAAGTCCTGAACCTCTCTAAGAGCCTGCTCGTAGAGAGCATTGCCCGAAGGTTTCCCTGCATTAAGATTAGCACTTATCTCGTCATACGAAAGTTTTATATCTTTCATTCTTTGGAAAAGTCGTTCATTATTAAGGCTCTTTTCACCTTTCTTTTGAACACATTTCATCTTGACGCACACAATATCGTAATAGTCGGCATCAAGTGCTATTGCCTTGTAAATGGCCAATCGAGCAGCATCCGGCTCACGAACCGCATTATTGATAAAGTCCTTATAATTTAAGAATGCCAACTCGTCAATAGTTCTATTTGCAGTTGAATCCATCATTTGCAATCTCATTGCCTCCCATTTTGTGAGTGCTCCATCGACTACATCGTATCCTTTCTCATTCAACAGGTCATAATCGTTGCTTGATGTAAAAATCATTCTTGTATCTTCCAAGAAAGATTTTGCAAGAAAGTAAGAAGCAGAATCAAGGAAATTAACACCCTCTTCAGTTTCTTCTATCGTTTTTACAAATTCCTTTCTGTTACAGATTATACTGCGCAGATAGTTCGATTCGGCGCAAGTATCGGGCAGCAACTTCGAGGCTTCGTAGGCCACATTAAGTTCTACCGAGTTTCTGTCATTGGGGTTGTCTGCGTGTAGATTGATAACCACTTTATTCTTAATAGAGGTCTGCTCTACAATCTTGCGCTGTTCCTCTGTATAACGTTCGTTATAACAACTTGCAAGGGCAACCAACGTCTCGAACCTCTTTCCGCCCGAATTGGCAATAGCCTGAAGTTCGTGCAGATACTTTGACCAATACTCATCGGGATTCTTCAATGTCATAACCAACTGGTTTGCTGCAACCTCGGGTTGGTTTATATATTCTAATATATAGTTGGTATCCTCGTCTCTTATCGGCTTGTTATTAAGGTCGTATCCACCGGCTTGATAATATACTTTTGTGTCCGGCTTCTGATAAATATAGAACATTTCGTATTGACTATCGTCAAAATCATCCTTCTTAAACTCCAAGCGACCTTCAATGGTATCTATTGTATGAATTCCAACTATCGAATCGGACTTATTCCAACCTCTTACCAACTTATTGTAGTCAAGCTCGCTAATAACGAATGTTCTAACCAAAGAGTCGCTTCGGGGAATATAAAATTTAAATTCACCACGATATGTGTTATCAACATCCTTCTTGAACAAAGAGGCAATGTTTAATTTCTTTGAAATAGGTGTTCTCTCCTCATATTGTCCACCGGGATATATTGTAAATGTATCTTTCATCACAGGTTTCAAGCGCTCCATTTTAAGGAATTCGTCAAGAATTGATAGGTCGTATCGGCCTTTGGCTATATTACAAGCCGCCAACTGTATGGCTGCGTATGCCCAATGATCTGTACCTTTTCGAGTCTTATTATATGCTAATTCTGCAATTCTCAATCGCTCATCGATACTTGCTTCATTCTTACGGAGTTCTTCCATAAGAACCCAAAACTCTCCGCGTTTAAAATCACCGATGCTGTCAATGCCACCTTTATTGTATTTTTCAATAATCATATCGGCAGGCATATCACCGAACTGCTTAATCTTATACTCATAGAAGACGGTACGCAATTGTGCAAGGTAGGGCTTAAGGTCTGCATAATAGCTCTGACGACGTATTACAGCTCCTTGCTTGTTGATGGCATCCTCGGCATTTCTTCCGGGGTTCTGCTCTATGATACTCTGCATATTATCTGCAATCTCGTCCTTGCCGTCGGCTCTTAGAAGGCTTACTACCGAGTCCCACGGCGCAACAGTGTAAACATCCTTCTCAAAGGTACCTTGCTTGGCAACTGAGCGAATTACATTTCTCGCGTCCAAGGCACGGCTACGCGCCAAATTTAAGTTGAGCGCATAACCACCCTCGGGTGATGATTGTCCGGTAATCCTTATCTTGTCGAGGCTGTTACTGGGATTAAACAATATGAGTTCTTCGTATGTATTTGTAAACTTCTCAATCTCGGCCTTATTGATACTATCCTCTCTGTTCAAGACCGAACGGCCCGACTCGTAGAACAATTTAAGCTCGCCCGGTACGCTGAATGTATCGGTCTTCATCTCCTCTTTAAAATCCAACGGATTGGAAGGCAGAAATTCTTCGGCTGCAAAATCAAGGAATTTCCAAGGGCTGCGACGCTCACCATTATCCTTTACGCTATCGCAGAGAAGGATTGTATTGTAGTCCTCGACAATGAGGCGCACTCCTTGCGGATAAGGGTGCGAGGGTGAGTTATCGTGTCCGCGCAGTTCGCCCCTAATCTTTACAATAACCTTGTCGAGGCTCTCGGCAAGTTCGATGTCTGTATATAATGAATCGAGTATTAGATAAGAAACAATCTCCTTGCTTATAGGAGCATTATCTGTTACAAGGAAATCTGCATATATATTGCGCAGAGAGTCATTGTCTTTCTTTTCGCCATTTTTAAGCAATTTCGCCCAAGCATTTTTCGAAAAACGCTTACTATTGCTTATAAAAGGATGCAATGTATCATTATCGGACAGCGAAATTGAATCGCTCATAAGTCGGTTTGATACAACACCCCATATAGTATCGAGACGGGCCACATTGAATCTCTTTTTCTTGACCTCATTCAGATAGCTATACAATTTATCGTTGGACATATTGTAGTCCATATTTCTGTCCTGTGTAAGGGCATAATCGGCACAATCAAGATACGCTGCCGTACCAAATGCAAACACTGTGTCGCAATTTGCATCAGCTATGTCAACACGGTCATACCAAATGGGCTGTGCCACGATACGGTTATTGGGCTTTATCTTAAATGAGAGCTTAAATGTATCGACACGCTGCATAGGCAATATACCCGGCTGCTCGGCAGGACGAGGAGGAATCGGAGTTGTACGACCTGTGGCCGAAATATCGACCTGAGAAACAAGTTTATGGTCGAATTTAAACACATAGAATCTCTCGGGCAACGGGAAAGAAGCCTCGTCAAGGTCGTGTATTGAGTTTACCTGCCCTTCTTCAACCTCGGAATATCGCTTATGGTCTTTGCTACCGACTTTTCTAAGAATAAAGGATTTTATATCCCTATCACCTACACTGTATTTGTTGTTATGGAAAATTATAACAGCCTGCACGTCTTGAAATTCGCTTCTTCTTAAAGCAAAACGGTATATAAGTTTGTCAGACTTGAGTGTATCGAGAATAACAACTTGATTTACTGTCTCATCGGCTATACAATACATATTTTTGTATAACTGTTTTCCCTTATCGTTAAGGAACGACTGTACAGTAGCAGAGCTCTGAAAACCTTTTAACATCTCAATTGCATCGTTCTCGGATGCAAATGTATAAATATATGTTTCCTCGATAGACTTCTTGTAGTCTTTAGCCTCGGCCTGATCTCCGTGTCTGTACTCAATATGGAAGACCTCAAAATCACTTACACTATTAAGTTTTTTCAAGTAGGCTGCTCTTGCATCCTCACCTTGTTTTTCCTGCGCCTCAACATTAAAAGATAGAGCTACAAGCAACAGCAATGTAATATATTTTAGTAAACGCATATATATAGTCTTTTATCCTTTAATACAACATTTATCTTATAACATAAACAAGAGAGAGCTCGATGCGCGGACAGAATATTACACCATTGGCGTTGGCTTTCTCGTCGTAGTTGCTATATTTATCCGATACTCTATACTCTTTATGAGCATAATGCATAAGATCGGTTCCTCCCGATAGCTCAATATTAAAGCGCTGTGATAGGTTGAATGCGTATCCTACCTCAAGGCCTGCCGAAATTGAATTGCCCTGATATTTCCAACGGCTCCACTCTATATCGTAGTTGGAGAATTGGGCGCCTACACCAACAAACACCTGTGTAAAGGGACGACCGCTTATCCAATAGCGGAATCGGGGCGAAACGCCTACGACTTCTACATTATTGCCCCAACAGTTGCCTGCCCCAAAAAGTTGCACACCGAGTGTATGCTTTGCTCCTACAACAAGGTCAACGCCTAAGTTAGGAATCATTGCAAGGTCTTTTACAGCATCGGTCTTTACTGCCACCATCTGAGCGCTGGCGCACATTGAGAATAGCATAAAGATTCCTATTATAAGACTTTTTTTCATAACATTCTTTTCTATTAAACTTCTGAGAGTTTAGTTTAACAATCTCCACGATGCCTCGCCATCTGACAGCTCGACACCCTCGTTGGTTATTACAATGGGAGCATCAATATCGTACGAGGCATCAACTCCATACTGCAATTTCTCCATTCCCGGTACATATTTGTAAAGGTTAATCGACAAATTATAGAGTTTATCGTTACCCTCGGCGTCTGTTACGTATATTGCGAGTTGCAAGATACCGGCACCTGTATAATGTATCGAGCCGGTCGAGCGTAAAAAGCCTAAAATGGTAGCTGTACCGGTGTATTTTGAGGCTCCGTTGCTCGAGACGTTAAAAACAACATTGTAAAGGTTGTTTGTCTCGGGCTTTTGTTTGGTCATATTGTAGCAATATGGTACTCCCGACAAAGAAGCCAACACTTTGTTCACTGTAACATCCCGAGCCGATATATCAAAGTTAAACTCGTAATTGTTAAAGATGTTCTCGGGGGCAAGCTCTATGCTATTTGCGCCCGACTTAATGTCAACAATATTTGTATATTGCGAATAGACTGCGGGAAATAAGTCTCCGTTAAGTACGAATTTCGTTATTACCGTATCTTCAACTATAAACGAGGCGTTATAATGCTGCTGTATTATGGATGAGCTTTGCTCGTAGCTGCGATACAACAATTTGACATCGTTGGTAACAATGGCCTCGCTCGAGAGTGCATTGCCGTAATAGTAGGCAGAGCTACCGGGATTGTAGTTGAATGTAAGGAAACGCATCTCGCCTGCCTTTACGGTGAAGAGTTCGTCGCCTGCCTCATTTTTCAGAACGCTATCGGGACGATTGGCAATATAGTGGCCTGCTCTACCGTCGGGGGTGCACATATATACACTGCTCCACTCGTTTACTACTCGATAGGGCATTACAATCATTGAGTCGTTCATTGTTACTCCGTTCCAATTGTAGTCTATCTCGACTGTTGCAAGGTGCGGATGCAGTTCACTTGTACAGATGTCAACATCGGTACACGCTGCAAACGAAATTGTGGCGATGGTAGCTACTGCAATCTTGTTAAATATCTTTCTCATAATTACTCCTCGTCGCTATTTTCGTTTTTATTCTCCTGAGCGTCGCTGTTCTTGCTCTGCTCTTTTTCAAGTTCCTCTTGCTCTTTACGAGCTTTTGCTTCGGCTTTTGCGGCCTCTTTTGCAGCTTTTTCTTGCTGCTTCTTCAACTCTTTCTCGAGTTTCTCTTGCTCTTTGCGGGCTTTTGCTTCGGCCTTTGCTTTCTCTTTGGCGGCCTTCTCTTGTTGCTTCTTCAGTTCTTTTGCTGCCTTAGCCTGCTCCTTGGTCATATTCTCTTCGGCCTTTTCGTCTGCCTCTTGAATTTTCTCGGCAGCCTCGGCTACTTTCTCACCTGCCTCTTCGAGATTCTCTGTTGCCGCTTCGACTTTCTCGCCGGCCTGCTCGGCTGCTTGCTCTGCTGCAGCCTCAGCAGTTGCCTTGGCTTGCTCTTTCTCTAATTTCGCTTGCTCCTTGGCTGCGGCAGCCTCTTGTTTGGCTTTCTCTTTAGCAGCTTTCAGCTCTTCTTTTGCAGCTTTGGCTTGTTCCTTATTTAATTCTTTTTCAAGTCTCTCTTGCTCTTTACGTGCTTGTATTTTTGCTTTCTCTCTTTGTCGTTTCTCTTCTTTGCTTAGAATCTCCAAATCAACATCTATTCCATACTTTTTATTTATGGTTTCCACTTTACCCCAGTTGTCGCTCTCGACCTCATCGTTCTTTGAAGATAGTGCAAAGTTTATTGGCGACTCCAAAAGGTAATAATCGGTAGTCTTAGTCAATTTCTGCAAATGCTGCGGCAAACCTACTACCTGAGCAACTCTTAAAGTATCGTCAATAGCCATAGTTTTTGCATCGGCGCCGGCGAATATAGTCTCATTATGTCTCATAATAGATTGCTTGTTTATAGCCGGTACCAGTGCAAGAATATACTCGTAATAAGAGAGCGTCTCTTGTTTCAGCGTATCCTCCGGTGAAAAAGCTGTGCGATACGAGTTTATGATGAGCGTATCAACTGATGCAACAGGTGTATTGTATCGACGTTGCAGTTCACCAATCTGCCTAAGGTCGCGTGAGAATTTGTTGAGCAAATCAACATCCAACTCCTCGACCGAAGATATATCCCGATTAGGTAGCATTTTCTTTGAACCAAAGTTCAGTATCTTCTGCGGAACGCTTACAAAATCAAAAAGAGGAGCTTTCTCTATCAAAAGATCAGCCGAATCGGCATCCTCGTGTTTGAGTATCTGACGATTATAATCAGCTATGACTTTATTATAATTATAGACCTCTTTGTTGTATCTCGAATACAACTCCTTTACAGAGTCGGAGAGCACCAAAGTGTCCATCTCCTCCATATATCTTTTTCTCAGATTATAGTAGTGGCGCTCCTTTACGAGTTTGTCGTAGTTAACCTCGTAAGCCTGCTCCTGAATGGGGTCGAAACGATAAACGAGCGAAAGGCGCAAATCCGAGAGCATAGGAAGAATCGTTGACTCCCCTGTTGTCTCGGTTGTATAGCATTTATCCTCGCCGTTGTATCCATAAGTATCGTAATCGAGCAGAAGCGCGCCGACGCCCGCACCAATCTCAAAGTCGATAGCATCACCGTTGTTGTAGATATAAAGGGGGGCCGAATAACCAAACGTAAGACCTGCACCAATGGCGCTACCCTGATAACCTGTCTCGGTGAATTTTATGCTGAATTTATCATACGCAGCATAAGGGCCTACGTAGTATGCCCTGTGGCGACGGGGGTTCTTCTTGGCAGTTACGAGCCTTCTGCTATTCCAAAGTTTATTTAAAAAGCCTGTTGTACCTTCTACTCTCTCCCTTTCCCACGGGCCTTGAAAATCGCTATAATCGCCATTTTTTATTCTCTCCTCGGGAAACTCTCCAAGGTCATCGATTTTACGGGTACGGAAATACCAACGCAACTCGGCCTTTGCGCCGGCGATATTATACACGTAGCGCGAGTCGAATTTCTGATTGGTCTGTCCATTGAATTTTCCCGATAAAAGGAGCGATACTTTTTTATGCTTGTTATGCACAAAATCGTACTCGACACCAAAGTTAGGTGTCATTAACAGCCACCCTAAAGTATTAGTGTGAATACTTATGCGATCGGCAAATTTAACGGTAGATGTAGTATCTGTCTCTTCGCTCATATTTTGCGATGCCATCGCAAAATGCGGAGTACAAAACAGCAACATCAATGATAGATATAAATATTTCAGCATTGTAAATTCTTGTATTTTGAGCTGTCAGGAACAGTCGAAAAAGAACAAATTCCTCTTAAATTGTTTTCGAACGCAAATTCATCATCATTTAGGCCGGGATAAGCAAAGCGTTATCTATTAGCCTGCCACAAGACCCGACGTATCTAATTGCGTTATTCAGCATCTTAGTTATGACAATTATAGCCATTACAGTAACGTCGGGAACATCCGACTATTACTGCATTCTCTTAACATTGAGTACCCTCTATGCAGGCCGAGCCTTCGCATAGAGCAATACACATATATTATCAGTTATTCCAGATATTATTCCAAGTACCGGGATCGGTTGTCTGCTTACCACGCTCCGAACCGCTATTGATTGTTCCGCTAATCTCTCCAGAAGTAGCAACAATGCTCTCAGAAACAATTGTAGTCTCAATAATCTCGGGGGCTTGATATATTTTCTTCATAATCTCTTTATTTTCTTTTTATTATACGTCTTTATTAAGTGGCAATAGCCAAAAATTTATTACTAAGCATAAGGTCAAGCTTGTTGCTTAAAAAAGCACAAGCTCACCTTATTATATATAATAGGTATTACTTAACAAACACCTTTTTACCATTAACAATGTAGATACCGCTTGTGGGATTCTCGACGCGGCGGCCGCTGAGGTCGTAGTAAACACCATCCTCCTTGATGCTTACGCTGCCATCCTTGTCGATGGTAACATTCTCTATCGAGGTGGTACCGTCCATATCAACAAACTCAACGCTCAAAGAACGACCCTCACAAACTCCGTTTATAGAAGCCTGACCATTAGCGGCGTCGGGGAATATCTCGCTGAATTTCTTACCATTAAAGTAAGCCGAATAGGGGTCAACGTAACAGAAGTCCTGATAAGCCTCGAACTTACCCTTAGATGAATAAATCCACAAGTTTGTGTCAAAGCCCGGATCCTTGGGGGTAACTTTTACCTCGGAATATGTTCCGAGCATTGTCCAACCATCAATAGTCTGAGGATTGGGGCTTTTCATCGCCGACGAGCTCAGATTAACATCCTTGGCTGTGATGCCGACAATGTTGCTGCTACCGTTGTTCTTCCACAAATAAGGAGTGTTGGCCTCGAGTATTGCCTGCTCCTCGAATGTTATCTTTGTATTCTGGCTGTCGAACGCGGTGAGCTTGTAGAATTTAAGTGTTTTGCTGTTATTTGTATATTCAAAAGGCAGCATTATTGTGCCCGATGTTCCCTTTGTGAATGTACGCTTCAATGTTATTTGGTCGTAAGAGTTGCTGTTGTCAACGAAAAGGTCATCGGCCGAGTAATAAGGATTGCCGCTCTTGTCAATATACTTAGGCTCCTCGATAACGAGATTTTTTGTTACACCGCTTGCGGGCAATGCACCCGATTCAATCTTACTATTGTTTCCGAAAGTAAAGACTACTCCTTGAGGGGCTGTTACAAATGCTTTATCACTTACGGTCTCCACGGCCGAGGAAATGACAACTTTTGCTGCCTGAGCACCGTTGAAAGCATTTTTGCCGATACTTGTAACACCATCGCCTACAACAATCTCGGTTACACTCGAGAGCCAATTTTGCCAAGGGGTCGCTCCTGCGGCGCAATTGGGAATAGCATCACCCTCGATAGTCAATTTTGAACCGGAAAATTTCCAAGTACCACCGGTGGCAAAGGTACCCTCCTTAGGCTCGGGGGCAGATACTTGCATAAAGTAACGGGCCCAGTTGCTATAATCGGCGCCGGCAACCTCTACATAAAGTGTTGCGAACTCCTTCGCAAGCTCATCGAAGACATCTTTTCCAAGCAGCGGAGCGGTAGTGGGATATGCATAAACCTTCGTCAAAGAATATCCTCCATAGAATGCATAACCCTCAATATTCTGAACCGAAGAGGGAACGGTCAATGTTTGAACAGGAAGATTATAGAAAGCCTTCGAGCCAATAGTTCTAACGCCATCGGGTATTACAACATTTTCGGTATTAACAGAGAAATACAATGTGCCATCCTCGGACACTACATATTTGTCATCCTTAACTGTTGCGGCAACGCCTGAAAGCTCAACGGTGGTAATTTCGGCACGACGCTCATCCCACGCCTTTGCATAAGTAAATTGTGTATCGCCCTTACCTGTAACTGTGAGATTACCGGCATTCAAAGTCCAGCGAATATCGCCAACCTCATCAAACAACACCTTTGTAAATTTAGAATCAACCCACTGCGAAACATCTGCACCATCTTTATGGTACACTGTAATACGAGAAGGGGTATTGGGGAATATATGCGACTTAAAAGTATAGTTATTATTCCCTAAAGTAAATATTTGAGCACCATACCAGAAAATCTCACTAAGTGATGAGCAATAGTTGAATGCGTAAAGTCCCAAGCTAACCACTGATGCGGGAATTTCGACACTTACAACTTCTCCAAGATTGGAAAAAGCGTATTTACCAATAGCTGTTACACCATCCTTGATAACAATAGAAGTGATGGAACTGCTGTGAGCATACCAAGGAGTTGCACTACCCGATGCATAGCCGGGGATTTCAACATTCTCGCCACTGATGGTAAGAACACCATCGTTTACAGCCCATTTAAGGCCGTTGTCCAATGAACCACTCTGTGCATTTGCACTGAAAGCAACGCACAAAACAAAAATAAATAAAGATAAAAATTTCTTCATCTGATAACTATTTTTTGATTATTTCCTATCGATTTTAAAGCCGTCGCCCTGTACACTAACAAAGCTACTATCTGCTTTTGCGGTGCAAAGTTACAACAAAATACGCAGACTAAAAAACATTTTAACTAAAGATTTTACAACACATTAAGTCTTTTTTATCAACAGACTTTTTAACAACACTCAGGGACGCCTCAGAAAGCACCATCTTACATAAAGGGAGAAGCAACCTTTTTATCCAAAAAAGGAATAAAAAGGAATAAAATAAAGTAATCCTAAAAGCCTGACTTTTTAAATAGAAAAAGAGTTAAGCACCTATATTTCTGCACATTACGCATATATAAGTGCAAAAATAAGTAAAAATCGCGTTAAACAATAATTAACTAACTAAAAAACAGGGGCAATTTTCACAACAAAAATGAGGTTAAAATTCTGCTGCACCATATTAACAAAGTTTAACAGAGGTTATATACAAGAGCAGTAAAAGCAGCAAGACCAAGTGCTGATTTTTAAGAGATTGCACCCCAATTCCAATTATTATTCCTCTTTATTGTGCGCAGTTGCTCCCACACAACGGCATATTGCGGACTGTCGCAATAGGGGTCGGCCTCGATAATCTCGCGGGCAATGTCGCGCACATACTGCAACAGTTGTTCGTCGCGCGCAAGGCTCGCTATTTTAAGGTCGAAAGCAATTCCGCTCTGTTTGGTGCCCTCGATGTCGCCCGGGCCGCGCAGTTTAAGGTCGGCCTCGGCAATAACAAAGCCGTCGTTGCTGGTGGTCATAATCTCCATACGTTTGCGCGTATCCTCGGATAGTTTGTAGTCGGTTACCAGAAGACAGTAAGACTGATTGCCGCCGCGCCCCACTCGTCCGCGCAACTGATGCAGCTGCGAGAGGCCGAAGCGCTCGGCATTTTCAATCACCATAACCGTTGCGTTGGGAACATCGACCCCCACCTCAATGACGGTGGTTGATACAAGAATCTGCGTCTCGCCCGAGGCGAATCGGCGCATCTCGTCCTCTTTTTCAGCGGGCTTCATCTTGCCGTGCAGTTTGCTTAAGCGATAGTCGCAGAAGATGTTACACAGCTGGCGGTAGCCATCCTCGAGGTTTTTAAGGTCGAGCTTTTCGCTCTCGCTGATAAGCGGATAGACGACGTACGCCTGCCGCCCCTCTTGAATCTGACGGCGGATAAAGGAGTACATTTCATCGGCACGGTTGCGGAATATGTGGCGGGTGGTGATGGGCTTGCGTCCCGGAGGCAGCTGGTCGATTACGGAGACCTCGAGGTCGCCGTAGAGTGTCATTGCGAGGGTACGGGGGATGGGTGTTGCGGTCATCACTAAAATGTGCGGAGGGATATTGTTCTTTGCCCACATTTTGGCCCTCTGAACAACGCCGAAGCGATGCTGCTCGTCAATTACCACAAGTCCCAGATTAAAAAATTGCACTTTATCTTCGAGCACGGCGTGCGTGCTCACGAGAATATCGACGCTGCCATCGGCAAGGCCTTCGAGAATGGGGCGACGCTCCTTTTGCTTGGTACTGCCCGTGAGAAGCTCGACCCTTACGGGCAGCGTCGAGAGCATACGGCGCAGCGTTGCACAGTGCTGCTCGGCCAGAATCTCAGTGGGGGCCATCAGACAGGCCTGATAGTTATTATCTTTGGCCAGAAGCATCGAGAGCAGCGCCACAAGGGTTTTTCCGCTGCCGACGTCGCCTTGTAACAGGCGGTTCATCTGATGGTTGCCGCCTACGTCGCGACGTATCTCCCTGACGACGCGCTTCTGTGCCTCGGTAAGTTCAAAGGGCAGACACTCGCTGTAAAAGCGGTTGAACATCTCGCCCACTTTTGCAAATTTATGACCGACATATTTCTGCATACGGTCTTTGGCATAATGCAGAATGCTCAGCTGAATGTAAAAAAGTTCGTCGAATTTGAGGCGATACTCGGCCTCGCGCAACTGCTTGGTATTTTGGGGTTGATGGATGGTTCGCAGTGCCTCGTTGAGGGGCATCAGACGGTGGCGGGTGATTATCGACTGTGGAAGTGTCTCGGGCACCACAATGCTGCCCGTGAGGGTAAAGAGATTATTGACGAGCTTGGCCACCGCCTGCGAATTGAGCCCTGCGCGCTTCATCTTCTCGGTTGTATTATAGTAGGGCTGCAGGCCCATTGTGCTTAGTGTGAGCGTCTCGAGGGGGTCAACGTCGGGGTGGGCAATATTTACCCGTCCGTTGAACATCGATGGCTTTCCAAAGACTACATATTTTTCGCCTATCTTGAAACGGCTCTTCAGATATTTGAGCCCGCGGAACCAGACAAGGTCGATAAAGCCCGTCCCGTCGGTAAAATGGGCCACAAGGCGGCGCGAGGCCCCCTCGCCCATCTCCTCGAAACTGCGAATCTCGCCGCACAGCTGCACGTGTGGCATCGAGCCTGTGAGCTCGGCCACGGTAAAAATGCGACTGCGGTCGATATATTTATAGGGAAAATAGTATAAAAGGTCGTGCAGAGAGTTTATTCCGAGCTCTCTGCCGAGGAGTTCGGCCCGTTGCCGGCCTACTCCCTGAAGATATTTTATGCTTCTTGTTGCAAGGTCGAGCATTCAATTATCGTCTGCGCCACCATCATATCGAACGGGGTGGTTAATTTTATATTCTCGCGGTTGCCCTCGACTGCATAGACGCGGCCGCCAATAGCCTCGACCACCGAGGCATCGTCGGTGAAGGCCTCGACGTAACGCTGCGAGTAAGCCTCGCGCAGAAGCGAGAGGCGGAACACCTGCGGTGTCTGGACAAGGCGGTAACGGTCGCGCGGGACGGCCGTGCTTGCACCCTCGCCGCCGATTATCTGTCTGAGGCTGTCCTGAACATCTATCATAGGAATTGCGGCGCCGTTTATCCACGCCTCGCGGAAGGCCTCATCGAGCACTTTCTGCGACACAAAGGGACGCACCGCGTCGTGTACGCCCACAAGCGCCTCTTCGGTATTCTCAATTACTGCGAGACCGTTCTGTACCGAGTGGAAGCGAGTGTTTCCGCCTGTGGTAACTATTACAGGCACCTTAAACTCGTATTTAAGGCACAGCTCGTCCCATAGGGCCATATGCTCGAGGGGAAGCACCAAGATAAATTTTATCGTATTATCAATGGCATAGAGACGTTCGAGTGTAACCATAATGACGGGGCGCCCTCCCAGAAGCTGAAACTGTTTGGGCAGTGCTCCGCCCATACGCTGTCCTTTTCCGCCTGCTACTACTATAAGGTATCTTTTCATCGGTCGAATTGCATTTGTGAACGTAGGGTGGCTACCGTCTGAGAGCCGCAGAAATACTCGACAATGGCAAAGCCAAAATCGAACGAGAGGCCGGGGCCGCAAGCGGTTATTATGTTACCGTCTCTCTCTATCGCTGCGGCTGTGTAACTATCTGCAAGGTCGGCCTCGCAACCGGGATAGCAGGTAGCCTTACGTCCCTCGAGCAGGCCTGCGCGGCCAAATACCATAGGTGCGGCGCATATTGCGGCAATGAGTTTATGCTCGGCGTTCATACGCGCAAGTTCGATGCGCAGAGGCTGCGAAGCCGAGAGATTCTCGGTGCCCTCGCCGCCTCCGGGCAGGATAAGAGCATCGGCATCCTCGAAGCAGCACTCCTCAAGCAGTGCATCGGCAAGTACCATAACGCCTTGTGCCGAGCGCACCTCGCGACGCCCCATTATGGAGACTGTTGTCAACGATAATCCTGCGCGACGTATCACATCTACCGGGGCAAGCGCCTCGACTGTCTCGAAGCCATCGGCCAAGAAAAGATATATTTTACTCATAATTCATTCTTTTTTAATATTTTACACACCGTTATTTCAATTGGAAATAGTAGGTTATTGTTCCCATCTGATTGTTTAGTCCGTCGATGCGGTTAAACAGCGCCTGCGAGGCTGCCTGCAACGCCGCCCGGCGCAGCGCGGGGTTTGTGGTGTTTGTGCGCGGGTTAATGTCGGTTTTTATCACGCGACCCTCGGGGTTTACGGTTATTGTAACTACCACGCGACCCTCGTCCTGTACGTTGTACTCGGGACGGGGAAGGCCTCCTTGTCCGATGGTACGTCCGTTGAGGTCCCACGTTCCGAAGCCTCCGACACCCGTCGTAACGCCTTGTGTGTCATTGCCGTCGGGCGAGCCTTCGCTGCCCTCGCCTTCGTCGTTGCTGCCTTTATTGTTCATTGTGGCTCCCTTGCCAAAGGCTCCTGCAATCTTGGCCTCGGCCTCGCGCGCAAGGCGTTCGGCTTCTTGACGCAGGCGCTCGGCCTCACGGGCCTGAAGCTCGGCCGTGGTTGGCTGCGATTGGTTATTCTCCTTAGCCTCGTCCTTGGGTTTTTCGGCCGTTGGTAGCTGAGCCGAGGGTTCATCCTCTTGTGTTATAAGAGGTTCTTCGGCGCTGGGCGAGGGTTCGGGGACGGTTGTCGCCTCCGAGGGACGCGGCGCTGCCGTTACCTCGGTATATTGGTAACTGTCGCCCGCCGAGGCTATCGTGTTGCCCATAACAACGGGGACGCCCGTCTCCTCTTGCTGTGGCGGACGCGCCATCACAAGCAACAGCATAATCACAGCCACTACAACGTGAAACACAACTGTTCCGGCCGCTCCGTATAATTGTTCCTTTGTAGGTCTCTCCATTATTTTCTGTCGGGACGGCGCGTTGCAAGCACCATCTTGAATTTATTCTCGTTTGCAATATTAAGTACCTTTACAATTTCGCGGTAAGGCACTGTCTCGTCGGCATATAGCGCAACGTACATCTGTGGTTCCTTGGCTGCGCAGTCGAGCAGAAAGTTTGCTATATTCTCGGGGAGAATGGGCATCTCGTCCTCGTTGCCGAATGCCGAGTAGTAGTTGAGTTCTTTGTCGATGATTATTCTTGCCAAAGGCTTTGCCGAGGTCTGTTGATTGCCCTGCGGCAGTAACACCTTAATGGCATTAGGGGTAACCATTGTCGATGTTATCATAAAGAAAATCAACAACAGAAAGATAATGTCGGTCATCGACGACATTGAGAATGTATCTATTGCTCTTGTCTTTCTTTTAATCATAAAACAGCGTTGAAATGGTGTTTTTTTAAATATTTTCTTTCTTTTCGTGGATAATCTCCATAAACGAGATTATGCCATTCTCAAGGTCGTTCTGTACTTTATCCACGCGTATAACAAGGAAATTGTATGCAAATATTGCAACAATACCCACGATAAGACCGCCTACGGTTGTTACCATAGCCTCGTATATACCGCCCGAGAGCAATGATACGTCGATATTATTTCCCGCATTTGCCATCTGCCAAAAGGCTTGCACCATTCCTGTTACGGTACCCAAGAATCCGAGCATAGGAGCAACGGCTGCTATTGTCGAGAGTATGGGTAATCCCTTCTCGAGGGCGGCTACCTCCATATTGGCACGGTTGTCGATGCTCTCACGTATGGCCGAGGCCGAGAGGTTCAGGTTCTTCAGTCCTCGCTCTATGACACGCGCCATAGGGGTATCCTCGTTGTGGCAATAGTTCATTGCCGATTTTATGTCATTGTCCTTGATGTTGTCGCGCACACGCTCAAGAAACAGAGGGTTCTGTTTCATTGCCTTGCGCAGTGTGGCGAAACGCTCGACAAAGATATATACGCCCACTACCGAGAGAAGCGCGAGCACCAGCATAATCCAGCCGCCTTTTACGGCAAGTTCCCATACATTTACTCCCTCGGCGACGGGCTCGGTGAGGGCCATTATTGAATCTTGAGCTACGGTTGCAGCCTCGGCAACCTGTGCAAACAGTAATTTCATAATTGTGTTCTATTTTTATTTATTATTTATTTGTTATGAGCAGACAATCTTTATAGGCTGCAATTGTATCTTTCAGTCCCATATAAAGGGCGTCGCATATAAGTGCGTGGCCTATGGATACTTCGTCAATCCACGGGATATTTTCTTTAAAATATCTGAGATTCTCGAGGCTGAGGTCGTGCCCTGCGTTGAGTCCGATGCCTAAGCGGCGCACCTGCTTTGCTGTCTCGACAAAGGGATGGATGGCCTTCTCGCGGTTTCTGCGATACTCCTCGGCGTAGGGGCCTGTGTATAGTTCGACGCGGTCGGCACCTGCCTTTGCGGCATACTCGGCCATACGACTGTCGGCGTCGATAAAGATGGAGCTGCGTATTCCCGCGGCGCGAATGTCGTTGAGGACGTCGCGCAGAAACTCCTGCTCGGTCACTGTGTCCCACCCGTGATTGGATGTCAGCTGGTCGGGCCTATCGGGTACGAGGGTTACCTGATGAGGTTTTACTCGGAGCACAAGGTCTATAAATTCTTTTGTGGGATAGCCCTCGATATTAAATTCGGTCGAGAGGACGGCGCGCAGGGCGGGAACGTCGGCACGACGTATGTGTCGCTCGTCGGGACGGGGATGCACGGTTATTCCATCGGCACCGAATGCTTCGCAGTCGCGGGCTACTTGCAACAGATTAGGGGTATTTCCGCCACGGGCGTTCCTTATCGTTGCCACTTTGTTGATATTTACACTTAATTTGGTCATTTTTAATTGTTTGTCATCTTTGCGCAGATTGTTAGGATTTACAATAAAAGGAGGATGCAAATTCTAACTTTTGCTTATTTATTCATCACTTTGCATAATTCGGTGCAAAATTAGTATAAAACAAAGGATTTTAGAAATTTTTCGGGCAAAATTCGGTTTTTTGTTGCCAATTGTCGGTTTTTGATGCTTCCGGGGAAGCCTTGCACTATCTTTGGAGAAGATAGGCGGCGGCTCGGAAGAAAAAATCAAGTAACTCTTTTTTTTGGGGGAGCCTTGCACTATCTTTTGAGAAGATAGGCGGCGGCTCGGAAGAAAAAATCAAGTAACTCTTTTTTTTGGGGGAGCCTTGCACTATCTTTTGAGAAGATAGGCGGCGGCTCGGAAGAAAAAATCAAGTAACTCTTTTTTTTGGGAAGCCTTGCACTATCTTTTGAGAAGATAGGCGGCGGCTCGGAAGAAAAAATCAAGTAAACTTGTTTTTTCTTCACTCGCCTTGCACTATCTTTGTAAAAAAAAGTGGGAGAGCAGACAAAAAGTAATATAAACTAAGCGGAATATGAAATTTGCAATATTCGGGAACTGTTACCAATCGAAAAAAAGTGAAAATATAGCGACACTTTTCGATACGTTTGCCTTGTGGGGCGATTCTATTGCCATAGACAGGCCTTTCTACAATTTTCTTGTTGAAAATGGGCATTGTGTCAAAAATATTGAAATTATAGAGAGTAACGATTTTTCGGCCGATTTTGTTGTGAGCTACGGGGGCGACGGTACTCTGCTGCGCACGGCCAGCCGTGTGGGTTGTAAGAATATTCCCATTTTGGGCATCAATGGCGGACGGTTGGGCTTTCTGACCTCTGTCTCGCACGAGCATATTGCGGCAAGCATCGAGTGCCTGCACTGTGGCGATTACAGCATCGAGGCGCGCAGCATAATAGAGGTTGCCACAAGCGACGATAATCTGCACAGTTATCCATACGCGCTGAATGAGATTGCAGTGATGAAGCACGACAGTTCGTCGATGATGACACTCACCGCAACGCTCAACGGCACCGACAGCATTGTTTATCAGGCCGACGGACTGATAGTGGCAACCCCATCGGGCTCGACAGGATACTCGCTGAGCGTTGGAGGCCCCGTAATTGCCCCCGACGCGGGAGTGATGGTGCTCACCCCCATTGCCTCGCATAGTTTGGGAGCGCGTCCCATTGTGGTAAACGACGACACCGAGATTCAGATTAAGGTCGATAGTCGCAGCAGCAATTTTTTGATAGCCATTGACGGACGCAACGAGAGCTGCCCCGATAAAAATATCCTGACAATAAAAAAAGCCCCATACAATCAGAAACTCATACGCTGCAACGGCAGCTCATTCATAAAGAATCTACACGAGAAGATGATGTGGGGGGCCGACAACCGATTATAGACAATGAATGCGCCCGGCCGGGCGCATTCATTGTCTATAAAAAATCCCGATAAAAAGGGACTTTTTTGCAATTATTCGCTACCGAATACACAAGGATGCACCGACAGCAACTGATTATCACCAGAATTTATTATTCTCGCTACTATATTCAAAGCCGCAGGCTGCGAGTTTCTCTTCGAGCCATTCGCGGTCGATGTCAAGGCCAAGGCACAGTTCATCGAGCGAGGGATACTCGTCGCGCAGCTTCATATTCACAAAGCTAAAGAGCATCATAGGATCATTAGGCAGTGTCTCCATAATTTATTATTTATTACGACGTTGCAACCAACTATAAACAATCGGAATAACATAAATATTCAGCAGTGTCGATGTCAGCAAGCCTCCAAGAACAACCACCGCCATAGGGCTCTGAATCTCGTTACCCGACTTTTCACCACCCAGAATCATCGGCACAAGAGCAAGCGCCGAGGTAAAAGCTGTCATAAGAATAGGCGTCAGACGGTCGGCCGAGCCTATACGCACAGCCTCATCGAGCCCTACACCCTCGGCACGCAGATGCTGATAGCGCGAGACAAGCAAAATACCGTTACGTGTAGCAATTCCAAAGAGCGTGATAAGGCCTATTATGGCCGGGATACTCACAACCCCCGACGAAATATATGTTGCAATGACACCGCCAATAAGGGCCAACGGCAGATTAAGCAGCACCACAAGCGACAGCGCCGTACTCTTAAACTCGCTGTATAGCAGCACAAACACAACGCCTATTGCCACAAGTGAGGTGAGCCACAGGGTGCGCGAGGCACTCTCGGCGCTCTCGAATTGTCCGCCGTACTCCAGACGATAGCCCTCGCCTAGCGCAATCTCCTTTTCGAGATAATCGGCAATGCGCTCTACGGTACCCGCAACGTCGCCACCCGTTATATTAGCCGAGACAACCACCTTACGCTGTACATTTTCGCGGCTGATGCTGCCCGGGCCGCCGGCCGAGACAATATCGGCAACCTCTTCGAGGGGCACTTTTCCCCCCTCGGTGTCGATGAGGGCGCGCTTAACGCCATCAATACTCTCGGTGTAATCGCGGTTCAGACGAAGGATAAGGTCGAAACTGCGCTCCTGCTCATAAATCTCGCCCAACTTTTTCCCGGGGAAAGCAGCCTCGACAAAGGCATTAAACTGCTCCATTGTAATACCGTGGAGCGCAAGACGCTCGCGGTTGGCACGAATCTGCAACTGCGGTGTCTCGACCTGCTGCTCGACATTTACATCCACCACATTCTCAAACTCGTCCAAAAGAACTTTAATCATATTTCCCGTGGTAAAGAGGCGGTTAAGGTCGGGACCGAAGATTTTTATCGCAAGGTCGGCCTGCGTACCCGAGACCATATGGTCGATACGGTGCTCGAGCGGTTGTCCCACCGACGTTACCACCCCGGGCACAGATGCCAAGCGCGCGCGAACCTCTTTTAAGAACTCCTTCTTACTGCGCTCGCCGAGTGTGAAATTAACGTCAATCTCGGCACCGTTTACCGTCTGTGAGTGTTCGTCGAGTTCGCCTCGGCCCGTGCGGCGGGCTGTGCTTGTAACCTCGGGAATCTGCAAAAGCTCGCGCTCGATTATTGCACCTATGCGATGCGACTCTTCGAGCGAGATTCCGGGACGCGACACAGCCGCAATGGTAAGCGCCTTTTCGTTAAACTCGGGCAAGAAACTGCGCCCCATACTCGCAAACAGCACCACGCACAACACAAACAGAAGCAGAAGCACCCCAATAACATAGCGGGCACGTGCCATCATCCACCCAAGCGACGTTGCGTATTTTGTAAGCAACCAGCGGTCAACCCAATTTTTCTTCTCGACACGCTTCAGATAAGCCTCGCCCGAGAGCATCATCTTACACAGCAGTGGGGTGATTGTCATTGCCACAATAAGCGACATTACAAGCGCAATAAGATAGGCAATGCCCAAAGGCTTCATCATACGTCCCTCGAGGCCGTCCAAGAAGAAGAGGGGCATAAATGTTACCATTATTATAAGCGTCGCGTGTATGATTGAGGCACGAATCTCGGACGAGGCTTCGAACACCACCGTATAGGTCGAGCGGCGCTGCTCTTTGGGAAGCTCGAAATTCTGTCTCAGACGTTTATACACATTCTCGACGTCGATAATGGCATCATCGACAAGCGAGCCGATGGCTATGCACATTCCTCCGAGCGTCATTGTATTTATGTCCATATCAAGCAGATAGAGGACTATCATCGTGCCCAGAAGCGACAGCGGGATGGCCAAAATAGATATTACCGTGGTGCGAAAGCTCGTGAGGAACAGGAAAAGCACCAAAATAACGCACACGGCACCCTCGATGAGCGCCTGCCCCACATTATTTACCGACGACTGAATGTAATCGGCCTGACGGAAAATGCTTGTGTCCAGCGTTACGTCGGCAGGCAGAGATTTTGCCACAGCCTTCAGATTGCGCTCGATATTTTCCGTTACGTTAAGCGTGTTTATATTGGGCTGCTTCGATATTGACAAAATAACCGATGGCTTTCCGCTGAGCGAGGCATAACCCTGACGCACGGCCGGTGCGATAATAACGTCGGCAACGTCGGCGACGCGCACGGCAGCATCGCCCCTCATCTTCACAAGCGTGCGCCCAAGCTCTTCGAGGCTGTTGCTGCGTCCCATCCCACGCAGATTATACTCGTTGCCATAGTCGCGCACGACACCACCACCCACATTCACGCTCATTGAGGCAACGGCTGCCTCGAGCTCGGCCATTGTAACGCCGTACATCTCCATTTTCACTGCATCGGCAAGCACCTGATACTGTTTATAGTCGCCACCAATTATTGTTACCTGCGACACACCGCCCGTTGCCAGAATCATAGGCTTTACCACCCACTCGGCAAGGGTACGAAGCTCCATCATCGAGGTTGTATCGGCCCGCATTCCTATGAAGAGAATCTCGCCCATCACACTCGACTGCGGGGCAAGCTCGGGCACAATGCCCTCGGGCAATTCTCCCGTTATTGAGACCAATTTTTCGCTAATTACCTGTCGGGCCTTATAGACGTCGGTGCCCCAATCAAATTCTATCCACACGAACGAGAATCCCTGCGACGACGACGAGCGCACGCGGCGCACGTCGGTGGCACCGTTGACAGCCGTCTCGATGGGGAAGGTTACGAGCCTCTCAATCTCCTCGGGAGCCATATCGTGAGCGTCGGTGAGCACCACCACAGTGGGGAGTGTAAGGTCGGGAAAGACGTCAACCTCGATATTACGTGTCGAATATACTCCGCCTATTACAACAAGCACAACGCCCAGAAGCACCAGCAGGCGATTGTCGAGCGAGAATTTTATAATCTTATTGAGCATAGTCAGGGGCTTTTATCAGTGAACGTGTCCTGCGTGAGGGTCGAGCGCCGCGGCACCCTGCGAGAGTTTCAGCGATACTGCACCCTTAGAAACTACCGCCTCGCCGCTGTGCAGGCCGCGAAGCACCTGCGTGTAACGACCATCGGTTGCGCCGATGCGCACCTCGCGTTTCTCGAAAGCATCGCCCCCTTTGTGTACAAAGACAAAGAAATTACCCATCTCCTCGACAAGGGCCGTGCGCGGCACCGCGAGGCGTGTCTCGCCCTCAGGCAACGACATTGCAAGATGCAGAGTAACGATGCTTCCGGGCACGGCTGCATCCAGACGACGGGCAGCCACCGTTACGGGCACCATATTACAGCTGTTGGCCGAGCGTCCCACGGCAAGTACACGCCCCTCGACGTCGTCGAGCGAATATATTGTGCCGTCGGTAAGCTCAATGTTTACCCCTGTAATATTTTTAAGAGCCGAGGCGAATCGCACGGGAAGCTCGGCTTCGACATTTACCTCGCCACTGCGCTGAATCCGTGCAAGAGGAGTGCCGGCAGCCACATACGCGCCATTATCCACCAAAAGCGACGCAATATATCCGGCCATAGGGGCTTTGAGCACCATTTTCCCGTTGCTGAAATTTCCCTGCATACTGTTATAATGAGCTTCGGCCTGTTTAAGAGCTGCATCGGAAGCCTGTAAATCTTTTAGAGACACTACATTATCTTTATAAAGCGAGGCTTTACGCTCGTAGTCGGCCTTAGCCACACGATAGTTACTCTCGGCCTCGGCGAATTTCACTGCTGCATCATTCTCGGTTACATTACTGCCATCGAGGCTGAAAAGCGCCTCGCCTGCGCGTACATCTTTTCCCTCGACCACATTGCCTGCATAGTGCACACGAGCAGCATTTGTTGCAACAACGGTTGTTACGTTGCCGGGGGCGGCCACAACGCGTGCCGCAACCTTTACGGCGCCGTTAAACGCCGATGGTTTAACCTTTTCGATGGCAAATTCAATCATTTTCTGCTGCTCTTTTGAAAAGTTCAAAATATTGGAGGCGCCGGCCTCGTGAGCAGCTTGTCCCTCGTGAGAATGTTCGTGCCCCTCGTGAGAATGTTCGTGAGCATCGTGAGAGTGAGCGTGTCCCTCGTGAGAATGTTCGTGAGCATCGTGAGAATGTTCGTGAGCATCGTGAGAGTGAGCGTGCCCCTCGTGAGAATGCTCGTGAGCATCGTGAGAATGTTCGTGCCCCTCGTGCGAGTGTTCGTGAGCATCGTGAGAGTGAGAATGCCCCTCGTGCGAGTGGCTGCAAGCGCTTATTGTAAACGCAAAAAATGCAGCAAAAGCATAGTAGATTGGTCGTTTCATTATTTTATTTCCGTTAATAGACAAAAAAGTATCGGACAGAATGTATCCGATACAAAATTACAGAAAAATTTTTGGAATCGAGTTGCAAAAGTCCCGACTAACATTTTTTATACTCCTCGGCCCACTCTTTATCGACATAATTATCGAGCAGCGTGCAAGCGTGCGAACTAAAATCGAGGCCGCACTGCGCCACTTTATCCCATTCGTCCTGCGACATTGCGTAGAGTTTCTCGCGGTCGATACCTCTCGCCACAAGGCCATAGACCACTCCTGCATTAAAATTATCGCCCGCGCCGACAGTGCTCACCACATTCACTTTATTGGGGGCGTATCGCTTGGCACCCGCCTTTGAGAAGAGCACGACCTCGCCGCCACCCTGCGTACAGATGAAATTGGGACAGTAGAATTTTATCTTCTCCTTATATATTCGTGCGGCATCGGCGAGAGAATAGAGATTCTCGAAATCCTCCTTCGAGCCGCGCACAATATCGGCAAATTCCAGATTCTCAATTATGGCCTCGCCCAATTTCACACGCTCGGTAACGTGATTCTTGCGGAAATTTACGTCGTAATAAAGAATTGCACCACACTCGCGCGCATACTCAAGAAAAGCCTTTGTCTTGTTGCGCAGCACGGGATTAAGCACAAAATAGGAGCCATAGACTACTATATCATCGGCATTTATGACGGGAAACTCAACCTCTAAACGATTGTTGGGATAATCCTTGTAGAAAAGATACTCTGCATCGTTGTTGCTGTTGAGAAAAGCCAACGAAAGAGGCGACTTTCCATCGCTGAAGCTGCACACCGACGAGGCATCCACCCCACTCTCGCGCAGCGCATCAAGAATCATTTTCCCCACCTTATCGTTTCCTACCTCACTGATAAACGATACATTAAGTCCCATACGCCCCAATGACATCATACTGTTAAAGGTCGAGCCGCCGGGCACAGCCTTAACCACAGCGCCGTCCTTGAAGATAATATCGAGCACAGTCTCGCCTATTCCTATAATTTTTCTCATATATCGGATAATATTTTTTTCAAATTCTCAATATCGCGGGCCACGAGCAGATATTTTTCTATTCCGCCGCGAATAAAGCCCCGATGTTCCATAGCCTCGAGCGCCTCGAGCAGCCCGTCCCAATAACCATCAACATTGTAGAGCACTACCTTTTTTGTGTGGTAGCCTATTGTGGCGGACGCCGCAACGTGAAAAATCTCGTCTAGCGTGCCCACCCCTCCGGGCAGAGCCACAAGAATGTCGCTGCGCTCAAGAATTTTATCTTTTCTCTCACTGAGATTCTTTGTAACAATCCTCTCGTCGAGCAGATGGCTCACTCGGTTGCGCTCGATAAGCACCTCGGGAACAACGCCCACTATGCGCGCGCCGCTGTGCTTGGCAGCCGCTGCTGTCGCCTCCATAAGGCCTGCCGCCGCACCGCCATAAACAAGCTCGCATCCCATACTGCCCAGCAGAGCTCCCACGAGTGCCGCACACTCAAAGAACAGCCCGTCGATATTCTCCGAGGCTGCACAAAACACTCCTACGCTCTTCATAGCATCAGAGGCTTTGCATATCATTCAGACGTTTATAGACGCCGTCGAGCCTCAAAAGTTCCTCGTGCGTGCCACGCTCGACGATACGCCCCTCCATCAGCACACAAATTTCATCGGCATTTTTAATTGTCGATAGACGGTGGGCAATGGCAATGGTCGTGCGGGTCTTCATAAGGCGCTCGAGAGCCTCTTGCACAAGGCGCTCGCTCTCGGTGTCGAGTGCCGAGGTTGCCTCGTCGAGGATAAGAATGGGAGGATTCTTAAGGATGGCGCGCGCGATGCTTATACGCTGACGCTGGCCACCCGAGAGCAGACAGCCGCGGTCGCCCACGTAAGTATCGTAACCATTCTCCGAGGCGGTTATAAAGTCGTGTGCGTTGGCAATCTTGGCAGCCTCAATCACCTGCTCCATTGTGGCATTCTCAACGCCGAATGTTATATTATTGTAGAATGTATCGTTAAAGAGGATGGCCTCTTGATTCACATTGCCTATGAGCGAGCGCAGAGATTTTACCGACATATCCCTGACATCCACCCCGTCGATGAGAATAGCACCATCGGTAGCATCGTAGTATCGGGGAATAAGGTCAACGAGCGTCGATTTTCCCGAGCCCGACTGTCCGACGATGGCTACCGTCTTTCCTTTCTCTATTTTAAGGTCAATGTTACTGAGGACATTCTTCTCGCCGTCGTACGAGAATGTAAGATTCTTAAATTCAATGCCACTCTGCATCTCGTTTATTGCGGTTGCTCCCTGACGGTCGGTGATGGGATTGGGGGTATTCAGAATCTTGTCGATGCGCTCTACCGATGCAAGGCCGCGAGGGATATTATACGAGGCTTTTGAGAACTCCTTCAGCGGGTTTATGATGCTGTACAAAATTGTCATATAGTAGATGAAGGCAGGCGCCGAGATTGGCGAACTATCGCCCAAAATGAGCGTACCGCCGAACCACAGCACAATTACAATGACACAGGTACCCAGAAACTCACTCACAGGATGCGCCATTGCCTGACGCATCGTAACGCGCATTGTGGCCGAGCGCAGCTCGTTGCTCACTTTAAGGAAGCGCTTCGACATCTTGTGCTCGGCAAGGAAGGCCTTTATTATGCGCAGTCCGCCCAGCGTCTCCTCCATCTGCGACATTGTCTCGCTGAGTTTCGTCTGTGCCGCAAGCGATTTTTGTTTGAGTTTGCGTCCCACAAGGCCCATAATCCATCCGAGGCCGGGAATTACGCATATTGTAAAGAGTGTGAGTTCCCAGCTTATGTACAGAAGCGTGCCAAAATATATGACAATGAGAATAGGGTTCTTTATGAGCATATCAAGCGAGCTTGCAATTGAATTTTCAACCTCGATTACGTCGCCGCTCATACGTGCAATAATATCGCCCTTTTTCTCCTTCGAGAAGAATCCCAACGGCAGCGACACAACCTTATCGTACAATTGTGTGCGAATATCGCGCACAACGCCCGTGCGCAGCGGGATAATAGAGGCCGACGAAGCAAAATAGGCCGCCGTCTTTAGCAGTGTCATTACAGCCAAGAAAATTCCGAGCATAAGCAGTGTCATCGAGGCACCGTTACTCTCGATGAGAGAGTTCAGATAGTAGTTGGCATTATTCATCGCCACCTCCTGAATATTGTCGAAAGTAGCCTCGCTCCACGGCATATAATCGACCTGCGCCGCCTCCTTCATCTTGAAAAGAATCTCAAGAATGGGGATAATGACCATAAACGAGAATACATTTAATATCGCCGACACAAAGGTAAAGACAAGCGACATTACAAGGTACTTTTTGTAGGGGGGAATGTACCTTTTGAGCACTTTAAAAAATTCTTTCATAAAGTATTGTTTTTCATACAAAAGAGACGCGCCGTGTGCGCACGCCCGTGAAATATTTTGCGAAGATAGCGCTTTTTATCGGTATATACACTCTTTATTTTTGTTTTTTAACCCAACAAATTGCATAAAATACCCTTTTTTCGTCTATCTTCGCAGTGTGAAAAACGCTTCCTCACTTATAATGACACTCTTTTTTGCCGCACTGACTCAAATAGCTGCGGCACAAGATAGCGTCGTCCCACGGCCGCAAAAGTCGTACATTGTGGGACAGAGTATTCATTTGGGTGAGAAAATTCCGCACATCAATCTGCCGCCGCACTATGCCTACGCCCCCATAAAATTCAAGAGCAAACGCCAGCGCCGAGAGTACGACCGCCTTGTGCGCGACGTAAAAAAGACACTTCCGCTGGCAGCCGAGATACGCACAATAATAATAGAGACCTACGAATTATTGCAAAAAATGCCCGATGAAAAGGCCAAAAAACGGCATATCAAGGCGATGGAAAAGGGGCTAAAGGAGCAATACACTCCACGAATGAAAAAGCTCACCCTCAGGCAGGGCAAGCTACTCATTAAATTGGTCGACCGCGAGTGCAATCAGGATGCCTACACGCTTGTGCGCCTCTTTATGGGCAGTTTCAAGGCTGCTTTTTACAACTCCTTTGCATCGCTCTTCGGAGCGAGCCTCAAAAAGAGCTACGACCCCACGGGCGAGGATTGGATGATTGAGCAGGTAGTTGTAAAAGTGCTCACGGGGCAGCTGTAAAAAAAGCATTTGCCAATAAAAGTTAAAATACCGTTTCTCGTTTAGTCATCATTTTTGTTTAATGTTTCATTTACGAAATAGCTAAATTATTTTGTCAGAATTACGAGCGACTACATATTTGAAAAGAAATAATATTCCAAACGAGCATTGATTGTGAAAAATGTAGTTCTTACACATTCCAAAATTGGGCGCCTATTTGAAATTTCCCGTATACGTTTGTAAATTTCAATTGTTTACACTAATTTTGCAATGTCGATGGAGAGAAAACCATCGACGCAAGAAAGCATTTTGTTTTAAGTCCATATCTTAAATTCGCCAAAATTTTTAATGAGGGACCGAAGCAATCAATGCTCATTCTGTGTATATACCGCTTATGTGTATTCTGCGCATAGGTTACGTATATATTCACGGCGTGGGAATATTGTTTCTTCATAGTTCATCTCATTGGGGCGTTTGGCGATGCCTAAGATATGTGGACGTAAGGCGACAAGTCTCACGTCTTTCTTGTTTTTATACACTATTTGTTTAATTGCCATAGTTCCGAGACTTGCAGTGGCCGAAAAGAATATTATTATGAAACAAAATCACTTAAAAGAGCTAATGACAGCCCTGTTGCTGCTCTGTTGTACAGTGGCAAGTGCCGCGGATTTTGAGGTTGGTGGACTTTATTACAACATTTTATCCTCTGAGGATAAAACCGTTGAGGTAACAAGCGGTAGTAACGAATACTCCGGTGCAGTAACTATTCCCGCAAGTGTTACTTACAATAGTATCACTTATAGTGTAACAAGCATCGGCTATAGGGCGTTCGTTGTTTGCACCAGCCTTACAAGTATTGAAATTCCAAGCAGTGTAACAAGCATCGGCGAGAGTGCGTTCGAAAGTTGCGACGGCCTTACAAGCATTGAAATTCCCGAGAGTGTAACAAGCATCGGCAACTATGCGTTCTATTATTGCACGAGCTTTACAAGCATTGAAATTCCCTCGAGTGTAACAAATATCGGTTCTTATGCGTTCACTCATTGCTACGGCCTTACAAGCATTGAAATTCCCTCAAGTGTAACAAGCATAGGAGTATATGCGTTCTATTATTGCAACGGCCTGACAAGCATTGAAATTCCCTCGAGTATAACAAGCATCGGCAACTATGCGTTCGCTTATTGCTACGGCCTTACAA
>JAZSIU010000075.1:0-28505 GCA_045533955.1 Bacteroidaceae bacterium
TTTACAAGCGACTAAGTGAGGGCGGTCCGCAGCACCCTTAAAACAATCGTAAACCGAAATGACAAGCAAGCCTCCGACCGAGTGAGCGCATTTTCTTGCCTCACGAGCAAAGGAGGCTTGCGACAATTTCTTTAGGTGCAGGTTTTTGCTTACTTTTTTCAAAAAAAGTAAGTTATAAAATATAACGCGAAAGAGAGAATACCCGCAGAAATATTCCGAGAGGGTGATAAATAGAATTATCTCGACAGCACCTTTTTGCTACTGAGCCGTTATTTTTACTCCTCGGGCAGTGGAACATATTGGAAACAACCCGCATCGGCAAGCGTGTCGGGGCGCTCGACGCCGTCAAGGTCGTATCGCAGCGCGGCAGAAAACTCTTTGGCCGCAATGCCACGGGCCGAGGCGCTGTCGGTAAGATGAAAATCGTATTTAAAATTCTCGTGGTCGATGAGCGCAAAATGTTGCGCCGCAAAGGGGGTGTTCTCTTTATCGTCGAAGGAATTATTCACGAAACAGCTGTCGCCATCGTTCACGGTATTCAGGAGCGACGAGCAGAAGAAATAGTTGCGCGCATTGGGCACGCTGTCGCCGAAGGTCAAAAGATTGCCCATAATCTCATCGGTGCGCGACCCCTCGACAATGCAATTGGCAAAGAGAGCCTCGCGCAGCGGTGCGGGGCGTCCCTCGATGGAATTATGCAGCGTCAGCGCAACGTCGCGCTGCTTCCATACGTAGAAATTGGCTATCGTACAATGTACGAATCGCACGCTTCCGCCCACCACTTTCACGCAATTGCCTCGAGCATTGGCTATGAGCGAATTTGTTACATCTACACGCGCCATAGTGGTCTCAAGAGCATTACCGTCGAAATTTTCGATGCGCGAGGCATCCACCCTCAGACGCTGCACGGCCGTGTCGCCCTCGACCACTCTGATGCCATACTTTGCGCTATGAATATCGCAGTGCGAGAAAACATTGCCGTTGCTTGTCGAGTCGATGGTTACTCCGCCCCACTGTCCCGGGATACGGTCGTAAGGCAGATAGCTGAACATATTATCGGCGCGGTCGCCTCGGAATACGATAGGCTGCTTGCGAGTGCCCTCGGCCTTTATTGTGCCGCGCACGACGAGCTCGGCATTTTTATGAAAATAGAGCGTCGCCCCCGGCTCTATGGCAAGTGTTGCCCCCTCGGCCACCAGAAGGCTGTCGTACACCACATAATGGCCCGCCGTAATTACGGCATCCTTGTCGAATTGCGCCCCGCGCAGAAATTTCACGTCGCGTCCGTAGGCCAAAAGAGCAACATACTGTTGCACGCCGCTCTCAAGGGTAAATTGCAGCGAGTCGCTCACCACAAGCGGTACCCCTGCCCCATTTTCATCGAGGTTGGCACCCACAAACACATACATACTGTCCTTTTCGCGTATCTCGACGTCGTGTACAACCTCGGCCGATTGTCCATCGACATTTATAAAAAATCCTGTGGCGCCGCGCATCAGCTTCACACTGCTCAGTCTGAGCGACGAGCCGTTGCGATTATATACCTTCATCACTGCCGTGGGCGAGCCAACGGTAGTAAAAAGCGTATCGAACAAGATTGTGTCGCACGAAAATTCGAGCCTAAGCGATGGATTAGTCGAAAAATCGGCCTCCTCGCTGCAAGAAGCAACGAGAAGAGCCGACAACATTATGAAACAAAATATAATCTTTTTCATCATCAATCTTCGTACATAATTCTCGGACAGCCACTAAATTACGCAGCTAAAGGAGATAGTTTTTCATTATCGCAAAATCTATTGCCTTATTATATAACGAAGATTTTAAAAAATTATTGTTTCGCGGGAGCATTCTCCAATACCGCCACAAGATGCTGCCAGAAGCGCTCGGTCGAGGGGATGTTCAGTTTCTCGTCGGGCGAGTGCACACCGCGCATTGTGGGGCCGAAAGAAATCATATCAAGATGGGGTGCCTTTTCGAGGAAAAGTCCGCACTCCAACCCCGCGTGGATGGCCTTAATCTTAGCCTCGCCACCGAACAGACGCGAATATTGCTCGCAGGCCACTTTCAGAATTTCGGAATTTACATTGGGCTTCCAGCCGGGATAATGCCCCTTTGTTGTAACCGTTGCCCCGGCAAGTTCAAAGGCCATACGCACGGTGTCCGAAACGTCGTCGCGCGACGACTCAATGGAGCTCCTTTGGCTGGTTGTAACCTTAATCATATTATCCGTGCGACGCACAGATGCAAGATTGCTCGACGTCTCGACAAGGCCGGGAACATCCTTGCTCATCGCAAATACTCCGTTAAAGACAGCGTGCAGTGATTTTAGAAGCGCCTCAGTACACTCCTTGTCGATGGCGTGCGACACGGGGTCGGCACTCTGAAGCTGTAGCCTCATCTCGGGGTCGGTTGCGGCATACTCCTGCTCAACCTCCGAGGCAAAGATATTAAAATCGACCCTCACACTCTCCTTATCCTTTGAAGGAACGGCAAACAGCGCCCACGCATCGCGCGGAATTGCATTATGCAGACTGCCGCCGTCAATGTCGCACAGATAAAACTCATATTTCTCGGCTACGCGACACAGGAAACGTGCGAGCAGTTTGTTGGCATTGGCGCGTCCCTTGTTAATATCGTCGCCCGAGTGTCCACCCGTCAGGCGCAGCACCTCGGCCTTCATAAAGAACAGGTCGCCTGCGATAGGCTCACAAATGTAACGAAAATCGGCATAGTTGCACACGCCTCCTGCACAACCGATGAAAATCTCACCTTCATCCTCGGAGTCGAGGTTGATGAGAATATCACCCTGAAGCAATTTTGCATCGAGTGCCTCGGCGCCCGTGAGGCCCGTCTCCTCATCAATTGTAAATAGGCAGTTTATGGGGCCGTGCTTCAACGTATTATCGGCAAGAAGGGCCATTCCCGCAGCAACGCCTATGCCATTGTCGGCACCCAGCGTTGTCCCGTCGGCGCGCAACCACTCACCATCGACAATGAGTTTAATTGCATCCTTCGAAAAGTCGTGCTCGACATCCTTACGCTTGTCGCACACCATATCCATATGCCCCTGAAGGATAATAGTTTTTCTATCCTCGTATCCGGGCGAGGCAGGCTTCTTAATGAGCACATTACCAACCTCGTCGGCAATGGTCTCAAGGCCCAAACTCTTACCAAAATCCTGCAAGAAGCGCGAAATTTGTTCTTCGTGCTTCGATGCGTGAGGAATCTCACATATTTGCTCAAAATAGTCGAACACCATCTGAGGCTTCAAATTCAATTTTCCCATAATCGTTATATCTTTTTGTTAATTTATATTAAACCAAAATCGCTATTTACAAAAAATTCTTAAAACAGGCCTTTTAAAATGTTATTTTTTGATTTTTTACATTGTGCAATAACCAAAAAGGTCGATAAATGTAGTATCTTTGCACTTACGTGCGAAGATATTATGCGCTCGCTTTGTAAAATATCGAAGTAAACTTCATATTTTTCGCTCGTTTGTTTGTATCTTTGCGCTCACACGCGAAAATAGACTGCGCTCGCTTTGTAAAATATCGAAGTAAACTTCATATTTTCCGCTCGCTTGTTACTATCTTTGCGCTCACACGCGAAAATAGACTGCGCTCGCTTTGTAAAATATCGAAGTAAACTTCGTATTTTCCGCTCGCTTGTTACTATCTTTGCACTCACTTTTGCAACGATGGCACTGCTATCATTAGCAAAGATATTCAAACTTTTCAAATACAGAGTAAGAAAAGGGCAAATATTTTAAACTCTTTTACTACTCTGAATATTAAAAACAATGGTTAAAACTTTAATGTTTACATTGATAATAATAGCCATCAGCTTTATTTTATTATCAATAACAATAATAATAAAGAAAAACGGCCGCTTCCCCAACACCCACGTAAGCGGAAACAAAGGATTGCGTAAGAGAGGCATAAAGTGTGCCCAATCGCAAGACCGCGACGCCCGTCGCCCTAACCCTATGGCCGTAAGCGAGAGCAGTAAACAAAGAAACAATAATTAAAAATAAACTATGAAAAGATTCAAATTAACAGCAATTGCAGTATTATCAATTCTCCTATTCGTTCAGTGCGGTGGCAACGCAGGCAATCAGACAGCGACAGTGTCTGCTCCCGCAGCAACAGTAGCCGGAGGCCTGAAAATTGCTTATGTAAACATCGACTCACTCCTCAACAACTACAATTTCTCGGTAACATTGCGCAACGAGATGCTGCGCAAGGGCGAGAATATGCGTATGACACTCAGCGAGAAGGGCAAGGCCATACAGGCTGATATGGAGGACTTCCAGCGCAAGGTCGAGAACAACGTATATGCCACACGTCAGCGTGCCGAGGAGGAGCAGGCCCGCATCCTAAAGAGCCAAGAGGACTACGCACGCCTCGAGCAGCGCCTTGTCAACGAACTCTCGGCCGAGGAGCAGAAAAACAATATCGCTCTGCGCGACTCTATCAACAATTTCCTCACCGAGTACAATAAGACACACGGCTACGACCTCATCCTCAGCAAAATGGCCGATAACATTCTGTTGGCTAACGAGGCTCTCGACATTACAAAAGAGGTCATCGAGGGACTTAACAGCCGCTACCAAAGCAGCGAGAAATAATACTGAACAATAGCACGGTAAAAAACATTTATATAAAGAGAGGGGGCGTAGTTTTTTTCAGGGCCTCCCTCTTTTTTATTGTAACACCGTGAAAAATAAAGACCTTATGGAAAGATTCGGAGAGATAATTATGAGCGATAAGCCCGTGCTTGTCGATTTTTATGCCCAATGGTGCGGCCCCTGCAAAGCAATGGCCCCCGTACTCGAGAGCCTCAAGCAACAGTTGGGCGAGAAAATACGCATAATAAAAATAGACATCGACCGCAACAGCGCAATGGCCGACACATACTCGGTGCGCTCGGTGCCCACACTCATCCTATACAAAAAGGGCAATATTGTATGGCGGGCAAGCGGCGCACGTCCCGCCGACGAACTAAAAAAGATAATTTCGCAATACATCTAAATCTCCACAAAAATATTCGCCTGCACCCCAAAAAAGTGCAGGCGAATCTGTTTTATTATCTGACAGGTGCCCAACCATTCGCGGGCAGATTATCCTCATTATACCCCTCATCGACAAAATTATAAGGAGGAGGAGGCATCGGACGACCACCATTATCGCCACCAAAAGGTGGAGGCATCGGACGGCCCTCATTATCGCCACCAAAAGGAGGAGGCGGTGGAGGCATCGGACGACCATCATTATCGCCCGCAGCCAATTTATCCAAAAAACGCACCGAGCCATCGGCCGAGACAACAGCCAGCAATTGCTGCTGCTTCCACGAGAGAGCAGGCGAATCATTCACCCTACCCCCCTCTAAGAGGCCGTTACCCAGATTCTTTGCACCCTCTACACTATCGCACAAGACAAGCGAGTAGCTATGCCCCACACTCATCTGCGGCGACGAGAATGTTACGGCGCCACCCACAAGGCTGCGCGGCAGTCGGTAAGCATAAAGCACCGTACCATCGGCACTGCACAGAGCCGCATATTTTCCGCGCTCGAGCTCACTGCCTACACAGGCTGCAACGGGCTGCTCGGTCGCCTGCGCACGCGGAAGCGTCGGAGCGGGGCCCATCGTGCCACCAACAGCCACAAGCACGCCTCCCCTAACGTCGAAGCGCGAATCGCCGTCAACGTCAAGCCCCTGCTCGGGAGCATTGCCGCCATTGGCAACCACTATGCCGCCCCTGAGGCTTATGCAGGCGTTACCGTCTATTCCGTCGTTGGCCACCGAATAAGCATACAGACGTCCGCCGTCTATTATAATATCGCCGCCGGCATTCAGCGCGTCGTCAAAAGCAAAAATATTTATTGCAGCGTTGCCACCGATGAACATATTCTTTTTAGACTCCACACCCTCGCTGCGCTGCCCCTTTCCAAAGACACGCACGTCAATTGCTCCGCCGCGGATAATGAGCACACTGTCGCATTTTATACCCTTTGCCGATGAGTGCGCGTCGGGTTCCTCGGGGTGCTGCACGTCGTTGCCACGGTTCAGCACCGAGAGCATTCCACCGTCGATACGCATTATACCATCACAATTCACCCCCTTTCCACCATCGGCGTTGTTCACAAGCGTAACGCAGGCGTTGCGAATATATGTGTGAGTAGCGCTTTTAATGCACGAGGCCGACGTATAATCGGCCTTTTTGGGTGAGAAGATAGGTTCGCCGTTTGTCTCCACATTCAGATAGCCGTCCATAAGATAGACGGCACCCTTGGAATTTATTCCGCGAGCGGCTGCTCCGCTACTCTTAATCTCGACACTGCCACCATAAAGGTAGAAATTACGCGCCTGAACGCCGTCGCCCTTCTCGCGCCCTGCCTCGACCTTTATATTTCCGCCCAACACCACCAAGTTGCCGCGTTTCGACTTAAAAGCATCGCGCGCGCCCGATACAAAAATATTTCCATTGGCCACCACAATGCCGCTATCGGCAACAACAGCATCAGTGGCAGCCCCTTCGACCGCAAAATTCTTATTATTCAAAATCATACGTCCCGAGCAGTGGATGGCACTCATCCTCTGTCCCTTGATGGCGATACTGCCGCCGCACACCACCGCATTGCCGTCGATGCGTATGGCAGCCGAGTTCTTCGCCACATATTCAGCCTCGGAGGCAGCAGCGTCCATTATATAATTGGGGCGACCCTCTTCGGCACGCAGAAACACCCCTTTGGGGGCATTGATAGTCATAGCGTTACCCTTCTGCGAGAAGAGCATCAAAGCATCCATCGACACAAGCACCTTGGCGCTGCTTGTCAGGGCAAACGAGCCATCGCCCGCCTCGCCCCGAAGCATAAAGTGCACCCCCTCGACACTGCTGCTCACTGCAACCTTTGCCCCATTGACTGTGGCACGCACCCCCTGCGGCAAAGCCGAGAGAATGGCAGTATCGCCCTTGTACTCGACATTTACACACGCGGGGAAGCTATCCACACACAGCATCGCACTCTGTGGCAGCGACGGAACCTCGGCAGGAATATTGGGCATAATAGTCTCAATATAAGTTTTTTTATCGCCACAGGCCACTGACAGCACCGCAAGCAGAAAGAAAAATATCTTAATCAAACGCATAATCAAATATTTTCTATTTTTTTACAGAATAAAGTCCCGCTCAATAATATTTTGCAACGAAACACCTCCTCGGCCCTCGAATATACCAACAAACGAACGGAAAATACAACGTTTACTTAAATATTTTACACAGCGAGCACAATGTACGTTCGCACATTAGCGCAAATATACAACCTTTTTCACAAGCAACAAAATCGAAGGCCTTCTTTGTAAACAATTTTTATCCAAAAAAAAGAGACCTCGCGAGTATCACTACTGACGAGGCCGAAAGGTTTTGTTAGGTTTAAACTTTTACTTAACTATTATAACTTAAAAAGAGTTCTAATATTGTATAAGTTACAAGATAATGTCATATAATGTTCAAAGTCTTATTTTTTAGCATAAAATTTATGCGGGGCAATCATATTCTCGGGACGCAGCAGTTCGTCGAGTTCCTCTTTAGTAAGCAGATTCTCCTCGAGGACAAGGTCATAGACGCTGCGATTCTCCTTGAGCGCACGCTTCGCTATTCTTGCCGAATTTTCGTAGCCCAACGTGGGGTTAAGAGCCGTAACAATACCGATGCTTCCCATAACAAGCTCGCGGCAGTGTCCCTCGTTGGCTGTGATACCATCTACACACAGTGTCCTGAGACGCGCCATTCCTTTGAGCAACATTCTTATCGACGAAATTATCGCGTGTACAAGCACAGGCTCCATAACATTCAGCTGCAACTGTCCCGCCTCGGCCGCAAAAGTAACGGTAAGGTCGTTGCCAATCACACGGAAACAAATCTGATTCACAACCTCGGGAATCACGGGGTTAACCTTTCCGGGCATAATGCTCGAACCGGGCTGCATAGGCGGCAGGTTAATCTCGTTAAGGCCGCAACGCGGGCCGCTCGAAAGCAGACGCAGGTCGTTACAAATCTTCGACAGCTTAACCGCCATACGCTTTAGCACCGAAGAGTACATCACCGATGAACCGGCGTCGGGAGTAGCCTCTACAAGATTGCTTGCAAGCACAAAATCGCGCCCTGTAACCTCGGCAAGAGCCTTCACGCAAGCCTCGGCATAGCCCGGCTCGGTGTTAATACCCGTACCGATGGCCGTCGCACCCATATTAACCTCGAGGAACAGACGGGCAGCCTCGTTCAGACGGGCAATCTCCTCCTCAAGAGTAGCAGCAAAGGCCTCAAACTCCTGTCCGAGGGTCATAGGCACAGCATCTTGCAGCTGCGTGCGGCCCATCTTCAGAATACCCTCAAACTCCTTACCTTTGGCGCGGAACGACGCAACCAACCTCTCGAGTTCCTTGATAAGGTCGTCATTATGATATATGAAGCAGAGTTTAAACGAAGTAGGATAAGCATCGTTTGTCGATTGCGACAGATTGACGTGGTCGTTGGGGTGGCAATATTGATATTCGCCCTTCTCGTGTCCCAGAATCTCCAACGCACGATTGGCAACCACCTCATTTATATTCATATTGGTCGATGTTCCTGCACCGCCCTGAATAAGGTCAACGGGGAATTGATCGACCAGCGCACCACCGATAATTTCTTCACAAGCAGCCTTTATGGCGTTACCTATTGTAGCGTCCAGCGTGCCAAGCTCCATATTAGCGTGAGCGGCTGCCCATTTCACCTGTGCCAAAGCCTTCACATAGTAAGGGTGGTCGCTTATTGTAATACCGCTTATCTCGTGAAAATTCTCAATGGCTCGCAATGTTTGCACTCCATAATAAGCATCAGCGGGAACCTGTATCTCGCCTAATGAATCGTGTTCAAGACGTGTCTTCATCTCAGTTAGTTTTTAAAGTCCTATAATTTGGTTTCACTTTGCTAAAGAAAGTGGCGAAACAGTGCCAAAGTGATACACCCTGCTACCCTTCCGCATAGGCTAATATAATCATTTAAATAACACGGCAAGCGAAAAAAAGGTTTTTTGTTTCAAAAAAGAATAATTTTACGAAAAAAGCTGCACATAGCCCGGTATCCGAGACAAAAAAACGTGCAGAAACGGCGCTGGAGGCCACCACAACGGGCATAAGCCCTCACTTTACAAATGGAAATAAAAAATAACAAGCGCTGACAAATTGGAATCTGCCGGCGCTTGTTTTTCTATTTATAGAAATATTTTACTTACTAAGCATCTCGTGCATCGAGGCAGCAGCCTTGCGGCCATCGCCCATTGCAAGAATCACGGTTGCACCGCCGCGCACAATGTCGCCACCTGCAAAAATTGTGGGTATTGACGATTGCATCTTCTCATTTACGGCGATTGTATTCTTGCGGCCAAGCTCGAGCCCCTCGACCGAGGTAGGAACAAGAGGATTCGGCGCAACACCCACGCTCACCACCGCCATATCAATGTCGATAGTCTCAATGGCACCCTCGACGGGCACGGGCGAACGACGTCCCGAAGCATCGGGCTCGCCAAGCTCCATCTTCTGAAGCACAATCTGCTTCACACAGCCCTTCTCGTCGGCAATGTACTCGATGGGATTATGCAGGGTGAGGAATTCGACACCCTCCTCTTTGGCGTGCTTAACCTCTTCGAGGCGGGCGGGCATCTCGGCCTCACTGCGACGATAGATAATCATTGCCTTCTCGGCGCCCAGACGCAGTGCCGTGCGCACCGAGTCCATAGCCGTGTTACCACCGCCCACCACAGCAACGCGCTTGCCTATGTGCATAGGGGTGTCGCTCTCGGGGTTCGAGGCGTCCATTAGGTTCACACGTGTCAGATACTCGTTAGACGAGAGAATGTTTATAGAATTTTCGCCGGGGATATTCATAAAATTGGGTAGTCCGGCACCCGAAGCAACGAATGTTCCCTTATAGCCCTCCTCCTCGAGTTGCTTTATTGAGAGGGTCTTTCCAATCACGCAGTCCTTTACAAACTCGACACCCATCTTGCGCAGTGTCTCAATCTCGGTCTCGACAATGGCATTGGGCAGACGGAATTCGGGGATTCCATATTTCAGCACACCGCCAATCTCGTGCAGTGCCTCAAAGACTGTAACCGAATAGCCGAGCTTTGCCATATCTCCGGCAAACGACAATCCCGCGGGGCCCGAGCCCACAACAGCCACCTTAATACCATTCGAGGGGGCAACGGCTGGAACCTCGTTCAGGCCATTCTCGCGGGCATAGTCGGCTGCGAAGCGCTCGAGCGCACCGATGGCAACAGCCTTGTGGCCCATCTTCAGATGCACGCACTTCGACTCGCACTGCTTCTCCTGAGGACATACGCGGCCGCACACTGCCGGCAGCGAGCTTGTCATTTTAAGCACTTTTGCGGCGGCGCCAAACTCGCCACGCTCAATATTCTTGATGAACGAAGGAATTTTTATGCTCACGGGGCAACCCTCCATACAGGTAGGATTGGGACAATCGAGACAGCGCTGCGCCTCGCGCATTGCCATTTCGACAGTGAGGCCGCGGTTCACCTCCTCGCGCAGCTGAGTGGCACGATAGGCGGGCTCAAGCTCGGGCATTTCGCAACGCTCGATGGCCGCACGCTCTTTTCCCTTGAGCTTGCCGCGAAGCTCGACGCGCCACGCTGCATTGCGGTCGGTCAGTTCGTCGGCAGCGGGGGCGGCTGCACACTCCTCGCCGTGCGAGTTTACGAAGCGCTCCATCTCCTCCTGTTCCTCGCGCTTGAACGAACCCAGACGCTGCATCATCCCGTCAAAATCAACCTTATGGCCGTCAAACTCGGGCCCATCGACACACACGAATTTTGTTTTTCCATCGACAGTTACACGGCAGGCGCCGCACATTCCCGTGCCATCGACCATAATTGTGTTTAACGACACCTCGGTGGGAATCTCATATTTCTTTGTCAGCAGGCAGACGAATTTCATCATCACGGCGGGGCCTATTGCCACGCACTTATCTACCTTCTCGCGCAGAATAACGCGCTCCACTCCCTCGGTAACCAATCCTTTGTCGCCGTAAGAGCCATCGTCGGTCATAATAATCACCTCGTCCGAGACGGCACGCACCTCGTCCTCCAATATAATAAGGTCTTTCGAGCGGCCCGCAAGCACCGAGATTACTCGGTTGCCCGCCTTTTTAAGCGCTGTGGCAATGGGCAACATAGGCGCAACGCCTACGCCTCCGCCGGCGCACACCACGGTACCGAAATTCTCGATGTGTGTAGCCTGTCCCAGAGGGCCTACAACGTCGGTAATATGGTCGCCCTCGTTAAGGTCGCACAGACGCGACGAGCTTTTGCCCACTTTCTGCACCACAAGGGTGATAAGGCCGCGCTCGGCATCGGCGTGAGCAATTGTCAGGGGGATACGCTCGCCCTTCTCGCCCACTCTCACAATAACAAAGTTTCCGGCACGATAGGCCTTGGCAATCAGAGGCGCCTCGACACGCAGACGGAACACCTTCTCCGAAAATTGCTCTTTTGATACTATTTTATACATAATGCGTTCAATATCAACAGTGTAATTCTTAGTCAATTATCTCGAAGCCGCAGTAAGGAACAAGCGCTGCGGGGATGCGTATGCCCTCGGGTGTCTGATTATTCTCGAGCAACGCAGCCACTATACGTGGCAGGGCAAGAGCCGAACCGTTTAGTGTGTGGCACAGCTCGGTCTTCTTCTCGGCGTTGCGGTAGCGACATTTCAAGCGGTTGGCCTGATAGTTGTCGAAGTTTGACACCGACGACACCTCCAGCCAACGCTTCTGTGCCTCGGAATACACCTCAAAGTCGAAGCACAGAGCTGCCGTGAAACTCATATCACCACCGCACAGACGCAGAATGCGGTAAGGAAGCTCCAACTTTTTCAAAAGCCCCTCGACGTGCTCAAGCATCTCCTTGTGCGACTCTTTGCTGTGCTCGGGAGTGTCTATGCGCACAATCTCAACCTTGGAAAACTCGTGCAGGCGGTTCAGTCCGCGAACATCTTTGCCATAGGAGCCGGCCTCGCGGCGGAAGCACTGTGTGTAGGCGCAATTCTTTATGGGGAGCTGTTTCTCGTCAAGAATTACGTCGCGGTAGATATTTGTTACGGGAACCTCGGCTGTGGGGATAAGATAAAAGTCGTCCACTGTGCAGTGATACATCTGACCCTCTTTGTCGGGGAGCTGTCCCGTTCCGTAGCCCGAAGCGGCGTTTACCACCGTGGGGGGCATAATCTCGACGTATCCGGCCTTGCGTGCCTCGTCGAGGAAGAAATTGATGAGCGCACGCTGCAACTGCGCGCCCTTGCCTTTATATACGGGGAATCCGGCACCGGTGATTTTTACTCCGAGGTCAAAGTCGATAAGGTCGTATTTCTTGGCAAGCTCCCAATGAGGCAGAGCATCGGCAGGAAGCTCAGTCTCGAGACCACCGCTCCTCTCAACCACATTGTCCTCGGCTGTTACACCCTCGGGTACCTCGTCGTAGGGAATATTTGGGATTGTATAAAGCAGCTCCTGCAATTTTGCGGCAGCCTCGTCCATCTTCTCCTGAAGTTCTTTGGCCTTGTCCTTCAAAGAGGCTACCTCGGCCTTAACCGCCTCAACCTCTTCAAGGGCCTTTTCCTTCATCAATCGGCCGATTTTTGCGGCACACTGCTTACTCTGTGCAAGCGTTGCATCAAGTTCGGCCTGCGCTGTACGACGCTCGCGGTCGAGCCCGAGTACCTTCTCAACTGTCTCTTGTGCATTCTTAAAATGCTTCTTTTCGAGACCTTTAATAACCTTTTCGGTCTCTTGACTGATAACTTTAACTGTCAACATATTTTTGTTTTTTGTAATTTCTTTGCGATAATATTCGGCAAAGGTACAACTATTTTCCCGAAAATATGTAAAATGTGTTTCATTTTATTATAAACTGTTTAAAAAAGAGAAAAAATGCACCGCAACAAAGAGAACAGAGCGTGGGTACACGCGCGCGCACGCACATATAATATAAAAGGTAACTATTGTTATCTATTTTAAAACAAAAAACAGCGGGCACGACGCTAAAGAATACAAATTCAGACATATAATTGACAAAATGACAAAAGTTTACGCTCCACCCCCCGCCACAAGCGGTTACAGGCGCGCGACACATCGCTTTTAAGATTCTATTCTGACACAATGCACAATATTAAAGCATTTTAACTTACTTTTTTCTAATTTCAAAAGAAATCAAAAATCATTATTAAACAAGCAAAAACACAATGCCATACAATTGAATATCAATAACTTGTAACAAAAAAGAAATACCATATAGGGAATATATCAAAAATCAATATTATACAAAATTCTCACTTTTAACAAAACTTTTAGCATTAACTTTCTTTTGCAATTGAATTAAAATTTGTATCTTCGCAACCTTGGAAAAAGTCCCCACATCGGGATGCCACAAAAAACTAAACTTAACTACTTAATTATTATTAACTTAAATTCATTATCAAATGAAAAGAGTGCTATTTTTGTTAACCTGCATTATGCTTGGTGTAGGTATGGCAACAGCGCAAACCAGCAGCATTTCGGGTATTGTTTACTCGGAGTCTGACGGTGAGCCTGTAATTGGAGCCTCTGTATTGGTTGTGGGTACCGCTACTCTTGGTACTTCTACCGATATTGAGGGTAAGTTCACTATTGACAGAGTACCTGCAAGCGCAACACACATTCGCGTTTCTTACGTAGGTATGGCTACTCAGGAGGTGAAAATCCAGCGTGGTAAGACAATCAAAATTACTCTTACCGAGGATGGTCATTCACTCGAAGAGGTTATGGTTGTAGCTTATGGTACAGCCAAGAAATCGGCATTTACCGGTTCGGCATCGGTTGTAAAGGCCGACAAGATTGAGGCTCGTAAGGTATCTAACGTAACCAACGCCCTCTCGGGAACAATTGCCGGTGTTCAGACACTTAAGTCTAACGGTCAGCCCGGAACAAGCGCAACTGTACGTGTTCGCGGTGTCGGTTCACTCTACGCCGGCAACAACCCCCTCTACGTTGTTGACGGTATTCCTTTCGATGGTGATATTTCATCTATCAACCCCTCTGACATCGAGAGTATGACAGTACAGAAGGATGCTGCTTCGGCCGCTCTTTACGGTGCTCGTGGTGCCAACGGTGTTATTATGGTAACAACAAAGAAAGGTAAGACACACGAGTCTCGCGTAACATTCGACGCAAGCTGGGGTATCAACGAGCGTCAGATTGGCAAGTACGATGTTCTCGGCTCGGCTAACGAGTATATGGAGACACTCTACAAAGCTCATCGCAACGCAGGCTACTACAACCTTGGTTACGACGCTGCAAGAGCTCACGCATACGGTAACGCACAGCTCTTCCCCGCTCTCGGCTACCAGATGTACACACTTAACGGCGCCGATGGCCTCATCGACCCTGTTACAGGTAAAGTAAACAGCCTTGCAACACTTGGTTACAGCGACGGTAAGAACTTCTACACTCCCGATGATTGGACAGAGGGTACTATCGACAACCAGATGCGTCAGGAGTACAACTTCAGCGTATCGGGTGGTACAGAGCGCATCAACTACTTCTTCTCGGCCGGTTACCTTGAGGATGGCGGTATCATCGAGAACAGTGGTTTCGACCGTCTCACAACACGTTTGAGCGTTGATTATCAGGCAAAGAAATGGTTGAAGATTGGTACAAACCTCGCCTACACAAACAGCGAGAGCCGCTACCCCGGCGAGCAGACAACAACAAACTCATCGGGTAACGCCTTCTTCCTTGCCAACAACATTGCCCCCGTATATCCCTTGTACATCCGCAATGCAGATAGCAGCATTATGCGCGACGCACAGACAGGTCGTCCCGTTTACGACTATGGTGATGGCAAATACTCGGCCGGCACACGTAACTGGATGTCAATGTCTAACCCTATCAGCGACCTTATCTACAACAACACCGAGTACCTTATGGACATCTTCAACGGCAAATGGTTCGCCGAGGTTACTCCCATCAGAGGTCTTAAGCTGACAGCTACACTCAGCACATACGTTGACAACACACGCTACCACGATATAGGTAACAACAAATATGGTCAGAGCGCAAGCTACGGTGGTACTGTAACACAGGACAACACACGTACATACACATTCAACCAGCAGTACCTTGCCAACTACAACATCAGCCTTGGCAAAAACAACATCGAGGCATTGGTAGGTTACGAGGCATACGACCTGCGTGGCGAGAATTCTTGGGCATCGGGTCAGAACTTCTACAAAGAGGGCGACTACACAGTTAACAACACAATCGACCAGAAGCGTGGCGGTGGTTCGGCTTACGAATACTCTACACGTGGTATCTTCGGTCGTTTGAACTACAACTGGGACGAGAAATACTTTGCAAGCGTATCTTATCGTCGCGACGCATCTTCGCGCTTCCATCCCGACAACCGTTGGGGCGACTTCTACTCGGCTTCAGCAGCTTGGGTAATCAGCAAAGAGTCGTTTATGGAGGACTACAAATGGGTTGACCTTCTCAAATTTAAAGCATCGTACGGTGAGCAGGGTAACGACAACATCGGTAACTACTACGCTTACCTCGACCAATACACCGTAACAGGTGCCGACGGTTCATTCTCGGACGGTCTTTTGGCATACAAGGGTAACAAGGAGCTCACTTGGGAGAAGAGCCAGTCATTCAACACCGGTTTCGACTTCTCACTCTTCAACTACAAGTTGAACGGTACAGTCGAGTACTTCAGCCGTAAGACAAGCGATATGCTCTACAACAAGCCCGTATCACCCTCTAACGGTTACACATCAATTCCTATGAACGTTGGTTCAATGACCAACAGCGGTTGGGAGATTGAGCTCACAGCTACTCCCTACAAGACACGTAACTTCAAGTGGGATGTATATGCCAATGCAACATTCGTAAAGAACGAGATTAACGAGCTTCACCCCGAGCTTAACGGTAAGTACATCAGCGGAACGTCAATCCTTGAGGAGGGCGAGTCAATGTATCAGCTCTACCTTGTTAAGTATGCAGGTGTTGACCCCAACACAGGTCTTGCACTCTTCCACGCTAAATACACATTCGACGAGCACTTCCAGCGTCAGATTAACAGCGGTGATAAGACACAGGCAGATTACGACAACCTCCTTAAAGACGAAGACGCTTACGCAGCAGCAGTTGCAGATTACGAGAAGAACCCCGAGCGTTACGTAACATCTAACTACTCGGTTGCATCGCAGACCGGCCGTGAGGCAACAGGCGACCTTATGCCCGATGTATATGGTGGTTTCGGTACAACAATCGAGTTCTACGGCTTCGACCTCGGCGTACAGTTCTCTTATCAGATGGGTGGTAAAATCTGGGACTACACATATCAGGATTTGATGCACAACGGCAACTCTTCGGATGCAGGACACAACTGGCACAAAGACATTGCCAACGCTTGGACACCCGAGAACCGCAACACAGACGTTCCCCGTATCAACGCAATGGACCAATACACAAACCAGAGCAGCGACCGTTGGTTAGTTTCATCTAACTACCTCTCGCTCAACAACATCACATTGGGTTATACATTCCCCAAGAGCTGGTGTCGTTCACTCGGTTTCAACTCAATCCGCGTTTACGGTGCAGCCGACAACGTAGCACTGCTTTGCGCACGTAAGGGTATGGATCCCCGTCAGAGCTACACAATGACAACAACATCAACATACGGTGCTCTGCGTACAATCACAGGTGGTATCAAACTTACATTCTAAACATCTAATTTAAGAGAAAAATGAAAAATTTTAAATATACATTTATTGCGTCGGCATTGGCAGCCTTTACACTCGTAGGCTGTAACGACCTTGATACCGAGCCTCTGGGTTCTACTATCACCGCCGACCAGAAGGAGGAGGCTGTTGCCTCTAACCCCGAGAGAATCAAGGCAAGCGTTACTGCTATGACCTCGGCCTTCTACAACTTTGGTAAGATTTTCGACGAGAGCTACCACAACGACCTCGGCTACCCCACCATTATGCTGTGGACCGACAGCCGCGGTACCGACCTTGTATCCGAGGACATAGGTTACAACTGGTTCTCAATGGCTGTTACATTCGAGGATGCCAACTACACATACTACGGCACACGCCTCATTTGGAGCACCATCTACAAGCAGCTGAACACAGTTAACGCTGTAACAGCAATGATTAGCGCCGACACCGAGGACGAGAACCTGAAGTTCTATCTTGCTCAGGCTTACGCTATCCGCGCGTTCGACTACTTTACTCTTGCACAGCTCTACCAGCACACATACGTTGGTAACGAGGACAAGCCCTGTGTACCCATCATCACCGAGGCTAATGCCGATGCTGCCGGTTCCGAGGGTTGCCCCCGCGCTACTGTAAAAGAGGTTTATGCACAGATTATGAGCGACCTCGACAACGCAATCGCCATCCTTGAGAACAGCGACGTTGTACGCGAGGACAAGCGCTACGTAAGCCTCGACGTTGCTTACGGTATCCGCGCACGTGTTAACCTTGTAATGAACAATTGGGCTGCTGCCGCTTCGGATGCCGAGAATGCTATCAAGAACAGCGTCGCCGCTCCCTACGCTATCAGCGACCTTAAGAAGCCCGGCTTCAGCGAGATTGAGGATGCATCTTGGATGTGGGGTATCGTAGTTGCCGAGACCGACCGTCCCGTAACAAGCGGTATCTGTAACTTCCCCTCGCATATGGGTTCACTCAACTACGGCTACGCATCGGTAGGTGCTTGGCGTTGCATCAACAAAGAGTTGTTCGAGTCAATCCCCTCGACCGACGTTCGTAAGGGCTGGTGGTTGGACGAAGACTGTATGTCAATGAACCTGAACGCCGAGCAGGCCGACTACGCCATCAACGAGGCCGGCTGTCCTCCCTACACACAGATGAAGTTCGGTTGCTACAAGGACGAGACCTACACAAGCACCAACGCCAACGACATTCCTCTTATGCGTATCGAGGAGATGTACCTCATCAAGGCCGAGGCCGAGGCTATGGCAGGCAATGCCGCAGCCGGTGCAGCTACACTCGAGGCTCTTATCAAGACCTACCGCGACCCCGCTTACACCTGCATTGCAACAACCCCCGAGGCTGTACAGGATGCAGTATGGAAGCAGCGTCGTATCGAGCTTTGGGGCGAGGGATTCTCTTACGGCGACCTTATGCGTCTGAAGAAAGGTGTTGACCGTCGTGGCGCAGGCTTTGCCGAGAAGCTTGTATTCAACATCCCCGCAGGCGATAAGATTCTCATCTACCCCATCCCCCAAGCCGAGATGGAGCGTAACCCTCTGATTGGTGAGAACAACGAGCTTATGGAGGAGCTTCCCACACCCGTTGAAAAGTAAAAAAACATAAAATTCGGTTCCCCACCCTCCCGCGCCACACAAAAGCGCGGGAGAGTGAAAGCCGAAAGACATTAAAAAAATAAAATTATGAAACTTTATAAATCATTACTTATTTTGTCGATGGTAGCTGTTGCAAGCCTCTTCACAGCTTGTAGCGAGGATGGTTATTGGGATAAGTACAATTTCAAGAATGACACATACTCATTCGAGCGTGCCTCAAACAGCTACAGCCTTAAAGTCAGTGACCAGCTTACAGAACAAACAATCGTTGCTGTAAGAGGTACAACAAAAGGAAATGTAGACGTTCCCGTAATCATTACATCTAACAGCGACATTGTTACAGCTTCAGAAAATTTAGTACATTTTGTCGATGGTAGCAGCACAGCAGAGTTTAAACTCCTCATTGACAACGCCCAAATTAAGGGTGGTACAAACTACAAGGTAGATGTAACATTTGACGTGCCCGAGGATCAGCTCTCAATTTCGGGTGCAACAATCTACACACTCTCATTCTTCAAAGAGTACAATTGGGTAGCAGCAGGTAAGGGTATCTACAACAATGATTTGCTTGGAATGGAGATGGAGTGCACATTCGAGATAGCCGAGAATTACAATGGCGATGGCTACTACTGCCGCGTATATCCTTTTGCATCATATCTTGAGAACCCCGAAGGTTGCTACATTCCTTTCTTCATCGACGAGGCAGGAAATGCAGTTAGCATCCCCACAGGCACATACAATATGGGTGTCGCAGTAAGTGGTGCATCATTCGCCTTCTACTACGACCCCGCAGGCAGTTATAAGAGCTATTGCAAGCCTTTCGTAAACGAGGGGAATGTATATTACTTGTATGGTGTTTGGAATTCAGGTGGTAGCCCCGCTTGGGTTGCAGAAGACACTTTTATGTGGATAGAGGGTTGGCCCGGTGAATAATTCACAGCAACCAATAACTCTTTTAAAAGGGTGGTTCTTTTATGAACCATCCTTTTTTTTATTTGTAAACAACCCATAAAACCGCTCCTCTTTTTTGTAATAAAGAGGAGCTCCCTAAAAGGGTGAGGAGTTAAAAATAACCACACGCAACATTCTTTTTAATGTACAATCGAACTCCTCAGACGCTGCACGCCCTTTACCTCGTTGCCAAAAATTACGGCGTACCGCGCACCATCCTCTACCCCGAACTGTTGCAGGGGGATACTGTCCTCGACCTGTTCAATGGAGTAAATGCCATAGCCCTCGCTACGCAGCGCATCGACAGCCTGCATAGTATCGGCAAAATATTGCCACTCGACAACATCCTCGGCCCCAAGCGCCGTTTTATGAATCTCGGCCTCTTTTTCTAAAATTCTTTCATTGTAGTCGGCCGTTGACGGCGATATTTCTTTGGCAGTCTCATTATTATTAAAGAATGGTGAGAGTAGTGTACAGCGCATTATTTTGTGAAATTTTTAGTAAATTTTACTCACAAATGTTTTGTCGTTTTATTCTTTTTAGTTAAATTTGCACGTTGTATATAGTATTTTGCAGTGGAGTGCATCGGTGTGAGCTTTTTGCCCGTGTAAGCTGTTGAAAAATATTTAGTTATGCGATTAGAGTGTTATTAAATAATTTATCAATTTTTTAATTTTATGAAAAAGTTTACTTTTATTCTTTCACTGTTGGTTGCATTTGTAGCCACAGCGATGGCGCAGGGGACACGTCTTACTGCGTCCGATTTGAATGCGGTAGAAAGTTCAAAGCGTATTGCCATCAGATGTACGCAAGAATCTGCCTACAACACATTCTATGATGGAGTAGGTCGCACGGCCGAGTTGTCTCCCTCGATAATTTTTGTTTGGGAGAAGGCCGGTGAAAACCAATTCTACATTAAGAAGGCCTACGGTGCCGACGAGAGTACAGCCTATTTGCAGGCAGACAACCTCGTAACTTTTGGTGCAGTCGCATCGGCTGCAAAGTTTACAGCTGTAAAGCCTTTTGCAGGCGGTGAAGGAGTTGAGAACTTTGGTGGCGCCAACTGCTTTGAGGATGAAGCGACCGGTGGCGACTATTGGGTACGTTTGAGCATTGGTAGCGCTTGGTTCAATTTCAACGGAATGGGCTACAACGGCGGTACCGGTGTTTGGACTGTGCAGAACGTGCTTGATATGTCAAACTACTATCAGCTCACTATCAATTCTGTTGTAGGTGAAGAGATTACTACCAAGTCAATTATGGTTGAGGCTGGTGCTGCAATCACTGTTGATGCAAAGGCCGGTTACACACACGACTTTGAGGCACAGAATATGCCTGCAAACGACTACACAATTACTGTAACCTACACAGCTGACGAGAATGTCGGCGAGCCCGAGGCAGTAGAGGTTATTACTGACCTTAGCCAGCTGAGCAACAGCAGAAAGTATTTCATCGAGAGTGCACGTTGCTTCTTGATGTACACCGAGACTATTGCAGGTTCTTTGACAACAAGCAATGGTACAGCAGTTGGTACAGTAGAGAAAAACCCCGAGGATGCTAACCAGCAGTTCCAGATTGTGAAAGATGGCGAGTCTTACTATCTTTACAGTGTAGGTGCAGAAAAGTATGTGGATCAAGCAGGTGCCTTTGTTGCTGAAAAGACTGACGCTCTTACACTTGAGAATGTAGGCGGTACATATCAGTGGAAGCTCTGCATTGGTGGTAAAGGCCTTAACTCACAGGATCCCGGCCAGATGGCTAATGGTATCGTTGTAAACGGCTGGACAACAACCGACGCAGGTAACTGTTATAGAATTATTGACGCAGAGTATGCCCTCACAGCCGAGCTCGCTATTGTAAAGGGCGAGTTGGACGCTATGGTAGCTTATGCAAACAGTATGCTCGAGTCGCGCACTATGACAGAGGAGCAGAAGGCTGCTATCGAAGATGCTATTGCCGAGGCTAATGACGCTTATGAGTTTGCCGCTTCAATGAGCGATATTCCCGGTATTAGAACTAAAATTGCCAATATCAATACAAAAGTTGCCGATGCCATCTATCTGAAATCACTCGAGAACCTCAGCAACAGCGTTGCTTACGTTGTTTCTAACAGCCGTGGTGCTTGGGTAACCAACGGTACTGCGCTGACTAGTACACAGAAGATGGAAATCGAAAAAGATATTACAAACGCTGCACAGCACTTTGCTTTCATTACATCTGAGAATGACAACATCTATCTTTACAGCATTTCTGACAAGAAATTCGTTAGCAAGAGTGGTGATGGTACAAAGCTTACCGATACTCCCGAACAGAACGTATATTTCCAGAATGGTACATACACCGGTCATCCTTGGGTAGTAACATTGCAGGATGGTTCGCAGATGGGTATCTCTAACGGTTACGACCCCGCTGTCATCACATTCTGGAACAGCCTTGCCGACCCAGGTAACTGCGTTAACCTTGAGCCCGCTGCAACATTCGACCCCGCCGAGGCACTTGCAGTTATCGCTACTTACGAGGCTACACTTGAGCCCGAGGTTCCCGAGGTTACAATCTCTTCACTTGCCGATGCTAACCCCAACAAGGCTTACACAGCTACAACACAGCGTGCTTCTTGGGCAGTAGGTGCCGATGTACTTGGTGTAACAACCGCACTCGATGCTGCCGAGCCCAACCATCAGTTTGCATTTATTAAAGGTAGCGACGAGAATTACTACCTTTGGAGCGTAGGTGCCGGTAAGTTTGTTACATCTTCAAAAGCGCTGAGCACAACAGTTTGCGAGCCCATTATCTTCCACGATGCTTCGTCGGTTGAGGCCGGCCGCGTAATGGTTCAGTTTGATGGTAATTCATCGGGTTACTTCAATATTACAGGAGTACCCGCACTTCAGATTGATGGTTGGTCTTGGGTAGATGCCGGTAACGCTGTTAAGTTTGTAGAGGTTGCCGACTTTGACCCCACAACAGCCGAGGCTGCTCTTGAGGCTTACTTGTCAACAGGCGTTTATAAAGAGGAGCTCAACGCTCTTATTGCCGAGCTCGACGTAATTGTAGCTGTTATAGGTACACAGATTGGTTGCTACACATCTTCTGACGCAGAGTATGCTGCCAAGCTCACTGCCATCAAGGATTTTGCTGCTGCTATGGATGACAAGACTGCCGAGCAGATTCAGGCACAGATTGCAGCTGCTGAGGCTCTTAAGGCTACATTCTCGACAATTAACCCCACAGCAAATAGCTACTACTTTATAAAGAACAGCACATATGTTTGGACAGCCGATGACCTTGCAGTTTATGCTAACACAGACGTTCCCGCTTGGAAGGCATTCAACGAGAACGATGTAAACTTCTGGTGGAAGGCTGTTGCCGTTGAGGGTGGTATCGCATTCCAGAATGTTGCAACAGGTACATATCTTACAGGTAACGCTGCCGTGAGCGGTGCGTGGTCGTTGACCGAGACAGGTTCTGCTATTGAATTTGCAGCTCGCGGATTCGCTACTAACGGAAATGCTTTGGTAAACATTACTCTTAATGATTTGAATATGCACGCCGGCGGACACGGTGGAGGTGCTAACAAGAGCGGTACCATCGTTTCTTGGAACGGTGATGCTACAAGTGCTTCTGCTTGGGAGATTGTTGAAGGCGACGCTACTAAACTTGCCGACCTTTACAGAGGTACAGTAGCTGCGGCTATTGCCGAGCTCGCGTCAATGGAGAGTCTTCTTGGTAGCAACTACGGTCAGTATGGTTGCGACGAGGCGCTCAAGGCTCAGGTTGAGGCATTCGACGTTGAGACTGCTACATACGACGAACTTGTTGCAATCTACTCAGTAATTGGTCAGTTGCGTGCTTCGTTCAAGATAAATACTCCCAATGCAGGTGTTTCTTACGTTCGTATCAAGGCCGGTGTTATCGGTTGGAACGATGATGCTCCTTACCTTGGTTCGGCTAACTCAGAGGCTAAGGACGGACGTGCCGAGTTTGTTTCAGCTACTGATGCTAACTCAATCTTCTTCTATTGCGAGGATGAGTGCCTTGTTTCTTATGGCTCGGGCAAGCACCTTGTAAATAACAACAACTTCTTGGGTTACAGCGACGACCTTTCAGTTGCAGGTACTGCTATTTCGTTCAACTCGGCCGAGACATTTGGTCTGTACAATATCAGCTTCATCGGTAACAACGAGAGCGCACGTGCATTGTACATCCACCAGAGCAACTATACCGATGCTGCTACTCCCGGCGCTAAGGGTGATGGCTATACATTCAACCTCGAGGCAGTTAACAGCCTCCCCGTTGTTGTAACATCGGCAGGCTACGCTACATTGTATGCTCCTGTTGCTCTTACAATCCCCTCAGGTGTTCAGGCTTACTATGCAACTTCTGTTGAGGGTGATGCAGTACAGCTCACGGAGATTACAACTACAATCCCCGCTAACACAGGTGTTGTTCTGAAGGCTGACGCCGGTACTTACAACTTTGCAATTGCTGCTTCGGCTGCTGCTGTTGAGGGCAACCTCTTCGACGGTACAATCGCTAGCGAGATTATCACAAAGGAGGGAACAGGTTCTTACTACGTTCTTGGTGTTGTTGATGGCGTTGTTGGTATGTACAATCCCGTTAACGGCGCGGATGCAACTACATTCATCAACGCAGGCCACAAGGCTTATATGTACGTTGAGGGTGCTGCAAGCAGCGCTGGTTATCGCTTCGACTTTGGCGGTACAACAGGTATCAGCGAGGTTGAGACCGAGGAGAGCGAGCTTGTTATCTACGACCTCACAGGCCGTCGCGTTAATGAGATGAACCGTGCAGGTATCTACATTGTAAATGGCAGAAAGGTACTTGTTAAGTAATTAGTGAGCGATAATAGAATTGTTGAATATAAAATTTTATAATGATATGAAGAAGAACTATATCGCTCCTGAGCTTATGGAGCTTAACGTAGTAACCGAGCAGATGGTTGCTGCTTCTATCCCTGTTGTAGGTGGTGGTAGTGTAGATACCGAGAATCCCGGTGCTCAGTTGGATGGTGGCCGCCGCGGTGAGTGGGGCAACCTCTGGAAGTAAGACTTTTCAGGGTCTGAAAAGACTTCTGGGATAAATTGAGAATCCCTCTCTGCATTGCAGAGAGGGATTCTTTATTTTCTGTGTGTGGGATTATCTTTTTGCTTTATTCTGTTGGGACTTTATGGGTAATGTTTTTCTTGCTTTCCCGCAGTCTCGGTGGCTGTTGCTGCGGTTTTTCAGTGTGCGGTTTTTTATGAAATTGCCTTTTGCCGTCGGTTGTTCGTCGGCGCTGTTCATTGACGCGCCGAGAGGAAATTTCTTTTTGCAGTGGTTCGTTGGTATGAAAAGGAGAGGACTTTTTTAACAGCTTCCGGGTGGTATTTTCGGCCTTTCTTTCTGAGTTTAATTGTTTGCTGTGCTTTTTGCGGAGATTTTTGTGTACGGTCGTGGTGCGACAATGTTTTTATCGGCTCGGCATAAAAATAAGTATTTTTTTTCTGCTCTCGCTTTTCGCTATCTTTGAGTTTGCGCTCTAAAATAGCTTGTGCTATCTTTGCAAAAAATATTGTAAAATGAATGACAAAGAGGTGCAAGAGGCGTCGGTATTTAAGCGGCCGCTGTGGGTGGCACTGTTTGCGCTGACGGCTGCGGTGGCGTGGGGATGGGCTTATCCTCTTATTAAATTGGGATTCAAAGAGTTTGCTATTGACGCAGATATGACAGGGGCAAAGATGCTGTTCGCAGGAGTGCGCTTTTCTATTGCGGGGGGTATTGTGCTGCTGCTGGCGTTGATTAAAGGATGCCGATTCGCTGTTAATGGTGCTGCGGGAGCTACTTATCTGTTGCTCTTTGCTCTTCTGAATACGACACTGCATTATGCTTTTTTCTACGTCGGACTATCGAACAGCGGTGGGGCGCGTGCAGCTATTCTTAATTCGCTTGGGGTGTTTATGTTGGTGATTTTGGCTTGCTTGTTTTACAAGAGCGACAGGCTGACGGTGCGTAAGATTGTGGGCTGTGCGACGGGCTTTGCAGGTATTCTGTTGCTTAATATGGAGGCGGGCGAGAGTGGGGCTTTTACGCCGGCTGGCGATGGGATGATTATTCTGAATGCTTTGTGTGCGGCGTTTGCAGGGCTTATGACACGTGGGCTGGGGAGAATGGCCGACGTGTTTGTGGCCACGGGATATAGTTTGGCGGCCGGCGGTGTGATGCTGGCGGCGTTGGGGATTGCTCTGGGAGGCTCGCTGCCTGTGATTACGCTAAAAGGATGTCTCATCCTGCTGCTGCTTGTGCTTATCTCGTCGCTCTGTTTCACGCTTTATAATAAATTACTTACTTGTAACCCGGTGGGGAAGGTGGCTATCTTTAATTCGCTGATTCCTGTAGTGGGGGCTGCTACGTCGTGCCTATGTTTGGGCGAGGTGTTCTACGTCAGTTATATTGCGGCGGCGCTGTTGGCAATGATTGGTATTTATATTATAAATAGTGATAGATGAGTGGTGTTTATGAGTTGAACGGATAAGTGTTAACGTTTTTTAAACTATTGAATATTCCTTGTGAATGATTGACAATCAATAAAATACCCTCTCCTGTTATTAAGCGTTGATATTTTGCGCGGTTGCAATTTTGTTGTTGATTTAGTAAATTTGTTTTGTATTGTTATCGGGATAAGCTTTTAAATTCTAAATAGCTTCTAAATACAACATAAATTATCACGACTTAAATGGAAATAGAAAAATCTGTATATACCGAGCTGCGTAACGCGGTTGAGAGAACCTTTGGGGTGAGGTTGGTAACGCCTAAGCATTTTGATGCTCTCTCCTATGAACTAAGCGGGCACGGATATTCGTTGAGCTCAACCACCCTCAGACGCTTTTGGGGCTATCAGGAGCAGCGCGAAAATTCTAAACCAAGCTATAACACGCTGAATATTCTTGCGCGTTATGTGGGATATATAGATTTTGGAAATTTTCTCGAGGCTCTCTCGCGAGAGACTGTGATAGAGAGCGGATTTATTAACAATCGCAGTGTGAATGTACGCAATCTTACTCCAAAAACAATGCTGAAGCTTCAATGGAAGCCCGACAGAAGTGTCATTGTGCGTTTCGAGGGGCAAGACTTGTTCTCGGTGGTGCAGTCGACGAATAGCAAACTAAAGGAGGGCGACTATTTTCATTGCAGCTTTTTTGTTGATGGCGAACCGCTGTTGCTGAATTGTCTTTTGCGCAAGGATTGTCAACCTACCGATTATATTTGCGGGCGTGAGGGCGGTATAAAATTCAATATTATTTGATTATGCAGGATGTCGCGAGTGATGTCTCGGGTTATATAAAAGCAGGCGAGGCGGATATTGTGCCTATTGAAGCGCCTTACAGAAGCGGTGCTACGTCGATTCCTTATATTTACAGGGCAGCCGGCAGGCAGTTTTTTATGAAGAAACTGCGTCCCGAACTTGTCGATAATGTTCAGTATCGTAATCTTTTCGAGAAGGAGTTTGAGGTTGGAAAGGGAATAAATCACCAGAATATAGTCCGATACGAGGAGCTACACAACGACAGCGATAATGTTTATATACTGATGGAGTATATAAGTGGGGCGACGCTCGAGCAGAAAGTAGCTGCAATGCCCGAGTATTTTACTAAGCGTGCCAATGTGGATAAGTTCCTGACCCAGATTCTCGCGGCACTCGATTATATGCATAAAAAGCAGATAGTGCACTGCGACCTTACACCGCGCAATATTATGTTCACGCGCGTAAATAACGATGTAAAAATTCTTGACCTCGGATTCTGCTATTGTGATAGTTTTTATAATACCGCCGGACGCACTTATACTTTCGCGGCACCCGAGCAGAAAGTCTCCAATGGGGTAATTGATTCTCGCACCGATGTTTACGGCGTTGGGAAATTGCTCGAATATATTGAGCGTAATACCGATGGACGACTGCCGCGATTATATAAAGCTATTATGCGGCGCGCTCTTGAGAAAGACCCCGAGAAGCGCTTCCAGAGCAGCGGTGAGATTTTAGAGATTCTGCGCAGGGAGAAAAAGACGTCCCAAAGAATTACCATTGCGGTGATACTTGGGCTCGTGCTTCTGCCCGCGCTCTTTTATGTCAGTAAGACCCAATGGTTCGATGAGCTGTATAATGATTTTGTGTGGATTGTAAAACCTGTCGATTATGATATTAAGCATAATCAGGTTTATTATAAATTCGGTGCAGATAGTACGCTTGCGGTCGTGGGCAGTGAACTGAATACTAATGCTATGATTGTGGCAGAGGTGCCTTTCAAGGGTAAAAAGTATAGGGTAACATCTATCGCCGAGAGGGCTTTTTACCGTGCCGGGCATCTTAAGTCGGTATATATTCCTGAGGGCATCGAGACTATTGGTAAAGAGGCGTTCAAGCATTGCAACGGAGTGAGCTCGGTTGAGCTTCCCAACAGTGTGGTCGAGATTGGGATGGGCGCTTTTTCTACTATGAGAGGTCTTGAGAAGGTGAAGCTCTCTAACGCTTTAAAAGAGGTTGGTACCACTGTCTTTGCTTTTTGTGAGAAGCTAATGGCGGTGAATATCCCCGAGGGTGTAACGCATTTGTGTGTCGATGCTTTCGCGTGGGATAGTTGTGTGGTGAGTGTTTCGCTGCCAAGCTCGCTCGAGATTATCGACCGCGGTGTCTTTTGGTACTGCTCCAGCTTGAAGGAGATTACTATTCCGCAGAGTGTGAAGCGTTTGGGCGATTATTGCTTCTATTATTGCAGTGCGCTGACTGATGTGTATATGCTACCCACTGTTCCACCCGAAATTTGTACCCCTTTTAAGTATAATAATGTTACTATTCACGTGCCTAAAGGGTGTGCCGATGCTTATCGCGCGGCGTCGGGATATGAATATTTTGAAATTGTTGATGATATTCCGCCTGCCGATGAGGCGGTGTCCGAATAGGGGACGATTGGGTGATTGTTTATCAAGAGGGTGACCCAAAAGTCGAAAATTTACGAATTTGCGGTTGATTTATTCGGATACCTATCTGAGATAGCTTTCAAATATTCAATTCTCGCGAAGTAAAAAACACTTTTGGGTCATCCCCGTTTTTTTTGTCTGTTTTAA
>JAZSIU010000033.1:0-16417 GCA_045533955.1 Bacteroidaceae bacterium
GCTTCGGAATCTTTCAATTCTAAAATTAAAGCATTTAGAGCACAATTCAGAGGGGTGAAGGATAAAGATTTTTTCCTTTTTAGATTAGCAAAATTATATGCTTAATTTAAAAATCCCTCAGAATTTTACGTTGAGCCCAAAAAATAAGAGGACAACTTTAATAGTTGTCCTCTCTTAGTAGCGGGGGAAGGGATCGAACCTCCGGCCTTTGGGTTATGAGCCCAACGAGCTACCACTGCTCCACCCCGCGGTGCGGTTTTTAAAACTGATGCAAAGGTAAGGCTTATTTTTGAAACCACCAAATATTTTGGCAACAATTTTAGACATTTGCCACAAATTTCTCATTTTTTAACCTTTTTTCACCTCACAAAAATTGCACAAGTGTGTAAAAACCACTAATTTCGCAACAAAATATCAATGCCGGTATGTCAACAGTCGATACAAGAGAACAACTAATTAAGGTCGCTCGTAAACTTTTTGCTCAGAAAGGGATAGAAAATATCACAATGAGCGACATTGCTGCCGAGGCTAAGCGCAGCCGTCGCACCGTATATACCTATTTTCAGAGTAAAGAGGAGCTGTTGGAGGCCTCAATTGAAATGGAGGTAAAGAAAATCTCATCGGCTATAACAAAAGTAGCCGCATCAACCTTGCCTCCACACAAAAAAATCATCAAGTTGATTTTTGTTCGTCTGCACGCCACACGCAGCGTCATAAGACGCAACAGCCGACTGAGCAACGAGTATTTCAACAACGCTTGGATAATAGAGCATCTGCGCCGCGAGTTCGACTCAAAAGAGATTGCACTGTTCCGCTCCATAATAGCCGAAGGCAAGATGATGGGCATCTTCAACGTCGAGAGCCCCGACCTTGCCGCACGCTTCCTGCACTTCTGCCTCAAGGGCATAGAAATTCCTTACATCAACGGCATTGTAAGCAAGCACACCGACGACAAATTTATGAACAGTTTCACCGAGAAGGTTATTCTTAACGCCCTCGGAACAAAAGTTGATGCAGAATGAGGGTACTATACGAGGATAATCACATAATCGTTGTAAACAAGGCAGCCGGCGAGATTGTACAAGGCGATAAGACAGGCGACGAGTCGTTGTGCGACACGCTCAAGGGGTATCTTAAAGAGAAATACAACAAGCCCGGCAATGTTTTTGTGGGGCTCCCCCACCGCCTCGACCGTCCCGTGAGCGGCGTTGTGGTATTTGCAAAGACAAGCAAAGCCCTTGAGAGGCTGAACGAGATATTTCGCACCGGCGCGGTAAAAAAAATCTATTGGGCGATAAGCAAAGAGCGCCCGCCGCAACCTTCGGCCGAGCTCAGCGGCTGGATTCTGCGCAATGAGGCTCGCAACAAGAGCTTCGTCTATCCCAAAGAGGTAAAAGGGAGCAAAAAAGCGCTTTTGTATTATCGCACATTGGCACACTCGGACAATTACACGCTCCTCGAAGTGGAGCTAAAGACCGGACGCCACCATCAGATACGCTGCCAGCTTGCAGCAATGGGCTGCCCCATTAAGGGCGACCTTAAATACGGCGCCAAGCGCTCGAACCCCGACGGCAGTATCTCGCTGCACGCCCGATACGTGGAATTTATCCACCCTGTATCGAAAAGCCTCATCAGCATCACAGCGCCCGTCCCGGGCGACCGCCTGTGGCAGAGTTTCGAGAAGGAGGCATAAGAAGCTGCTTCTAACATCATTTATAAAATATCCGCGTCAAAAAATTTTTTGACGCGGATATTTTATAAACACAAAAAAAGCATTATTTATTTCTCGAAAGAATCTTCTCGGCAACAACAGAGATTACATAAATAAACGCAGCATAGAGGACAGGAAGTCAAGCCCCCTCACACCTTAAGAAATATCTTTTTGCGATACAGGAAATAGAGGAACAGCCAGCAGACAGCAACGTAGCAGGCCCAATAGCCCACGGCATAAAACTGCTGCGGCAGCAGCCCCAAAAAACCGCCGAAGAGCGTCTGCACAGGCTTTCCAAAATCCAAAAATTGTCGGGCAAGATAGATGGTTATTGAGTTTACGCCAATCACCGCAAAAAAGAACGACCAGCGTCGGCAGCCCCATACATCAATCACAAGGTAAAAAAGCGCAAAGAGCAGCAGAGAGTATCCCGCCGCGCAGCAGACAAAAGAGCTTGTCCACAGATTTTTGTTGATGGGAAAAAACTCGCCCCACAGATAGCCCACGGCAAGCAGCACAGCCGATGCCGCGAGCATCGCCAGCACTTTTTTCATCTCGCCGAGGGTGCTGTTGCGCACAAAATTACCCGTAAAAATTCCCAGCATAGCCGTTACCACCGCAGGCAGCGTCGAGAGCAGCCCCTCGGGGTCGTGAATCCCCGCGTGCAGCACCCCCGGCATAAGCATCCTATCGACGTAACCCACAATAGAAGCCTCCATCGAAAATACCGACGCCGAGGCCGGAGCATCGGGCGCCCTGCACAGCGACAGCAACGCCCAATAACCCAAGAGCAGAGCCACCGACACAACAGCCGCTGTGCGTCGGCCCGCAAAGAGATATATCAGCGAAGCAATTGCCCACGCCGAGCCTATGCGCCCCAACACACTCGCCAAGCGCATATTCTCAAAATCGAACGACAAAAAACCATTGTACAACACACCTAAGAGAATAAGCAACAGCGCACGGCGCAGAATCCTCAGCGCAATCTCTCTCTTACTCTTGCCACAGGAAAATTGTTTCGACAGCGAGAAGGGCAACGACACGCCCGCCAAGAAAAGAAACAGCGGGAAGATAAGGTCATATGCCGCAAGGCCGTGCCACGCTTTATGCCCCATCTGCCCCACCACAAAAGCAGCCGCCCCGTCGGGCAAAAAGGCTGCCAACGCAATAACAAGCGCCTCGCCGCCCATAATAAAAAACATATCAAAGCCGCGCAAAGCATCGAGCGACAGCAGACGTTTACTTTTCTCGTTCATACGTACAATTAAAAATCCTACTAAAAAACACCGACTCTATTTTTGCAAAAACACAACAGAGAACCTCGAAAAAGAGGCATAAAGCCGGGGTGGATTACAGAGGATTACCCCTTTCTAAGATAATGCAGCACACAGCTGTTGCCCTTGCGGAAGAGCTCGCGTGCCGCGCTGCGCACCTCCTGCGGCGTAACACGACGGTACGATGCAACCTCCTCGAATAGCTGCTCGGCTGCGCCGCGCCACTCGGCAACGGCCAAATTTCCGGCAAGATTCTCACCGCTAAGGTTGCGGAAAATATGCTCACTCTCGAAACGGTTGCGCACCTTCTCAATCTCGTCCTCGGGCACAAGCTCGCGTTTGAGCTCCTCAAGCTCGCGCCACAGAGCCTCCTCGGCAGCTTTCATAGAGACCCCCTCGGCCAAACGGGCATATATTGAGAAGAGCCCCGGGTCGATGCTGTCCGATACAAAGGCATCAATCTTTGTGAAAATCTTATCCCGTCGCACAAGGCGCGCCATAAGCCTTCCCGAATAACCATTGGAGAGAACATCGGAGATTACGTCGCAGGGGAAAAAATCGCTGTCGCAACGGCCGCCCATCCTAAAAACCATATAGAGCGCATCCTGTGGCACGTTGCGTCGCACAGTCTTACGCCGCTGACGCAACTGCCGCGGCTCGACGGGAAGTTCGGGGCAGCGGTAACCCTTTGCGGGGATTGCGCCGAACCACTTTTCGCTCCACTCGACCACCTGTTCAAAGGAAATATTCCCCACGACGGCAAGCACCGCATTATCGGGAGCGTAATAACGGCTGTAAAACTCGCGCAGCACCTCGACGGGCACATTTGCGATGTGCGAAGGCTTGCGTCCTATTGTTGACCAACGGTAGGGGTGGTGTTTAAAGGCCATCGGGCGCAACAACATACTCACGTCGCCGTAGGGACGATTAAGATGCTCTTGCTTAAACTCCTCAATCACCACCTGACGCTGCACCGCGACACTCTCGTCGGTGAGCTGAATATTGCACATACGGTCGCTCTCCATCCAAAAAGCAAGCTCGGCATTCTGTCGGGGCAGCGATATATAGTAGTTTGTAATGTCGTTGTTGGTGTAGGCATTATTCTCGCCACCGGCCCTCTCCAGAGGTTCGTCGAACGAGGGGACGAGCGGCGTACCCTCGAACATAAGATGCTCAAAAAGATGCGCAATGCCCGTATATTCGTACTGTTCGTTACGCGCCCCCACCCCATAGAGGATGTTTACATACACCATTTGCAGTGTATCGTCGCAGGCGTGCACGATGCGCAGTCCGTTACTGAGCCTCAGTCGGTTGATTTTCATCGTCAATCAGTGTGATTCGGTGTATAATAACGTCGTTCACGGGACGGTCGTAAGCGTCGTAAGGCTCAAGCGAGATAGCCTCGACAATATCCATTCCCTCGAGCACCTCGCCAAAGACCGTGTAGTAGCCATCGAGGTGGAAAGCGCCACCAACCTCTTTGTAGTGCTTTCGCTGCTCGGCGCTGAATTTAAAGCCTTTGCCCTGCATAGCCGAGTCGGTCTTTTCGGTGAAGAATTTAAACAGTTTCTGAAACTCGCGCTTCTTTTTATCGCTGCGCTGAGCCTCGGCGTGCAATTTTGCGATTGTATCCTTATAGGGGGCCTGCAACTGCTCGTACATTTGACGGCGCAGAGTTTTATTGAATTTTATCTCGTGCTCGTTAAGATGCTTGTCCTTAACTTTATTACCGGTGATAATATAAAATTGACAGCCCGACGACTCGACCGCAGGATTAAGGCTGGCAGCCGACAAAGCACCGTATTTGTGCCAGAAGCGTGTGGGGTCAATCTCGGCAGGAATTTTGTAGCTAACCTCAGTTGCACCCAGACGCTCGCCTTTCTTGGCACCGCGTGTAATGGGGTCGCCCGCCTGAATCATAAAATTCCTTTTTATGCGGAAAAAGAGCTGACCGTCGTAGAATCTGTTTTTCACAAGATTTACAAAATTTTTCCTGTGTAGAGGCGTCTCTTTATAAAGCAAAAGTTTTATGTTACCACGATTAGTCTCGATGAGCACATATTGATCGCAATCGGGGCTATCCTCATTCAGTTGCTGAATACCAAACTCACCTTTACCTTCGTTGCCACCTTCGCCGGCGCACGAAGCAACAAAAGCCGCTAAAAAGCACAGCAAAAGAGATTTTAAAAACAGTTTCATACTATAAAATCGTTTATCGGTTGTTAAAATTTATAACAAAGTCTCTGTATATTAGTTATAATTTGCGAAGATAAGCAATAAATTCAAAATTAACGAAATAAAAAGCAGCTTCTTTTTTGCCCCGAGAAACTTCTTCTGAAAAAAACAAAATCTCGGAATTCAATATATTATAAACGGCCGCCGAGAATATTGTAACAATTTTACCCGCAAGCAGCTATTTGCAAATAACTTTAAAAGCGTTCAACATTTTATTGAAAAAGATTGAAGAAAGAGATTCCCTATTTATAAGTTTTAGCTATTTTTGTGCCAAAATAGAGTAACAAACATCTGAGTGGGATACGACGATTTTATATTAACAGTAAATTCATCAAGCATCATCATATTATTAGCGATGGCCATTATATTGCTTGCTGCCACCCGTTTTCGAGGAGAGAGCGGATATGCGGCTGCAATCATTGTGGTTCCCAATGTCCCCGTGTACCTTTATAATATGAGCCGTATGTTGGGATGGCACAGTTTTTCACTATTTATGCTTCCCATCAGCACTTCGGTAAACACCCTGCTAATGCCGTTGCTGTGGTTTTTCGCAAAAAAGAATTTTGATACCTCATTCCGTCTCAACCCCATTCATCTGCTACATTTGCTGCCGGGACTGCTTTGTTTAGGGCTCTGCCTTGTAATGTCGCCTGATGAGCGTATGGCAACCATTCAGCACGAGATGACAGGCGAAGATTCTTTGTTAGGCAACATAAACACGGTAATTATCTTAGCACAAATGATTGGTTACTTTACAGCTATTTTTCGTTTTCTGCACCGCCGTAAGCGCCTCATCGACAACACAGCCTCCGACGCCGAGTGGATACAGAAAGAATGGATTATTGTTTTTGAATATCTCTTTGCCGGATTGTTTGTCGTGGTGATGGTTTGCTATGCCATTTGGCCTCGCACCGATGCTTGGCTCATTCAAATATTGAATGTGATTGCAATGTTCTATTTGGTGTACAACAGCATTGCTCATCCTGTTATGCCAATCAAACAAATTACAGACACTGCACCCGAAAAAGAGGAGTTTGCAGAATTGGAACAGCCCGCCGTTCCAATGATGAGCAATGAGCAGATGCAACAGATTTGCGAATTGGCATCAAAATATATGGACGAGACTAAGGCCTACCTACGTCCCGACATTTCACTGGCTTTTTTTGCCAAGGAGATAAATGTTCCTCAACGCACCCTTTCGCGCAGCATCAATAGATGTTTAGAATGCAACTTTTTTGAATTTGTCAATCGCAAGCGCATCGAAGAGGCGAAACGCCGTTTGTTAAAACTCGATGTTAAAGATTATAATGTAGATAGCATTTACACCGACTGTGGCTTCCGTTCCCGTTCTACATTCTATATGGTCTTTAAAAAAATGACCGGGAAAAGCCCTGTCGCGTGGTTAGAGGAGAAATAATCCAGTCCAAACATCCGATTTTCATACTTATTTTGCACAAATAAGTACCCCTTTATCCCTTTCTTTTACATTTCTTTGCATATCTAAGCAAACAAGCGCGAAAGTCAGGCAAGCGAATGGGTAAAAATTTATTTTCACACACAATAAGCGCAGTCAAACTTCGCCACAAGCAAACATCAAGCCCTGCTTGAATATTTTTAAAAGCGAGTAAAGAATATATTCGCGCAAAGCGTAAATATAAAAAAGATGCAACGGTCTTAAAAAGTGTTGTAAACACACCCACTATTCTGAATAAAATACATACCTTTGCGGATGCGAACCGCAGAGTTTGCAATATTTAGTATTATTGGGAAGTGTAACGCTTCATTCTCGGAAAGCGAATCTGGTAAATTTACAGGACGGGAATAAGCCAACTCTTCACGCGGATTGTTATATATCCACCACTTTTAAAAGAGGTGTCATATATACATAATGCGTGGGCCGTTGCTTGTTTTAGTCCGAGGGTTTTACCAGAACCTGCTTTCATAAGACAAGATAATGGGCCACGTTTTTTTAATAGGTATATGAGATTTTAACAGGTATATGGGAGCAAATGAATTATTTTTTATAATCAATTTAATATCCTTTACCACTTTGTCTGTAATGGCATTATTACTCTGCTCGGCCGCCCGATTCAAAAGCGAGAGCAGTTACGTGGCACTCTTTATCCTATTTACAACCTTTCCCGACTTTATCTATAATGTTTGCGATTTCTTCAATTGGAATAGCATCTCCCGGCTGATAACGCCCATTGCCTATTCTGCTAATCTTACACTGATGCCGTTTATGCTGTTGTTGGCCCATCGAGCTTTCAACCCCTACTATAAGTTCCGATACACCGGCCTATTACATTTCCTGCCGGCCGTACTATTTGCCATTGCGGTGGGTGTTTATACACGTATAATGTCAGCCGAAAGCGTTGAAGCCACCCCGTTGGAACGTGCAGCCGAGCTCCATTCTCTACTGACCGGCGTAAACTTTATAATGATTAGCACTCAGCTTATTGTATATTTCTACCTAATATTCTCGTACCTCCACAAGGTGAAGCGATATATTTTAAGCAACCAGTCGCAAGCCGACCTATCGGAAAAGGTGTGGATTCCTCGTTTCATCACTTTAATAGGCGCATTGATAGTAGTTGCAATGATTGGCAGCATAGTCAATCCACTCGGAGGATTCCGCCTATTCTACATTATCAACATATTGGCGATAGGCTATCTGCTCTACTCCGAATTACAGATAGTCTTTGCCATAAGGAATAATCACGTCCCCACACCGGCAGCAATAGCCGAGGCCGAAGCTGAGTTTATTGAAACGAAAATAAATCGGCAAACACCGACCACACAAGATAAGAACAGCGAGGAATTGCTTAAATTAGAACATTATGCCCGTGAGATGGAGGAATATTTGCGTAGTTCCGAAATATACGTTAACCCCTATTTGTCGCTGAAAGATGTAGCAAAAGCAACAGGAATATCATCGAAAAACTTATCAAAGTCAATCAATGGAATATTGGGTAAGAATTTCTTCGACCTTGTAAATGGTTTCCGCGTAGAGAAATCAATGGCGCTGCTAAAAGCAAAGAAAGAGAAAGGATTGACACTCGAAACCATAGCCGAACAATGCGGATTCAACTCACGCATCACATTTAACAATGCTTTCAAAAAAGTTACCGGCCTATCAACCTCGGAGTGGATAAAGATAAATCAAAATGAGAAATAAGAAACCATCCGGAGTTTAATAAAGCTGCCTCGACACACAATCACCTGAGCTCGGCAGAAAAAGGCGTATGCCGAGATAATTCTATATATCATCGCCTCGGAACAGCCTTACTATCATCCTTCTCTCTTTTACACTAACTTTTGCACTTAAATAAATTTCATCAACAGCAATTTTCCACTGTTCCGTTTCTTGCTCCACAAGAATCGAACGACGAATCAAGAGAAACGCTTAGTTTCTGTATTTTGTATCCGACACCCCTAAAAAAAACGATTCATTTGCTTATTACAAATGTAAAAATTCACAGCCGCAGGTGTAAAGATTGCGTCCCTTCACCAATTGTTTTGTAAAGATGCGCGGTATGTTTACAAAACAATCGAAAAAAAGAGATTTTCCATAATAGTTTCTCTATATTTTTGCTGTCGAACGGCAGAGATTCTATTCGAGTTACCGCCGACGTTCGCAGAACAAAAAAAGTATTATACTACACACAATTGACACAACACTTACCGAATAGAACAAACAACTAAACAAAAAAACTAATTATTCACAAACCAATTATTAAATCTTTACAACAATGAAAAAGTTATTTATTATTATGTTCGCTGCTATGTGTAGCTTTGCAGCAGTAAACGCACAAGAAAAGGGGCGTATGGCCGCAGGTATTAACATCGGGATGGGACTGGGTTATGACGATATAACCTACGATGGCAGCAGTTTCAACAATCTTGCCATCGGAGCAAAATTTCAGTATTCAATTACCGATAAGATTCGTTTAGAGCCGGCATTGAACTATTTCCTCGAGAAAGACAACATTTCGATGTGGGATGCAATGGTTAATGCTCACTATCTGATTCCTATACTTGATAACAAAGTAAATGTTTATCCTCTTGCCGGCGTAGGAATGTTTGGAGTTAAGGTCGATTTAGGTGCATTTGGTTCCTCGTCCGATAGTGAGGTTGCCGTAAATTTTGGTGGTGGAGCCGAGTACAAACTTACAGATAACATTTCGTTGGGCGCCGAGCTCAAATATGTTGTAGTGTCCGACTTTGGGCATATAGGAATAAATATAGGCGCAACATACGCATTCTGACAACGCCATATATTTATGTTAATCAAATAGTTATAAACCACTAAAAATATTATACATTATGAAAGCAATAAATAAATTCTTGTATATGCTGCTTATGGTATTTGGAATGACATTCTCTTTCAGTGCTTGCAGTAGCGACGATGACAAAGAAACAATTGAGAATCCTAATGAGGCGCTACAAGATGGTAAATGGACGGTGAACGGAAACACATACACTTACACCGTTAAGCAGGATTACGGCTATGTATCGTGGTCGATGAAGTGGACTGTAAAATTCGATAATAGCGACAAGTGCGTATCGTCGAAGTGCGAAAATACATTCTCGGATAAGACTATGGCGCAAGCATTCTATGACGAGTGGAAATCGACCGAGAGCGACCCTGCTACCCTATCGGGTAAGACCGTTACCATAGATTATACCGATTCTCATAAAGGAATGCCGAAATCGACCTTGTTGGCCCTTATCGAGGCAATGGGTGGCGCACTCTGATAAACAGAGCAAATAATCCGTTAAAATTTTAAATAATACAAGTCCAAACAACTTATAAAAAAGGAGGGGTAGTATTCTTTTAAATTACCCCTCTTTTTTTAACCTATATACTATATTAACCGATTGATATTTCACAGTTTATTATATGTAAACAAATTTTCCTGACAACGCAATATACGCAGTCGTTGTTTTAATGCTATCTTGTAAAAAAGATAGCATTTTTTACATCAACAAACAGCTTAACGCGGTGTCTATATCAAAAATAATCCTTTTTCGTTTATATCTTTTCTCATTTTTGTGATTATTACAATTTACCGCGAAGATATTAGGAATAAAAAAACAAACAATCGCTTTGCATTTTGCCCTTCTTGTGTTACATTTGCGCATATACACAAAAAACAACACAAATTATTCATACAATGTCTCAAACAAACGACACAAACAAGCGTAGCCCCATAAGCTGGGTGCCGACCGCCTACTTTGCAATGGGGCTTCCCTTTGTAGTTCTTAATATGGTAACTGTCCTTATGTTCGAAGGATTGGGAGTCGACAAGACCCTTATAACATTTTGGACATCACTTATTCTTCTTCCCTACACTCTTAAACCATTGTGGAGTCCGTTCCTTGAACTATTTAGGACAAAAAAATTCTGGGTGCTGGCCACACAGTTTGTAACAGGTATCACTTTTACCCTTGTTGCTCTGTCGTTGGGACTACCTAATTTCTTCAGTATAGCGATTGGACTTCTTGCAATCATTGGTTTCAGCGGTGCCACGCACGACATTGCCTGTGATGGTGTGTATATGAGCGAGTTGAACGAGAAACAGCAGGCTGAATACATTGGTTGGCAAGGTGCATTTTACAATATAGCAAAAATTGTTGCTACCGGAGGCCTCGTATATATCGCAGGTCTGTTGATAAAGAATTTCACCGACGGAGGCCTCGACACGCATAGTGCCAATGTAAGAGCTTGGATGATAATCATCGGCATATTGGGTGCAATTATGATACTTTTGGCCGTATATCATTTATTTATGCTCCCAACGGGCGGAAAGAGCAAGGATGGTAACCGCAGCGCTTCGGAGGTTGCAGGCGAGCTTGCCGATGTACTTATCGACTTTTTCCGCAAAAAGAACATTATATATTATATCGCCTTTATAATATTATACCGCTTTGCCGAGGGCTTTGTAATGAAAATCGTTCCCTTGTTTCTTAAAGCCTCACGCGCCGATGGTGGTTTAGGATTGGACGTAGAGACAATAGGACTATACTATGGAACATACGGAGCAATAGCATTTGTCTTAGGCTCGATATTGGCCGGTTATTACATTAAATGGTTGGGATTGCGCAAATCACTCTTCCATTTGTGTTGTATATTCAACATTCCTTTCCTTGTATATACACTATTTGCAATATATCAGCCCACAGATGGGTGGCTGATATGCAGTGGTATTGTATTTGAGTACTTTGGTTACGGATTCGGCTTTGTAGGTCTTACGCTGTTTATGATGCAACAAGTAGCACCGGGTAAAAGTCAAATGGCACATTATGCCTTTGCATCGGGTATAATGAATTTAGGTGTAATGCTTCCGGGTATGCTCAGCGGATGGCTCTGCGAGCAATTAGGTCTGTGGTTCGATAAGCCCGGTGGATTTGAGCCTTTCTTTATATTTGTGCTTTTTGCCACAATACCCGCATTCCTTATAACGTGGTTCGTACCTTTCCGCGAGGAAAAGAAGGAAGCAATCCAATAACTCGGAGCGAGGAGTTGAATAATCAACTATTTTCGCCCATTAGTAGAAAATATGTCAATAACTAACCTTATATAAAAATGTAATAATTATGGCAAAGAACATTCCTTGGCAAGAGCGCCCCGAGGGTTGCACCGACATTATGTGGCGTTACAGCGAGAACCCCGTAATTGACCGTTACAGCATCCCCTCGTCGAACAGCATCTTCAACAGCGCCGTCGTCCCCTTTGGCGATGGATTCGCAGGCGTATTCCGCTGCGACAACAAACGCGTGCAGATGAACATATTCGCAGGATTCTCGAAAGACGGAATAAATTGGGAGATTAGCAACGAGCCCATAGTATTCAAAGCCGGAAACACCGAAATGATTGAGAGCGATTATAAATACGACCCGCGCGTAACGTGGATTGACGACCGTTATTGGATTACGTGGTGCAACGGCTACCACGGCCCCACCATCGGCATCGGCTACACATTCGACTTTAAAGAGTTCTTCCAATGCGAGAATGCCTTTTTGCCCTTCAACCGCAACGGCGTGCTGTTCCCCCAAAAGATTAACGGGAAATATGCGATGCTCTCGCGCCCCAGCGACAACGGACACACCCCCTTTGGCGATATTTACCTAAGCTACAGCCCCGATATGAAATATTGGGGCGAGCACCGCAACGTAATGAAAGTTACCCCCTTTGAGCAGAGCGCTTGGCAGTGCACAAAGATAGGCGCGGGCAGCGTGCCCATCCTCACCGACGAGGGGTGGCTTATGTTCTACCACGGAGTAATCACCACGTGCAACGGCTTCCGCTACTCTATGGGAGCAGTGCTTTTGGACAAGGACGACCCCACAAAAGTACTCTATCGCAGTATGGAGTATCTGCTTGCGCCGGCCGCCCCTTACGAGCTTGCAGGCGACGTCCCCAACGTAGTATTCCCCTGCGCCGCACTGAGCGAAGGCGACAAAGTAACCGTCTATTATGGTGCCGCCGACACGCACACGTGCATAGCATTCGGACGCATCAGCGAAATTATCGAGTGGCTCAAAAAGCAGTAAAGAAAGACAATAAAAATTGGCTCCCCCCGGGGAGCCAATTTTTATTGGAAGCGGTTTAAATTTATATCGTAAAGTCTTTTTATTTAGGAATAATAATAGTGCCAACAAGCGCAATAATTTTTACAGACACGGCCGACACCCTTACCACTCGATAGGCTCAAAGGGTAGGTTCCACGCCTCTGCAACCTCTTTATATACAACCTTTCCTGCAACAATATTCAGGCCCTTACGCAGTTCCTCGTTGTCGGCACAGGCACGCCGCCACCCCTTATCGGCCAATTGAAGCGCATAAGGAAGCGTCGCATTTGTCAGCGCCAACGTCGATGTATAGGGCACCGCTCCGGGAATATTCGCCACACAATAGTGCAGAATACCATCGACATAATAGGTGGGCTCTTGATGCGTTGTCGGATGCGAGGTCTCGAAGCATCCGCCTTGGTCAATGGCAACATCCACAAGCACACTACCCTTCTGCATAAGGCCCAGCATCTCGCGCGTTACCAATTTAGGAGCCTTCGCACCGGGGATAAGCACCGAGCCTACTACAAGGTCGGCCGTTTTAAGCTCCTCGCGGATATTATACTCGGACGACATAAGCGTCTTAACATTTCCGGGCATTACATCAGTAAGATAGGCCAAACGAGGCAGCGAGACATCGCATATTGTAACGTCGGCACCCAATCCCGCAGCCATACGCGCAGCAGCCGTTCCCACAATTCCACCGCCAATGACAAGCACGCGGGCAGGCTTTACGCCGGGCACACCTCCGATGAGTTTACCCTTTCCTCCGCGCGGACGCTCGAGCAGATAGCAACCCTCTTGCGTTGCCATACGTCCCGCAACCTCGGACATTGGTATAAGCAGCGGCAGCGAGCGGTCTTTACGCTCCACCGTCTCATAGGCACAGCAGACAGCGCCACTCTCAATCATCGCCTTTGTCAGAGGCTCGCTCGACGCAAAATGAAAATAGGTGAAAATCAACTGCCCCTCACGCACAAGCCGATACTCGCACTCTATGGGCTCTTTAACCTTTACAATCATTTGGGCAATGGCATATACCTCCTCGATGGTGGGCAAGATTTTTGCTCCTGCGGCAGTATATGCGGCATCGCAGAAACCGCTGTTATCACCGGCAGAAGCCTGAACATATACTGTATGACCACGTTTAGTCATCTCCTGAACTCCCGAGGGCGTCATACCCACACGATTCTCATTGTTCTTGATTTCTTTTGGTACACCGATAATCATAGCTGTATAATTTAAAGGTTATCGCAAGTAAAAATATATATTTTTTCTTACAAACAAAAAAAGTGGCACCAATATTTTATAATTGTAACAAAAAATAGAACTCAAAGGTTGATATTTTGTCATTTGTGAATACTTTTGCACCAATGCACAAACATAAAAAAACAAGAAACTATGAACCGGCTATTTATTTTGCTGCTTACAGCCGCACTTTTCGGCATAAGCACCAATGCACAAACAAAATGGCATAATCCACAGGATGCCCACTACCCCGTCATACAAAATCAGCCGCTACCCAATGAGGCACGCAACGGTTTCTACCATCGTCTGCCCGCAGCCCTTCAAGACAAGGTAAGAGGCGGCGTGTGGTCAAACTCGCAGCACTCGGCCGGCGAGTGTCTGCGCTTCAGCACCGATGCAACCCAAATTACCGTGCGCTACACAGTAAAGGGTGGCCGAGCAATGGCTCATATGCCCGCAACGGGGGTCTCGGGCATCGACCTTTACACAAGCGACAAAGATGGCGGCGAAATTTGGTTGGCCGGAAGATACTCATTCGCCGACACAATAACCTACACGTTCGGCGGCATCGAGTACGAGGGCGACAAAGGCGAGCATCGCTACACCCTCTTTCTGCCGCTGTACAACGAGGTTCAGTGGATGGCAATAGGCACAAACGAGAAAGCCACGTTCACATTCGAGCCGCTGAGTGCCGAGCTTCCCATCGTCGCCTACGGAACATCTATCTGTCAGGGGGCCTGCGCATCGCGTCCGGGAATGGCGTGGACAAATATTCTGCAACGACGTATGGGGCGTAATGTAGTGAATATGGGCTTTTCGGGCAGCGCAATGCTCGAGGCCGAGGTTATCGACTTTCTTGCCCGGATTCAGGCAAAAGCCTACATAATAGACGCAATGCCCAACGCCTACACAATGCCCGCCGACATTCTGCCCGACACAATAGTAAAGGCAGTGAAGCGTCTGCGCAAGGCACGTCCGCACACCCCAATAATACTTGCCGACCATCTGGGCTACCCCAATTCGAAAGCCATAAAAAGCCGCCGCGAGAATGAGAGACACGCACACAAAATGCTCGCAGCCGCCGTCGCAAGGCTGCAAGAAGAGGGCATCGAAAATATCCACCATCTGACCTACGACAACATTGCAATGCCTGAGGACGGCACCGTCGAGGCCATCCACGCCTCGGACTATGGAATGACAGCCTACGCCGAGGCCTACGAAAAGCTCCTGCGCAAGATACTGAACGAGGAGCAGGGCTGCCTGCGAACCACAATCGCCGTAACACAGCACCGCGACCGACACTACAATTGGTACCGCCGCCACAACAACATAATAGAACAAAACCGAGGCAAACACTTCAACCGCATAATAATAGGAAACTCCATAATCCACTATTGGGGCGCAGGCGACGAGGGCATCAAGCGCGGCGACGACAGCTGGCACAGCCTCGGCGGCACCTCCCTCAATATGGGCTGTGGATGGGACCGAACCGAAAATATCCTGTGGCGCATACAACACGACGAGCTCGACCACGTAACCGCCGACAAAATTATTCTGAAAATAGGAACAAACAACATTCAAAAAGATGGCGGCGACAGCGACGAAGCGATAACCACGGCAATAGAACGAATCATCGCAGCAATAGCCTCGCGCCGCCCCGAGGCCGAAATTACCATTATGGGCATTCTGCCGCGTCGAGGCCTTGAAAAACGCGTCGCCACGCTGAACAAAAAAATAGAGCGCACAGCCCGCAAGAGCCGGGTAAAATACCTCGACCCCGGCAAAGAGCTTCTGGGCAAAGGCGGCAAGATTGACGAGAGCCTCTTCACCGACGGCCTCCACCCCAATGCCGAGGGCTACCGTCGCATAGCACACTATTTCGAGTAAACAAAGACAAAACGAGGGTGACCCAAAAGTCGAAAATTTACGAATTTGCGGTTGATTTATTCAGATACCTATCTGAGATAGCTTTCAAATATTCAATTCTCGCGAAGTAAAAAACACTTTTGGGTCATCCCCGTTTTTTTTGTCTGTTTTAATTGTTAAAAGTGTTATTGCCGCTCCTCTTTCGACAAAGAGGAGTTGGCGCGCAGCGTCTGAGGAGTTCGATTGTTTTTATAAAATGTATTTGTTTGCGGTTATTTTTAACTCCTCACCCTTTTAGGGAGCTCCTCTTTATTACAAAAAAGAGGAGCATTGTTTCTTGTGCTTGCTTAAATTACAAGGAGCATTATTGCCGCTCCTCTTTCGACAAAGAGGAGCTGGCGCGCAGCGTCTGAGGAGTTCGATTGTTTTTATAAAATGTTTTTGTTTGCGGTTATTTTTAACTCCTCACCCTTTCGGGGAGCTCCTCTTTATTACAAAAAAGAGGAGC
>JAZSIU010000105.1:0-7155 GCA_045533955.1 Bacteroidaceae bacterium
ACAACGTTTACAACGTCAAAATAATCAAGTGTGCCTGCGGGTAGCAGAAGAGAGTAGCCGTCTTTTTGCATTGTCTTTGAATTTTATTGACAGCAAATATAGACATTTATTTTTTACCCCTCAACTTTTTACGATGAGCCCCTCAAATGGGTTCAACGTAAAATCAGGCTGCGATTTTTATTTAGCCATACCATTTAGTCAACCCGAAGAGGAAAAAGTCTTTTTTATAACTCTAAATAGTGCTATTTTGGAATCAAAAGGCATGGCATTGTTACGACATTCGGCAATCTCTTTTCGGGGCTGCTAATATACCGCGTAAAGGGTAGTTGCAAATGTGCTTGTATGACAAAATGTAACGCTTTCTCTTAATATGTAAGCATTTTGATAATTTTCAGCTTTGTTTTTATGTATTATTTTTGATAAAAAAGAATAACTTTAGGCTTTAAAATAATTGTAAAATTTAAGATTATTACTATGATGCTGTTGCATAAAAACAAAAGTAATTTTATTAAAGAAATAAATTCTTAGCAGTTCAAAAGCTGAAAAAAGTGAATTATTATGTTAAAATTAACAAAAAAGCTCCTGTAAACTTATCATATGAGAAATCGGTTAATTATTATTAACAAAATGACAACTAAAAAAGTTCGATATTTAGCCCGATTTTTTGCTGTTTTTAGTAAAAATACACTATCTTTGCAAATATTAAATATCTCTTAAAAAAAGATAAGCCCAAAATGTCTTGTCAAGAAAGCAAAAATACAGTGGCTGTGATGCCTGTCAATGGGACAGACAGCCGCGAAGCGCACCCCAAACGCTGGATTGCAGCAATGGTTAAGATGCACTGTGAGCGCAAAGTCGGTGATACGTTAAACTCGTTGAATATCGAGAATTGGGTTCCTACACAAATTGTCATTCGTCAATGGAGCGACCGTAAAAAAAATATCGAAAGAGTGGTGATTCCAATGGTCGTTTTTGTGAGAATAGACAGCGAACAAGAGAAACGTCTGCGTATGTATTCGTTTATACTGAAGGTTCTCTCGTATCCGGGACGTTGGGACGCGGCCGTGATTCCCGATGAGCAGATTGCGGGGCTACGGCTTATGCTCAAGCAGACAAGCGAAAGTGTCGAGATTGAGAATAAAAAACCTTTTGCCGGGCGACAGAGTGCGCGTCGTCAAAGGCCCTATGCAAGGCCTCGAGGGCCAGCTTGTTAAGGATGAAAATAAATCAAAGATTGCCATACGCATCGAAAATCTTGGTTATGCCTCAGTCAGTGTGGCCCGTGAAGATGTAGAATTATTACAGGCGGCAATTTAATATTATCAATCAGATTTATGAAAAACAAGATAATCAATCACTTTGCACAATGTGCAAAGATACTCTTTATTGCATTATGCGCAGTATCGTGTAAAACACCCACGGACGTTGTTTATCTGCAAGATATTCAGCCTAATGTAACTATGGCTCTGCAAGAGGAGCGTGCCATACGTTTGCAACCCGGCGACAGGCTCAGCATTATCATTCACAGCAAGAATACCGAACTTGTCGATATGTTCAATCTGCAATTAAAGGGTAACAGCCCGAAAGGCTCATATTCGTACTACACGGTCAACGATGCGGGACAGATTGATATGCCCGTTCTTGGAGTAATTGACGTCGAGGGATAATCGTTCATAAAGTTCTGAATCGATGATTGACCTTAAACCTATTGTTTCAAGAGCAGACTATATTGTAAGGATAGTCTCTATACTGACATCTATATTTGTTGTCGCAGCCATAATAGTTGATTATGGTTTCGTGCTTGACGCCCACGAGATGTCGCTCATCTTGTCGGTATATAACGCTGGTTGGTGGGTCTATTTCATATCATTTGCTTATAAGATTATCGTTCATTGGAGTGAGGTTTGGCGTAAGGGGATGTCATTTACCCTTATTTTAGGCATTATGCTTTGTGCTTCTGCATTACCGAAGTTTTTTACTACGCCCGGGGATAGTCAAATTCTCACTACCTTATGGTCTGTGCTGATTCATAAATATTTTATCATAAGCATCATTGGTCTATTGTCGCTGATTACAATATCGCAATGGATAGTAAACTTTGCAAACAAAAGGACAAATCCTGCGCTTTTAATTGTAGTCTGTTTTATGACGTTAATAGCCTTTGGGGCTCTGCTACTTTTGCTCCCTCGCTCCACATTGGAGCATATCCGACTACCTGTGGTAGATGCACTCTTCATCTCAACAAGTGCGGTTTGTGTTACGGGATTAAGCTCCGTAGAGATTGCACATACATTTACCATCGAGGGACAAATAATCATAGCACTGTTGATTCAGATTGGAGGTTTGGGTATTATGACAATAACGAGTTTCTTTGCCCTGTTTTTCATGGGTGGCATCGGATTGTATTCTCAATTTTCACTGAAGAATATGATAGCGTCAAGTTCCGAATCACTGAAATCTGTGTTGACAAATGTTTTAGGGTTTACTTTCGTGATAGAGATAATTGGAGCTCTTTTCATATGGCTTAGTATTCATTCAACAATGGGAATGACCCTCCAAGATGAGATATTCTTTTCTCTCTTTCACTCCGTATCAGCATTCTGCAATGCAGGATTCTCCACGCTGGAAGGGAATCTCGGGAATGATTTGATATTATACAATCATAACATTTTCTATCTGGCAATTTCGCTTCTTATAGTTTTGGGCGGTATCGGATTTCCTATACTTATGAGTTTAAAAAGGATTCTTTCATATTATGGCTCAGAACTCTTGCATAAAGTATTCAGAAAGAACGGGCAGCGATCACGATATATGCACATTGTCGATATCAACACTAAGATTGTACTATATTCCTCTTTGGCTCTGATATTTATCGGAACTGTCGGCATTGCCATCTTTGAGTGGGATGGGGCGTTTGTCTCATTCACCGTTGGTGAAAAGATTGTGCAGTCGCTGTTTAATGCTGTGGCGCCACGAACAGCGGGTTTTAACAGCGTTTCACTAAGTGATTTTTCGAGAGTAACTATCATACTATATTTGGCGCTGATGTGGATAGGTGGTGGCTCACAATCTACGGCAGGAGGTATCAAAGTAAATACATTTGTTGTGGCTCTCGCTTCGTTAAAGTCGCTGATTCGAGGCGAACACTCCACAACACTATTTAACCGCGAGATCACATATAGCTCAATACGAAGAGCATTAGTCGTCGTATTTGGTTCAATATGTATCATTGCGCTCTTCTATGTCGCACTACTACTGTTAGAGCCGAGCATACCATCAATTGACCTGCTGTTTGAAAGCGTGTCGGCATTCTCCACTGTCGGCTCCAGCTTGGGCATTACACCACTTTTAGGCGATATCAGTAAAGTTCTGTTAGTGGTGCTTATGTTCTTGGGACGCGTAGGTTTCATTACCGTACTTATGAGCATACTGCCACAAAATGAACAGCCTAAATACCGTTTGCCCAAAGAAGATATAATAATAAACTAATAAAACGAATTCGTATGAAATACCTTGTAATAGGATTAGGAAATTTTGGAAGTACCCTTGCCACCGCTCTCACCGATATGGGACACTCTGTCATCGGAGTAGATTGCAATGAGCATTGCATCGAAGAGATTAAAGATAGAATAGACTTAGCATATATTATGGATGCAACCGAAAGAGTGTCATTACGGAGCTTGCCTTTGGATGAGATTGATTATGTTATCGTTGCGATAGGACAGAGTATGGACAGTTCTTTAAGAGCCGTAGCTTCATTAAAAGAATTAAAGGTGAAAAATATCATAGCACGCGCACTTGATACAACACACTCCTCAATTCTTAGGGCTATGGATATTAAGAAAATTCTGATACCAGAGAGTTATGCTGCTCGTATTTTTGCCGAGAAGATACTCTCAAATGATCCGGGAGAGTTATTGTAGGACTTCTGAGAATAGTAGATGTGCCGGCATATTTACCAATAGGTTTAGTTTATCCCATTGGCTATATACCCAAAACGGACTAAACTTATTTGTGCATTGACAGCATAAAATATGCTGGCGAAAAAAGAAATTATCGCAACTTCTATTTTCGTCAGCATTACAGAAATAATCACCTACTACGACAGAATATTTTGTCGTGGCATTTTAGCATTACTATTTTCCCGAAATCTCCGATTTTGTATGCAAATTGTATGTGATAATGATTTGACAACACTCTTAAATATTGATATAACAAATTGGCAAACAAGTAGATATTTAAGGCTGGCAAATCGGCGATTTATTTACGCTTAGTAAAGAGGGCTTTGAGCCGATTTTACTCCGGTGGGGTACTTTATTTATTTAAAGTATTCCACCGTTTTTTTATATCATTAAAAAACTGAAAAATTTTTATCGCAAAATTTTTATAGAGCAAGAATCTGTTTTTTAGCCGCGAATAGGCCAGAGAGAGAGCAGAGGCCTGCAACGCCGAGCGAGTAGCCTTATGTGTATCCGAATTTTAAAAAGTCGGCCGACAGATTATGACAAAAGTTTGCGAGTTGGATTTTTTTAAAAATATTATCCTTTTTTTTAAAATAAAAAAACCAATATACAATAAAAAGGATTAAATTTGCATTCTATATAATGCGGATTATGCAATTTTTTACTCAAATTAAAGGGCTAATAATTGAATATCAGCATATTATATTAAAATACTGCTAAGAGAAATTTATAAAATTATTATATATGGAAATTAAAGTTCAAGAACTTACCCAAAAAATCTACAACGAGGGTGTAGAGAAAGGAAAAGAAGAGGCTGCACGCCTTGTACAGGAAGCACAGGAGCAGGCTGCTGCAATATTGAAAGAGGCACAAGAGAGTGCCGATGCAATAGTGGCAAAAGCACAGAAAAGTGCCGAAGAGCTTACAGCCAACACACACGCCGAGCTTAAACTCTATGCCGCGCAAGCCGTCGGAGCGTTAAAGTCCGAGACAGCAACAATCGTTACCGACACAATCGTCAAAGAGGCCGTTAAGGATGCCCTCGCAGGCGATGCTCTCAAAGGTATCCTTGTGAAGATTGCCGAGCGTTGGAGCGCCGACGAGCCCCTTGTAATTTCGACCGCCGAGGCCTCGGAACTTAAATCTTACTTTGCAGCAAAGGCTAAGGCTCTGCTCGACAAAGGCGTCGAGATTAAGCAGGTAAACGGCCTTAAGACATCATTCTCAATTGCCCCCGCCGACGGCTCGTACAAGGTGAATTTTGGAGCAGCCGAGTTTGAGCAATTCCTAAAATCATTCCTGCGTCCCGTAATTGTTGAACTTCTTTTCAAATAAAAAAGAATGAGTGAATATTATTGCTTGGTCGCAGGCCTGCCCGAGGTAACTTTTGATGGAGGAAAGGTGGGCTTCTCGGTTCAGAGATTCAGGGACGAAATTATGCCCCAACTCTCGGCCGAGGATGCGCGCATAGTAAATTTGTCGTTCCACAAGAGAGACAATGCCAATATTCTGCTTCTGCTACGCAACGGCGCCGATATTCAGCTCGAAACAACAGGTTGTTACACAAAAGAACAACTACTCGAGATAATAGCAGCAGCCAAAGAGGGCGATGCACGCAACAAAGAGGTGCCCGCCTATATGTACGACTTTCTTGAGTATTATTTCGAGAATATCGAGAGTAATCTCTTTTGGGAAGACATTCTGTGCGGATACTACTATTCGTACGCCTCAAAAGCACCCAATAAATTTGTGTCGCAGTGGTTCCAATTTAACAGCAATGTAAACAATATTCTTGTGGCACTGCTCGCACGCAAATACAAATTAAGCATCGAAGAGTGTGTAGTGGGCGAGAGCGAGACAGCCGAGGCCATACGCACATCCGGTGCGCGCGATTTTGGTCTCTCGACAACAATCGACTATCTTGAGACGCTTGTCCGCATAAGCGAGAATGATAAACTGCAAGAGCGCGAACGACAGATTGACGAGTTGCGCATAAAATGGCTCGAAGAGAACTCTGTGTTCAATTATTTTACCGTCGAGCGCCTCTTTGTCTTTCTCGAAAAACTATGCATTGTCGAGCGTTGGGCCCGCCTCGACGCCGAGACAGGAATGCAACGCTACAAAGAGATAATAGAAGAACTCAAGAGCGGCGCGGTGTTTACCGACGACATAAAATAAGAAATAAATAAGAATAAAAATATGGCAACAAAAGGAAAAGTAACCGGAGTTATAGCAAATATGGTACTCTTGGCCGTTGACGGCCCCGTAGCACAGAATGAAATTTGCTATATAAAAACCGGCGGCGACCGTCTTATGGCCGAGGTCATTAAAATTAACGGAGCCAAAGTATATGTTCAGGTGTTCGAAAGTACAAGACGACTGAAAATAGGCGAAGAGGCCGAGTTTACCGGGCATATGCTCGAGGTATCGCTTGCACCCGGAATGCTCTCGAAGAATTACGACGGATTGCAGAACGACCTCGACAAGATGGAAGGCGTATTCTTGAAACGCGGCGACTACACCAACCCTCTGGACGAGGAGAAAATGTGGAAATTCACACCGCTGGTAAAGGTCGGCGAAAAGGTCTCGGCCGCAGCTTGGTTGGGCGCCGTCGAAGAGAATCACCAGCAACTGAAAATAATGGCCCCCTTCGGCATAAAAGGCGAATGGACAGTGAAGAGCATCGCCACCGAGGGCGAGTATCGCATCGTCGATACAATAGCAGTGATAGCAAACGACGAGGGCGAAGAGCGCAGCCTCAATATGATACAAAAATGGCCCGTACGTGTGGCAATGGAGGATTATCGCGAGAAGCCCCGCCCCTTCAAACTCCTTGAGACAGGCGTCAGAACAATCGACACACTGAACCCCATAGTCGAGGGCGGAACAGGCTTTATCCCCGGCCCCTTCGGAACCGGAAAGACCGTACTTCAGCACGCAATATCAAAACAGGCCGAGGCCGACATTGTAATCATAGCAGCCTGCGGCGAGCGCGCCAACGAGGTAGTGGAAATCTTTACAGAATTCCCCGAGCTTGTCGACCCCCACACAGGACGCAAGCTGATGGAGCGTACAATCATCATCGCCAATACATCGAATATGTCTGTTGTAGTGTGAGAGGTGTCTGTGTACACGGCCATGACAATTGCGGAGGTCGGATCGTAGCCATGTCGTTCTGTGGGCCAAGGAGTTG
>JAZSIU010000023.1:0-45877 GCA_045533955.1 Bacteroidaceae bacterium
GAATCTGTTTTAATTTTATTTCGAGATTATTTGAGGACTATTTTTGAGCAGATATTCATTTTGGGGATGCAGGGAATAGCGAGCTATTTTCAAATTCCCAAAATGGATAGATGCCGAAAAGAGTCTCAAAGAAGCCGAAACTAGTCTTAGTAATAACGAATTAACTTGTACAATAAAATTCAAAACAGATTCTTATAACTAATTTCACTTTTTTTTGCACCAAGAAAATGTTTTTTGATTACATTTGTCCCAAAAGAGCCAAGAAACAAAAAAAGCAATAAGCTATGAAGAAATTTGAATTTGAACTATCGGGCCTCTCGGGCATCGGAATATGCATAATGATAGGACTATGCGTGCTTGGTAACTGCGTAGGCGACAGCATAGAAAAGATGGCCGACAAAGACCGTTACGTAACGGTCAAAGGCCTTGCCGAGCGCGAGGTAAAAGCCAACAAAGTAGTGTGGCCGCTACCCTACAACTGCGTCAGCAACAACCTCGACGAGCTCTACAACACCGTCGAGAAGAACAAGAACACAATCATCGCCTTTCTTAACGAGAACGGAATATCGGGCGACGAGATAATCCTCTCGGCCCCGAAGGTAACCGACCGCGAGGCACAATCCTACACCCCCGACAACATAAAATACCGCTATCAAGCCGAGTCGGTGGTTACCGTAATCTCTCCACAGGTCGAAAAAGTGTTACAGCTAATGAACAGTATGTCCCGACTGATGAAACAAGGCATTGCCATCGGGCAGGATTATCGCTACACGACCGAGTTTGAATTTACCCTGCTCAACGATATTAAGCCACAGATGATTGAAGAGGCCACACGCAACGCCCGCGCCGTAGCCCAAAAATTTGCCGACGACTCAAAAAGCACGCTCGGAGGCATACGACAGGCCAATCAAGGGCAATTCAGCATAAGCAGCGACGCCAACACCCCGCAGCTAAAAAAAATACGCGTGGTAACAACCGTCGATTATTTCCTAAAATAATCAGCATAAAAAAAAAGAGGCCGCGGCCTCTTTTTTTTATGCCCGCACAATAACAATCCCCGCAAATTTGTTTATTACATTTTTTTTTATTTTTTTTGCTATCATTTTGCCCGAAACGCAAAATGAGGCTTGTCGTGTGCCAACTTTTGCCACAAGAGAAGAATCTTAAAAAACTCTAAATAACACAGAATTATGGAAAAGATTATCGGTCTTATCAATGCGCCGTTCACACCCTTCTACGAGAATGGCGAAGTAAACTACGAGCCCATCCCCGCATACGCACAGATGCTGGCAAAGAACGGCCTGAAAGGCGTATTTATCAATGGTTCGTCGGGCGAGGGTTATATGCTCACCGAGGAGGAGAGAATAAAACTCACCGAGGCTTGGGTGGCCGCAGCTCCCAAAGACTTTAAGATTATAGTGCACGTGGGAAGCACCTGCGTAAAGTCGAGCCGTCGTATGGCCGAGCACGCACAGAAATTGGGCGTCTTTGGTATTGGAGCAATGGCGCCCCCCTTCCCCAAAGTGGGTCGCGTCGAGGAGCTTGTAAAATATTGCGAGGAGATTGCATCGGCAGCCCCCGAACTCCCCTTCTATTTCTACCATATTCCCGCATTCAACGGTGCTTTCCTCTCGATGGTCGAGTTTTTGCAGGCTGTTGACGGCCGTATCCCCAATTTTGCCGGTATAAAATATACATTCGAGAGTATGTACGAGTATAATCAGTGTCGTCTGTACAAGAACGGTAAATTTGATATGCTCCACGGACAAGATGAGACTATCCTCCCCTGCCTTGCAATGGGCGGCGCTCAGGGCGGCATAGGCGGAACAACCAACTACAACGGATGCAACCTTGTGGGCATTATCGACGCTTGGAACGCAGGCGACCTTGAGAAGGCACGCGAGCTTCAGAACTTCTCGCAGGAGGTGATAAACGTAATTTGCCACTATCGCGGCAATATTGTGGGCGGAAAGAGAATTATGAAGCTCATTGGCCTCGACCTCGGAAAGAACCGTACCCCCTTCCGCAATATGACCGACGACGAGGAGGCAGCTATGCGCAAGGAGCTCGAAGCCATCAATTTCTTTGAGCGTTGCAACAAATTCTAATCACAGCGGAATTTTATGAGCAAAAGGCCCCAATAAAACCTCTGAGCGCAGCGAAGCACAAACGACTGTGTGGCTGCGCTCAGAGACTTTTATTAAAGGCCTCAACAAAAAATATTAACAAAAAACAACAGACAGACTATGGACTGGAAAAAATATCTTACCGAATGGGCCGATAAATACCGCCTCGACCTTACCGAGAATATTATGCCCTTTTGGCTGAAAAACGGCCTCGACCGTGTAAACGGCGGCGTTTACACCTGCCTCGACCGCGACGGCTCGCTCATCGACAGCACAAAATCGGTGTGGTTTCAGGGCCGCTTCGCCTTTGTGTGCAGTTTCGCCTATAACACAGTCGAGAAAAACCCCGAGTGGCTGGCAGCCGCAAAAAGCACGATAGATTTTATTGAGGCACACTGCTTCGACACCGACGGCCGTATGTATTTCGAGGTTAAGGCCGACGGTACCCCACTGCGCAAACGCCGTTACGTCTTTTCGGAGAGCTTCGCAGCCATCGCAATGGCCGAGTATGCAAAAGCCTCGGGCGACGCCGCCTACGCCCAAAAGGCCCTGAAGCTGTTCAAGGATATTCGTCATTTTGTGGCAACCCCCGGATATATGGAGCCCAAATACCTCGAAACGCTGCAAGCAAAGGGACACTCGCTGGTGATGATACTCATAAACACCGCATCGCGCATCCGCGAGGTAATAAAAGACCCCGTGCTCGACCGGCAGATTAACGAGTCGATAGCCTCGCTCAAGGACTTTATGAAGCCCGAGTTTAAGGCCCTGCTCGAGATGGTGGGCCCCAACGGCGAATTTATCGACACCTGCAACGGCCGCGTGATTAACCCCGGACACTGCATCGAGACAGCGTGGTTTCTTCTGGAAGAGGCTAAGAATCGCGGTTGGGACAAGGAGCTCACCGAGCAGGCACTCACCATCCTCGATTGGTCGTGGGAGTGGGGCTGGGACAAGCAATATGGCGGCATCATCAATTTCCGCGACTGCCGCGGCCTGCCCCCGCAGGACTACTCGCAGGATATGAAATTCTGGTGGCCGCAGACCGAGGCCATCATCGCCACACTCTATGCCTATGAGGCGACGGGCGACGATAAATACCTCATCTGGCACAAGCAGATAAGCGAGTGGACATACGCCCACTTCCCCGACGAAGAGTGTGGCGAGTGGTACGGCTATCTGCACCGCGACGGCACAGTGGCCCAGCCTGCAAAGGGTAATATTTTCAAAGGGCCGTTCCACATTCCCCGTATGCTCATAAAGAGCTTCGACCTGTGCAACATATTAACAAACAAGCAATAAGAGCAAGAAAATGAGCAAGATAACAGAAAAAAAATGGTACCCGTGGTTAGTAGTGATTCTGCTCTCGGGTGTTGCCTTCCTTAACTATATGGACAGGCAGATGCTCTCGACAATGCGTTTCGCAATGTCCGAGGATATTGTCGAGGTGGCCACAAGCTACACGGGCCCGTGGGGCTGGGGTGCGCTTATGGCAGCCTTTATGTGGATTTATGGTCTGATGAGCCCTGTCTCGGGCGCAATTGCCGACCGTCTGAACCGTAAGAATCTTATCGTCGGCAGTCTTTTTGTGTGGTCGGCCGTTACGTTCCTTATGGGTTACGTCGATACATACGTCGAGCTGTACATCCTGCGCGCCGTGATGGGCTTCAGCGAGGCACTTTATATTCCCGCCGCTCTGTCGCTCATTGCCGATATTCACAGCGGAAAGACCCGCTCGATGGCCATCGGAATACATATGACGGGACTTTATCTGGGACAGATTGCAGGAGGCTTCGGCTCAATTTTCTCGGGCCTGCTCAATTGGCACACGGTGTTCTTGCTGTGCGGTCTTGTGGGAATGATTTACTCGGTGGTGCTTATACTCTTTATAAGCGATGCGGGGCGCGAGAAAAAGTCGAAGAAAGATAGCGCCTCGGACCCCAACCGGACAAGCGTTGCAAAGAGCATTATGCTTGTACTTAGCAATATGGCTTTTTGGGCTGTGCTGTTTGTCTTTACCACGCTTAGTATGCCCGGATGGGCCACAAAGAATTGGCTGCCCGAGCTTTTGGCTCGCGTAATAAGCGATAGTCAGGGAATTGAGATTGGTAAGGCTATGGACTATGCAGGCCCCGTTGCAGTAATATGCCTTGCGGGAGCATCGTTCATTGGTGCAATGATTGGCGGCCGCCTCTCGGACAAATGGGTGCAGACGAATGTCCGCGGACGTGTCTATACAAGCTGCATAGGCCTTGCACTCATCGTCCCCTCGCTGGTGTTTATGGGTCTGGGCGATAGCTTGACCGCGGTTATCTTGGCTATTCTGTGCTTCGGCATCGGATACGGATTCTTCGACACGAATAATATGCCCATCCTGTGTCAGTTTATCCCCTCGCGCCAGCGCGCGACGGCCTACGGCTTTATAAATATGTCGGGTGTGCTGGGTGGTGCCGCAATTACAACGGCGCTCGGCAGTCTGTCGCTTGGCGAGGGATTTGCCCTGCTTGGCGGCGTTACTGTGCTGTCGTTGCTCATTCAGTTTATTGCCCTGCGTCCAAAAACCGTAAATATGGAGTAAATGAAAAAGATTCTTTCGATACTTATAAGCGCTTCGCTTTTGGGCTGCACAGGCGGTTCAAAGGGCGAGGCGCCTGCTTTAAAGGAGATTGGCACAATGCCGGCCTTTGAGAGTGGATTCGAGCAGGGCGTCTCGGCCTGCTACGCTGCCACGCACGACGATTGTCTGTATATTGCCGGAGGCTGCAATTTCCCCGAGACACCCGCGGCCGAGGGTGGCGCCAAGCGCTACTACAAAGGCATCTACCGAGCCTCGTTGGGCGATACTCTGCAATGGGCAAAGGCCGGAGAACTGCCCGCGGCATCGGGCTACGGTGCGAATATTCAGGCTGGCAGTCGATGGATTATCGTCGGAGGAATGAACGGCGAGGGAGCCTCGGCCGAGGCAATAAGCATCGACCTTGCCGACGCTTGTAGAATAGAAAAACTCCCCCCACTCCCCTGCGCCGTCGATAACACAGCGGGCGCTGCGGCCTGCGGCAAGCTATACATTGTGGGCGGCAACGCCGACGGAAAGCCCTCGAGGCGAGTATTTGTGCTCGACCTTGAGAACAGCGCCGAAGGGTGGCACGAGCTTCCCCCGATGCCCTCGCGTCCGCGCGTGCAGCCCGTGTGCGCAGCAAGCAACAGCGCGCTGTACGTGTGGGGAGGCTTCTGTCCCGCCGACAGCACGGGCGGCGCAACCACACACACCGACGGTCTCTGTTACAGCTACGCAACAGGCCGCTGGAGCCCCCTGCCCGACGTATCAATCGAAGGCCGGACAATAACCCTCTCGGGCGGCACAATGGCACTCGCGGACGAGAACACGATTATCGCAGCCGGAGGCGTCAACCGCGACATTTTCACCGATGCAATCTCGGGCACATACACCCTAATCGACAAGGCCGATTATATGCTGCAACCCTCGGATTGGTACCGTTTCAACCCCCGCCTTATGAGCTTCGACACCGAGAGCAACCTATGGAGCCTCATCGACAAAAACAGTGCATACGCCCGCGCAGGTGCGCTCATCCTCGTCCACAAGAGCAACATTATATATATAGGAGGCGAGCTCAAGCCCGGCATACGCACCCCACAGATTCACCGTTACAAAAAATAGCTCGACAAGGAAAATCCCCACCGAGTTTAGGAATTTCCCCTGCGACGATTAGGATTTTTTCGTTGCAGGGGGATTTTTATGCCCCTATCTTTGCCACAGACAAACAAGAGAAACAAAAAGAAAAAAGTTTAACCTTTAAAAAGTTACAACTATGAAAAAGATGATGATTATTGCAGTAATTATGAGCGCATTGCTTATGCCTGCACAAGTTTCGGCACAGAGTAGAGGCGAGAAAAGAGGCGAGGGCCGTGTACAAGTAGATTCCAAGCGAGGAGGCGATAAGAAGAAGAAAGATAGCAGTTTCGGAAAGAGCGAAAAGCGAGGCAGCTTCGACAAACATAATAAGAACAACAAGCCCGGCGGCAAACACGGACACAATGTAGGACACAACAACCACAGCCATAAGCACGGCCACAAGCCCCACGTTGTACACCACAGACCCCGCGTCGTTGCAGGCCACTGCCACCACAATCACGGACACAGGCCCGTAGTAATACAACACCACAATTGCAACGGCGACATTGTAGGAGCGGCCGCAGCAGTAATAGGTACAGTAGCACTAATCTCGCTGCTTGCCGATTAACACAAGCCTCGATAATGAATATAAGCATATAAATTTTGTAGTTAGTTAGGTACTTTGTTTGTGCATCGAAAAAGAAAATTCGGTGCACAAACTTTTTTTCATCAATAAGAGGCACAAAAACAGATTTTTAGGAAAGAATATATTACATTAGCAAAAATTTTTTACAAAATGATGAGAAAAGCATTTTTGATGATTATTATGGCCCTTGCCCTCGGCAGCTGCCGGGGAGATAGCAACGACGAGAGCAGAAGCATCCGCGAGGCCATAGCGACGATGCTCGAGCGCCACCCCTCGGCCACCCTGCAAGATATTTACAAAAGTTGCTTTCAGGACTACTACGGCGTTGCCCATATGCTCGCCGACCGCCCGAGCGTGAAACGATACATCGAGCACGAGACAGCCACCGCCGACAGCCTCGTGGGCAGCTACTACGAGCCCTGCGGCTGGCGCGCACAGTTTATCCGCGTCAATCTATCGGCTGTAAAAGATGAGCGCATCACAAGCGACCTCCTCACCGACGCCTTTATGGCAAGCGCCCGATACTCAAGAAAAAGCGCCACCGACGAGTGGAAAGAGCTGTGGCCGAGGATTGCAAAAGAGGCACGCAGCGTCTGCCCCACCCTAAAGAATTTCTCGGCCGACTCGGCTGCAATTGCCGCAATGCTCGCACGGGGCGAATATGTGATGCACCACAGTCCCGAGTATCGCAAGGCCCACCATCCACACTACCGCATAATCCACCACAGCATATTCAAGCGCGAAATTCTACCCCATTTGCAATAAAAAAACAACCACAAAGCAATAATTTTCCCATTTTGAAGCAAAAAGAAAAAAAATGGTTGTACATTTGCATTCAACCATAAAAAAACATTAACCGACAAAAAATCCAACATTATGCTGACACTCGACAAAATATACCACGCATCGTACGTGCTGAAGGGTGTAATACGTCGCACCGATCTCATCAACGCGCCCAAAATAAACAGCGCGGCCAACATCTTTCTAAAGCCCGAGAACCTGCAACTCACCGGTTCGTTCAAGGTACGCGGCTCGTACTACAAAATCTCGCAGCTATCCGACGAAGAGAAAGCCAAAGGAGTTATCGCCTGCTCGGCCGGCAACCACGCACAAGGTGTTGCCCTTGCAGCCACAAAGAACGGCATAAAATCGACCATCTGTCTGCCCGACTGTGCCCCAATCTCAAAGGTCGAGGCCACACGCGGCTACGGTGCCGAAATTTGCTTGGTCGAGGGAGTTTACGACGACGCCTATCAGCGAGCCTTGCAGATGCGCGACGAGTTTGGCTACACATTCATCCACCCCTTCGACGACATTGACGTAATTGCCGGACAGGGCACAATAGGCCTCGAGCTTATGAATCAGTTGCAAGATATTGACGCCGTGATTGTCCCCGTTGGTGGCGGCGGCCTGCTCTCGGGCGTAGCCTACGCAATAAAGTCGCTCAACCCCAAAGTAAAAGTCTATGGCGTACAGTCGAGCGGCGCCCCGAGTATGGTCGAGTCGCTGCGCAGCCACAAGATTGAGCGTCTGGGTGCCGTATCCACAATTGCCGACGGCATTGCAGTGAAGCAACCGGGCGAGAACACATTCGACCTGTGCGGAAAATATGTCGATGACATTGTAACCGTTACCGACGACGAGGTAGCAGCAGCCATCCTCTCGATGATGGAGCATCAGAAGCTCATTGCCGAGGGTGCAGGCGCAGTATCCGTAGCCGCCGCAATGTTCAACAAAGTACCCATTGAGGGTAAGAACGCAGTGTGCGTAGTATCGGGTGGAAATATCGACGTCAACATCCTCGACCGCGTAATTAAGCGAGGCCTTCTAACCTCGGGACGCATCTATATGCTCACCGTCGAGCTCAACGACCGCCCCGGACAGCTGCAGAACATCACGCGCATAATAGCACAGCACGGCGGCAACATCATCGGCGTGCACCACGAGCGCACAAACGCCTCAATGTCCATCAACGGCTGCTTCTTGCGTGTAAATATGGAGACACGCGACTTTAATCAGATTGAAAAGATTAAAAAGTCTATATTGGCCGAGGGATACAAAATCTGCGATTTTATTTAAACAGAGACAAATTAACCAATAAAAAATACCATTATGATTAAAAAAGTTTATACAAGCGCAGCCCCCGAGGCTATCGGCCCCTACTCACAGGCCATCATCTGCGGAAATATGTTGTTCACATCGGGCCAGATACCCATCAACCCCGCATCGGGCAACGTCGAGGCCGAAGGTATTACAGCACAGGCCACACAGGTAATGAAAAACCTCTCGGCCGTCCTTGCCGAGGCAGGCACCTCGTTCGAGAAGGTAGTAAAGACCACCTGCTTCCTCAGTGATATGGGCGATTTTGCAGCGTTCAACGCCGTATATGCCGAGTACTTCACAAGCAAGCCCGCACGCTCGTGCGTAGCAGTAAAGACACTGCCCAAGAATGTACTTGTCGAGGTTGAGGTAATTGCCGAGATTTAAAACATTTTACCCACAATAGAATAAAATTACCCGCCAAATACTTTGTCAGTTCAAAAAAATAGTCTAATTTTGCAGGCTGAAAGCGCAAACTATCTTTTGAGCAAACAATTAAATTAAATATAACGATGAAAAGAACATTTCAGCCCTCAAACAGAAAGAGGAAGAACAAACACGGTTTCCGTGAGAGAATGGCCACAAAGAACGGCCGTCGCGTATTGGCATCTCGTCGCGCTAAGGGACGTAAGAAGCTCACAGTATCTGACGAGTATGTAGGCAAAAAAAGAAAGTAATTGTTTTACAATCGAACAAATAATGAGCAGCAAGGCAAGGCCTTGCTGCTCATTATTTGTGTACGCCCTAACAGGAAATAAATGGTCGGACAATCTCCCCCAAAAGCGTCCGACCATAAAAGTACACACCCTCTATCAGTTAAGCAAAAAACGCATTATGGCACCCATAAGCAGGCTGCGCTGCTGCTCATCGGCGATAGCCTCAAAGGGGAAGCTCGTGCACAGCGTGCGATACTGCCCGGCGTATGCAACGCCCGCACTCTGCTTGCAACCGTCAAAAACAAATGACACAAAAGCATTATCGACGGGAACAAGAATATCGGGCGAGGCTACCGCATAGCAACGCTCATTCACCGTGCGGCAGATGTTCATATTAAGATTAGAGCCGAAGATTCTATCCTCACCGGCATTATGTACCGAGCCGCCATAGTCGTACTTCAGCAGAGAGCGTATAAAAGCCCTGTCCTCGTCGTTCTTGGACATATCACTCGCAATATACGCGCCACTGACAAGCAGACGTCCGCCCGAGGCGCAATAGTCAGCAAGAGCCCGTTGCAAGGCCTTGGGGAAAGTCTTGTAGGGACGGCTGTAACCGAGCTGCGTGCCAGCGCTACCCTGCTTCTCGGCGCCTAAGATAAGGTCAACGGCACTGTACCCTGCGAGCGTCGCGCAGCCCTCAAGAAGAGCCTCGCTGCTGCACGATACAAACGAGAACCCGTTTGCGGCCAATGCCTTGCCGTGAACGCGCGGGTAGTCGAATGAGTTTCCGGCAATGAGCATACCCTCAAAGTCGTTTCCGCTTAGTCCGAGGCCATTCTCGTAGCCTATATTTACGCGCTCAAAATCGAGCTGTCGGCCGCAATACTCGGGCGTGGCAATATAAGAGAGGCCCGGGTCGGCATCAATGTCGAATCCGGCCTTTGAGGGGGTGTTAACCTCGGCGGGACCGCTGAGACGGTGGAAGCCGTTGACGATGAGCACGCGCTTCTCGGCCTCGGGATTATAGTAGACCGAGAGCGTCTCGCTGGGAAAGCTCTCGCCGCCGTCGTTGAGCGCCGTAACCTTAAACCCGTAAAGCACATTATCGACAAGCGGCACCGTGCAGTCGGTACCCTCGACTATTTTTCCATTATCGAACCCTCCGTCGCCCACACGCGTGTAGAGAACATATTTCTGTGGTGCTGCGGTAGGTTCGAGCCTGTCCTCGACGGGCGTCCAACTGAGCCGCACGCTCTTGCCCTCGGCAAAGGATATTGCAAAATTCTTCACCGGCAGAGGCTGCACGCAATAGTCGCGCCCTTGCAAAAAGCACAATTGTTTCAAGAGCGCCTTATACACGGCACGCGCAACGGTGAATTTAAATCCCGGGTCGTGTCCCAATGACATATCGGCAAAATTCTGATGCGAGAGCGACTCGAAAATCATCGCGGGAACAACCGGCAAACGCGACTCGCTGTAACTCTTGTCTATTATTCCGCGAACAGTCCATTTTATACCATACACTGCGGCAATATCATCATAGACGCTCCTAAGCACCGTGCCCACAATATCGCGCGCCATATAGCGCGAATGCCCCGTTGCCACAGTGTCGCCATTATATTCGGTGGTAACAATTCCCAGCGAACCTATAAGCTCGTCCTCGGCCGAGAAGCCTGCATCGGAGTGGAAGCCAAAGGTCATCTCGATGGGTACCCCGAGGCCCGTCGTGTCGGGGTTATATATCGAGCCGCCCGTAAGATGGTTCACAGCGTGCGAGCGGCAGTTAATATCGTCGGTATAATCGCGCTTGCCCTCGCTGGGCGAATAGACCTTATAGGGGAATCCGCCCCACTGAAGAGCATATCGCGCACCCTCGAGGTAGCGCGGCAGAGCGCTTAGTGTGGGGATACTGTCGCCACGAGCCACCACTCCCATTCCTCCGCCGAAGCGCACAGCATCGGCACTGACGACACCCTTCGAGGCGCTTGCGTTGGAGAGCATCACCACCTGCTCGTCGTGCGCTCCTTTTTTAAAATTGAACGTCCCCAAATAGACCCACGTGCCGCCGCCCATCTGCTGATTGACGCGAAACTCGGTTATTCCTCCGGCGTGCAGCACACTATAATGCGCATCATCGACCGAATTTTCTGTTGTTCGGTAGGTTACATAAACGGCGTAACGGCCATCCTCGGGAATTTCGGGCTTCCACTTTGCAAGAGCCGTGGCATTTTTCGCATTGCCGCTCGTGGGGGTCGAGCGCGACGTTCCATCGGCAAAAGGATTCTCGTAATCGACAAAAAAGCCGTCGCGCAGGCGGAACCCGCCGCTGCTGACGTCCCACTGTTTTTTGTCGGTCTTACCCTCGAGATATTGCGAGGCACCAAAGACAACGTCATTATCGACAATTACGCTGCGGGGCTGCCAATCGCGCTCGCGCGGAGTATAGACGATGGCACCCGCATTCTCGAGCATAGGCATAAGAAAGGGAACCACTATCGACTGCGTAAAAAGGTCTTCCGTGGTGCAATAGAGCGCCGGACGTTGCCACTCCCACGTACCCTCGTCGTTCGAAAAGACCCTTCCGTGGCTCTGCCACACGGCAAGATGCCTACCCGAGAGACCTTTTGCGGGGCGATAAGGACGCGAGATATTCTCGACCCACGGAGCGCCCGTGTAGCCGAGACTGCCCCAATGACGGCTCTTGTCAATTTTTTTCTTCTCGCGCAGAATATTGGGAACAAGTTTCTCTATGGGCTGTCTGTGAGCGATGAGCTCAATTTTATATCGCCTCATATCCTTGGGCAGCACCTCGCGCAGGTCGGCATAAATTTTCTCGACAAGTTCCGGAGTGAAGCGTTGCGCCGCAAAATTGCTGTTGGCATAGATTGTTATCTTGCGTGCGCGCTTATTAACCACAATATTGTTGCGTTTACGCTCGAGGCGGCAGTTTTTTATTCTAAAATCATCTGATTTATACTCGGTAAAATATTTCTCTATGGCACGAGTAAGCACTTTGTCGGCACGCTGTGCCGACAAAGTGAAAAAGCATAACAAACAAAAAATGATTGTTATAAGCCGTCTAATTTCTGTTATGTGCATATATTTTATTTGGCTGCAAGGGCGTTTATCTTGTCTAAAATAGCTTTTGCATCCTCGTTGAACGACATACTCACGGTGTCGAAATATTTGCGTGCGGGAAGCCCCGGCTCGACGTGGCTCACACGTGCAATATACTCCTTGTTAAGAGCGAATATGCTGTTAAACACCTCAATCCACTCGGCAGCATCGGCCTTTGAGTCGTACGATGCAAAAAACGCCTGTGTAGCCAACTGATCGGCTATATAAGTAATCACCTTTTTGTAATTTTTTCTACTTGCCATAGTTCAATATTGTTTAAAATTAAATACAGTCGTAAAGATATACTTTTATTCGCAAAGTAACAACAAAAGAGAAAAATCTGCACATTTTTTAAATAATTTTATTGCACAACGCATAAAAAAGCCTTTTATGCTTTTTATATTCACAAAAAAAAGCGAAATTTGCCCATATTTTGTGCATTCAATAACCTTTAATAATATTAACAGATATGAAGATTAGCGCATTGCAAAAAGCAAGGGCAGCTTACGAGCCCAAATTGCCCCAAGCACTGAAAGAGGTAGTAAAAGTATGCGAGGGTGCAGCAACCGAGTCGGTAGCCGACCAAGAGGCTATTAAGTCGATGTTCCCCAATACATACGGCCTGCCCATCATCACATTCGAGAAGGGTGGCGAGGCAGTAGAGTATCCCGCAATAAATGTAGGTGTTATTCTATCGGGCGGCCAAGCTCCCGGCGGACACAATGTAATTGCCGGCCTTTTCGACGGAGTAAAGAAGCTGAACCCCGCAAGTCGTCTCTATGGTTTCTTGATGGGTCCCGGCGGATTGGTTGACCACAAATATATGGAGATTACTCCCGAGATTATGGATGCTTACCGCAACACCGGTGGCTTCGACATCATCGGTTCGGGACGTACAAAGCTCGAAAAGACCGAGCAATTCGACAAAGGCCTTGAGATTATTAAAGAACTTGGCATTAAGGCTCTTGTAATCATCGGTGGCGACGACTCGAACACAAACGCTTGCGTCCTTGCCGAGTATTACGCAGCAAAGAACACCGGTGTACAGGTTATCGGCTGCCCCAAGACAATCGACGGCGACCTTAAGAACGCTTACATCGAGACATCTTTCGGATTCGACACCGCTTGTAAGGTTTACTCCGAGGTTATCGGCAACATACAGCGCGACTGTAACTCGGCTCAGAAATATTGGCACTTTATCAAGCTGATGGGCCGTTCGGCATCGCACATAGCCCTTGAGTGCGCCCTGCAAACACAACCCAACTATTGTATAATCAGCGAGGAGGTAGAGAAGAAGGCTCTCTCGCTCGACGACATTGTTACAGCCATTGCACAGGCCGTTGCCAACCGCGCCGCAGCAGGCAACAACTTTGGTACAGTGCTTATCCCCGAGGGTCTTATCGAGTTTATACCCGCAATGAAGGCTCTTATTGCCGAGCTCAACGACCTTCTTGCTCATAAGGGCGAGGAGTATGCAGCCGTTGCACCCGAAGAGCAGCGTCAATTCATCATTGACCTCTTGTCGAAGGACAATGCAGCCGTATATGCAAGCCTCCCCGCAGGCGTTGCCCGTCAGCTGACAATGGACCGCGACGCCCACGGCAACGTACAGGTATCTCTCATAGAGACCGAGAAGCTGCTCTCTGAGATGGTTGCAGGCAAGCTCGCCGCTTGGAAGGCCGAGGGCAAATATGTTGGAAAGTTCAATCCTCAGCACCACTTCTTCGGCTACGAGGGCCGTTGCGCAGCTCCCTCGAACTACGACGCCGACTACTGCTATGCACTCGGTTACAACGCATCGCAGCTCATCGCAGCAGGAAAGACCGGTTATATGTCATCTATCCGCAACACAACAGCTCCCGCAGCCGAGTGGGTTGCAGGCGGTATCCCCATCACAATGATGATGAATATGGAGCGTCGCCACGGCGAGATGAAGCCCGTAATTCAGAAGGCTCTTGTTGACCTCGAGGGTGCCCCCTTCAAGACATTTGCAGCCAACAGAGAAAAGTGGGCTAACGAGACTTGCTACGTATATCCCGGCCCCATTCAATATTTCGGCCCCAGCGAGGTATGCGACCAGACAACCGTAACATTGGCTCTGGAGCAGGCTAAGTAATAAAAAGAATGGCCGAAGCCACAAAGAAAAAGAATAACCCCGGCGGACGGAAGCAAAAAACTTCCGCCCGCCGCTTATCATCGCCCCGTAAGAAACAAAAGAAGCAGGGCGACCTTCCCGGTTGGGTGTATATTGTTGCGGCCGCACTTATTTCGAGCCTCGTAATTGCAGCCGTCTATTATATGTTCTTCCGCCCCTATTTTTACCGTTTCCGCCCCTGCTACGGCGAGCGTCATTATGAAATATGTATGCCTCTGGGCTACTCGATATACGGCATCGACGTCTCGCGCCATCAGGGCACCATTGATTGGGAGGCATTAAAGAGCGGCGATGGAAAAAGCGCGCCCGTAGAGTTTGTATATATGAAGGCAACCGAAGGCAGCGACTTTACCGACAAGAATTTCAAGACAAATTTTGCAAGCGCCAAGGCACAAGGCTTTGTGCGCGGAGCCTACCACTACTTCAGCCCTCACTCGGGCGGGCTCGCGCAAGCCAATATGTTCATAAAGACTGTAAAATTACAAAAGGGCGACCTTCCGCCCGTGGTAGATGTCGAGGAGCGTCCCAAAAACAAGCAGCGTTTCATTCAGGAGCTTAAAATCTTCATCGCAAAGATTGAGGAGCATTATGGCGTAAAACCCATAATATACTCATATAAAAAATACAAGGAGCATTATCTGTCTGAGCCCTTCTTCAATAAATACCCTCTGTGGGTGGCCCACTATTATGTGAGCAAGCTCGACGATAATATCGAGTGGCTTATGTGGCAATGCTCCGATATTGGACAATTGCCGGGAATTAAAGAAAATGTCGATATTAACATCTTCAACGGCACTCGGGAGCAATTCAGAAGTATTCTTATAAAATAAGGAGCCGTTAAATTTCTAAAGAATCGGCGATATAAATTTAAACGGTATTTTAAGAGACTCGTGTGCCCTACTCCCGGTAGCCGGCGCTTGCACTCGAGTAGTTGCGCCACGCATCGAGCAGAGCGCAAAAGTCCTCGGGCAGCGGAGAGTCGAAGTGCATCATCTGCTTTGTCGTGGGGTGCATAAAGCCCAATGTCTTTGCGTGCAGCGCCTGACGCGGACAGGCCTTGAAGCAGTTTTTCACAAACTGACTATATTTATTAAATTGCGTGCCGCGCAGAATTTCGTCGCCACCATAAACATCATCGTTAAAGAGAATGTGCCCGATGTGCTTCATATGCACACGAATCTGGTGCGTGCGTCCCGTCTCGAGATTGCACTCGATGAGCGAGACGTAACACAATCGCTCGAGCACACGATAGTGCGTTACGGCGTGCTTGCCTATTGCATCGTCAGTCGAGACTGTCATTTGCAAGCGGTTGCGCGGGTTGCGGGTGATATTTCCCACGACGGTTCCCGTATCTTCCTTAGGAACACCCCACACAAGGGCATTATAGGTGCGCTGCGTGGTCTTATCAAAGAATTGTCGACCGAGAAAGGCCTTGGCATAGGCAGTCTTTGCAACCACCAAAAGGCCCGAGGTATTTTTGTCTATTCTATGCACAAGGCCCACCTGCGGGTCGTTGGCGTCGAACGAGGGGTTATCTCTCAGATGCCACGCTACTGCGTTTATGAGTGTGCCGTGAGTATTTCCGCAACCCGGATGCACCACAAGGCCGGCCGGCTTGTTCACCACCATAAGTTCCTCGTCCTCATATACAATATCGAGTGGAATATCCTCGGGTACGATGGTGCTGTCGTACTCGGGACGGTTCATTGTTATAATAATCTCGTCGAGCGGCTTTACCTTGTAGTTGCTTTTTACAACCTTACCGCCTACGGAGATATTGCCGGCGTCGGCAGCCTGCTGAATCTTATTGCGCGAGGTATTTGCAAGATGGTCGATGAGGAATTTATCTATGCGCACAGGCGACTGACCCTTGTCGGCCACCAGACGAATTTGGCGCATAGGAAGCTCGCTCTCGGACGTAAGCCCCTCGAGTTCGTCGAGTTCGACAGCATCGTCGTCAAACTCCATTAGAATATCCTTGTCAAGCATATTTTTATTCGAACCAAGATTCATCAACAATGGGTTCACCAGCCTCTTTATCCTCGCCACTGCCTATGACAAGCACCACCGTCGAGCCGGCCGGGATGGACATTCCGTTGCGCAGAGTATCGCGTCCCATCATTAGCGAATATACCCAATCGGCCTCACCCTTGACCTTTATGCTTGTGCCCAGCTTGAAGCCCGCCGCACGCAGACGCGCCTCGGCCTCGCGCAACGAGCAGTTGTCGATGACATCGGGAATAATCTGTGTGGGGACGTGGCTCGAGCTCATTGTCAGCTCTATCTTGCGACCTTTTTTTACATTGGCATTGGCAAGAGGGCGCTGTTCGAGCACCTGATCCTCGTCCACACCCTTGACATATTTATAATCGACAATCTCAAAATCGAGATTCTTACCTCGCAAAGCCTCGGCAGCATCGCCCAGCTGCATTCCGCAAACATCGGGGACGGCAATTACCTTACCGTGCTGCGTATAGCTGTCGAGCCATTCAAGAGCAATAAAAGGGGTAGCCAGCAGTACAGCCAGCATCGCGAGCAAATTTATTATGATAATCTTCTTCTTTGTCATACTGCAAAAGTAAATAAATTTAATATAAAAAGCAATTGTAAGCACTCTTAAATATTGAACCACCATTAAACTCGTGGAAAATTCCGAACCTTCACGGCAAAGATAGGTACAAACGAGCAAAACAGGCAAAGTTTACTTTGGCATTTTCAGAAATCTTAGAGCTTTAGCTCAAAGATACAAACAAACGAGCGAAAAATAAAAAAGCACACAAAATAATAGTCAACCATCTAAAAAGAAAGCCATTCTAAATATAATTTAACTTGCTCACTTGACACTTTTATATTATCTTCGCAAGCAGAATATTAAATCTCCAAAAATATGAAAAGAATAATTCCCCTTATAGCACTAATGTTTGTTGCCGCATCGGCACAAGCACAGCTCTTCAAACCCCGTCAGAAGAAAGCCCCAAAAACCGAGTACAGCATAGGCGCAGTACCCGTCGAGAATAACCGGGTAGTGTTCCGCGAGAAGATTGAGGCCCCCGGCCTCGACGCCGCACAAATTATGCAGCGTGCACGCGCTTGGTACGACAACCGCTACGTCGAGCCCACCATAATATCGGCAAAAATTCAGAAAGACGAAGCCTTGACATTTGAGACAAAAGTCGAAGAGTACATTGTATTTACAAAAAAACTCTTTGTGCTCAACCGCGCAAGAATATACTATTTCCTCACGCTCAACTGCTACGATGGCGGCTGCGAATTTATAATGTCAAGAATAAGCTATTGGCACGACGATGAGCACCCCGACGGCGGCGTGCGCTACACAGCCGAAGAGATTATCACCGACGAGAAAGCCCTCGACAGCGACAAGAATCTCAAAAAAGAGCCCGAGCGCTTCCGCACAAAGACCATCGACCTTAAAAACAGCCTCGTCGACGAGCTCAAAAAACAGTTAACAACAAAATAATCCCCTCACCGTGAAGAATATAGACAAAATAAGAAACATACTAAACATACTATTCTACATTGGAGTAGTAGCAACCATAATCCTATACATAGCCACCGACGGCGGCAAGCCCTATTTTTACACAGGCGCAGTTACACTATCCATAAAAATGTTAGAGTACATACTGCGCTTCGTCCTCTGAGAAAGATTTATGAGCAGCAGACTATTATACATACTACTGCTACTGACCGCCCCCCTCATAGCAAGCGGCCAGAGCTTTAAGACAGGTAACACCAACCGAATAAGCGCAGGCGGGCTGGGCAGCGGCGAAGTTTTTAATCCATTCGGCGAGAGAGACAGCACAGCCTCGGAGCACAAAGAGGTACCGATGGAGATACACCAATGGCACATCGACGAGCTATTGGGCAACACTCTCCCCGTCAACGCCGACACGCTGCAACACCTATACCAGAATTGGCATATGACCGAGGGAATGAACGGCGAATATAACTTCTTGGGCAATATGGGCGCCCCCCGCCTCTCGAGAATATTCTTCAACCGCCCCTCGGACACAAAATACAATTTTCTGCAACCATACGACTATTTTCTGACACGCCCCGGGGATATATTCTTCACCGACACAAAATCGCCCTACACGAATCTGAGCTACAATGGCTCGGGCGACAAAATAACCGGCGACGACCGTTTCCGTGCATATTTTGCCACAAACGCCGGACGCAAATTCGGAGTAGGCTTCCTATTCGACTACCTTTACGGCCGCGGCCGTTTCGACAATCAATCGACCGCGTTTATGAATTTCTCACTATTCTCATACTACCGCAGCGACCGCTACAACTACCATCTGCTGGCAAGCCGCTACCATATGAAAATGGCCGAGAATGGAGGAATCACCGACGACCTTTACATCACAAACCCCGAAAAGACCGACGCAGCCAGCAGCTCATTCGGCACCACAGATATTCCCGTAAAACTCGACCGCACGTGGAACCGCAACGAGCTTTACACAGCACTCTTCACCCACAACTACAATTTCGGATTCAAAAAAAGAGTGCGCAAGGACATCAGCCCCGACAGTCTGGCCATTGAGGTGGCAAGGCTTATGGAGGAGTATCGCGACACCACCCGCATCGTAAGCCCCGCCGACTCGCTTCAGCTGGCACATATTGCCGACAGCGTAGCCCGCCGCGACGCCGAGCAGTATGCCGACTACGAGCTACGCTTCATCCCCGTGGCGCGCATCACCCACACAGCCAATTTCGAGTCGAACCGCCACGAATTTATCTCGCACGAACAGTCCTACAACTACTACGCCGACCGCTTCCTGCGCTACGATTCAATAGACCGCACCGACTATTGGAACATCAAGAACACCGTCGCCCTGACCCTGCGCGAAGGCTTCAGCAAATGGGCCATAGCCGACGTATCGGCCTACGCATCGTACAAATACAGCAGCTACAAACTACCCGACACACTCGCAAATGCACAAGAGTATCGCCGCCGATACACCGAACACACTGTGATGATTGGAGCACAGATTGAGAGCAACCGCAGCAAGTACCTCACCTACCGCCTCAGAGGCGAGACAGCCGTATCGGGCGACGACCTTGGCGCATTCCTCTTAGAGGGAAAAGGCCGTCTGAACATACGCCTGCTGCGACAGGACGCACACATTCACGCCTCGGCATTCATAAAGAACAACCGCCCATCGTTCTACTACCGACACTATCACTCGGAGCACTATTGGTGGGACAACAATCTCGACAAAGAGTTTCGCACACGCATTGAGGGAGGCTTCGCCCTCGACAAATGGCGCACCCGCATAAAAGCCGGGATAGAGAACATCAAGAATTACACCTATATTGCCAACCACTCGCAACGCGCCACATACGGCTATCTGAGCCGCCTCGCCGTAGCACAAGAGAGCGGCAACATACAGATACTATCGGCCACGCTGAACCAAGATTTTAAGTTCGGCCCACTGCACCTCGACACAGAATTGACCTATCAGAACAGCAGCAACAAGAGCGTGCTTCCCCTGCCCGAGCTAAATCTCTATGCCAACCTCTATCTAAAGTTTAAAATTGCAAAAGTGCTGAACACCGAGCTTGGCGCAGATGTTCGTTATTTCACACCCTACTACGCCCCCGACTATTCGCCGGCATTAGGAGAGTTTGTGCAACAGAACGCAGCCGACAAAGTAGAAATAGGCAATTACCCGATAGTAAACATCTACGCCAATTTTCTGCTGAAACAGACACGTTTCTACGTAATGTACTACCACATAAACGAAGGAACAGGCAACAAGAGGAGTTTCCTTGCACCCCACTATCCTATGAGCCCCAAGGCACTGTGGTTGGGACTATCGTGGAATTTCTACAACTAAATTAAAGAGACAAGGAGGCTACACATTATGAATATAAACATAAAATGGGGTTTTATAGGCTGCGGCGTAGTAACCCAAAAGAAGAGCGGCCCGGCATTCAACCTTATCCGTGGCTCACAGATAGCGGCAGTGATGGGGCGCGACAAAGAGCGCACCCGCGCATACGCCAAGCAATTCAATATTCCCCGATGGTACACCGACGCACAAGAGCTCATCGACGACCCCGACGTCAACGCAATATACATTGCAACGCCACCATCGTCGCACGCCACCTACGCCATTATGGCAATGAAGTCGGGCAAGCCCGTATATGTCGAGAAGCCCCTCGCCGCCAACTACGAAGATTGCGCCCGCATCAACCGCATTTCGCGTGAGACAGGCGTCCCCTGCTTCGTCGCATATTACCGTCGCTACCTCCCCTATTTTAACAAAGTAAAAGAGCTGCTCCCGCGTCTGGGCAAGATACTGAACGTGCAGATACGCTTCGCAGTACCTCCGCGCGACCTCGATTACAACCGCGACAATCTGCCGTGGCGCGTACAGCCCGACATTGCCGGAGGCGGATACTTCTACGACCTTGCAGCGCATCAACTCGACCTTCTGCAAGATATGTTCGGCTGCATATTAGAGGCCGAGGGCTACACGGCCAACCGCGGCGGCTTGTACGAAGCCGAGGACACTGTAAGCGCCTGCTTCAAATTCGAAAATGGAATACCCGGCTCGGGTTCGTGGTGCTTTGTCTCGAGCGAGCTTGCCCGCGAAGACCGCATCGAGATTTTCGGCAACAAAGGAACACTCAAATTTTCGGTATTCACTTTCGAGCCCATCCTATACACAGGCGAAAATGGCAGCGAAGAGTTCATCGTTCCCAATCCAACATACGTACAGCTTCCATTGATAAAAAATGTAGTAGAGCATCTGCAACACACCGCCGTATGCACCTGCGACAGCGTAAGCGCAACACCCACAAATTGGGTGATGGACAAAATTTTGGGTAAGATACTTTAAAAAAAGCGTCTTAAACGAGCATATAATATGCAAGCAAAAGGCTCGACATACAACGCCTCAACAGCAATGCTCCTATGGGCACTGCTGCTACTATTAAGCCACAACTGCAACGCACAAGACATTGGGCACACACTGCTGAAATATCCCGAGCGCATATTAGACCTCACACAGCTTGGAATAGACAAGACCGAGGGAATAATAAACAAATATCTCGACGACAAGGACAGCCTCTACATAAGCCCCAATAAATACAAACTGACGCTAATGGCGCAGTATATAAACAACTACGAATATTACCGCTTTACACAGCCCGACAAGGAACAAAGCATCACCCTGATGCCCGAGAGTAACGACAAATTAGGCTTTTACATAGGCTGGAAATGGATTTTTCTGGGGTGGGCATTCGACCTAAACAAAAACAACGCAAAGAGCGATTGGAATTTCAGTTTCTACACGGCACGTGTGGGAGTTGACATATTCTACCGCAAGCGCAGCCGGGGATTCAGGATAAAGGGACTTAAAGGGTTCAAAAATTCAGCGGACGAGGAGATAAAGAATTACAGCCGCCGCTTCGATGGAATATCGGTCAGTCAGAGGGGTTTAAACGTATATTACATATTCAACAACAAACATTTTTCGTACCCCGCAGCATATAGTCAGACGACCAACCAGCTGCGCAGCAGCGGTACATTCATTCTGGGCTTCAACTACTCGGAACAGTCGTTCAACATCGACACCAAGAAATTCGACAGTGCCATTCAGACGGCAATGTCCCCCGCACTGAAATTCGACATTGTAAGATACAAGGATTTTAGTATAAATTTAGGATACTCCTACAATTGGGTATTTGCAAAGAATTGCCTCGCAAATATCTCGGTAACACCCGCCATAGGCTATAAAAACACCTCATTCAAGCTCGACAGCAGCAAGGACTTTATAGACAACATAAATTTTGATATTATATCGCGTGCCGCAGTCGTGTATAATAACTCGCGCTATTTTGTGGGCGCATCGCTAATATCGCACACCTACTCTTACAGACGCACCAATCTATCCATAGTCAACGGATTCGGCACACTGAACATTTATGCGGGAATAAACCTGTTCAAGAAATAAAAAGCCATCCTCGCGGTAAGGAGAATGGCTTTTCACTGCTATTTTTTCTGTTTAGAATCTCATACCTACGGAGACAACGAATTTACTCTTCGTATCATCAACAGCCGCCGACGGGTTAATGTACTCGGCATCGTAGAAAGGGTAAAAATCGGACTTCTGCTGTGTATAGCAATAGGCTGCATCGAAATAGAAAGAGCTGCCACGATAGCCGAATCCTGCCGTGTAGTTATTCGTTGCGTAGTTGTTCTGGTACTCGGTGTTTGTATCGACATTCGAGAGCATATATTTTGCCGCACTCTTTTTATAGGGCGCCGTCGTATGATTGTAACCGCAACGGATACTGAAATTCTTGTCGAGCATAAGCTCGGCACCCACCCGGAATTTATGCACCTCCTGAAGATTATTCTCAAACTCCTGCTCCATTTCGGGCATACCGTAGCCACCATCATACTCCATAGAGGCCGACGAGTAGTCGGAATATTCATACTCGGCATTGAGGGCAAGAAAATCGCCGAACGTATATGCAGCGCCTACGTTAAAAGTCCACGGTGTCTCAAGATGATAATCGAGAAAATAGTCGCTGCCATAAGCGTAGTCGTAGCTGCGGGTATCCATCTGCCCCGTTGTATATTCGGTGAGCTTTCCGTTTATGACAGCCTCGGCGGGCTGTCCGTCTATCGAGGCCGACATACGGTCGGTGAGTGAGTACCACGTGGGCGAGTGTACCGACGCTCCTATGCGAAAGGAGTAGTAGAAGGGACGCACGATGATACCAAATTTCACATCAATACCCTCGCCGCGTGTATCGTACCAATTGTTCAGCGTGTAGATGGGGCCGTACGAGTCGTCCTCGCCATAATACGACGTGCGGCTGTAATCGACATAATGTGCGCCGACGGTAAAGCCCAGATACACCTGATTATTAAGGTTGAACGAGACATTAAGGTCAACCTCATCTACCCCACCCCTCTCGTCGCTGCGATACACGGCAGAGGTTGGAGTGTACAATGGAATACCGGCATCGGTAATTGCGCCATCGGGTGCCTCATCACCGGCAAAGAGCAGTCCGCCGTCGGCCCCTAAGAGAGCCAGCCACGGATAAGACAAGGATGTATAATGCTGATAGCTCATATCGGCAATATCGAAAGGTTTATTATTGTAGAGCTGCTGCATCTGAAACATCTGCGAGTATCCACCCGATGCGCCGGCCATAGCAAATTCGCGTTGCAGATTATTGCGGCGCTTGTAGTTGAATCCCACATTTATAAATTCCAGCGAACCGCTGGCAGCCTTATACGAGAACATTGCGCCCACATTATCGAACGAGAATATTGTTTTATCATTCTTGAGCTTTGTGCCCTGATAATCGGTATTTATCTTGTGTGTTGTTACGCTTCCCGTTATTGATATATCGTTCGAGCGATAAAGGGCTGCTCCTGCAGGATTAACTCCAAGCACCGAAAGGTCGGCACCCAAAATACTCATTGAGCCGCCCATTCCAACGAATCGCGCCGTGCCCGCAAGCTGTGTGTCTATCAGACGTGCAGCCTCGTAGGTGCTCTGCGCGCCTGCACCTGTTGCAATTGCCAAAAAGGCCGTAAATATATATCTTCTCATAATATGCATTTTATAGGTTGGCTATCTTTTCTTTTTATTCCCGCGAGGGGATATAGAGACCTTATGCGTTCTTGGCCGAGAGTCCTGCCTGCACGGCAGGCAGGATATTATCGACGGCCTCCGCCGCGTGAGCCTCCACCTCCGCTGCGTGAACCTCCTCCGCTGCCGAACGACGAACGACTGCTGCCGCTCGAGAAAGAGCTGCGGCTGCTTGAGCTGCGATTGTTCGATGAGGATGAGCGCTCGACCTTTGACGAGCGTGTCGTGGTGCGGGTGCTGCTGGGGCGGTCGTAGGTCTTTTCGCGTTTGCTGTTACCCTCGCGCACAGCAGTCCTCTTCGGGCGCTGCTCGCCGCTCACTCCACGATAGTTTGTTCTGTTCTGTCCGCGTGTAGCGTCGGACGAGCCAACGTTTGTACGCTTCGAGGCATCGCCTCGACGCACCGTTGTTGTACGTTCAACACTTGTGCCGGTGCGATTGTTGCCTCTGTTTCTGCTGTTCGAGATTGTTCCTCTGTTACCGCTCTGTGCAATGCCACCCTCGGAAAACTCGCCTCGACGTGCACCGCTGCCGCGTTCTATTGTTGTTCCGCGTGCTATGCTTGTTCCGCCGCGCATATTTGTAATGGGAGGAATACGGCCGTCGCGATAGTGCCCGCCACCGGCAAAATGTCCGCCGAAATGCGGGTGATAGTGTCCGTGGTGTCCGCCGTGCCACCAATAGTGCGGTGTATGCCAATGTCCCCAGCAGTCATAATGTCCCCAAGGGTGATAAGGCCACCCCCAGCTCCACGACCACGAGGCGTGGTACCACGGGGTATATACAGGATAAAGTTCCCAATAGATGCCATCGTCGTACAGCACCCAATTGTCAATATCGCTTGTATAGACAACATCCCAATACCACGGGCTGCTGACAATCACCCTGCGGGGGCTGTGAAAACGCACAATGCGCGACGAGTAGTAATAATCGGCAGTCTCTTCGTCGGCCTCTTGATACTCTTCTTCGTCGCTATACTCATCGTCGTTATACTCGCTATCAGCCACCGCGGGGCGACGGTTATACTCGTCTTCGTCGCGCTCGGGCAGTTGCACAGCTTGAATGCGCTCCTGAGTGGTTACAAACTCGTTATCCTTAGTCTCGACCTCTTTAGCTTTTTTCTTTTTGGGGACAAAATACATATCGTCCACCTGTGCCATCAATCCCAACGGGAGAAATAACATCAAAAATAACAAAAACTGCCTCATAGTCATATATTTTTTGCGTTTATACTCTTTCACACTGCGAATTTAGGCATAATAAACAAGAAAAAAAGGGAAAATCCCCTACTAATTTGTGGGGATTTTCCTATTTTGCGATAATCGTGCCAATGGACAATTATCGGGCTGCTCGAATATTTACTTTGCTTCGTTCTCGGGACGCAGCTGACGCACGACCTCGGCGGTGCGCCACATTTCGCTCTCGTGCAGTGCCTTAAGCTCCTCGTTTAGTTTCTCGCGGTAGTCGGGCTGCGAGTTAGAGTCGATTGAAATTTGTGCCTCACGACCGCTCTTAACCGACTCGTACAGCTGATACATCACGGGCTTTATTGCATCGTGGAAGGGGCCCATCCAATCGAGGGCACCGCGCTGTGCTGTTGTCGAGCAGTTGGCATACATCCAATCCATTCCCTTTGCGGCGAACAGAGGCATAAGCGATTGGGTAAGCTCCTCGACAGTCTCGTTGAAGGCCTCCGAGGGGGTGTGTCCATTTTCGCGCAGAACCTCGTACTGTGCAAGCAGAAGACCCTGAATAGCGCCCATAAGCGAACCACGCTCGCCTGTAAGGTCGGACACGGCCTCGCGCTGGAAAGTTGTCTCGAACATATAACCCGAGCCTATTCCGATACCGAATGCAAGTACACGCTCCATTGCCTTGCCCGTTGCATCCTGATAGATGGCGTACGATGAGTTTAGTCCGCGGCCCTCGAGGAACATTGTGCGCAGCGATGTTCCCGAACCTTTGGGAGCCACCATAATTACGTCAACATCGGCAGGGGGAACAATGCCTGTGCGGTCGTTCCAATTGATTCCGAAGCCGTGCGAGAAGTAGAGAGCCTTGCCCGCTGTAAGATAGGGGACAACCTTAGGCCATACGGCAATCTGCGCTGCGTCCGAGAGCAGCATACAGATGATTGTTCCTTTCTCGGCAGCCTCCTCGAGCGAGAAGAGTGTCTCGCCGGGTACCCAACCGTCGCTCACAGCCTTGTCGTAGGTCTTTCCCTCGCGCTGACCGACAATAACATTAAAGCCGTTGTCGCGCAGGTTACAAGCCTGTCCGGGGCCTTGCACACCGTAGCCCAGCACTGCAATTGTCTCGTTTTTCAAAATTTCACGTGCTTTTTCAAGCGAAAATTCCTTGGGAGTGATTACATTCTCTAACACCCCACCAAAATTCATTTCTGCCATAATTTTTGCAATATTTTAATGTTAATTTATAGTTTCTATCTCTTATTCGCGTGTACGGTTGGCATCCTCGTCAAAGACGTAAAGTTGTTCGGTAAGATGCTCAATGACGTCGCGCGTAACGGCAATGTGTCCCGATTTTACAAATTGCAACACACACTCCTCGGCCGCAAACTCTTTGTAGAGTTTTATAATTGTCTCGGTCTTACCTGTCTGTTCAATTACCGTGTAGGTCGAGTTTATCTCAATGACGCGGGCGTTGTTATGCCTTATGATACGCGATATTTGTTTATTACCCAACAATTTAGGGGTCGATATTTTGTATAGTGCAACCTCTTGCACAAATATCTCGTCCTCGGTATAATAGTTAGCGCGCAGAATGTCGATTTTCTTTTCGAGGCGCTTGACAACTTTTTGTATAATCTCTTCCTCGCTCCATAGTGAGAGCGTGTAACGGTGCACCCCCTCAATCGAGGACGATGATACGTTCAACGTCTCGATATTCATCTGGCGGCGGGTAAACTCGGAGGTTACCTGATTAAGTACACCGGCGAGGTTCTCGGAATATATGATTACGGTATATAATTTCTTGTCCATACTCTTTTTACTCTAAGACCATATCACAAATTGAGGCTCCGGGGGGAATCATCGGCATTACGTTGTCCTCTTCCTCTACTGCTACGTGCAGCAGAAAGGCTCCGGGCGTCTCTATCATCTCGCGCACGGCGTCGGCAAGCTCTTCGCGCTTTACTACCAGACGCGAGGGTATTCCATAGGCCGTGGCTATCATATTGTAGTCGGGATTCATCATCGGTGTCCACGAGTAGCGATTGTTGTAGAACATCTCCTGCCACTGACGCACGTTGCCAAGATAGTTGTTGTTCATAAGAATCATCTTCACGGGGACGCGCTGTTCCATTATGGTTCCAAGCTCCTGAATATTCATCTGGAAGCCTCCGTCGCCCATAAACACGCACACCGTTCTATCGGGAACAGCCATCGAGGCGCCTATCGAGGCCGGAAGGCCGTAGCCCATTGTTCCGAGGCCGCCCGAGGTGAGCACGCTGTGAGGCTTTGTGTATTTAAAATATCGGCAGGCCATCATCTGATTCTGTCCGACGTCGGTTACGAGTATCGCGCTGTTGTTTGTGGCGTCGCTCACGCATCGTGCCACCTCGCCCATCTTTATGGGGCCCTCTTTGGGGTTAAGCGCCTTGTCGATGACACGCTCCTGCTCTATTGCATCGTAGTCGGCGAAGCTCTCAATCCACTCTTTGTGATTGCCCTCGGGCATAAGCTCGGTAATGAGCGGAAGCGTCTCTTTACAATCGCCTATGACGGGAATATCGGCTTTTACGCATTTGTCAATCTCGGCACGGTCAATGTCAAGATGGATTATTTTTGCCTGCTTGGCGTACGTTCTAAGGTCGCCCGTTACACGGTCGCTGAAGCGCATTCCGATGGCTATTATTACGTCTGCCTGATTGGTGTTTATGTTGCAGCTGAGGTTGCCGTGCATTCCCAACATTCCCATTGTCAGAGGGTAGTCGCTGGGCAGGGCCGAAAGACCCAGCAGTGTGCGCGCAGCGGGAATATTTCCCTTCTCGAGAAAGGCTTTCAGCTCCTCGTGAGCATCGCCAAGCTCGACGCCCTGCCCCACAAGAGCATAGGGACGCTGAGCACGCCCGATAAGCTCGGCTGCGGCCTTAACTGCCTCGGGCAGAGGCTTGGGATAGGGAACGTAGCTGCGTATCTTGCCCAACTCGGCGGGCTCGTAGGCCACCTGCGAGACTTGTGCATTCTTTGTAAAATCGAGTACAACGGGGCCGGGACGACCCGAGCGCGCAATATAGAATGCGCGGGCAACGGCCCAAGCAATATCCTCGGCACGACGTATCTGATAGCTCCATTTGCTAATGGGTTGTGTTACGCCCACAAGGTCAATCTCTTGAAAAGCATCGGTGCCCAGCACGTTCGAGGCTACCTGTCCGGCAATTACCACAATGGGGGTGCTGTCGAGGATGGCGTCGCTTATTCCCGTGAGTGTGTTTGTTGCACCGGGGCCGCTTGTTACTATGCAGACGCCCACTCTGCCCGAGCTACGCGCGTAGCCTTCGGCGGCGTGTGTCGCGCCCTGCTCGTGCCGCACCAGCACTTGTCTGAAATTGTGTCGGTGGTCGTACATTGCGTCGAACACGGGCATTATAGAGCCACCGGGATAGCCGAATATGGTGTCAACGCCCTCGCTCATTAGTGCACGCATAAGGGCTTCGGCTCCTGTTATAATCTCTTTCATCGGTTATCGTTTTTTGGTTGTTTAGTCTATTATTCTCACTCCACCCTTGTCGGCCGAGCTTACCATATTGGCATATGCTCTGAGGCTCTTCGAGACTACGCGGTTGCGTGTCAGGGGGAACATTTCACGGGCGGCAAGCTCTTCGTCGCTCAGACGCACGTTAATCGTGCGGTTGGGAATGTCAATGTCTATAATGTCGCCGCTGCGTAACTTGCCGATATTGCCTCCTGCGGCAGCCTCGGGCGAGATGTGGCCGATGCTTAGTCCCGACGTTCCTCCGCTAAAGCGGCCGTCGGTGATAAGAGCGCACTCCTTGCCCAAATGACGCGATTTTATATAAGATGTCGGGTAGAGCATTTCCTGCATTCCCGGGCCGCCTTTCGGACCCTCATATACTATTACGACAACGTCGCCTGCCTGAACCTCACCACCGAGAATACCCTCGACGGCGGCATCTTGCGAGTCGAAGACTTTTGCTGTGCCTGTGAACCTCCAGATGCTCTCATCGACGCCTGCCGTCTTAACCACGCAACCGTCCTGCGCTATATTTCCGAAGAGTATGGCAAGGCCGCCATCCTTTGTATAGGCGTGCTCGAGGTCTCGTATGCAGCCACTCGTGCGGTCGCAGTCGAGTGTCTCGTACACATTGCTCTGTGCTCCCATCTTATTGCAGAAGATATTTGCGGGTGCCGTGCCGTAGATGCGTCGAGCCTCGGGGCCGACAGTCTCGGACGTAACCGAGTAGCGCTCAATATCTTCGGCAAGGGTGGCGCCGTTTACTCGTTTGAGTGCGGTGTTCAGAAGGCCGCCCTTTGCAAGCTCGCCCATAATGCCGATGATGCCACCGGCGCGTCCGCAATCCTGTACGCTGTATTTTGCGGTGTTAGGCGCCAATTTGCACAGACAGGGAACGGCGCGGCTCAGACGGTCAATGTCGCTCATACAAAAATCGACGCCGGCCTCTTGTGCCACTGCCAAAAGGTGCAGTATGGTATTTGTCGAGCCGCCCATTGCAATGTCAAGCGTCATTGCGTTGAGGAAGGCGTCGCGCACGGCGATGCTGCGCGGAAGTACGCTCTCGTCGCCCTCTTCGTAGTATTTCAATGCATTTTCGACAATCTGACGGGCGGCATCCTTGAGCAGTTGCACGCGGTTGGTGTGCGTAGCCAAGATTGTGCCATTGCCGGGCAGCGACAGGCCGATGGCCTCGGTAAGTGAGTTCATTGAGTTGGCCGTGAACATTCCCGAGCAGCATCCGCAGCCGGGACACGAGCGTTTCTCAATCTCGGCAAGCTCCTCGTCGCTGACGGTTGTATCGGCAGCCTTTACCATTGCTGAGATAAGGTCGAGATTCTGCCCCTGCCACGTACCCTTCTCCATCGGGCCGCCCGAGACAAAAACGGTGGGGATATTCAGGCGCATCGAGGCCATCAACATTCCCGGGGTAATTTTATCGCAGTTCGATATACATACAAGCGCATCTACCTTGTGGGCGTTGCACATATACTCGACGCTGTCGGCTATAATATCGCGCGAGGGCAGCGAATAAAGCATTCCATCGTGCCCCATTGCAATGCCGTCGTCGATGGCAATTGTGTTAAACTCGGCAGCGTAGCATCCGAGTTTCTCAATCTCTTGCTTTACAATCTGCCCGGCCCCGTGCAGGTGAGTGTGCCCGGGTACAAGCTGTGTAAAAGAGTTTGCAATTCCTATAATAGGCTTGCCGAACATCTCGCGTTTCATTCCGTTGGCAATCCAAAGGGCGCGAGCTCCTGCCATACGTCGTCCTTCGGTACACTGTGCGCTTCTTAATTTTATTTTCATAATTTTTATATATTGTGCCACGGCTTACTCTCAAAAAAAAGCATTGCTCTCTTTTGTTTTATGAGCAACTGCGGCCTCTTTTGTTTATAAAAAAAGCCCTTCTCATATACAGAGAAAGGCATCTTATTTTAAATACATAGCCAATCTCATCCCACTGTTTCCGATAGGACGACAATAGCGATAATAATGACTGTATTATTATATTGACTATGCATAATATTCCTTTTTCTTAACAGCTGCGAATGTAATGCAATTTTTCTGCATCACAAAACAAAAAGCAAAAAAAATAGCAGAAAGAATATCAAAAAATCATATTTTGTTTAAAAGTCCAAATAAAATTGCACACTAAAAGCGCTTTTTCGACAACAAAAGGTCTTTTATTGATTAAAAAAACATAATCCCGGCCTTACGATGAAAGTCGGGATTATAAATTTTTATTCGTTTATCACATTTATTTACATAATTAGTGAATATTTTTACAAAAAATAGCAACACTCTGTGCTAGCCTGCCCTTTTGTGGTAATTTACAGCGGACTTAACCTGTTATCGAGCAAAAAAGGTTATCCTAAACAAAGTATTTAAGATTATCGAACGAGGGCGAGAGCTCGCCATTCTCGATGCGATGCACAATGTTCACCACCGCATCGTTCATAGGCGTGGGCACAGAGACCTTGCGACCGAACGCGCTAACAACGCCGTTTATTGCATCAACCTCGGTCATTTTGCCCTTTTCGAGGTCTTGCAGCATACTCGCCTTCAAAAGCGCGTGCTTGCGTATGGCAATAGGAATTATAAAAAACGAGAAGGCCTTTTTGATACGGTTCTTATAGTCGAGCAGTTTGACAATATCTTTGCCCTGTACAGGCTCAATCTTAATACTTGCGGCTACGCACACATCAATGCACTCCTTTATGAGCGCCTGCACCACCCGACGCGAGGCTTTATTGTCAGCCGCCTCGCCGAACGTACACCCCAGCACAGCACTCATCCCCGAAAAGGCCGAATTTATGAGCAGTTTGCTCCAACGCGAGCCGATGAAATTGCTGTCAATCTCGACCCTCCCCATCTTTTCGAGTAGCTTTTTCACCTCGACAATACGGGCATTGGGCTGCTGTTGCAACGAGCCCAGCGAGAAGCTGAGTGCCTCGGGGGCGCTTGTAAGCTCGCACACTCCGGGGGCTGTCATTGTGGCGCCCCAAGCAACGGTGCAGCCCAGCACACGCTCGTCGCCCACAATCTCGCCTATTTGCAGTTCGGGGATTCCATTCTGAAGGGTTACTATCACACCGTCGGCAGCAAGAAAGTTTTTCAGATAGGCAACAACCTCCCTATTCTGCTGTTGCTTTGTCATAAGGAATATTATATCGTACAGGCCCGACATTTCATCGGGGGTGTATGCTGTTACCTTTTGCGTAAAATTAACCGTGCCCGTTACAGTTGCGCCCACCGTGCGCAGCGCTTCGACGTGCGCTTTATTGCGATTGATAAGTTCTATTTCTGTTCCGTTTTTTGTAATGTAGGCGCCCAAAATTGTTCCCAACGAACCTGCGCCATATATTGCTGCTCTCATATTTATATGTTTTTATCGGGTGCAAAGGTAGCAACATTTGTTCATTTTAGCAATCATTATGCAACATTTTACACCATAGGCAGAGTAACAATCTCGGGCGCCGCTGCAATAAATATTTGCAGCGGCGCCCACCTGATATTATTAACAAGAAAAAGAGTTTCCCGATACACTGCGGCCCGTGCCATCAGAAGTTGAGCAGCGAGTTAAGCGTCTCATTATCACTCTCTACCTCAATAAAGCCGCAACCTTCATCGCCCCACATTAGGATAAGAATTTTCAAATACCCCTGACATTTTTGCAGATAGACGCTGAAAGCATCCTCATCGTCGCCCAAACGCAAGAAACCCTCGTAGGCCTGTGGCACAGCGCCGCTTGCCTCGCGCACAAATGCCTTTTTAACATCGGGACGGCACTCGTCCAATTGCAGCACACGCACGCGGCGCACGCCGCTCCGGCGCATCTTCTCGACAAACGTGTCGAATTTATCGGTCTCTTTGTCGCCGCTCTTTTCCGTGATTTTTATATTGCTTATCTTCTGCAACTCCTCGATTGAAGCCGCATACACCGCCCCATCGGCTTTTTTGTATTTGCGCGCCAAGCGGTCGAGGCTGTCGGCAGGGGCCGAGGCGGCAACCAGCAGAAGAGCAAAAAGGAGAATCAATCTGTTCATAAATTCGCATCATTTATAATGTATCCGAGGGCTCGACAATATCCTCATCCTCGTCCGTTATCTCAATCTTTATTCTGCTATGCACCGAATATTGCGAAGCGACGGGACTGACGAATAATCCCTTGATAGTATCGTTGCCGCCTATATATAGTTGCGGATTATTGTCGGCGGGGAATATAATCTCGAACGGGAATTTACCCTTTTGCACAGCGTTGCCATAGTGTACGCTGTCCGCGGGCATAAGATAGCGCACCTGTACCCCGTCGGCAACAGAATTAAGTTCCATAGAGGCTCCGATAGTTGCGTCGAGCCCCACAAGAAGCTCATTGCCGAGGCTGTCCCACACAAAGCGAATATCGCCCACATTATCCCCAAAGAGAGAAATATCAAGCGAGCTTGCGTCAAACTCGCGGTTCTTTGTATCGCCCGAGCCTCCGCGCCACAGGTCGCGGTCGATGAATCGCAGATGCACCTTATCGCCGCCGTAGCCGTTACCTTTAATTTCAGCATCAATGGCAAAGGGCAGATTTTCATCGTCCCACGCAACGTATCGGCTCGATTGCGCCTGCTCGATATTCTTACGGATAATATCCTCCCAAAAATCCTCGTCAAGATAGCGTTTGTCTATTATCTGTTGGCGCAGATTCACCCATCCGCCATTATCCTCGACGATGGTATAAATCTTATGACAGGCAAGCACAAGGGTAATAAACCACCCGATGATTATTGCCAGCTTTATAAAAGTATTAAGCGGACGGCACACGCCACACTTTTTCAGTACCCAATGAACGAGCGCAAACAGCGGCAACGCCAAAAGCAGAATCACATATATATTATTGAACACAGCTGCGCCCAAAGTAGCACAAAGCACAAAAAACAGTATTGCAAATACAAACAACACAATAGCCAGCGCAAACATTGCCGGAACCCCAACAATCAACAACAGCATAAAGAACAGAATCTTTACCACCGTGGCCAGACAACCATTTGTCTTTGGTGCCGCAAGCTCGGCCATTGCGATATTGTAATTATCCCTCCACGCAGCCTCGAAGCCCTCTGTACTATACTCCCTCTCGACAGGCTTATGCATACGGGTAATATCTGTAATGCTGCGCGCTTTGGGTATTACCACCCAAGCAATGCAATAGAAGAGAAGCAGCAGAAAGCCCGAGCCCCCATCTATCGTCAAGGGTAAAAAGAAGAATAATATATACAGCACGCGCGTCAGTGCGATGCTCCATCCGCAGTATTTAGCTACTCCCGCAAGCACTCCGCCGATAAATTGGTCGTATGGGTCGCGAAAGAGTTTCCGGCCCAAGAGCATCGCAGCGCGCCACGGCGCCTCGTCGGCCTCGGACGAGGGTTGTTCGTCAGTCGGCCGCTCTTTCTGCTCTTTTGACTGTCTCTCGCCGGCACTCTCCGGCGCCTCGCAGTCGGCTGCACCAAAGGGCAGCCCGGCCTCGTCGAGCACGCGCCTCACAAGCTCAATAGTTACAATGCCATCGACACCCGTAAGCGCTTTTAGCTTAGAGGCGAGTGCCTGCTCGGTCTCGGCAACCTTAAGCTCCTCACCATTGTCTTTAAAGTGCTCGGCAGCTTTTGCAATAAACTTCTCGAGCAGTTCGAGAGCATCCTCGTCGAAACGAAAGGTTACTCCGCCTAAATTCACATTGAAAGACTTTTTCATAATATTATATATTTACGCACATTTTTTATTTCGCACTCTCTACCCAGCCGTTGTATCCTTTGTCAAGCTCGACAACGTCGAATCCCATCATCGAGAGTATCTCGGCTGCTTTTTTGCTGCGTCGTCCGCTGCGGCAATATACGGCAACCTTATGCTCTTTACTGAGCAGGCTATCGGCCGTGGCACCAAAATGTCCGCCGTCAACGTCAATGTTTATACTGCCGTCGATGCAGCCCGCGGCCCACTCCCGGGGCGTGCGAACATCGACAAGCTGCACTCCATCGCACTCAATCTCGGCGGCAAACTCCTCGACGGTAACCGAGCGCACCGTCCCCTTGCCATAGACCCTCTTCTCAACCGACAGACTGCACGATAAAAGCAACAATAACACAGAGAGGAAACAAATCTTTCTCATAATCAAAATTTTAAACAACATCTTAAAAAATGGGTATAATACTAGTATATAGGTATCCTGCCACCGACATTATAGCAACTACCTGAACAAACGCCAGAATCCAATCAACGAGCAGCAGCAGCTTCACCGAGCCCGAGAGCGCACCCCACTGTTTCGAGAGCACAAGCACAATTGCAATCACAGGGATAGCCACCAAGGAGATTACTCCTATCCAACAGAAGATAATCAGCAAAGGCAATATTATTGAGCCCATCGACAACGCAAAGCCCGAGACACCGAACATAAACGCACTCAGAAAAAGTATGCAGCCCAATATCACAAGCAGATTAGTAATCCCCTTGTTGTCAACCTCCTTTAGGTTGCGTATTATTTTATCTATGGCCGGTTCTTCGTATGTAATTTTCTCGGCGATATTTTCGGGGGTGGGCTCGACACCCTTCATACGCAGTTTATCGGTTGTTGTAAGGGCCAACGGCACTACTGCCCACATTACCAGATAGATAAGAAACGCCCAGAATGTGGTAACGAAAAACAGTAAGACGGCAATTACGCGCAACAGTGTTACATTTACACTCAGATAGGCTGCAAGGCCCGAGATAACACCCGAGAGCAATTTGTTGTCGCCGTCGCGGAAAAGTTTCTTGCCCATCGACATTCGCCTTATATACTCCTCGGCAGTGGAGTGCGCCTCCTCCTTTGCATCGCCTCCCTTATCAGAGGCCTCGCCACTATGCTCCCCGCCCGAGGGTTCCTCCTCGAGGATGGCCTCGGGCTTCCCCATTCGTGCAATCATCTCATTTACAAGGCTTATTGTTATTATGCGCGTACCACCGGCACTCGCGCGCTCGTCGAAGAGCTCGCCCAAACGAGCTTCAATATCTGCGGCAATCTCCTCGCCACACTCGTTGTTCATAAAGCCTGTTTTTATGCTCACAAGATAGTCGTTCAGCTGCTCGTAAGCATCCTCGTCTATCTGAAAAATTCTGCCTCCTAAATTTACATTAAATGACTTTTTCATATTTGCTGCTTTTTTCAATTATCGAAAATTAAGATTGAGAACCCAAAAGGCTCAGAGCCTTTTAATGCCTTCGACCGTTCCCGAGAGCTGCCTCCAACTCTCGTCGAGGGTAGCAAGCACTGCTTTACCCGCGTCGGTGAGTTTGTAATATTTTCGAGGGGGACCCGAGGGGCTCTCCTGCCACTCGTAGTCGAGCAGCGCCTCTTTCTTCAGTCTCGAGAGTAGCGGATACAGGGTACCCTCGACAACAATCAGATTGGCCCGCTCGAGTTCGTCAATAATATCCGAGCTGTAATACGATTTTTTATCAAGAAGCAGCATAACGCAATACTCGAGCATCCCTTTACGCATCTGCGACTTTACATTCTCTACATACATAATTCTTCATTTTTCGGATTGTCGCACAAAGTACACCTTATACAATCTATCCTGTTACGCAGCAAATGTATGCATTACTTTAGTACCTTGCAATACATAGTAAGTATTTTAACACTATTTTAACAAATAAACACTCGCGCACAAAAAAAACAATTCATAATAATAGTCGCGTAAAAGGACTTTTATTATGAATTGAATATAATTATGGCTAAAAGCGTCGGTTTATTATCTCTCTTTTTCGTTTATCTTCTTGTATTTGCGACGCGATATTAGCTTTTTATCGAGAAGATAGGCACGAATTTTATCGGTCTTTTCCGAGTCGATGTTTCGTCCGTGGGCAATATCATATACAAGGTCGGGCATACAGAGGAATTTCAGTGCCGTTTTCAAATAGAACATTTTATGCGACGAGGCAAGGAATCGGAACATATTTTTATTGGAAGTTAGTTAGTTATTTAAATATCATTTTCTTAATTAACGCAAATATAACGCTTTTTTGTTTACGATACTATAATAACACTCATAAAATTAAAGGAGCGACGCATATTGAACATAGATAAAGGCTTTTTTGTTATTGCATTTATAGGGTTTTATGTAAAATATTAACAAAAAATCAGGATTTTATGTCAACTAATTTAGGAAAAACGGTAAAGCTGAGTGTTATTACACTCGCAATTATGAATGTAACAGCAGTTGTATCACTGCGCGGACTACCCGCCGAGGCCGAGTATGGATTGAGCTCGGCTTTCTACTATCTGTTTGCTGCGATTGTGTTTCTTATTCCTACCTCTTTTGTTGCAGCCGAGCTGGCAGCAATGTTCCAAGATAAGCAGGGTGGCGTGTTCCGCTGGGTGGGCGAGGCATTTGGTAAACGTACGGGCTTTGTGGCAATATGGTTGCAATGGGTCGAGAGCACAATATGGTACCCAACAGTGCTTACCTTCGGTGCAGTATCGCTGGCTTTCATTGGAACGGACAGCGCAAAAGATATGGCTCTGGCCTCGAATAAGATATATACGCTGGCCGTTGTTCTTATCATATATTGGACGGCCACTTTTATCTCGCTCAAGGGGCTCGGATGGGTGAGCCGAGTATCGAAAATAGGCGGTCTTGTGGGCACAATTATCCCCTCGGCACTGCTTATGGTGCTTGCCGTGGGCTATCTTCTGAGCGGCGGAGAGTCGCAAATGGATTTTAGCGGCAGTTTCTTCCCCGACATTGCCCGATTCGATAATCTTGTGCTTGCCTCGGGAATTTTTCTTTTCTATGCAGGAATGGAGATGTCGGGCGTACACGTATCCGAGATGGAGAATCCCTCGCGCAACTATCCGCGTGCGGTATTTATCGGAGCGGCCATCGTGGTGCTGATTTTTGTATTGGGCACATTCTCGCTGGGAATTATTATCCCTCAGAAGGATATTAACCTTACGCAGAGCCTTTTGGTGGGATTCGACAGATATTTCGACTATATTCACGCCTCGTGGCTCTCGCCCATAATTGCCATTGCCCTTGCCTTCGGTGTGCTTGCAGGCGTGTTGACGTGGGTGGCCGGCCCCTCGAAGGGACTTTTTGCGGTGGGAAAGGCCGGCTATCTGCCTCCGTTTATGCAGAAGAGCAATAAGATTGGCGTGCAGAAGAATATTCTGCTCATTCAAGGAGGGTTGGTTACCTTCCTCAGCCTGCTTTTTGTTGTGATGCCGTCGGTGCAAAGCTTCTATCAGATTCTCTCGCAGCTGACAATCCTTTTGTACCTTATTATGTATCTGCTAATGTTTGCGGCCGCAATATACCTAAGATACAGTATGAAGGACGAGAAGCGCCCCTTCCGCATTGGTAAGAGTGGCAATGCTCTTATGTGGATTGTATCCGGGATGGGATTCTTGGGCAGCCTGCTGGCCTTTGTGCTGAGCTTTATTCCCCCTGCACAGATTGCTGTGGGTAGCACCACTGTGTGGTATCTGGTGCTTGTTATTGGCTGTATAGTAGTTGTCGGGGCACCGTTTATAATATACGCGATGCGCAAGCCTCATTGGGTTGACCCCGATGCACAATTCGAGCCCTTCCATTGGGAAGAGAAAAAGTAATCGACACTCTGTCAGCCCCACTATTTTGCTCGCATAGAGACTGACAATAAATAAATGTGCCACCGGCCACGGTGGCACATTTATTTATGCTCTTTTAAAAGAAACTTAATCGCTTCGCTTTAAAATACTAATTACTTTACAAATATCTTCAGGCCGTCAGAGGTTACATATATTCCGCGAGTGGGTCTCTTGACCTCGCGTCCGCCGAGGTCGTAGAATTTAACAGCCTCGCCGTCGGTCGTGATATTCTCTATGCCTGTTGGAACCTCGGTAATCTGAAGAACGTCGCCACTGCCACTGCCCACGTAATAGGCGCTGTTGGCTGCTATTGCCCCGGCGGCCGCTGCGCGCTTTTTCATTGTCTTGCCGTTGAGTGTATAAACCTCGCTACCCGATACTGAGGCAGCTTTCAACGTACCCTTGAGAGTGTTATTGTAACCCTCGGGCTGCGCAACCTCGGCCACAGCCTTAACTGCAAGTGTGCAATCGCCGGCCTCGCTCACGAGAAGTACGGGAGTGTTGGGCATAATAGTCTCGCCTGCATACTCGGCAACGGCAAGTGCCTCGACGCCGTCAATTGTTACAGCCTCGCCCGTTGTATAGGCTTTGACACCCTCGGGGAGTGTGTAGGCAAAAGGATAGTTAACGGCTGCAAATCCAGCTTCGTTTATTGAGACAGTGTAGCTGTCGAGAGGCTCGATGTACCACAGTGAGGCCTCGGCTGTGGGTGTCCAAGGCACAAGGCGGGTGTTGTCGCCAGCAAGGTGCAGACCACTGTTGCTGCCTGTCTTATTGGTGCAGATTACCGAGCTGCGGCCGTCGGCTGTGCTCTCTACTCTCCAAATGCCGGCAGCGCTCTCGTCGCTTGTTACGATGGGCTGAGTCTCATTATTTCCGAGGGGGCCGAGGAAATACTCAAAGTTTCCGTTGTACAAATAATACTCACCCTCGTTCTTTGCGGGAACAAATGAGAACACCTGATTGGCATTGTCGATATTCGATTTTGCGGTTGACACGCGCGAGGCCTCGGGATTCAGATAGAGCGTGGCGTTGCTGCGAGCCACATTGCGCAGACGGTACCAAGCACCCTCTACCACCTCGATGCGGGGCAGATTCTGAATCTGAGCATTGATGGCCTCGTAGCCCTGACGCGAGGGAGCAGCCTTATAAGCCTCAATTATCTCGGCAATAAGCTCCACAGCCTCGGGAAGAACCGAACCAACATATTTCTGCTCGCCCACCGCTATCGAAGCGGTCTTTTCCTCGATGGCCTCGGCAACAACGGCATTGGCATCTACCTCGCCGCAATAGGTGTAGGCGCTGTCGGTGATATACTCAATTGTGTAATTCTTGTAAACGATTGTGTAACCGCCACCGCTTGTGCCGTGAGTATCCTCCTCGTATAAGAATCCGATTGTGCTATCCTGCTGCCAGCACATTGTCGAATATGCCGAAGAGAGGTAGCTCGACTGATGCTTGCCGTCCCAATTAGCTGCGATGCTGTCGGACGAGACAAAGTCCCTAAGGTTCTCGAGTTCCTTATAATATATACCCACGTTTGCACGTCCGCTTCCAAAGGGCAACGACTGCAAAAGCAGGAACATCTTCTTGTTATCGGCGTTACGTGTTACGGGGAGCAACAGAACCTCGCCGTTGCAAGAGTTTGAAAGAGCCGTAACACCCTTGTTCGATGCGCCCGAGAATACCATCGCGCCCCAAGAGCCCTCGGCCTTCTCGCTGTTTGTGAACGAGTAGATGTTGTAGTAACGTCCGCCGTTGCAACGCGAGCTTATAAGGATTGAACCATCGGGAAGTTCCTCGACCTTAGGCTCGTCGCCACCCGAGGGAACGGGAGCTGTCTCGACGCCGCCAAGAACATCCCAGCTCTCGCCGAAATTGTCGCTGTAAAGTACAAAGTTTGTATAAGCAGCATTCTTATTCTTCAGAAGCACTGCGCAGTAGAGACGATAGTATTTATCGACCTTAATATTTCGGCTCTGAACAATCTTACCCGAACCAATGAACATTGCCATCACAGGGCCGTGATTCCGGCTCTTGTCCCACATTGCATAAATATCATCAGCAATATCGACAGGCTCGCTCCAATTCTGACCATTGTCGTCGCTGTAGAAACGAGCGATATTTTGGTGGTTGTTGCGTGTACCGCCGGGGAACGACACGTTACCCGCGCAGCTGAGCACCATCACACGGGGGCTCTCACGGTCGGCAACGATACAGGGGTCGCCGAATCCCACGTTCATAAAGTCGGGCGACTGCTTGCCTTTACCCTCGACAATGGGGAAAATCTCGCCCCAAGTAACGCCATTATCCTTGCTTATACGTGCGTGGAGGTCGATGCGGCCATAGCTTGCCATTCCAATGTCGGCGCGGCTGTGGCGATAGTCGGCAACTGCGATAATATCACCGTTGTAAGCTGTGGCAATTGCGGGAATACGATAAGGTATTGCCGCTGATGTAGGTGTTGGGAATACCTCGAAGCAGGGTTCGGGCTCCTTTGTGTCGGGACGCAGTGTAACGCAGAAATTCGAGAATGTGATTCCCTTGTTGGCACCACTCTGCACGAATGTTACGATACGGGCAGGCTCGGCAGGCTCGACGGCAAGGTGCTGTTTCTGGGCCGATGACTTATAGTTACTACCCTCAACCGCGAGCGTGAGCGAATAAGAACCATCGCCTCCTGTGTTGGCATAGTCGAAGCTGTAAGCTGCAACCACATAACCCTCGGGAGCTGTCAGAGTGTAAGTAGAGCTCTGCGACTGACCCGAATAACCGGCAATATAATCGCCTTCGACAGTCATATTATTAGCGCTTGTCGAGAGTGAGAAACCCTTGCATTTGCCGCTCTCCCACTTTGAGTGCCACGTTTTATTTGCGTTGCTGGCTGTAAACTCGCCCTCGGCCGCAAGAATCTCGATTGACATTACAGCAGCCTCGAATTGTACGGTCGAGCCGGCATCCATACCCTCGGCCCAGAAAGCCAATTTTCCAATGCCTCCGAAATTATTGATGGCATAGTTTGTACCGTGAATCTTTACAAAATAGCCTTCGACATTCTCAATCTTATTGGATGTTGCAATGTCCCAAGTGCCAATGTAACCCTCGGGCAGAGCATCTGCGGGCTGCATAATGGGGAATGTCGAGCCGCCTGTGCCGCCGTAGCCCGCAATCGCGCTCATTTTTGTGTGCGACGCAAGCACCTTGTCGGCACCGGCCTGCTTGTTATAGATAGCGTAGCCCTCGGTGCCTTTATCGACGAAGCACCAAAGGTCTTTATCCTCGTAAGACGTTGTTGCACGACCGACTGCAATGTGGTCGGCACCTGCATTATCCGAGATTATTGCACCGCCTGCGCCTATGCGCATAAGATACCAAGTAGTGTTCGGAGCAAATTGTCCGTCGGCTACCGTAGTTGTCTGAAAGGGAGCTTGTGCCCACGAGAATGAAGCAACAATAAGTCCCAAGAGAGTGAATAGTAGAGATTTTTTCATAAAAAATAATTAAATGATTGATATTTCGTTTAATTGCAGTGCTTGGAACACACAATCCCAAACTTTACAAAAATATTGCAAAATTTGTGATTAACAATTAAATATTTTGTTAATTTTATAAAATAAAATAAAACCGGGCCACAGAGGAGCGGGCGTACAGCGCCTTTAAGGAGGGGCGAGGAGCGCAGAAATTATCACTCAAGCTCTATTACCGTAATTCCCGCACCACCGAATTGCACGTGCTCGTCGTGAAACGTACGCACAGCAGGCTGTGTGCTAAGATATTGACGCACAAGTGTACGCAAAATACCATTACCCGTTCCGTGCAGAATACGCAGGCGGTGTACACCGCACACAGTGGCATCGTCCAAAAAGAAGCTCACCGCCTGCAACGCCTCATCGCCACGCATTCCGCGAATATCAATCTCGGACTTAAAGTTGAGGCGTTTATTATGCAGATTCTCCTGTGTCTCGCTTGTGAGGAACGAGACTTTACGCGCCTCTTCTTTGGGTGCCTCGGCCGGTTGCAGACGCGCAAGAGCAACGGTCGATTTTATGCCTCCGAAGCGCACCACTGCACAGTTTTTGTTGACCGACATTATCTGGCCCACACTCTGCTGCCCCGCTATGCGCACATACATTCCCATCTCGAATTGCGGCTGTTGGGGAGTGCGAGGCTGTGCCGAGGGTTGCGAGGCTGTCGTCGAGCCTTTTGTCGTCTCCTTTTTGCCCCCACCCTTGCGCCGCTCCTGACGCGCAATTATGCGTGCCATCTCACGGTCGGTGCGCATCTGCTGCTCTTGTGCCACAAGTTCTTCAATCTGCTTGCTAAAGTCGGCAAGCTCTTGACGCGCTCTGCGGGTGCGCTCTTTTTCGGCCTTGGCCTCGACAATTGCGCGGATGGTATTCTCAATCTTTGCGTTAGCCTCGCGCAAGAGACGTTCGGCCTCGGCCTTGGCCTCACTCAGAATCTCGCGGCGGCTCTTTTTAAGCTCGTCGGTCGAGCCTTGAACCTTCTCTAAAAGTTCGTCGAGCTCTTTCTCTTTTTGATGCACACTGCGGCGCTTTGTCTCCCAATAGCGCTTGTCGCGCACAATATCCTGCAAATATTTATCACTCTGAATATAGTCGCTTCCCACAATCTCGGAAGCGTCTTTTATAATTTCCTCGGGCAGGCCTATCTTGCGCGCAATCTCGACGGCGAAAGAGCTTCCCGGATTGCCTATCTGAAGCATAAACAGGGGGCGCATCTCGGCGCGGTCGTACAGCATTGCACCATTCACGACACCGGGGGTAGAGTCGGCAAAATGCTTCAGATTCTGATAGTGAGTGGTGATTATGCCGTATGCGCCGCGACTGTTGAAGCGCTTGAGGATGGCCTCGGCGATGGCTGCGCCGATGAGCGGCTCGGTGCCGCTTCCAAACTCGTCTATAAGGATTAGCGAGCGAGCATCGCAGCTGCGCAGTGTCTGTTTCATATTCAACAGATGGCTCGAGTAGGTACTAAGGTCGTCCTCGATACTCTGCTCGTCGCCAATATCAATGAAAAGGCTCTTGAAAAGCCCCGCCCTGCTGCGCTCGTGCACGGGGATAAGCAATCCGCACTGCAACATATACTGCAATAGTCCCGCAGTCTTCAGGCAGACCGATTTTCCGCCGGCGTTGGGGCCCGAGATTAGCAGGATGCGACGCTCGGGCTCGAGTGAAATATCCAGAGGCGACATTCGGCGGCCGTGCCTGCGCAACGACAGTTCGAGCAGAGGATGCACAGCGGCGCCCCAATCAATCATCGGGCTGTCGGCGAGCACCGGCTTTATCGCTCCGAAACGCTCGGCCAACAGAGCCTTTGCGCGAATAAAATCCATCACCCCCAAAAAAGCGTAGGCCTGAAGCAGTTGGGGCACGTGCGGGCGCAACTCGTCCGAGAATTTCGTAAGGATGAGAATTACCTCGCGACGTTCCTCGGCCTCGAGCTCGCGTATGCGATTATTGGCCATCACAACCTCGGCCGGCTCTATAAAGACCGTCTTTCCGCTGGCCGACTCGTCGTGCACAATGCCTCCCATTTTACGTTTAAGCGCGGGAGCTACGGGAATTACCAGACGTCCGTCGCGCAGTGTGGGCGATGCATCCTTCTCGACAAGGCCCTCGGCCTGTGCGCGTCGCAGAATATTGTTCAGCGTGCGCGATATTCCGTTCGAGGTTCGCGTAAGCTCGCTGCGGATAGAGGCCAGCGCAGGCGAGGCACTGTCCTTTACGTGGCCGAATTTATCGACAATGGCATCAATGGAGCGGATAATCTGCGGAAAAGCCTCGACGCCCGAGGCCTGCGCACGCAGACGCGGATAGAGGCTCACGGCCCCCTCGGTGCCACCCTCATCACTCTCTCGGCGCAGAAGCGAGAGCAGGCGTCCGATTGTCTCGAGCGAGCGGCGCAGCGAGAAAAGTTCCTCCTCGCCCATATACATTCCCGGGATGCGGATGCGTTGCAGCGGCTCGCGCACGTCGAAATAAAAATCATTCGGAAAATTCTGCTCCAGACGCAGCAGACGCACAAACTCATCCGTCTCGCACAGACGCGCCTCAACCGCCCCATAGTCGCTCATAAAACACATTTCATCGACACACTCGCGCCCCAGCGCACACAAACAAAGCTCCTTGAGCATCGCACGCACAGCATCAAACTCTATCTTCTTCTCAAAATTCTGCGGATATATCATAGCCTTTAATTTCTGCGCGAAGATACTAAAAAACGACTATACAAATATCTATTATTATAAAAAAGTCGAGAAGAGCAACATTACAGCAGAGGCCAGAATCGAGCCAGAATCCTATTATTGCCAGCCGAGGGAGTATATCAGCGTAAAAATCAGCAATGAAAGTTCCGTAGCAAAAAAAGGCCTAAGAAAACACCACGCAGCTCGATTAAACAATAATCGGACTATGCCCCTCACGCTTTTAACCATACGCCGCCATTTCATACATAATAAGAATATAAGTTGTTAAGCACATCAATGCAAATGCAACGACAAACAACAGATGCAAATATTTCTGCTCTTTAAGAGTGTTGTCGTTCTTTAACTGCCTCCACATACTGACGCCATCCTCTTTGCTGAACAACAAAAGAAGCTGAATAATAGAACAGCCAACCGCCCACAACAGTGTATAATTCCACCAAAAATCCTGTATAAAAAAAGCAAATAAAGCGCAACAACCACCTAAAAGCAAACCGGCAAATCCTTGTTTGTTCCACACCAATAGTTGCGTCGTTCCCCAAGGAATAAAAAGACAAGCTATTGGCATAATAAGATAAAAAATGACGGGAGCCCAATAGCCGTGATAAAATATATTTCCAAGCATTTCAAATAAAACGTACAAACAAATTGCCATTGTACATACATTTAATAACATATACACATTGCGCACTGCCGAACTTTGCACCTTATTATTCTCTTTGTTATATAATTTCAACTCCTTATTTAATGAATGCAGGCCTATAAAACAGAATATAAAACAGACAAAAAAATAAAATAAAGTTAGATTCAACCCAAAGGTAAAGAACAAAGGGAACAAACAAAATGGCAAAATAATTCCCGCCAGACTCCAAAGCAATCTGCGGCCACTAAATTTCTGTATTTCTTCGGCCGGAGCATTTTCGTCGGCAGGCTGCTCGGCGGGTGTTTCTTGGGGCTTATTTTCAGGTGCGGCGGGGCGCTCGGTAGCAGGCTTTTTGGGCGCGGGGTCAACGTCGGTAATTGTTACATCGTCGTCGGGAGTCTCTATCTTGGTGGGCTCATCTGCCTTGCCACCGGCGACGGGCGGGGCGTCGAGCAGCGCAAGAAACTCACCGATGCTTTGCGGGCGGTTGCGCTTGTCGAGTATCATAGCCTGCTCAATGGCATTGCGTGTCGAGGCGCTTATCTCAGAGGGCAACGGGGGAACCGTC
>JAZSIU010000007.1:0-7275 GCA_045533955.1 Bacteroidaceae bacterium
TCGACACAAAAGGCAGCCGAAACGATTGGGACAACATCTGGCAGTAAAAAGCCAACACACAGTTTTTTAAGTAAGGCTTTTTTACATTCAGACAACCACAAAAAAAAGAGAGACTTTTTCATAATACAAACATCCGCTGCCGAAAGTTTTTATACATTCGGCAGCGGATGTTTTTTCTCTGCCACAAAAGAGGCGCACAACAAAAGCAGCAAACTTAATCGACAGGCTCAATGGTAATATTCGCAAAGCGATTGCTAATATTTATCTGCGGCAGAGTGCTATAATCGGCATTTTTCTTAAGCCCCGCAAAATTCTCTTCCAATTGTTTGTTTATAAGAATCTCGCCCATCTTCGACGATAAGTGGCACTGCGCCTTAATACCCCGCGGCAAAAATATCTGCACAGGCGTGAAACTAAGATTCATTTTTACTCCCTCGAACCCCTTCGACGAGGGCAACGCAACCTTTACATTCGAGTGCGAGCCTTCGAGAATATCGAGCTTAGCATTGAGCGTCTCAACATTCAGCGTAGAATGCGCCACGTCAAAAACCTTCATACTGCCCACACCTATAATATCGGCCGTCGAGTGCTTAAAACTTGCAACAAGAGTATTCGCCTCGTCCACTCTGCCTTCAGAATGTTGCAGCGTAAGATTCAGATAATCGGCACGCCCGATATTAGCCTCGCCGAACCGCACACCCGCATCAACCGCCACCGCCTCGTCAATCGCCAGCTCACCAAATTGCACCGACACCCTTTGGCGCTCTTTATACAGCAGACGCCCCGCCGTCAAATTACCAAACTTAATATCGGCCTCAAAGGGAAGACCATACTCCTCAATAAATACATTCCCAAATTGATTGACAACTTTTATGGCGAGCATTTTTTCAGGAATATACACCACCCAATTAACCTCTATTTTCTTATTGTCGTTCACCTCGTCATTATAAACATTTTTCAACAGAAATTCGGTATTATTCCAATTCTTTTTTTTCTCGGCGACAATCTCAATAGCGTCGAGCAGGCGCTTGGCATTCGAGTTGTTCGAGGCAGCCACTTTTACATTTACCAGCGCCTTAATTCTATTCTCATCGTGGATGCGAAACTCTATATTCCCAAATTTATTGGAAATCATCAGCTTGTCGCCCCGGCTAACATCGTTGAAACACTTTTCGAGATGCTTTGTATGCTCGACAAGATTCAATTTTGCTTGTGCTGCAACAAACGTCAAAAGCGCGCACAATGTTGTTAACAACAGCTTTTTCATAATATTCTCCTTTCTTTTAATCTATTTCTAATATCAATCATCGGTTGGTGGTTGCAGATAAGCGCTCAGCTTTTTAAGGCTGTTCAGATGCGACGAATAGACCACAATCATATAGTGTATCTTCTCGTCCTCGCCGCTGAGAGCCCCGATAATATTGTCGGCAATAGAGTCGGCCTCTTGCTTTATGTATTTTACCTCGGCAAGTAGATTTTCGCGGTCGCGAGGGTTCATTTGCTTGGTGATGCGCTCTATATATTCACTCTCTTCCCAGATGAGTGAGGCGTAATAACCTTTTACCATTGATAGTGTATCGATTGCATTGCTCGCCCCACTCTTTCCCTGCCACAGAAACACCGCAAAAAACACCGACGCTGCGGCAACGAAGGTTGCAACGGGAAACCAGCGCCTCGGCCGTCCGCGTTGTTTTTTACTCCTCTCTAATCGGTGCGCAAAGCGAGCCTCGTGCCCCTCGGGTAGCGGCGGCACGCTCCATTGAGCCTCAATGGCACTCTTTATGCTATCGCTCTCTTTCATAATCTTCGAACCATTTTATTATACGTTTCTTTGCTCGCGTCAGCTGCGAACGTACAGCCGACGCCTTTATATTCAGAATCTGCGCAATATCATTGTATCCAAGTTCCTCGACCACAAACATCAGCACCACCGAACGGTAGCCCGTCGGAAGCTCGTCAATCGCCTTATGGAGCAGCGCCATACGCTCCTCGTGCATCAGAAGTTCCTCGAAGCTCGTCTCCTCCTCGACATCTATATTGTCGTTCCACGGCTCGCAGTTGCCGGCCCGACGTAAAATATCTATCGACGCATTTATTGCTATTCGCTTGATTCTCCGCAGCATACTCTGTTGCTCATAGAGCAACAGAGTGCGGTCGGTGAGCACCTTAAGCATCGCCTCTTGCATCACCTCCTCGGCGTCGAACACATTCCCCAGCAGACGATAGGCCGTTGCATAGACCTCGCGCGAGAAAAGAGCATAAAATTCCATCTGCGCCCTCTGCTCGCCCTTGTTGCATCCGTCTATAATCTTGCCGTAGTTCATACTTTTTTGTGTCGCTTACACATTATTGACGTAAAATTGAAGAATTTGCTGCACGACGCAAGAAGTTTTTTTAGCTTATGAAGATAAAAAGCCTCTCCCTAAGGTCTGCAAAAAGAGCTTCGGGAAAGGCAAATATTACATTTTCGACAAGTTTTTTCTGCTGCCGCAACAAGGGCTATGCATCGCGCAGTTCCTCTTCGGCCGCACTATTTTCGAGCCTTTTAGCCTCGTTCCATAGTTCGTCCATCTGCTCCAGCGTCATCTCCTTGAGGTTGCGCCCCAGCTTCAGAGAGTGTTCCTCGACATAATTGAAGCGGCTGCGGAATTTTTTATTCGTCAGCTCAAGAGCATTATCGGGGTTAATATCGTAGAATCGGGCAATATTCACAAGGCTGAAAATAAAATCGCCAAACTCCTTCTCGGCATTCACCCTGTCGCCCTTATCAAGCTCGGCTTTAAGCTCGTCAACCTCTTCGTGCACCTTTTCCCACACCTGCTCGCGGCAGGGCCAATCGAATCCCACGTTGGCAGCCTTCTCCTGCATACGATAGGCCTTTATGAGCGAAGGCATCGAGGCGGGTACCCCGCTGAGAATGCTTTTGTTACCGTCCTTTTCGCTCATCTTCAGCTGCTCCCAATTCTTGCACACCTCACCGGCCGTCTCGGCCTTAACGGTGCCAAAAACGTGCGGGTGGCGGTAGATGAGCTTGTCGCACAAACGGTCGCACACATCCTTAATATCAAACTGCCCCTTCTCGCTTGCAATTTTTGCATAAAAGGCAACGTGCAGCAACACATCGCCAAGCTCCTTGCAGATATTCTGTGTATCGTCGCCAATAAGCGCATCAGAGAGTTCAAAAACCTCCTCAATGCTATTGGGACGCAGGCTCTCGTTCGTCTGCTTACGATCCCACGGACATTTCTCGCGAAGTTCATCGAGCACATCCAAAAAACGTCCGAAAGCCTCTAACATTTCACTTCTACTATGCATATTTTCAAATATTTTATCGCTTTTACACTAATTAAACAATTATTTTGCCGCACAAAGTTAATTATTTTAATAATTATAGATAACTTTGCAAGTTGTAATTTTGGAATAATAATAAAAATACTATAAAACTATGAGTTTAGCAACCAACTACATTCCCGCCGAGGTAGAAGAAAAATGGTACAAATATTGGATGGACAACAATCTGTTCCACTCCGAGCCCGATGAGAGAGAGCCCTACACAATAGTAATTCCCCCACCCAACGTAACAGGAGTGCTGCATATGGGCCATATGCTCAACAACACCATACAGGACATTCTTGTGCGCCACGCACGTATGACAGGCAAGAACGCCTGCTGGGTTCCGGGCACCGACCACGCCTCAATAGCCACCGAAGCAAAAGTAGTAAAAAAACTCGCCGAGCAGGGCATTAAAAAGAGCGACCTTACCCGTGAGCAGTTCCTAAAGCACGCTTGGGAGTGGACCGACGAGCACGGCGGCATCATCCTCAAGCAGCTGCGCAAGCTGGGCGCATCGTGCGATTGGGAGCGCACAGCCTTTACAATGGACGAGACACGCAGCCGCAGCGTAATAAAAGTATTCTGCGACCTTTACGACAAAGGCCTCATCTACCGCGGCCTGCGTATGGTCAATTGGGACCCAAAAGCACAAACAGCCCTCAGCAACGAAGAGGTAATATATAAAGAGGAGAACAGCAAGCTCTACTATCTGCGCTATTTTGTCGATGAAGAGGCCGGCAGCACCGACGGCCAGCAGAGCGACGCAGTAACCCTCTCGGCCACCGACCCCTTCGACCCCGCCGTAAAGCACCAGATACTGCACCGTACAGCCGACGGCCGCCGTTACGCAGTTGTTGCCACCACCCGCCCCGAGACCATAATGGGCGACACGGCAATGTGCATCAACCCCAAAGACCCCAAGAACAGCTGGCTCAAAGGCAAGCACGTCATTGTCCCCCTTGTAGGCCGCAGCATCCCCGTGATCGAAGACCGCTACGTCGAGATTGAATTCGGAACAGGCTGTCTGAAAGTAACCCCCGCCCACGACACCAACGACTATATGCTGGGCAAGAAACACAACCTCGAGACAATCGACATTTTCAATCCCGACGCCACACTGAGCGAGGCCGCCGGATTGTACGTTGGAATGGATCGTATGGATGTACGCAAACAGATAGTAAAAGACCTCGAGGCAGCAGGCCTTTTGGAGAAAGTCGAAGACTACGTCAACAAAGTAGGTTACAGCGAGCGCAACGCCGACACCGCTGTCGAACCCCGCCTCTGTATGCAATGGTTCCTCAGTATGCAACACTTTGCCGACATTGCCCTGCCCCCCGTCCTTAACGACCAATTGAAATTCTACCCCACAAAATACAAGACCACATACAAAAATTGGCTCGAGAACATACAAGACTGGTGCATCAGCCGCCAGCTGTGGTGGGGCCACCGCATCCCCGCCTATTTCCTGCCCACCGCCGAGGGACAAGAGGAGCAATTTGTAGTTGCCCGCAGCCTCGACGAAGCAGTTGAGAAAGCACGCCTCATCGCAGGCTACGAGACAATCACCGCCGAGCAACTGACACAAGACGAGGACGCCCTCGACACGTGGTTCAGCTCGTGGCTGTGGCCCGTATCACTGTTCAACGGCATTCTCGACCCCGACAACAAAGAGATAAACTACTACTATCCCACAGCCGACCTTGTAACCGGCCCCGACATTATCTTCTTCTGGGTAGCACGAATGATTATGGCCGGCTACGAGTATAAAGGAGATATGCCCTTCAAGAATGTATATTTCACAGGCATAGTGCGCGACAAGCTGGGCCGCAAGATGAGTAAGTCGCTGGGCAACAGCCCCGACCCCCTCGACCTAATAGCCCGCTACGGCGCCGACGGAGTGCGTATGGGCATAATGCTCTCGGCCCCGGCAGGCAACGACATACTCTTCGACGAGAGCCTGTGCGAGCAGGGACGCAACTTCTGCAACAAAATATGGAACGCCTTCCGCCTTGTCAACGGCTGGAGCGTAAGCGACCAAATTGAGCAGCCCCAAAGCTCCAAGATAGCCATCGAGTGGTTCGACGAAGCACTTGCAAAATCGGCCGCCCTGCTCGAAGACCAATTCGGCAAATACCGCATCAGCGAGGCGCTTATGAACCTCTACACCCTCTTCTGGGACGAATTCTCGGCGTGGTACCTCGAGATGATAAAGCCCGCCTACGGCTCACCCATCGACCGTGCCACATACGAGGCAACCCTCACATTCTTCGACAGCCTGATGCGTCTGCTGCACCCCTTTATGCCCTTCATCACCGAAGAGTTGTGGCAGTCAATCAAAGAGCGCGGCGAGGGCGAGAGCCTTATGACACAGAGCGTGCTGAAGCTCAACCGCCCCTGCAACGACCAGCTCCTCGGTCGCATCGAAGCACTCAAAGAGATTGTCGGCAACATACGCGCCATACGCCAACAGAAGAACCTCTCGCCCCGCGAGCCCCTTGCCCTACAAATTGTGGGCGAGTCGCACGTAACAGGTCTGGAGAGCGTCCTCACAAAGATGGCCAACCTATCCTCAATCGAGAGCACCACAACCCCCGACGACACAGCAGTATCCTTCCGCGTAAGCACCACCGAGTATGCCGTACCAATGGGTAACCTCATCGACAAAGAGGCCGAGATTGCCAAAATGCGCGAAGAGCTCGCCTACCACGAGAAGTTCCTCAAGAGCGTCGAAGCCAAGCTCGGCAACCCCAATTTTGTGAGTAAAGCCCCCGAGAAAATCATCGCAATAGAGCGCAAAAAACAATCGGACGCAAAAGAGAAAATAGCAATGCTCACCGAAAGCATCGAGAAACTCTCAAAATAAAAAACAATGGAGAACAATAAAACAAAAAACATACTCTACATTGCCATAGGCCTATTGCTCACAGCAGCAATAGCCCTTGGCATAATGTGGGTCAACAGCACCAAGCAGATAGAAGAGATGGAAGAGCTCTTCGCCATAGAAAAAGAAGAGCTCGAGAGCGAATATTCCACATTCGCCACACAGTACGACGAGCTGAAAATACGCATCAGCAACGACTCGCTGCGTACCAAGCTCGAACAAGAGAAGATGCGCACCCAGCAACTGCTCGAAGAGCTCAAGCAAACCAAAGCCACCGATGCAGCCGAGATTACCCGTCTGAAAAAAGAGCTAAAGACCGTACGCGCCGTAATGCGCAGCTACGTAGTGCAGATAGACTCGCTGAACCGCATCAACGCCAAGCTCACCAAAGAGAACAAGCGCGTAAAAGCCAAAATGCAAGAGGCCACACAGACAATCACCACCCTGAACGAAGAGAAAGAGGCACTGAGCGAGAAAGTCGAGCTCGCCTCACAGCTCGACGTAATGGGCCTCAAAATGTATCCGGCCAAGAAAAGCGGCAAAGAGATAAACAAAATCAAAAAAGCCAAGAAATTAGTCATCACCTTCACAATCCCCAAAAACATCACAGCATCCACAGGCGACAAGACCATCTATGCACACATAATCGCCCCCGACGGCTCCGTGCTGTGCAAAGAGAGCACCAACCGCTTCAGCTACGAAAACAAAGAGATAAACTACTCAATAAAAAAATACATCGAATACACGGGCGAGGAGCAAGAAATAACAATGTATTGGGACATTGAAGAGTACCTGCAAGCAGGCCGGTACCGTCTGCACATTTTCGCCGACGGCAATATGATAGGCTACAACGACTTTAATTTCGAGTAACCCCCCAACACAAAAAAAAGCATATTACGCATAGCAGCATCCTTATATAAAGGTAACGTGGACAAAAAGTAGGATGATTTCACTCTAAAAATCTCTTATTGGACAAAAAGTAGGATAGATTACCTCAACAGGGCGCGCCCTGTTGAGGTAATTCGCTCTTAATAATGCCGCATAATGTACTCATCCAACAA
>JAZSIU010000082.1:0-5433 GCA_045533955.1 Bacteroidaceae bacterium
GTCTCCCTTTTTTATTTTTTTGTATTGCTGATTGACTTTTGCACTGTCGCTTGTCGGGCGAACCTTGCTCACTCCTTTTCGCTACGCTCAAAGTCGTGAGCAAGGAAGCAAATTTGTTGCACTTCTATCTTGACAGTATGGTTTTTAAGACTTTTAAGACTTACCTTCCGCCAACAAAAGAAACAATCATAAAATGTTTTAAAAATAGAAAAAACACGCGCACCTTTAATAAAATATAAAAAAAAATCATTATTTTTGTACGTTAATTATGGAGACACCGCATCTATTTCCAAACGAAATTGAATCAACTTACTTAATATCAAATTATTATGAGAATTAAAAATCTACTTTTGACTTTGCTCGTTGCACTTACCGCAACACCTTTGGCAGCACAGCTCGAGGACGGCAAAATCTATCGCTTTGTAAACAAGGCGAACACAAACATCGCAATGGAGGCATCGTCCCCAACCGACATTTACGGCTCGGCAAAAAGCGAGAGGTATTCACACTTGTGGCTGGCCGAGAAACACCCCAACAACAGCGAGGCTTGGTCGCTTCGCAGTTTGGGCAACGGCCTTTACGTAGTGCCCCGCGGCACAAGTACCGGCTGGACATTCAGCGCTCAAAAATCGTCTAACACAGTGCTCTTCTGCATCAACACAACAGGCGATTACTACACATTCAACTCGGTAAATAACGCAACTAACAACACCTGTATGCACTATGCAACGTCGCAGGGCGGTGCAATCGTAGGCTGGAACACCGGCGCCGATGCCACCCATTGGACAATAGAAGAGGTTGCTGTTGACCCCGACGAGCTTCAGAAGAATTGGGACGAGCTGAACGCATTCAACGCAGCCCTCACCGATGATTTTATAGCAAAATGCGAGGTTGCCCTCGGCAATCTGTTCAGCGACAAAGCCTGCACAACCCTCAAGAAGAATTTTGCAAACGTAGCCGCAATTGAGGCCGACGCCGACTATCAGGTTCTGCCCGCCGAGCTTCAGGCAATGGTAAAGAAAGTATATACAGGCGATTGGGCCGAGGACAACCTCGACAGCAGCAAGCCCGGGTGGGACAGCGAGCACGCCAAACGCTTCCGCATACAGAGCATCGAGCCTTACAGTGTAGCAGGCGAAGTAACAGAGCGCTTCGGTATCAACGCCCACATCAATATGGACAACCCCACCGGAATCACCGGTAACTACCGCCAGCACGTATATATCATCGTCGAGGGCGAGATTAAAGAGGGTGCCGAGCTTTACGTTGGTTCGCTCGTAGGCCACGGCCTTCTGAACACATACGAGAATGGCACACGCATCCACGAAGGACTGAACGTGATACCTTTCCACGCCAACGGCAACACACTCTACATCAACTACATAGTACACACATTCCAAAATGGCAAATACACCAACAAACTAAGTAACTACAAAGACCTAAAGGTACAGATTGCCGGCGGTAACGTAAACGGTTACTACAACGGCGTAGGCGACTGCCTGTGGGGCGAGCCCGATGATGACGACGATTGGCAGTACTACGAAGACCGCACAAACACCGAGAGCGCAACACTCCTCGGCAAGCGTCAGATTCTACACTTTACAATGTGGCCCACCGAAGTATCGGGCGAGGACGGCACATACACCGAGAGAAACTGTATGTCCCTCTACCTCCCCGACAACATCAGCGTACCCGCCGGCACCCCGGCCAAGCAGAAAGTAAACACAATGCTTGAGGCTTGGGACCGCATCCATATGTCAGAGCTTGCCACAATGGGACTTCTGAGCAAAGCCGAAATGGACTCGCTCAACGCCCTCTACCCCCGCTACAACCAAAAGTGGGAGAAGGTCGGCAACATCTACGACTATAGCGAGGCAATGTACGCCAACCAAGACGGTGTTGACTACAGCGAGTATTTCAACCACCACGGAATCGCCCTCGGAAACTTCAGCGGCTATATGTCGGGAGGTTGGAGAAACTGCAACTATAACCACAACACGATGAACAGCATCATCGGCGAGATTGCAACAAACGCAGGCTCGGCGTGGGGTCCCGCACACGAGATTGGACACCAGCATCAGAGCGTATTCACCGTAAACGGTCTGACCGAGGTAACAAACAATATGCACTCGAACATCGCCGTATGGTATATGGGTATGGGAACATCACGCGTAAACGGCAGCGAAGGCAGCCTCGGCGTACTCTACGACAAGAATTACAAGAACGGCCGCCACTATCTGTTCCACGCCCACGACAACGGTAGTCAGAACCTGTGGACACAGACACAGATGTACTACAAGCTGTGGATGTACTACCATCTGACAGGCCACAAGACCGACTTCTTCCCCATCCTCTTCGAGCTTAACAGACGCGACAGAATGAGCAGCAGCAACCTCGGCTGGATTGACGGCAAGGGCCACGCAAGCGGCTCCGAGAGTATGCTCAAATATTACAAGCAGGCTTGTCAGGCAGCGGGTGAAGACCTCACCGAGTTCTTCCGCGCACACGGATTCTTCTTCCTGCTCAATCAGGCCGAGCGTGGCGACTACTCGACCAGCTTCTACACACAGACACAAGCCGAGATTGACGCAGCCATCAATTGGGTAAAAGCACAGGGTTACAGAGAGAACCTCGCCCCCCTCTTCATCAACGACTGCGTAGCAACAGCATCATACAGCCACGACGGAAAGACCAAGCGCAGCTATTGGGACACCGAGACAGCACAAGGTAAAAACGCCAAGATAGGTATGTACACAACCTGTATCGACACAACAGTGAAAGCAAAAGGCTATCTGTACAACCACAGCGGCAACACCCTTACCATCCTCAACGACGGAGCATCGGGTGCAATAGGCTTCATCGTATATGACGGCGACGAGCTCATCGGCTTCACCAACAACTACACACTGAGCATACCTCAGGCTAATGGCGAGGTACAGGTTTACGCCGTACAGGCCGACGGAACAAAGGCCCCCATCGTATCGGCCGCCGAAGGTGGCAGCGAGGAACAACAGCGCACAGCCCTCTACTCGGCAATCAACGCAGCCACAAAGGCACTCGCCTGCGTAACATCAACAGGAAAAGAGGTAGGATACTATTACCAGCAGTCGGTAGTCGCCTTGAGCGAGCTTCTGAACAATGCAAAAGCAGCCTACAACAACAAAGACCAAAGCGTACACACCTACGGAAAATGGGCCACCCTGCTGAAATCCGAGATGAACCGCATCTCCGAGGACAAATACACAATGGTAAACATCAAAGAGCTGAACCACTACACACTCATCAACAGACAAGGAGCCCTGGCCTACCACAATGGCTCGCTGAAAGCAGCAAGCGCATCACAGGTACCCAACGCAAGCGACGACCGTCGTTGGGAGTTTGTATCAACCGGCAACCCCGATGAGTTCTACATAAAGAACGTAGGACAAAAGAAATATATCACCGAGATAGAGAACGGCTCAACAGCCACCCTCATTACCACAAGCACTGCAAGCGCAGCCGTCTTCAAGGCAATATACAACGGCGACGGAACATTGAGCCTTGCCAAAGACGGCAACACCGAGAATGCCATCAACGTTGCAAACGACAAAGGCATCATCGGCTGGGCCGCTTCGAACACCAACTCACAGTGGAAAGTAACTGTTGTTGTTGACAACGCAAGCGAGGTTGAGCGTCAGACTCTTGAGGCACTCATCGCCGAGGGACAGCGCACCATCGACGAGATTGGAACAGTAAACGGCGACGAGGTAACATTCAACAGCGATGTAAACGTAGTATCGAACAACCTTGCACAGCTCACCATAGCACTCGACAAGATACGTCAGGAGGCAAGAGACAATTTCGATACAGCCCCCAACCTACAATATTACATCGACCATTTGAGAAGCGCCATTGATGCACTCACAGGTACATACGTACTGAGCCCCATATCAAGCAGCAACAACCTCATCACTTGGTACTACATTCAGGACGTTGAAGTTGGCACATACTGCGGCGTTGACACAGAGAGCAAGATATCAACAAGAAAGAACACAGTATCTAACACCGAGCTCGAGAAAGACAACCGCAACTTCTGGTGGGCACTAGAGGCAACAGGCAACGAGAACGAATACAGAATCTACAATGCCGAGCAGAAAGCATACCTCTACACCAGCAACCGCAACTACGTAAAAGTAGATGGTGCCGAGGAAGCATCAGTCTATACAATTGTTGTTGATACAGACAACCTCGGAATAACAATTGCCGACGGCAAGAAATATTGGACCAACAGCGTCAAGGAGAGCGTTACAACAAAATCGACCATAAGCTATTGGCGCCTCATTAAGATTTGTACCGAAGAGGGCAGCCTCACAGGCATCGAAGAGATTCTCGACAACAACAGCGAGTCGGGCGTCATATACGACCTCAGCGGCCGCCGCGTAGAGAACCCCGCTAAGGGCATCTACATTATTGGAGGTAAAAAGATTCTTGTCAAGTAAAAGCAACAATTGACAATCCTTGCTTAATCAAGCAAAATAAAATAAGGGAGTAGAAAAACTACTCCCTTATTTTATTATATACCTTATATATTATATAGAGCAGCGACAGCACACAGCATAATATGCACAAACAAAGCCCCGCACACAATTCTACACTCCGCAATGGCACAGCACTCATTACAAGCAAATCATTTACCAAAACAATTATAATACACCCCACATACAACCCCTAACGGCAGCACAAAACAAAAGAAAAGACTTTCAGGCATACTAACAAACTTTTAGCCCTGAGCCCTTCGGAATTTAGAGCTTTACCGATGCTGATTAACTAAACTTTTTTTTGCTTTGCCCCAAACTATTGCCGATAAGGACTCAGTAGCAAAAAGGTGTGGTCGAGATAATTCTATTTATCACCCTCTCGGAACACTTATGCGGCTATTCTCTCTTTCACTTTATGCTTTTGGCCTTACTTTTTTTCGGAAAAAAAGTAAGCAAAAAACCTGCACCTAAAGAAATTGTCGCAAGCCTCCTTTGCTCGTGATGCAACGATGCGCTCACTCGGTCGGCGGCTTGCTTGTCATTTCGGTTTACGATTGTTTTAAGGGTGCTGCGGACCGCCCTCACTTAGTCGCTTGTAAACAAGCGTCTAAGTAGCGGTTAAACATACCTCGCACTTTTTCCTTAAAACAATCGTACCTACATTGAATTTCTTTTTATGGTGCAATAAATTAAAAGTTACCTTTTGTACGTAATTATATGCGGCTGTTCTTGATGGTGAAAAATAGATTACCAATTCTATCCACAGTAAATTTCTACGGCTCATCGTAAAAAGTTGAGGGGTAAAAAATAAATGTCTATATTTGCTGTCAATAAAATTCAAAGACAATGCAAAAAGACGGCTACTCTCTTCTGCTACCCGCAGGCACACTTGATTATTTTGACGTTGTAAACGTTG
>JAZSIU010000099.1:0-27809 GCA_045533955.1 Bacteroidaceae bacterium
CGGGTGATTCAATTTTGAGATATTCTGAGCCTCTTTTATGAATTTCTGCTTGAAGCGCTCGACAATCTGTTTGCTGCCAACCGAGGGGATGCTGACGGCGTTGCTCGCCTCGTCGCGGTTGCAGATGTCCTTCATAAAGAATTCCTTAACGGCCAATTTAAACTCGCTTTTTATCTGCCCTATTGGCCCTGCTACCGAAATTTCTTGCGTGGCAAGATAGGTTATTCCAAAGCCTCCCTGTCCCAATACTTTTTCTATTTTATATTTTCCGCCCCTAAGGAGCGCCCCCTTTGACAAATGTTGCATACTCTTTTTATTTATTTTAACGGTGAAAATACCTTTACACCTATTTTGAAAAAATCAGGCGGTGCCCGGTATTTGATTGTAGCGAATTTTGTTGCTATTTTGGTGCAAATTAAACAAAAAATAACATAATGTCAAACTTATTGACATTGTATTTGTTGTAGTGTGAGTTTAAATGTCAGAATTTGCCGATTCAAAGTTTTTTTTCTTTGTTGTAGCGGAATTAAATTCGGCAGACAATGCTCTTTGTGATGGACGCGGCGCGTAGAAATATCGCTCCCCGACTAAAGGGGCTTTATCCTTTTAAAAACAAGTTCGGGAGTATTGTATTAACGATACTCCCGAACTGTTTTCTGGCGATTTTTTACATTGTCCTCGGCTCTATGAATAGTGGCACTATCATAAATGTGAGAAAAACAAGTATCAACACAATTATTGCAATGCGAGTAACAATTTTTTTATACTTTTTTTGCGCTGCTTTGCGTTTTTTTGTGTTGCTTTTTGTTGTAATAATTTTTTTACTCATTTTATTTCTCTTTAAGGTCGAGTGCAATGTTAAGCTCGTCGAGCTGCGAGGGCTCGAGTGCCGCGGGTGCATCAATCATTGTGTCGCGTCCCGAATTGTTCTTGGGGAAGGCTATGCAGTCGCGTATGCTGTCGAGGCCTGCAAAGAGGCTCACCCAACGGTCGAGGCCGTAGGCGAGGCCGCCGTGAGGGGGCGCGCCGTATTTGAATGCGTCCAAGAGCCAGCCGAACTGCTGCTGTGCACGCTCGGGGGTGAATCCAAGAAGCTCGAACATTTTGTTTTGTAGTGCGCTGTCGAAGATACGGATTGAGCCGCCACCAACCTCTACTCCGTTGATTACCATATCATAAGCGTTGGCACGAACGGCGCCCATATTGGTGTCTAAGAGGGGGATGTCCTCGGGCTTGGGCGAGGTGAAGGGATGGTGCATTGCCATATAGCGGCCCTCCTCTTCGCTGTACTCGAAGAGGGGAAAATCTACCACCCACAGGCACGAGAAGGTGTTTTTGTCGCGCAGACCAAGCTGTCCGGCTACTTCGAGGCGAAGCTCGCACAGTTGCTTGCGTGTCTTCATTGCGTCGTCGCCGCTGAGGATGAGGATAAGGTCGCCCGGCTCGGCGGCAAAGGCTGCTTTCATCTGTTGCAACACCTCTTGCGAGTAGAATTTATCGACGCTCGATTTTACGTTGCCGTCGGCCTCGATGCGGGCATATACCATTCCTTTGGCGCCTATCTGCGGGCGGCGGACAAAGTCGGTGAGGGCGTCGAGCTGTTTGCGGGTGTATGTGGCTGCTCCTTTGGCGCAGATTCCGCCAATGTACTCGGCGCTGTCAAAGACGGGGAAGCCGTGGCCTTTCATTATGTCCATAAGCTCGACGAATTTCATCTCGAAGCGTGTGTCGGGCTTGTCGCTGCCGTAGTATTTCATTGCGTCGTGCCACGTGATGCGGGGGAAGGCCTCGGTGAGCTCTACGCCGCGAATGGTCTTGAAAAGGTGTTTGGCCATTCCCTCGAAGAGCGAGATTACATCCTCTTGCTCGACGAAGCTCATCTCGCAGTCAATCTGTGTAAACTCGGGCTGACGGTCGGCGCGAAGGTCTTCGTCGCGGAAGCATTTTACAATCTGAAAATAGCGGTCGAATCCCGAGACCATCAGCAGCTGCTTAAATAGCTGGGGGCTCTGCGGCAGTGCATAGAACTGTCCGGGGTTCATACGTGAGGGGACGACAAAGTCGCGTGCGCCCTCGGGGGTCGAACCGATGAGCATCGGGGTCTCAACCTCGATAAAGCCCATTGAGTCGAGGTAACGGCGTACCTCCATCGTCATCTTGTGGCGAAGCTCAAGGTTGCTGCGCACACACTCGCGACGCAGGTCAAGGTAGCGGTATTTCATTCGCAGCTCGTCGCCGCCGTCGGTGTTATTCTCGATGGTAAAGGGAGGGGTGTCGGCGCTGTTGAGTATGTTAAGTGAGCTTACTATTATCTCAATGTCGCCTGTGGCAATATTGGGGTTCTTACTCTGACGCTCGCGCACTACTCCGCTTGCTTGAATCACATATTCGCGTCCCAGATGCGATGCTTTTTCGCATAGTGCCGCGTCGCTATCCTCGCTGAATACAAGCTGTGTTATTCCGTAGCGGTCGCGCAGGTCAACAAATGTCATTCCTCCCATTTTGCGGGCACGTTGTACCCATCCGCTGAGGGTTACTTCTTTCTCTACATCGGCAAGTCTCAGCTCGCCACAAGTTGTTGTACGATACATATTATTCGGTTTAATTTTTCTAACGTAATTGGGCGTTCTTATTATTAGGGCCGCTCTTTTTGTTTTGCGAGTGCAAAAATAGTGAAAAAAATAATATTATATATAAGATGCTATAATATTCGTGCGTCAAACTTTTGAAAAAGATGTATAATTGCTTGTGGCGATATTAAAAATTCTTTGGCGTTATTGTCGAATGTTTCCGGTGTTATTATCCGATAAAAAACTCCCCCTGCCCGATGGATAGTGTATTTACAGGCAGGGAGAGGAAAAAAATCTATGGCTTACGGTATTTATCTTATACCATTATAGTGTTTATTGGTTGATGTAGGCTCGCTCGAGGTCTTGTGAGATGTTTATCATAAAGTCGCCCATCTTCTCGAGCTGGCTTATAATGTCAAGATAATAGACGCTCGTCTGATAATTCTTGCCGTTGTTCTCAATCTCTTCAATCTCGGTGTCGCGCAGGTCGTTTCTTAGATTGTTTATGCGCTCCTCGGCGTTGTAGGCGTTAGAAATCTCGGCAAGAGTGCCGCTGTGTGCCGCCATCAGATTCTCAATCATAACGTCGTAGGCATTCTCCACTGCTGCAACCATACTGTTGAGTTTTTTTATCGTGTCGGCGTCGAAACTCTTCTTGTGTACGTTGCGGCGCGAGAGTATGCGGCTGATGGCCTCGTCCGAGTCGCCAAGCGACTCAAGCTCGCCAATAATCTTGTACATTGCTCTGATTTTCATTGAGGTACTTTTGCTAATCTCCTCCGCCGAGACGGCGTTCAGGAACGTGGCAATCTCGAATTCTATGCGGTCGGAAATTTCCTCGTATTTTGTCAGTTTATTTCGCAGCTCCTCGAAGCGGTCGGGATTCTTCTCCTCGATTGCCATTTTTGCATACACAAGGCCGTTCCTCGAGACTTGTGCAAAATGTACAATCTCGCCAAAAGCCTGTTCGGTGGAAAGCTCAGGGGTGGCGACGGGGCCGGCCGAGATATATTTTAGTCTGAAAGTCTCGCTATCTTGGTTGGCGGGAGATTTTATAATCCACACGACAGCCTTCTCTATGTATTTAATGAACCACACCAGCAGAAGCGTGTTTATTGTGTTGAACAGCGTGTGCAGCATCGACAGTCCATAGAGCGCGGCAGTGGCACTGTCGCTGTTGGGCGCAACGACTGCAAAGTCATCGCCCGCAGGATTGGGCAGCCCGAAGATTCCTATCGTCCAACCAACCAACGATAGGAAGGGTTTGAAGAATATCAGTGCCCAAGTAACACCAATCAGATTAAATATAGTGTGCGACATTGCAGCACGCTTAGCCTGAGTGTTTCCAACCGCAGCGGCAATATTGGCTGTGATTGTGGTACCGATATTCTCGCCAAGAACCATTGCACAGGCCATATCAAACGGAATCCAGCCCATACTGAGCATAATAAGAGTAATTGCCATTGTGGCCGAGGACGACTGCAAAATAAGCGTCAGAATGGTTCCGAAAAAGAGGAAAATGAGCACCGAGCCGAATCCGTGATTCGACCACTCTTTAACAAACGCAAGCACCTCGGGTGTCTCGCCAAGGTCGGGAACCGACTCTTTCATAAACGAAAGGCCCAAGAACAGAAGGCTGAAACCCACAATCAGCTCGCCGATGTTGCGTCGTTGGTTCCTTTTCGAATTTGAAAAGAGAAAGCCGAAAAGCATCATCGGGACGGCCAAAATAGAAATATCGGCCTTGAATCCCAACCACGAGACAAGCCACGCAGTAACCGTAGTACCAATATTGGCACCCATAATCACACCGATTGCCCGCGACAGATTAAGAAGACCTGCGTTTACGAAACTCACAACCATCACCGTGGTTGCCGATGATGACTGAATGACAGAGGTTATCCCGAGGCCCGTAAGAACGGCTTTAAAGGGGTTCGAGGTCATTGCCGAGAGAAGGCTGCGCAGCTTGTCGCCCGCCGCTTTCTGGAGACCCGAGCTCATTAAATTCATTCCATAGAGGAACATTCCCAATGCTCCCAACAAGGTAAAAATCTGCAAAAAATCCATAGTTAAATTTTAAAAGCTAACGCAATTATGCAGGCACTGTTCCACGGAATAAAACCACAGGGCAATGCCTGCGATAATGCTTACAGAATAAAAAACCTCATTATTACTTTATTAGTTCTGCAATTTTGTCAATACTATACTCTTTTTGCGCCGAGCAGGGCTCGTACTGATAGGGAACATACTCGAACAATTGAAGATAGGCCTTGCCGGCATCCTTGCTGTAATAAAGGTCTAAGCGTATGGCGTTTCCTACCTCATTTTTGTCAATATTTATTGTCTCGGGAGCCGAGTCTATGGCAGCAATAAGAGCCTCTCTCTTGTTGTTTGTGAAGTAGAACTCTTTTTTCGAGTATTTTTTTCCATCCTCTCTGTTTTTGAAACTGCTCTTAAGGATAAAAATCATAATAATTCCCGAGATAAATAGTATTACGCCTATGATATTGAGCGATACTCCCACCGGAGCGGCTATCAAGGCGCTGCCAATTAAAATGAGTGATACTGATGATATAATGTCTTTGTTCGAGTGAGCACTTGTGAATTGATTTTCCATAATATTATTTAGTTTTTTGTTTAATTTGTTAATAAAATTTACTGTTGCTTCGCTGCTGAATTGGCATCGCTTATGCCACCGACTGCTTGATGCCGTTGCATTTTTCGGGGCAGCGCCGAGGTGCGGACGTATTTTCCCCGATTCTCGTCAGAAAAAAACACGCCCTGAAAAAAAACTTATAAACAAAAAATGCTAAATAATAAACTTTCCGAGAAGCGCCAGACGGTCGGATGGCTCGGAAAGAGCAAGGAATTTAAGATTTAAAATATTGTGTATTCCTTCACGACAATAATTATGCTTGACGACTTTTACCGGTAAGAGGCTGTATCTTAGCCACGTATCTACCCTGCGCTGCCCATTTTGCTGTCGGGGAGCGTTGAACAACGATGCCGGCCGCGAGAATGTTATTATCGTCTCGAAAAAAGGTGAGGAATTGGCATCTGCAACAAGTTCGTCGTTGGCAGTGTACCTTGTTGTCGAGATATTGTCGTGGCTTTTGTCTTTATTTGACACCGCAGCGGCCGCCCAACCTTGCACAAACAATGTCAGACAGACGATGGGGATTATGTATTTCAAAAGCCTCTTTATCATCCTACTAAAATGGTGGCACAATTTTGTGTTTCCTTTGTGCAAAAATATACTTTTATTTTCTTTTTTTAAAATTATACTATCAGCATTTTTTAAAATTTATAATTTTTAAGAATCTGTTTTAATTTTCTTGCAGCAAAGTACAAAGTAAAAAAAACTATTGCAGGCGATTCTATCAATATGTGCACAATCGGGCAACAGCAAAATGATAACAGCTGATAATATTTTATTATTGACGTAAAAAATGTATTTAACACTCCTTTCTTATATACAAAAAATGTCGAAAATTATTTGCTATATAGTAAAATAAAGATTAAATTTGCGAGGAAATAAACATTTTACAGAGAAAGACGCGAGCCCGCAAAGGGATAATCATTTATAATTTTAACAAGAATTAAGCGTCGTAATAAATTGATAATCAGCGTGTAAAGCGATTGTCAATGTCCCCCGAATATATTTATTACGCTCCGGCGCCCACTTTAGGCGCAGCATTGTTATACCCTTTTTTCAGGCACATTTTCGATGAGATAATGTCCGAAAAGTAACCCATCCGGCCACTTTAAATAACAAAGAAAGCATATTGCGCTGTTCGCCTCGGGCAAGAGAATAAATTACACATATTCGACACGTAAAATAGATAATATCCAACAGATTATGGAAGATAGAGATAAACAAAGCATTGAAGAAATAGAGAATCTCTACAAAGATGGCGACTGTCAATGTGGCAATTTCGGGATGGAGTTACTTGCCGAGGGCGCTTCATTGTTCTTGGAAGAACCGGACAAGATTGCCGACCTGCTCTCGCCCGAAGAATTAGCCGAGTTTGACAACATCTGCATAGAGATGCGCGAACTCATAGAATGCGAAAAGAACAGACCCCGTTCATTAAAAGCGGCCGATAAACAGCAATAAATCGGCGTTGTCGGGCGTGTAACAAAAAACAAAATAACTCTGCATTGTGCGACCATAATACTTTTTGCAATAATAAACTACCCTCTCATCAAATATTCTGCACAAAAGAGTTGAGATTTTTGATATAATCCATTTGCATAGATTAAGTGTTGAAAATTTACACGAGATAATTTAATAATAATCCCAATAGAAAATATTATGAAAATCGCAGTAGCAGGAACCGGATACGTTGGTCTAAGCATTGCCACACTCTTGGCACAACACAATCGGGTGGTTGCTGTTGATATTATTCCGTGGAAAATAGAGATGCTGAATAAACGCCTCTCCCCTATTCAGGATGAGTATATAGAGAAATATTTTGCCGATAAAGAACTTAATCTGACAGCAACACTCGATGGGGCATCAGCTTATAAAGATGCCGATTTTGTAGTAATTGCGGCCCCCACCAACTACGACCCGCAGAAGAATTTCTTCGATACATCGGCCGTGGAAGCAGTGATTGACCTTGTGCTCGACACTAACCCCGATGCTGTAATGGTTATAAAAAGCACAATCCCCGTAGGATATTGTCGCAGCCTGTATGTAAAATATGCCAAGCGCTTCGCCACCGACGAAAAACTCGCAGGAAAGACCTTCAACCTACTATTTTCGCCCGAATTTCTGCGCGAGAGCAAAGCACTTTACGACAACCTACACCCCAGCCGCATCATCGTTGGTTCGCCCAAGATGATAGACAAATTCCCACGGGAGAACAGCGCCATAAAAGCAATTGCCAACGTCGAGAAACTGCAACAAGCAGCCCAAACATTTGCCTCTCTGCTGCAACAAGGCGCAATAAAAGAGAACATCCCCACCCTCTTTATGGAACTTAAAGAGGCCGAGGCAGTTAAACTCTTTGCAAACACCTATCTTGCACTGCGCGTAAGCTACTTTAACGAGCTCGACACATACGCCGAGGTAAAAGGCCTCGACGCATCGGCAATAATTCAAGGCGTAGGGCTCGACCCGCGCATCGGCGACCACTACAACAACCCCTCATTCGGCTACGGAGGCTACTGCCTGCCCAAAGACACAAAGCAACTATTGGCCAACTATCAGGACGTACCCCAGAATATGATGAGCGCCATTGTCGAGAGCAACCGTACCCGCAAAGACTTTATCGCCGACCAAGTGCTGCGCAAAGCCGGATACTACGACTATTTCAGCAAAGGCGATTTTGACGCAACTGAAGAGCGCCGCTGCATCGTAGGCGTCTTCCGCCTTACAATGAAGAGCAACAGCGACAATTTCCGTCAGTCGTCCATACAAGGCGTTATGAAACGCATAAAAGCCAAAGGTGCCGAGGTGATAATATACGAGCCCTCGCTCGAGGACGGCAGTACATTTTTTGGTAGCCACATAGTAAACAACCTCGACGAGTTTAAGGCCCTCTCGCAGGCAATCATTGCCAACCGTTACGACTGCTGCCTCGACGACGTAAAAGAGAAAGTTTACACCCGCGATATTTTCAGGCGCGACTAAGAGAAGGTAACAAATAAACTATTAAGAATAAAATAAGTATCGACGAAGCTATAAAAATGTATAATAGTACAAAACAATAAACTCAAGGTCTCTTTGTCTTTATCATCCGTCAGGAATTCTTAAAAAAGAGCCAATTTATTTGTACTATCAATGTTCTAATAATAATAATTTCTGTTAATTATATATGAGTGATAACAAACAAAACAATAAACGTATAGCCAAGAATGCATTATTGATGTACATAAGGATGTTGATAATAATGATTGTCAATTTATATACATCCAGAGTTATTCTTGATGCACTTGGCGTTACCGATTATGGAGTATTTTCTGTAATAGGAGGAGTTGTTTCTTTGTTTGGTATTATCAGTAACTCTCTTTCGGCTGCCACGCAACGCTTCATAACTTATGGATTAGGTAAAAACAATCAAGAGTATTTAAATAAAATTTTTTCAACAAGCATATTTATACATTTTGCCATTTGCACAGTATTTTTAATCCTAGCCGAGACTATTGGTCTATGGTTTATGAATAACGAAATGCAAATTCCGGCCGATAGACTTAATGCAGCATTTTGGGTATTTCAATCTACCATAGCTTCGTCCATAATAATGATTATGAGCGTTCCATATAATGCCACAATCATTGCACACGAAAAGATGAGCGCATTTGCAATGATTTCTCTACTTGAGGTGTTTTTAAAACTCGGTATAGTTTATCTTCTATTTTATATTTCGGGAGACAAACTCATTGTTTATGCTTTGTTATTGCTTATTACTCAGATATTTATTCGTCTATGCTATACTTATTATTGTAAAAAACATTTCAAAGAAACAAAAATACGTTTTGTTAAAGACACAAAGTTAATTAAAGAAATTTGGGTTTTCTCATCTTGGAGCTTATTTGGTAATACTGCATACATATCATACACACAGGGATTAAATATTCTTCTAAATGTATTCTTCAATCCGACTGTAAACGCAGCTCGTGGAATTGCAGTACAGGTTCAATCGGCTGTTAATCATTTTGTTACAAGCTTTCACACCGCAATCAATCCTCAGATAACAAAATCGTATGCAGCAGGAAATATTAGTTCTATGCAGAATTTAGTTTTCAAAAGTGCTAAATTCTCGTATTATATGTTGTTTTTATTATCGTTACCCATTATATTAGAATGCGAAACGATTTTAAAATTGTGGCTAAAAATTGTACCGGATTATACTATTGTATTTCTAAGGTTGATTTTACTTACAACCTTAATAAATGCAATAGCCAACCCTTTGATAATCTCGGTAAAGGCTACCGGAAAAATTAAAACCTACGAAGTTGTTGTTGGAGGTTTAATGATAATGATACTTCCAATATCGTATGTAGTATTAAAATTAGGTTATCCACCCTATGCCGTATTTATAGTCCATTTATTTATCGAAATTATAGCACAGGTTTTTAGAGTATGGATAACAAAGCGATTGATAGGATTCTCAATAAAACAATTTTTTAATAGTGTTATTCTAAGAATAATGCTTGTAAGTGTCATAGCGGTAACTATTCCGTTATTAGTTCACAACTCATTAGACAATAGCATTATCTCCTTTATTATCGTATGTGTTACGTCAATATTATTTACTTGTTTGGTAATATTGATATTCGGATTAACCCAAGGAGAACGTAATATGATTTTCGGTAAAATTAGAATGCTTTGCAAGAGAATTAAGTGTTGATTTTATAAAAAACTATCTAAAATGAATATAGGTAATATAAAAGATTGTTACGGATGTGGTGTGTGTGCCACTGTATGTGCAAAGAAAATTATAGATATAAAACGTAATTCAGAGGGATTCTATGAACCGCGAATCATAGATTCTGCAAAATGTACAAACTGTGGTCTCTGTATTGATGTTTGTTCATACTCTCAAGATGGCATAGCCTCCCCCGCTCAGAATATAAAATCATATGCAACTTGGAGCAAAGCAGAGCAAATAAGGTACAAAGCATCTTCTGGTGGTGCTGGTTTCGAAATAGCTCAGCATCTTATAAAAAATGGTTGCAAAGTGTGTACTGTAAAATACAATGCAGAAAAACAAAGAGCCGAACATTACATAGCTACAACCATTGAAGAACTAATACCCTCCTTAGGCAGTAAGTATATTCAGAGTTATACAGTAGATGGTTTTAAAGCAATAAATAGAAAAGAGAAATATTTAGTTGTTGGTACACCCTGCCAGATAGACTCTTTTCGCAGATACATCCAAAAATTCCGTGTCGAAGATAATTTCATTCTTATGGACTTTTTTTGCCACGGTGTTCCATCATACGAAGTATGGAAAGCATATATAAAAAGTGTTGAAAAGAAGATTGGAAAGATAACAGACGTCGTGTGGCGGCACAAAAAAACAGGGTGGCACGATAGCTGGGCTATGTCAATAAATGAAGTACCGGATGAAAATAATAAAGAAAGCGACATTGTATATGGAGTTAAATTAGAAAAAACCATAGGAACGTATTTTTCAAAAAGATCAGATAATGATGCTTTCTATGCACTTTTTTTAGGAAACAATTGTCTAGGTAAAGCCTGCTATAGTCATTGTAAATATAAATACACATACTCATCAGCAGATATTCGCATAGGTGATATGTGGGGCAATAAGTACAAAGATAACAAGGAGGGGGTAACTGCACTTATTACATTTAACTCCAAAGGCGAAGATACACTAAAAGCAATAGAGACTATTGAAATGATTGAGTACCCCATAAAAGTTGTTGCTGAGGGGCAAATGCTGCACAAAATGCAAAACCGGCGTATTATACGCAAACTTCTAATAACAATGTTAAGAAGTAATGCACCGGTGAAGTTTGTTGCATTTACCTCAAAAGTTTTCAATAAAGTTAAACGTACATTCAAAATATAAAATATGGAGAATAAAAAGGTAGGCATCTTAACAATGCATAAAGTAATAAATTTTGGTTCTGCATTACAAGCATATGCATTACAAAAATTTATTGCAAAGTTAGGCTTTGATAATGAGTTGATTGATTATTTATATTCAAAGAATAAAAATCGTAAAAGGTCTTTAAAGAGCCGTATTGTCTCATTGATGCCAAGCAGGAGAAGTAAAAAAAGAAAATTCAGTGAATTTTGGGATAAGTATTTTAAAACATCAAAACAAACTTTCGTCTCTTCAGAAGAATTAACAGCCGAGAATTGTAAATATGATATTTATTTAACAGGCAGCGACCAAGTTTGGAATCCATCTTTTAAAGAAGAGGTACTACCCTTTATGTTCAGTTTTATTGATGGAGGAAATAAAATATCATACGCTGCAAGTTTTTCAAGTGGAGAGATTGAAGATAACTACAAATCATTATTTTCAAAGTATTTATCACAATATAGGTGTATCTCTGTACGTGAAGCTAGCGGAGTTCCTTTAGTTAAGGAACTCACAGGTAAAGATGCAGTTCACGTTTGCGATCCTACATTCTTACTTGATAATAAAGATTGGGATGAAGTTACTAACAGTAGCAAAATAAAAATTAACGAGCCATATATTCTTATATATATATTAACCTACGCGTATAATCCTTTTCCTCAAGTTTTTGATATAATTGAAAAAGTTAGGAAAGAACTAAATTATAAAGTTATTTTCATAGACGGCAGTTTAAAATATTCTAACAGGGAAGGATATAAGAACGTCAGAGGTTGCGGCCCTGCCGATTTCCTACAATTGATACGAAATGCGGCTTACGTCATAACAACCTCATTTCACGGTACAGCATTCGCCATAAATTTCAGACGTCCTCTATTCTCGGTTATTCAACCCAATCTGACAAAAGACAGTCGTATGTATTCATTGTTGAAAATGATTGGTTTAGAATCTCGTGCTGTTGTTTACAATGAACCTTTTGATTTCAAAAAAGAGGATAACAACATATATACCGATGAAGTGAATGCAAAAATTGAAAAACTGATAACAGACTCAAAAGAATATCTTAAAAATTCTCTTAATCAAATATCGGAATAATATCATTAAAACTAAGTACTTTACCGAGTAATAATGAAATCAAATATTTTTGTATATATATTACTAATAGTCCTCACGACATTTTTTGCATACTTATCAAGTAAAATAGCAGTAAACAATAAAAAGGAATTGTGGAAGACCGCTCCTTTTTATATTATGTTGTCTGTATTTGCCTTGTTGGTTGGTACGCGTTTTATGGTTGGTGTCGATTATGAGAATTATATGCAACTTATTAAAAGCGGTGATTCACACTACTATTATAATCATATTGAGTTTTTAAACCGTTTCTTTATAGATATAACATATTATCTTAACCTGGATTTTTATTGGTGGTTCATAATGATGGCTTTTGTTCAAATATTCTTTATTGCAATTGCCGTTAAGGAACAATATATAAAAATCTTTCCGTGGATTATCTTTAGCTTCTTTTTGTTATATATAAGCTTCTATCTCAATGGTGTAAGGCAAGGAGCTGCATTATCTTGTTTTATTTTTGCTGTTACTTTTATTAAAGAAAGAAAACTTGTATATTATCTTTTATTTATTTTCATAGGTTCCTTATTTCATCGTTCTATTTTAGTATGGCTGCCGGTATATTGGTTAGTAAACAAGGAATTTTTAAAGAGTATAAAATTGCAATATTTTATTTTCTTTGTTTTTGTACTCGTTATGCCAAGGATAATAGATTTTCTATATCAGATTTTTCTTCCTTTTATTGAATTTATAGGATATGGTGATAAAACAGAAGGAATTAACCTTGCTAACGAAGATATTAAGGTTGGCTCCGGATTAGGAGTACTATTCAGATATATAAGGTGGTGTATTATAATTGCATTTTATAATAAACTCAAGACTGTTGTTAATAATGAAGAATTGATTCCTATATATAATCTATTCTTTGTGGGTATAATAATGGATAGTGCAACATATCATATAATTGTTTTAAACAGAATTATTATGTATGGTGCGGTCTTTGAGATATTTATTTTAGCCGTCCTGTTTTATTATTCAACAATAACAAAATTCAAGCAAGATAAAATAATAATATTAGTACTTTTATTTTTGCAGTTTATAATGTCATTCCTACCCGTAATTATTGGAAAATATCAATGGGTAACAATATGGGATGCGCCTGAATATATATTACGTTAAAAAACATATTTATATGAAGCTATCAATTATAATACCTGCCTATAATGTAGAACACTATATTGAAAAGTGTTTAAATAGTTGTATAAAACAAGATATTCCGGAGGGTGATTATGAGATAATAGTTGTAAACGATGGAAGTCCTGATGATAGTCTTGCAATCGCCAATAGAATTGCGGCCAAGGTTAAGAATATAAAAGTTATATCGCAAGAAAATGGCGGACTAAGTGTCGCACGTAATACAGGTTTGTCAATAGCCCAAGGCGAATATGTCTGGTTTGTCGATTCGGATGATTGGATTGAGGAGAACTGTTTGGCTGCTTTGACAAAATATATGAATGGTGTCGATGTTATTCACATTGGGCACAACCTTGTATATTCATCTCGTATAGTTGCTAACACTCCAAGAGAATTAAAAGAAGGAGAAGATATAATAAAAAGAGGTTTCTTGCGCCCTGCACCCTTTTACATTATGAGGCGTCAGTTTCTTAAAGACAATAACCTGACATTCAAAGAAGGTATATATCACGAAGACACCGAGTTTACACCTCGAATGCTATACCTTAGTAGCTCCTTGAAAATTTATCAACATAATCTGTATCATTATTTGCAGCGTGAGAATTCTATAACAACAACTGTAAACCCCAAAAGAGGCTTTGATTTGTTGATAGTTGCAGAATCGCTATATAAATTCAGAAAAGATGTCGTTACCGAAGAATATCTCCCCTATTTCAACAACCTTGTGTCAAGATGCATAAATGCGTCGTTAGATGTAATATCCAAATCGAATAATGAAGAAAAAAGAAAATGGTCGAACGAAATAAAGAAACACAGCCATTTGTTGAAAGCAATGCTTGGAAGTAATAAACTGAGGTACAAAATTCAAGGTCTTATATTCTTGGCGGTACCTGCAAATTGGATTATCAGTTTTTATAAACTAATGACGATTATAAAATAGTATATTATGAAAATTATAGTCAATGCCGACGATTGCGGCATCTCCTTAGAGGTCAACAGAAAGATTGAGGAATATATAAACAGAGGCCTATTATCAAGCACAACAATAATGGGTAATATGCCCTATGTTGCAGATGCGAAAAGAATGTTTGATTTGTACAAAGAACAGATTTCGTTTGGTATTCATTTGAATTTGAGCGAAGGTTCCCCTTTAACAGAAAGCCAAATTTTGTTAGATAACGGACTTTGCTTGCAAGATGGTAAGAATATTGTATTTAATATAAATAATAAGATATATAATGGGCAATATGTTAAGGAGGTAGAAGATGCAATCTTCAACGAGCTCTCTACACAAATAGAGAAAATACTTGCATATGGAATAGAATTTTCACATATCGACAGCCATCACCACGTTCACACACGCCCGTATATGTTAAAGATTGTACCACGTTTGCAAAAGAAATTTTCTTTTTCAAAAATTCGAAGAATGCGTAATTATATGCCTTTTTCAATTGAGCGCTGTAAAAGGAATGTATGGTGGTATCTAGTAAAAATGCAGACAAGTGGTTTAAAAACAACCGATTGGTTCTGTGGTTATGAAAATTTTATTAAACTCGCAGAGAATGGCTTTATAAAAAACAATTCAGTTATAGAACTAATGACACATCCCGGAGGATATTGCAAGGACACCGAAGAACCATTGATGGAAAAAACCGATCTTAAGGCAATGTTTAATGCGCAAATAATAAACTATAATCAATTATGAGTATAGAATACAGGTATTTTGATGGAAAAGAAATAACTAACGAGCAATATTTTACTTTTATTGAAAATGCTTATGGTAAAAAAGCCAAGCATAAATGTGAAGAACGTTTCCCTTGGCTTAAAAAAAACAGCGGATACAGAATACTTCTTGCTCTATCTGATAATAACATAATTGGTCAAGCCTGCGCGTACGAGGTTAAAGCAATGGCCAATGGTAAAGAGATTGCTTTAACTTGGGGAATTGATAATATTGTTCTGCCCGAGGCACGAGGCAAAGGCGTTGGAAAAACATTACAGAAGATACTCCACGAAAATACGCCAAACTTTTCGTCGGCGTGGTACTCATACACTAACGGGCATATAAAAAGAAAATTCGGAGCTAAAGCATTTGCGCCAAACAGATTTCCTTATTATGCTGTATCTAAATACCTTGGAATATATGCAGAAATTGCATTTAAACTCATATTTAAAAGAAGAATAAGAATACCCAGCAGAATATCGAATCTGTACCATAGTATTTTTGGTTGTAAGCTAGCAAAGGATATTGTCTTATCTGAAATATTCGATTTCACAAATGAACATATAGAATTCATTCAAGAATCGTTGGAGAAAAACTATGATTTCTACATAAAGAGAGATAGTGAGTATCTAAAATGGAGATATAACGAGAATCCAACAATCAAGAATCATCATATTATTGAAGTAAAGAAAGATGACAAAATAATAGCTATTGTCAGTTTTACAGAACCACAGCATAGAAACTATGTTAGGACTACTTATTACGGCGCAACAATACTCGACATATTTATAAAAGATAAGAAACTGTTCAGTAACAAAGATGCATTGGGTGTAGTTGTAAATTATTACAAAAAACAGAAGATTGTACTTGATGGAATAAGTACTATCTTTGAAATACCATACTTTGCAAAGATAAATTATCCTAAGAAAGGAATACCTTTTCTGACAACATACAACGGTGAAATAAACAAACCATACATATCATTGCTCGACCAAGATATGGAACAAATGTAATAATAATGAAAGCTACAATAATTATCCCCACTTATCAGCCCGGTGAGTACATCTATGAATGCCTATATGCAATAATAGAGCAAACACTCCCTGCAAAGGAATATGAAACAATTATTATTCTCAATGGCCCCAAAGAACCATTTTATACCCAGTTAAATGAGTATATAAAAAAGCACAATACTCAAAATTTTACACTTATTTACACCGACACACCCGGAGTTTCCAATGCACGTAATATTGGTATTGACAAAGCCAAAGGTGAATACATTACATTTATCGACGACGACGACATTGTTTCCAAAGAGTATCTCAAGGAATTGTTAGCCGTCAGCAGCCCCACTTGCGTAGGAGTGTCAAATGGATATGCGTTTGAAAGTTGCATAGAAGAAAGAATTAAGTATAAGATAAGTAATTTGCATTCTACATTAAAAAAGCAAGATTTTTCTTTTCTGAAATATAGAATGTATTTATCATCTCCAGTTTACAAAGTTATTCATAAAGACATTATTGGTAAAACGCGCTTCAATACATCATTGCACATAAGTGAGGATTCAGTTTTCTGCTTTAAAATATCGAAAAATATAAAAGAAATGAAATGTGCCGATAGCTCAGCTATATATTATGTACGGCGACGCAAAAACTCGGCAACAAGGCGCAAAATAGAAACCTCGTATATAATAAACCTTACATTAAAAAAGTTATGGTTGTTTACGAAAATATACCTCGGCAATCCCTTTTCTTATAATTTTCCATTGTATGCATCACGTATAATGGCAAGTATAAAGCACGCAAAAAGATTATATAATGATAGTAACAAATACAAATAAAATGAAAGAGCTTAATCCAAGACCAAAATCAGCATACAATTTTATACATAGGATAAAAGTTAGGTTGTGGAATTTTATAAATGCTACCCTATTTCGATATAGTTTCTTCTTTATGAGAAAATATCGCATTGCGCTTCTTAGATTATTTGGCGCGAATATCGACTGGAGTTGTTCTGTTGATAGTAGTGCGACAATTGTAGAACCTTGGAACCTGACAATGCATAAAAAGTCAAGTATAGGGGAACATACTTGCATAAGGTGTAGAGATAAAGTGGAATTAGGAGTGCACGCAATAATTGGACGTGATGTGTATTTGCTTACAGCATCGCACGACCTTTCTTCAAAAACATTTGATATGGTAACTGCCCCAATAAAAGTAGGTAACTATGCTTGGCTTGCTACGCGTTGTACGATTGGAAAAGGGGTGGTCATCGGTGATGGAGCCGTGGTTGCAGCTGAATCAAATGTAATAAAAAATGTAGAACCTTGGACTGTTGTTGGTGGTAATCCTGCAAAATTTATAAAAGAAAGGGTTATTGATGAATAATCTGATTTAGCCTGAAATATAACTATTAAAGATAATTGTACTAAATAAGCTGAATATGAATGAGCAAGAAATTATTAAATTTATAGCAGATGTTTTGGAGGTGCCAGTAGAGAAGTTAGATATTGACGCCGATATGGAAAAAATTGAGACTTGGGATTCTTTGCACAATGTAATGCTTTTTGCTGCTTTGGAGGATGAATATGACATTGATATTCCTGATGAAGATATGTTCGATTTGGTGAATGTACGTGCAATTGTAGATGAAGTAATTAAATTAATTGACTAAATATGAATCATAGTCCATTGTTAATGGCTGTTAAGGCAAATGCTCAAAGGTTACCCAACAAAGTTGCTATAATCGAAGGGGATACTCAAGTAACTTATGCCTTGTTATGGGAAAATGTACTAAAGGCTGCTTATGTTTTGCATAATTTAGGAATTGTAAGCAACGATAGGATTGTACTTTCAGCAAAGAAGGATATTCGATACATATATATGTATTTGGGAGCACACGTCCTTGGAGTAAGCAATGTATTGGTAGATGCTGAGCAGAATGAGAAGCGACTTCAATATATTGAGAAGAAGACTGAACCAAAATATTGTTTTGGTTATGAATCTAAACAGTATCCCTCAATATTATTTAATAAAATAGATTTTGATTCTGCTAAAATATTAGATTTTGCGGTTGACGGTGTTACAAGGAATAGTATTGCAGAGATTCTGTTTACAACCGGTACAACCGGCGATCCAAAAGGTGTTTGTTTGAGTTATGATAATATATATGGTTCGGCAAGCAATATCAATGAATTTATAAAAAACGATGTCGATGATATAGAAATATTAGGGTTACCTGTATGCCACTCTTTTGGTATGGGGCGTATAAGATGTAATCTTATTAAAGGTTCTACAATAATTCTACTGGGCAGTTTTGCCAATGTTCGTCTATTTGTTAATACAATTGAAAAGTATAAAGTTACAGGTTTTGGTGTCGTGCCTGCAGCTTGGGCGTATATAAGAAAAATTAGTGGAACAAGATTGTCAAAGTTTGCCAATCAATTGAGGTTTATTGAAATTGGCAGTGCCTCGATGCCTCTTGAGACTAAGAAGGAAATGGTTGAGATGTTTCCCAATACACGTATCTGTATGCACTATGGTTTGACAGAAGCTAGCAGAAGCGTTTTTATAGAGTTTGGTGATACGAACCATTTAAATAGTATAGGTAAGCCCGTAACTGATAAGGTAGATGTAAAAATCTTCAATGACGAAGGAATTGAGCAACCGGTAGGAGTTAGTGGTGAGTTGTGTGTCAGAGGTAATATGGTTATGCGCAATTACTTAGAGATAAATGATACAAAAAATGCCTTTTTTAACGATTATTTTAGAACTGGTGATAATGGTTACATTGATGAAGAAGGTTACTTGTATTTAATGGGCCGAGAGAAGGAACTTATCAATGTAGGTGGTAAAAAAGTATCTCCGATGGAGGTCGAGGACGCAATCTGTGCTCTTGGTGTAGGTGATTGTGTATGTGTTCCAATGAAAGACCCCGATGGAATAATGGGCGAATTAGTTAAATGCTATATATTGAAAGATTCAACAGATTTAACTTTTGAAGAAATTGCAGAGCAATTAGCTGAGAAATTAGAACCCTACAAACGGCCTGTTGCATATGATTATATAAATGCAATACCAATGACCTCTAGCGGCAAGAAACAACGTGTGATGATGCAGGGGAAAGATAAAATAAAGATTCGTCCAACTAATGGGTTATATTTTAGAACTTTTGAGGAACTAAAAGAGAACGAAGAGTTAGGTTACGACGACTCTGATAATATAATGGCCACTTTGGATGAACATCAGAAAGTTGCTATTCTTAATAAGCCTACGGGATATAATCCAGAAGAGATTTGTCAGATTTTGGCAATATCAGATAATAAAGTTGTAGGTACACAGATGTGTTATTCTTCTCGCGTTGTTATTGATGGAGAAGAGATTATATGTAATCACGCATCAACAGTATATTCACATCCTGATTATCGTTCTAAAGGAGTAGGCGGTAATTTGCTGATAGCATTAACAAAGTTAAAACCGTGGCGAAATACTATTACCGGCGGAAATTCTCAAATGTCACTGCCAATATTCAAGGCACTGCGTTATACCTCATTTGAGTTTCCTCGATTCATTTTTCTATTGAAAAGTAGATGCGCAGTTCAATATATATTACGTTCTGAAGGCCTCATTGCTAATTCCTTGAGTACAATAGTTGACTTAGGACTTAAACTTCAGAAGAAATTTGCTTTTAGCAAGATTTCCAAATATGCAAAATCCCTGACAATTGAAAAATGCAGTGAATGTCCAAGAGAGGTTGAAGATATTGTCGCAGATGACCCGCATAGATTCCGCGAGCAGCACGATAAGGCTTGGTTTGATTGGAATATGAAATATGATTTTAATCCCGATAAAAGAAAATCAAAAACGTTGTATGTAGTCAAGGATAATAATGAAATTGTAGGTTTCTTTGTTCATAAAATTCAGTTTTACGAGACAGCGAGTTCAAGAGGTTTTAAAAATGTTCTTCTGGGCAGTGTTATGGAATGGGGAATAAAAAAAGGTACACCAATGACAGAGAGTGATATTCAATTAATTGCCATTAAGTCTATGCCTGCAAATGTTGACGGGGTTCAGATTGCAACAGATGATGATGAAACCGCCAAAAGGTTTAAGCGTATTGGAGCATTTCGGATGGATTGTGCAAATATGTGTGTTCGTTTAAGATCGATAAAACAAGTCGAGGTAAAAGAGGCTATGAAAGATGGTAAAAATTGGCGTCTTAGATTGGCTTGTAATGATACTTTAGTTAATTAAATTTACTGTTTATGAAAAACCGTATATTCTACCTTGATTATACAAAGGCAGTAGGAATGCTACTGATTATTTTTGCTCACACGACATATTTGTTTCCAGAAATAAAGCATTATACGTATGGAATACCGGAGTCCTGCCACGTGCCAATATTTTTTCTTGCTGTAGGATTAGTACACGCCTACTTTCCTATTGGTAAAGGCTTTATTAAAAAACGTTTTATGGGAATATTTATCCCATATATAATATTCTCGCTTGTAAATACTATACTAAAACTAGGGACATTATTTGCAATGCATAAACTCAATTTTTCTGAGTTTTTGGACGAGATGTTTGCTTTACTAATAAATGGTAATGGACCTGTTTGGTTTCTTAGTACATTGTTTTTTGCTGATTGTCTATATGGAATACTTGACAAACTAAACAGTAAAAAGTTAATGTTCATTATATGTGTAGCTATGTTAATTCTTGTATATAGTATTGGAGATTGTCATAATAGATGGCTTTACCCATTGATGAGAATTCCTGCTGCACTCGCCCTTATTATTATAGGAAGTTTCTCTAAGGGCTTATTTGAGTTGCATAAGAATAAGAGAATTTTAATATGTATTACTCTGTTCATTATTTGGGGCTTAATTTTATGTGATGGAAATAATGACTACTCATTTAGGCCGGGATATTTTTTAAGGCCGCTACATTCTATACCATTATTTTTGTCGGGTTCTTATGCCTTTATGCTTCTTACAACATTTATACCTAAAAATGTAAAGTTTTTGGAATATATAGGGACGAATAGTATGGGGCTTTTAGTAATCCACCCTACTCTGCAAATGATATATCTATTTACAATAGGTGGGTTTATCAAGAGTTGTAGTATAAATGTTCAGCTACCAGTGTTTATTTTAGCTTACATAATTTTCATAGTGTTGTGCATACCTATCAATGAAATACTATTGAAGTTGCTTCCTTGGTCATTGGGTAAAAAGAGAAAATAAAAGAGATAGATATGAAAGTAATACTTCACGCAGATGATTTTGGTTTTAACGAAGAGACAACCAAAGCTACAATAGAGTGTTTTGAGCGCGGAGCTCTTACCTCTGCTACAATAATGGTTAATTGCGAGGCGTCTAAAATGGCTATTGACTATGCAAAGAAACATCCCGAATTTAGCTGGGGAGTTCATCTTACCTATGTAGATGGACTGTTGCCAGTGAGCAAAGACTGTAAAAGCCTGCTTAACGAGGATGGAACATTTATTGAATCGAATAGTACAAGAAAAAAAGCTTTGTTGTTCAGATTGAATGGCAAAGAGGTTGTAAATGAGACTGTCGCCCAAATAAAAATTCTTACTGATGTAGGCATTAAGGTCTCGCATGTGGATTCTCACGGACATCTGCATAAATTCCCCTCATTCCTTTTGGCTGTTAAAAAAGCTGCAAAAATATGTGGAATTGAGCGTGTTCGTGGTGTTCAGAATATTTTCGTTAAGGATGAAAATCGCGGTGTAGTTGGTCTCTTAAATTGTATTTTTAGGTCATACATACGTAGCAACCATAAATGCACCGACTATTTCTATATGGCAGCTAATAGTTTTGATACTAATTGGGCCGATAGTATTCTTGAACAGATGGAAAAAATAGATAGCGATAAGAGCATTGAGGTAGGCGTTCATCCCGGATACAATGAGCAGTGGAGAATAAACGAGTTTAACGATATTATTGATTTTGCCACAAAATTAAAGTCTACCAATCATACACTAATAAATTGGAATAATATATGATGATGGATATTTCTGTAATAATACTTACATATAACGAGGAGATTCATATTAAGCGTTGTCTTGATAGAATATCTAAATATGTGAAGAATGTATTCATAATAGATTCTTTTTCAACTGATAATACTCTTGAGATTGCTAAAGAGTACGATAATGTTAGAATATTGCAGAATAAGTGGACAAACTATGCCACGCAATTTAATTGGGCACTCGAAAATGCTGATATAAATAGCAAATGGGTGCTACGTTTGGACGCAGATGAGTATTTGACACCGGAACTTATCGACGAGTTAAGCAATAAACTCCCTACTATAGGAGACGATGTTTCGGGAGTAATTTTTCCTTTGCGTCGTGTCTTTTTGGGACGTGTGATTAGACGAGGAATGAACCAAGTAAAGTTACTCCGACTATTTCGCAATGGCAAGGCAAAAAGTGAAGTACGACTTATGGACGAGCATATACAATTGTTGGACGGGCACGCTATTGAGTTTTGTAATGAGTTTGCGGATGATAATCTTAACAACTTAAGTTGGTGGGCACAGAAACATATCGGCTATGCAATAAGAGAAGCTGTTGACTTACTTGATATTGAGCTCGACCTGACAAATGCTGGGAGGTCTGATGAGAATAAGCAAATTTCAGAGCAGGCACACAAGAAAAGAATGATGAAGCACAAATACTCGCGTAAGCCTCTGTTTTGGCGTTCATTTGCTTATTTTTGCTATCGTTACTTCTTTAAATTGGGCTTTCTGGAAGGCAAAGAGGGCTTTTTGTGGCATTTTATGCAAGGCTGGTGGTATCGTACCCTTGTAGATGCTAAAATTTTTGAAATAAAGAAGGCCTGTGGAAATGATAAGGAGAAAATTAAAGAGCATTTAAAAAAGTTTTATAATATAAAGCTATAATAATATAGTATAGTTAATGAAGTGAACCCCAAAAGTTAGACAAAAAGCTTTTGGGGTTCACTTCACATTGACGAACACATCATCCCTTCGCCAACAAAATGGTTACGAGCATTTATGGACGCTAAAATGGTTCTTACCGACTCTTTTCACGGCTGTGTTTTTTCTATCATATTTAATAAACCTTTTTGGGTTATTGGTAATAAAGAGCGTGGAAACGCACGCTTTGATTCATTGCTTAAGTTGTTTAACTTAGAAGATAGAAGAATTGATTTAAATAAAATAAATGGTATTGACATAACAAAAGAAATTGATTGGGAAAAGGTAAATACCATAAAAAATGAGTGGCAAGAAAAATCTTTGACATTTATTAAAGAGAATTTGTAAAGTCATACACCCTTAAATACCTATATTATCATTGTGTATAAAGCAAATACAACTCTGTTGGTAGGTACGATATTGAAACAGGGGATAACAATCATACTTGATGGGTTACGAGAGCTTATAAAAAAATAACTTCTTTTCTGCGACAAATTATCCTTTGTCGGCAGTTGTGCCACTTTAATACTGCCAAAATGTCAGATGAAAAACATCTGGCATTTTTTTTGTTTATATATTATTGTGCAGGGATGCTTTTGATGCTGCGGCCTTTGTTGGGTAAAAACTCTACCCTATCACAAAAGCAAAAATTCTGCACCCTTTAAAGATGACAGGTAATAATAACATTTAAAAAATAACAGATATTATGCAAAAAGGAAACATTGGGGTAACAACCGAAAATATATTCCCCGTAATTAAAAAATTCTTGTACAGCGACCACGAGATTTTCCTGCGCGAGATTGTCTCTAATGCCATTGATGCCACTCAGAAACTGAAAACCCTTTACGAAAAGGGTGAGTTTAAGGGCGAGCTTGGCAATCTTATGGTAAAGGTTACGTTGGGCGAGGGTACAATCACCGTGAGCGACAATGGTATAGGACTAACAGCCGAGGAGATTGAGAAATACATCAATCAGATTGCGCTATCGGGTGCAACGGATTTTCTCGAAAAGTACAAGGACACGGCAAATAACATCATCGGACATTTCGGCCTCGGATTCTACTCGGCATTTATGGTGTCGAAAAAGGTGGAGATTGTAACAAAGTCGTACACCGATGCTCCGGCCGTAAAATGGAGCTGCGACGGAAGTCCCGAATACACGCTCGAGGAGGTCGAGAAGGAGTCGCGCGGAACAGATATTATAATGTACATCGACGACGACAGCAAGGAATTCCTCGACGAGCAGCGCCTCGCGGCCATCCTGAATAAATATTGCCGCTTCCTGCCCGTACCCATAGCCTTTGGCAAGAAAAAGGAGTGGAAAGATGGCAAGCAGGTAGAGACTGCCGAGGATAATATCATCAACGACACTACCCCGCTGTGGACACGCAAGCCCGGCGACCTTAAGGACGAGGATTACAAGGAATTTTACCGCAAGCTCTATCCTATGAGCGACGAGCCGCTCTTCTGGATACACCTTAACGTGGATTTTCCGTTCCACCTTACCGGCGTGCTCTATTTCCCCAAAGTAAAGAGCAACCTCGACCTTCAGAAGAATAAGATTCTGCTCTTCTGCAATCAGGTTTATGTAACCGATGAGGTCGAGGGCATTGTACCCGATTTTCTGACACTTATGCACGGAGTGATTGACTCGCCCGATATTCCTTTGAACGTGTCGCGCTCGTACTTGCAGAGCGACTCGAACGTGAAGAAAATCTCGTCGTACATATCAAAGAAAGTGTCCGACCGCCTGCAATCAATCTTCAAGAACGACCGCAGCGAATTCGAGCAAAAGTGGAACGACCTTAAAATATTCATCCACTATGGAATGCTCACCGAGGAGACTTTCTACGACAAGGCAAGCAAATATGCGCTGTTGCAGGACACTGAGGGCAAAAAATATACCTACGACGAGTATAAAACACTCGTCTCGGCCGAGCAGACCGACAAAGAGGGCAACGTTATTTACCTCTACACAAACGACCGCGAGAAGGAGTACAGCTTCGTCGAGGCGGCCAATGCCAAGGGCTACAATGTGCTGCTTATGGACGGACAGCTGGATGTTGCGCTCATCGCCCTTCTTGAGCGTAAATTTGAAAAGACACGCTTCACACGCGTCGATAGCGATGTTGTCGATAAGCTCATTGTAAAGGACGAGCAGAAAGCCTCGGCTCTGAGCGAGGGCGAGCGCGAGATTCTCACCGGACTTTTCCAAAGTCAGCTCCCCACGATGGACAAAAAGGAGTTCTACGTGCAGACGAGCCCTCTTGGCGAGAATGCCGCACCCGTTACCATCACACAGGCCGAGTATATGCGTCGTATGAAGGAGATGGCAGCTATTCAGCCGGGAATGTCGTTCTATGGCGAAATGCCCGATATGTTGAATGTCATTCTTAACGAGGAGCATCCCATCGTTAAGCGCATTCTCGAGGGCGCCGCAGCCGATTGCAACGAGAAACTCCTGCCCATAAACGACGAGCTTGCAATGCTCGAGGCGCATCGCGCACAGCTTGGTGAGGCAAGCAAGGATAAGAAAATTGAGGATATTCCTCAGAGCGAGAAGGACGACCTTGCCGACACCGAAAAGAAGATTGCCGATGCCAAGAGCAACCGCGAGGCGCTTCTTGCCGAGTATGCCGTCGGGGTGCCGCAGATTCGTCAGCTCATCGACATTACTCTGCTTCAGAATAATATGCTCACGGGCGAGGCGCTCAGCAAATTCGTTAAGCGCAGCATCGAGCTTATGAAGTAAATTCTTTAGGGCACGGGTTATAGAGTATAATGCTTTTCCCTGCTACCGGAGTATAAAAATCATCGGTGCAACCCCAAAAAGGTTGCACCGATGATTTTATTTATATTGTTGAATATTAGCGGGTTATTCCCTACCCTTTTCGTCAAGATAGGAATCCTTGAATCCCAAGAAATAGAGCACACCGTCGAGGCCTATCGTGTTAATCGACTGTTTGGCATTGGCAACGACGCGGGGCTTTGCGTGGAAGGCAATGCCCAATCCGGCCTCGCTGAGCATAGGAAGGTCGTTGGCACCGTCGCCCACGGCAATTGTCTGTGCAAGGTCAACCTTCTCGACCTGTGCAATGAGCCTCAGCAGCTCGGCTTTGCGGCGACCATCGACAACCTCGCCCAGATAACGTCCGGTGAGCTTGCCATCCTCGCCAATCTCAAGCTCGTTGGCATATACATAGTCGATGCCATATTTCTTTTGCAGATACTCGCCAAAATAGGTGAATCCTCCCGAGAGGATGGCAATCTTGTAGCCGTAACGCTTGAGGACGTACATAAGACGATCGACCCCTTCGGTGATGGGCAGATTCTCGGCAATATCCTGCATTACGCCGGCGTCTAAGCCCTTGAGCAGTGCTACGCGCTCGGTAAAACTCTCTTTAAAATCGAGTTCTCCACGCATTGCACGCTCGGTAATCTCTTTTACTTTGTCGCCCACGCCTGCGCGTATAGCAAGCTCGTCGATAACCTCGGTCTGTATGAGTGTCGAGTCCATATCGAAGCATATTAGTCGGCGCATACGACGGTACATATTGTCTATTTGGAACGAGCAGTCCATTCCCATTTCGCTCGAGAGGCGCAACAGCTCCGATTGCATAAAATTGCGGTCGGCGGGGGTGCCTCGAACCGAAAATTCTATGCAGGCGCGCACGTTCTTCGAGGGTTCGACAATGGAGCGGCGGCCCGAGAGGCGGCGTATGGAGTCGATATTCAGCCCTTGGTCGGCTATGAGGCGGGTTACGGCCTCTATTTGTTTGGCCGAGAGCTTGCGTCCCAAAAGGGTGAGTATGTAGCGGTTCTTTCCCTGACGCTTCACCCACGCCTCGTAGTCGTCGGCGTTAATGGGGAAGAATTTTATGTTTATACCAAGCTCGCTGGCCTTGAAAAGAAGGTCTTTCATCACGTGTCCCGAACTCTCCTCGACCACGCGGATGAGTATGCCCAACGACAGTGTACTGTGTATGTCGGCCTGTCCAATGTCGAGCACTGTTACGTTGTAGTGCGATAGGATGGACATTATCGAGGCTGTCAGTCCGGGACGGTCTTCGCCCGTGATTCTTATTAGTATAAGCTCTTTTGCCATTGCTTTTTTGTTTTATGTTGGTTCAAAAGTACCTCTTTTTTGATAAAAAAGTTTAATTTGTAGCTAAAAAGTGTGAATCGTGATGAAACATCCGAACTTTTACACTAATATTGCGTTGTATTAATGTGTTTTTCATAGTAATAGATTTGATACGGTAGTATCTGCTTGTGAAAGTCGATGCCCGAACGGTCAAAAGCGTTTGCCCGGATAAGCCGCCCTACTCCCCTTGGGGCGGCTTTTTTTATTGTCCTGAAGGGGGAGTGTGTGGGTTATTTCGGCCCAGTAGCAAAAAGGAGTGGTCGAGATAATTCTATTTATCACCCTCTCGGAATACTTATGCGGCTATTCTATCTTTCATTTTATACTTTGGGTCTTACTTTTTTTCCGAAAAAAAGTAAGCAAAAAACCTGCACCTAAAGAAATTGTCGCAGGCCTCCTTTGCTCGTGAGGCAAGAAAATGCGCTCACTCGGTCGGAGGCTTGCTTGTCATTTCGGTTTACGATTGTTTTAAGGGTGCTGCGGATCGCCCTCACTTAGTCGCTTGTAAACAAGCGTCTAAGTAGCGGTTAAACATACCTCTCACTTTTTCCTTAAAACAATCGTACCTACATTGAATTTCTT
>JAZSIU010000092.1:0-21977 GCA_045533955.1 Bacteroidaceae bacterium
TGCGGTAATCTCGCTCTCAAGAACGAACGATACAAGGCTGTAGTCGTTGTACCAATTGCCATCGGCATCTTGGAAGCTGGGAGTAGCCTTGCATACCTCGTTACCCTCTGCGTCAACCACGCTGATGGGGGTGTAAACCTCGCCAATATTATGGCTGAAGTTAACCTCGATGCGGCTCAAAGACTCAACAACGCCAACGGCGGGTGTTGTGCTCTCGATGGTGAGGGGAGCATTGTCAACAAGAGCATAGAAGCCGCCAATTGCCTCGCTGGCAATTGCAAGACCTTCGGGATTCAAGATAAAGTAGCCTGCGGGAACTGTGAACTGATACATTCCCTCGCCGCTCATAGCCTCGGGGAGTGCAAGAACAACGGTGTTGGCATCAACAACAACGGCGTCAAGCTCGAAGAACTTAGAATATACGTAGTTACCTACCTCGTCGCTCCATACGCCACTCATCGGGTCGTAAAGTGTGGGAACGCCTGCCTCCTCGTTAATGCCAAGGCCTGATGCGCAGAAGAATGTGAACTCCTTGAGCTGGCTCAACTGCTCCTCACCTGTGGGAGTAAATTCGAGTGTAGGATACTCGCCCTGTGCATAGATTGTGGGCATAATAGCCTCGTCCTGTGCATCGGCGTACGCTCCGTAGCTTGAATATTTCACTGAGTACTGTATGTACTTGCCCTTCTCGACGTTGGTGATTGTGGCTTTTCCATCCTCACCAATGGCAATTGTCCAAACGCCGGCCGATGCGGGAACCTCGTCGCTTACGTTGAAGTTATTGTATGTACCACTCATATAGAGGTATTTACCATTGGCATCCTTTATGTAGTAGCCACCCTCGGCAGCCTCAAGCTCGAATGCGTAGTAAATCATATCCTCGATAAACGAGCCTTTAACCTCTACCTCGCGTGCGCTTAGGTAACTATACTTTCCTGCAACAGAGAGTGCCACAAGATTATCGGCTGCAATAAGAACCTTACCGGCCTTTAGCTCGTCAACTGATTTCACTGCTGCAAAGGGCTTCATCTCGCTTATTACATAAGATACCTCGGTAACGGGGCTTACATACTGCTCCTCGCCGATTGTAAGGACGGCAATTACCTTATATGTAGCGTCGCGGCTTACGTAGAGGCTGCCGTAGATGCGGTTCGACTCTACTGTGGGCTCGTCGCCATTATCGGTGTAGTAGTAACGCAGAGTGTAATCTGTACCCTCCTCTACGCCTGCAATCTCTGATACGAAGCTAACGCTCTGTGCCTCGGGATATACGCCCGACTCAACAGAGGCAACGGGAGCAGATACTGAAATTCCGCCCTCAACGGCCATTTCGACCTTGATGGCAGTGATGTTCAGTGTAGCGGTTACGGCAAACTCGACACTCTCGGCCTCGCCTGTCCAAGTACCGGCGTCGAAGCCCTCGGCTGTCATTGTGGCCACCTTACCGCCCTCGAACACGATGCGTGTGAGCTTGGCACCAACGGGAGCAGAGACTGTAATTGTTGAGCCATTATAAGCACGAATCTCGTAAGCGGGGCCTTTCTTGGTCCAAACACGTGCACCGTAGTTTGCTGTGCCCTTGTTTAGGTTCACTGATACCCCATTGTTAGTGAATGTAACATTCTCGAACTCAACGCCTGTTGATACCTCCTCTGAGGGTGTTACCGAGGGCTCAAGGCCTGTGGGATTGGTAAAGTCGAACTCGGCCGTTGTGGGCTGCGAAGGCTCAGGCTCGGGCTCGGGAGTTACGCGACCCGCCTCGACTGTTGCGATAAGGGCTGTAAGAGCCTCGGCTGCGGCGTTCATCTGCTTGATGCTCATTGCCTCGGCGGCAATTACCTTCTTATACTCGGCGTCAAGAGCGGCAACTGCGTCGAATACCTCTTTAAACTCGTCGGCAACTGAGCTTACGACGTTAGAGAGACCAAACTCAGACATATGCCAATAGATGCGCTCGGCCGAAACAACGAAACGCAGGTGGCTGTAAGCCTCGGGAGCTGCAATTACGTTCGATGTCCAAGCCTTGTCGCTTGTCTGAGGAAGTCCGCTCTCAATCTTTGTGATTGTTACGAAGGCCTCACCGTCGTTGCTACCCTGTACCTCGATTGCATCGGGGAAGTCACTGACACCGGCAAACACACGTGTGTGGTATTTAAACGAGAGATTCTGAATGGGCTCGCCAAGGTCAATCTGAATCCAATGCGCAGGCTCGGCGGGGCCGTTCCAACGTGTATGGAAGAATGTACCTGTGTTACCGTCGATAAGGTCGGCAATGGGGCCCTCGCTCAGCTCGGGCTCGTTGCACCAAAGGTAGTTGGCAGCAGCCTCGTCTGTTGTCTGAAGAGCAACGGGAGTTGCCTCAACAGACAGCTGAGCCTCGGCAAGCAGGGCGGCAGCCTTGTCTGTAACCTCTTTGAGGGCTGCGGCAGCAGCCTCAATCTCCTCGGCTGTGGGAGCAAAGAGTGCGGCAATCTCCTCGGTCGAAAGTACGCCGTTATAGACTGCAACTGCGCTGATTACACCGTCGAATACCTCCATTGCACCCTCGGCTGTCATACCGCCACCGATGTAAATCTGAGCACCTGCGTGGTCTTCTTTTACCATCTTGGGAGTAGCAATCTCGTATGGGCCGAAGTTGCGGTCCATTACAGATACGCCGTTAATATATGCCTTAAAGTTGTTGTTTGTGGGGTTAAGGACATAAACCAGCACAACATCCTCGGTCGAAGCGGGAATAGTGCCTGACGAGTAACGGTCGCCTGTCTTGCACGATGCCAAATAGCTAAGATTGGCGTCGCTTGCACCGTATGCTACGTATGCCGAGCCTGTGGGCATTGCATCGACGTTAGGCGCCTGTGTGGGGTCGGATGTGCAGAAGAGTGCCTTACGACCGCTCATTGCCGCGGTGTTAACCTTCAGGGCCACTGTTAGGTCGTCAAGAGCAAAAATCTTGGCTGCATCCTCGTCGCTCAGCTGGTAGGGAGCTGTGGCAACGTCGGTCATCTGCCATACAAGGCCTGTCTCTGGCTCGGGAGTAGGCTCGGGTTCGGGCTCAGGCTCGGGCTCTACTGCCGCGGCATCTACTGCATAAACATAATGGATTGTCCATCCGCCTTTACCTGTATTATAGGTAGGAGTACCGGCTTCACCATTCTGTACGTTTATCCAAGTCTCAGAATCGTTTACGAAACGAACCAACAGTTCCTCGGCGTCAATATATGCCTGCGAGTCGCCGTCGCCGTTAAAGTTAGAAGAGCCCTCTCCGGCTGTTGTGGGGTTGGTTGTTGTGAATACAGCCGCACCCTCAATTGAACCGAAGTCTTTGGGAGAGGTTGCCTGCATATAGGTTCCGTCTAACTTCATCAGATAGTAAGAACCTGCCTCACCCTCGAATACGGGCTGCCATACAAATACGGCAGCATCTGTAAAATCGGCTGCGCTGTAGGGGACAGCGCCTGTATTACCAACAAAATAGAAATTGTTGGTGGCAGAAAGATTTTTTATGGCAATATGAGTAGGTGCAGTTTTTGCATTCAACTCAGCAGAGCTCAAACGCGTCTCGGTGAGAGTGTAGCTCTGTGCCAACGCTGTCATTGCCATTGCAAAAAACAGCGACAAGAAAAGTGTAAACTTTCTCATAAATGTTGGATTAGGTTAATAAAAAAGGTTATTTTAAGTTATTATATTCAGACGATTATGTTTTTTGGACGCTCCATAGGCAATATTGCAAATATAGCATTTATAACAAGAATATTTACTATTTTTTTTATTTTTTTTTCAACAATTATATAAGCGGGCGCTTTATCGCTAAAAAAGTATTTTTTATAAGAATTGCGCGTTTCGGTGTTTTTCGCCGTCAAAAGCACCGTTCTATTTTGCTGTTATATAATTGCAAGAACGACCGAACAACGAAGCGTAGCAACAAAAAAAGGCAGCGTGCCTTTAATAACACGCTGCCCGTAGATATAAGAGATTTTGCTAATTACTTAACAAGAACCTTTTTACCATTCACAATGTAGATGCCCTTAACGGGGTTCTCTACGCGACGACCGCTGAGGTCGTAAACGCCCTCTACAACAGTCTCGCCTGCAATTTGCTCGATGCCTGTATCCTCACCGGGAACATACTCCTCGATGGCCATTGCCGATGTCCAACTGGCCATAAAGTGAGGCAGATTACCTGTGTAGAACGTCGAACCTGCGCTGTTGGGTGCGGGGAATACACCGTTTATCTGATAAGCTATAAGACCGAAAAGCATCTCGTATGTTACGTCTGCCTCGCACTTAGCGTTGGGATACATTTTCACAAGTGTAAGAGGCATCTTGTCCTCGGAAATACCTGTTGCCGAGCCCGAAGCGGCACCGCTGCCGGGAAGTGTCAGATATTTACCATCGTATGTACGGAACGAGTATGTACCATCCTCGTTATCCTCGCAAGTGAATACTGCTGTCTCGGGATAAGAAAGGCCCTGCTCTGTGAGAGTATCCTGTACCATTGTAAGTGCATATTCGCCACCTTCAGCCACTGTGTAGTCAAGGTAGTTGCGACGACCGCCGTAAGTTACAAAGGTAAGAGTGTATTTTGTATCGTGTGTAGGCGTTACAAACTCCTCGGTCTTGTAGTATTCCTGAAGAGCCTCGGCCAATGTCAGACGCGCCAATGTTGTGGGCTTAGCCTCGGCAGCTTCGATGGCAGCCTTGAATGTCTCGCGGCCTGCACCTGTGGGATAACCTACACCCTGAAGGTCGTAAATCTCCTTAACTTCGGCAATGTACTCGATTGTCTCGGGGTCGTCTGCCTCGCTTCCAAGACCCTTGATAAGTTTCATAAGGTCGTTGAGACGTGTTATAAAGGCCATAATATCATCAGCCTTATCGTCGCCTCTTGCGTACATCTCGAAGCCCTCGTTGTACAATGCAACAAGCTCGCGGATATATGTTACGTGGGGAAGATAATTCTCGGCAGCAACCTCGGTAGCAAGTTCATTGAGAACAAACTCAGACATATGCCAATATACACGCTCGGCCGATACCATAAAACGCAGATACTTATAAGGCTGAGCAGCTACAATGTCGCCCGACTCCCAAGGCTTATTAGACATTTGAGGAAGGTCTTTGTCAAACATTGCGATAGAATCAAAATCTACGCCGTTGTTACTACCAAGCACCACGATTGCATCGGGGAAGTCGTTGCCACCGTCGAATACACGTGTGTGATAAGCAATTGAGAAATTCTGAATGGGCTCGCCAAGGTCAATCTGAATCCAGTGTGTATCTTGGGGAACGGGGTTGCTCCACTGCGTGTGGAAGAATGTACCTGTATTGCCATCGATAAGGTCGGCAATGGGGCCCTCGTTGGGCTCGGGATAGTTAGCCCAAAGATAGTTGGCAGCTTCGGGATTAGTTGTCTGAAGTTCTATTTTACCACCGCCGGTAGCCTCGTATTGCAACTCGTCGATAATGAAAGAACCTACATTGTCAAGCACGGTCAGAAGGCTGTCGAGTGCCTCGAGACGCTGCGCCTCGCCTACTACAAGGTTGTAAGCAAGAGCTTCGGTGAGCGAGTCGATTGCTGCATACTCACCTACCTCGTAAATCTGGCAAGAGGTTACATAGTCGCCCTCACCGAGAGGATGCGAGCAGTAAACGTATCCGCAATAATCATAGCCGTTAGCGGGGTAAGAGCAAAGAGGCTTCTCGCCGTCAAATGCTAAAATCCACGGATAGTCGGCATTGCCATAGGTGCTCTGCAATGCTACAATTGTAGATGTGGGAATATCCATCATCATCGCGCTATTGTCCTTGAAAGATACATATTGCTGCGCTGCAATATTAAAGAGGTAAAGCTGACCATCGCATTCTACTACTGTAAATTGCTGACGAGTATCCTCGGGGTTATCCTCGATATTAGAGAACACATAGGTACTCCAAAGACGGTCGGAATACTGCTCGCTGTTAGGCCAAAACACTGAAGCCTGAACACCATTGTCCTGAAGCCACGGGCTATACTGCAACCAGAAAATCTTTCCGGGCTTAATATCCTCGATGCTTCCGATAGGATTCTGTGCAAATGCTGTCATAGCAAACGCTACAAACATTGATAAGAAAAGAGTAAATTTTCTCATAAAATAAAGTTTTAATTGGTTAATTATAATGCAATTACTATGCTTAATCTGTTTTTTCAGTTTTAAAGCAGAGTCTATTGCACAGTTATACTCATAGGGCAAAGTTAATAATTTATTATTAAATACAATCTTTTTTATTGTTTTTTTATTTTAAATTATACACAAAAATAAAGTTGTACAGTTTTCCCCAAAAAACAAAAAAAATGGACACCACTCGCACGTCGTTCGGTTAAATAACAGCGTGTGTATCTGCCACATAAAAGAAAATGCGAGAGCCCATTGTTTGACAATTGCTCTCACATTTACCCTGTAAAATTCTTACTCGACTAACGGCAAAAAAGCATAATAATAAGAATAATTATACCAATAATAGTTAGGACTACGTTAGGTTGTTCTTTTTTATAATCTATCAGCCCTTGCTCGAATTTTGATTCATCGGCAGGTGCTGTCTCGGCCGCGGCAGGCCTCTGACCATCTTCGGCGGCGGCAGCCGATGCTTGATTGTTATTAAAATCGGCGGTCGCAGGTTGCTCGGCAGGCTGCTCACTTTCAGCGGCTGCTGCGGCCTGTTTGTTCTTAAAATCGCAATATGCTTTGTTTATTGCTATACTAAGTTCTCTTTCGCTACAATTATATTTAATATCTACGCTTATTTTTTTCGAATAGGTAGTTTTTATTATTAAAGAATCATTAAACTCTGCATCACTTTCACGATAGTATTCACACTTTTCTATTTCTTCCCAGCCGACGTACATAATATCACCCCAAAAATCAGGCCAACTTATCCCTTTGTCGGTAATTTTCAACCCTGTCCTCGAAGCCGTCAACAGTTTATAACAGCACCAACCTGCGAACGCACAGAATGCCAATGCCATAAAAAACAGAATAAGGCCATTCTCAAGTGCCGCAATTAGTATCGGCACGCAGAATAAAACTGTTATCGCTACACCAATATATCTTGTTGTGAAGGATTTTGGGGCGTGGTAATATATTTTCTCGTTGGTATTTTCGATTCCGTGTTCCATAGTTACGTGTGTCGTTTATTCATTCTGGGCGCAAAGATAGTGTTTTTGCATAATTATGCCCCACTCTGTTTCTTATATTTTTCCAGAGGATATAAAAAACGGTTGACATTATGGTTCGGCTGAGCTGGGAGGGGCGTATCGGAGGTGCCTCCCTGCCATCCTACCGAGAAAAGCGGCATAAAAGAAAGGGTTGCGAAACATACCCACAAGCGCACCCTACTGTTTTATTTTTATGCAGAAAATGGTATATAATAAATTTATCCAAACAGCATATCCCAAATGCTCATAGCCGTTGCGTTATGTGGGCAATTTATCAATCCTTGTTCAAATTTTGAGTCATCAATGCTGCGCGCATCTTTGGCATCGGGTGTTTTTTTATTCTTAAAATCGTAATATGCTCTGTTTATTGCCAAACATAGAGCCTTTGAATTATGCCTATACTTATCCACACTAATCCCTATCGGTTCTTTCGCATCAAAGGTTCTTATATAAATCATATTATCGGAATATCTGCCACCGCCCTTCCGAAACTGACACGCTTGAATCTGCTCCCAGCAGACAATGAATGAGGTTCTGCGCAGATAGTCAATCACTATTATTCCTTTGTCGGAAACTTTAATGGCATCGCGCATAATTATCCACAGACTACGCCTGTCAACGTGATAATATATTATTTCGTCGGTATTTTTCTTTTTGTGCTCCATTGTTACGTGTAATTTAATGTTGCTTGTGCGAAGATAGCACAAATGGTCGGGAAAAAGGATTGTGCTTGATTTAATATTTTACTGCGGAGGCGTTTTTTTTTGCGTGAAAAGCTCATTTTCAACCACTCTGCACGGTATAGATAATTTTAGGAACGGTAGATGAAATCGGGCTATTCCGAACCGGCATTGCTGTTTTTTTCGAGAAAGGCAATAAAACAAGCAGCGTGCCTTTAAAAGCACGCTGCCCGTAAATATTCGGATTGTTTGCTGATTACTTAACCGGCACTTTGGCTGCGCCCAAGTGCTTGGCGCTCGGCAATGCCCGATTAAGCAAGCTTTTCAATCATTGCTCTTTCTTAACCGGCACTTTGGCTGCGCCCAAGTGCTTGGTGCTCGGCTATTCTTGATTAAGCAAGCTTTTCAATCATTGCTCTCACTTAACCAGCACTTTTTTACCATTCACAATGTAGATGCCCTTAACGGGGTTATCTACACGACGACCGCTGAGGTCGTAAACGCCCTCGACAACAACCTCGGTCTGAACCTCCTCGATGGCTGTCTCACCTGCTACATACTCCTCAATGAGGAATGCCGATGAATAGCCATCGTTCCAGAAGGGCGCGTTTGCACCGTCGTAGTCGCTACCATCGGTCTTGAGAACCATATAACCAATCTCCCAATTGCCATTGGTGCGCTTTCCGCGATAGCTCTTCCAAGCCATAAAGCCGAAGATGTCAACGGGCTCGGCAACAACGTGCGATGAGGGAACGAGCTTCTCGAACTTAATGTGCGTCATTACGTTCTTCTCGGCCTGATAACCTACTACGTTACCATTGCCCTCGAGCCAATTTATACCGCTGTATTTGCTGTGATATACAAGATAGTTACCATCAATGGTCTTGAGCGAGTAGGCGCTGTCGATGCGCTCGACTGTTACGCTATCCTCGGCAAGAATCTCAACCTCGCTGAGCTCGAACTCGAACGCTGCTGTCTCGGGATAAGCAACGCCGTCAACGGGAATCATTGCAACATCCTTGCCCTCACCTGTCTTTGCATTGTCGGTATAGTTGAGGTAGAATCTGTTTCCGTTCTTTGCTACCATTGTGAAGCAATATTTCTTGCCTACTTCGGGCATCTGAACATCGTTAGATGCTGCATAAACAGCAAGTGCCTCCTCGAGCATTGCCTTGTTGGCCAATGTGGGGGTCTCGGCAACGACGTCAAGAACTTCTTTGAGCGCTGCACGGGGTGCCTCATTGGGATAACCTACGCCCACGAGGGCAAGCATATCCTGTGCCTGAGCAACAAGTGCCACTGTCTCGGGATTCTCGGCTGTTGAGATGAGCTCGCGCAAGAGAGCTGTCTGCTCAAGAAGCTGCGCTGTAACATCCTGCACAAGAAGCTCGGTAGCCTCGGGGTCGGCGAATATTTCGTGTGCACGGTTGCACAGGCTGTTGAGTGCCTGAAGCTGGTCGAGGAAGGGAACATACTCGTCGGCACCTACCGAACGATAGAATGCTGTTGTCAGACTAAACTCGGCCATATGCCAATAGTCGTGGTCGGCACCTGCACCCTTACGGTCGGTCGAGGTCTTTGTTACCTCGAAGCGGATGAAACTGTAGCCCTGCTCCGCCTCAATGGGCTCCGATGAATAAGCCTTTGCACCGCCCTTGGGAAGGCCTGTTACGTAAGCAATCTCCTCAAATTCAACGCCGTCGTTACTACCCTGAACAGAAATCTCGGCGGGATAGTCGTTAGCGGCGCCGCTGCGTGTTACATAGTTGAAGCCGAATGCGCTGAGTGTGTTACCACCAAGGTCGATTGTGATGCTGTGGGGCATACCATCGTCCGATGCGCCATTGTCGCTCCATCTTGTGTGGAAGAATGTATTGTTATTACCATCAATAAGGTCGGCAATGGGACCCTCGCTTGCCTCCTGAGCGTTTGTATAGAGGTAATACTCGGCATCGGGGTCTGTTGTCTGAAGTGCGAAAGGCTCGCCACCGGACTCGCCATAGCCGGCCTCGTCGTAGATAAGAGCCTCGGCATCAAGGATGGCCTCCTCGAGCGCTGCAAGTGATGCGTCCGACACAGCCTCTGTGTCGCGAACGGTCAGAAGGATTGTCGAACCGGCGTCGGCACCGCCTGTCCAGAATGCGAGGGCGGGGCTACGGGTGTTCATTGCGTATGTTGTACCATACTGATAGATGTAAACACCTGTCTCAACCTGATTGCTCTTCTTTGCAAACCAATCTGCCACAAAGCCATCGAGGTCGGGGAGTTCCTCATTTACGTCGTAAAGCAAGGGGTATGTGTGGCCATCATCGCCAAGAGGGTCGCCTGCTGCAAGAACGCGCGAGGCGCCTGCTGCCATATTCACAATCTGGAATTTAAAGGGGTTACCAATGAAAGCCCAAGTGTAGTTATCCTCTTTGCCCTCGGGTACTTTCTGAACGGCACCTGCGCCACCTGCGGGGATATACTCCTGACCTTCCTCGTAACCAAGATACCATTTGTTACCACTGTGGATGGTCATATAGTACCAACGGCTTATGCTCTCATAATCCTTGGCAAATACGATGCTGTTGTTGTACGAACAGTCAATCTCGTATGTTGCATCGCCCTCAACAAGGCCCTTGGGGAGGTTGTTGAATGTTACGCCGTAAGCTGCGAGTGTGGGTGCGGGAAGATTGGCGCCCATATTTGCGGCAAAAGTCTCCGATGCCACAACCTCGCCGTTAAGAACGTAGTTGTAAACGATTGTAGCAAGAGTAGCCTCCTCAAGAACAACTTTAAAGTTGCTGACGATGATACCCTTGTTGGCACCTGCAAATATAAACGAAGCCGAGGTCTCTTTCAACCCCTCAACGGCTACACTCTGAACGTCGTAAGCGGGAACATAATCCTTGCCATCTACTGTCAGAGTAACGTCATCGGTATATTCGCCATCCTTTACAAAGTCGAAGCTGTACGATGCCACGTAGTATCCGTGGGGAGCTGTCATCACATACTGCGAGGGGCTCACTGTACCCACCCACAGACGAAGATAGTCGTGATCGTCCGATACCGAGATGTTGTTGGCACTAACGCTGAATGTAAAGCCGGGAACCTCGTTGCTTTCCCAAACAGAGTTCCAAGTCCCGGCGGCGTTACCTTGTGTAAAGATACCGCTGTTACGGTCGATTGTTACGGTAAGCGTCTCGGCCACCGCTGCTGCCATAAACATAAACAGCATCGAAAAGATTAGAGTAAATTTTCTCATAAACATTTAATTTAGTTAATAAAAAAGGGGTATTTTCTCAATTTATAAATCTATTTGACAGCAAATCATTTATTTCGGCACAATATAGTCAGCATCAACCTTTTACACTGCGCTGAGCGCCGGCACTATTTTCCCCAAATATAGTTTAATTATTTGAAACTTGACACAAATTGTATATATTTTTTTAAAAAGAAATACTTTTTTTGTGCAAACTGCAAGCGACAGAGACTAAACAAGATTCCGTCGTCTGCGGGCATTCCCACTATGGGAAGCCCCTTCGAGGATTATTCATCACCCCTTACACTCCCAAAGAGCATATTTTTACGAAAAAAGAATGAGCGCCTCGTGAAGGGGCGCTCATTCTTTATATTTTCACTGAATGCTTCAATTAAGCTCCAAAGTTGTCGTACATAATAGACTTTTCCTCTACTCCAAGGTCGGTGAGCATATTCACCACAGCCTTTGACATAGGGCCGGGACCGCACATATAGTATTCGATATCCTCGGGAGCCTCGTGATTCTTCAAGTAAGTCTCGTAGATTACCTGATGCACAAAGCCCGGAGTATATTTTACGCCTGCTGCGTCGGCAGCGGGGTCGGGACGGTCGAGTGCAAGATGGAACGTAAAGTTGGGGAAGTCCTTCTCGAGCTGCAAGAAATCCTCAAGATAGAATACCTCGTTAAGCGCACGTGCACCATAGAAATATGTCATCACACGGTCGGTAGTCTTGAGGGTCTTTGTCATATGCATAATCTGTGCACGCAGAGGAGCCATACCGGCACCGCCACCTACCCACATCATCTCCTTCTTCGAGTCGAAAATGGGATGGAAGTCGCCATAAGGGCCGCTCATAATCACCTTGTCGCCGGGCTTCAGAGTGAAGATATACGACGAGGCAATACCGCAGGGAACATCCATAAAGCCCGAACGGTCGGGTTTAAAGGGAGGTGTTGCGATACGCACTGTAAGCATAATGCGGTCGCCCTCAGCGGGATAGTTAGCCATTGAATAAGCGCGGATTGTAGGCTCGGTGTTCTTACACTTGAGACCCAAGAGGCCGAATTTCTCCCAAGCGGGCAAATACTCGTCGGTAATGAGGCTCTTGTCAATGTCCTTATCGTAGTCCATTTCGTATGCAGGAATCTTAATCTGTGCATACGAGCCGGGGACAAAGTCCATATGCTCGCCGGGAGGCAGTGCAACGATAAACTCCTTGATAAAGGTAGCCACGTTCTTGTTCGAGATAACCTCGCACTCCCACTCTTTCACGCCCATAACCGACTCGGGCACCTTGATAGAGACGTCGTTCTTGAGCTTCACCTGACAGCCCAGACGCCAATGGTCCTGCTGTTCCTTGCGCGAGAAGTGTCCCTTCTCCGAGGGGAGAATCTCGCCTCCACCCTCAACTACCTGACACTTACACTGTGCACAAGAGCCCTTACCTCCACAAGCCGAGGGAAGGTAGATGCCATTCTCGGCAAGTGTGCCGAGAAGTGTTCCACCGGCTGCAACCTCAATAGTATTCTCGCCGTTGATTGTAACTTTTACATTTCCCGAGGGAAGCAGATATTTCTTAGCCACCAACAGTATAACCACCAACAGAAGGATGATTACAAGGAAGACAGCTATACTTGCTAAAATTAAATCCATAATCTTTGTTTCTTTAGTGGTTAATTACATTTTAATACCCGAGAAGCACATAAATGCAAGCGCCATAAGACCTACGGTGATAAAGGCGATACCCAATCCACGCAGAGGCTTGGGAACAATGCTGTACTCAATTTTCTCACGTATGGCAGCAAAAAGCACAATTGCGAGCATCCAGCCAAGACCCGAACCTAATGCGTAAGCTATTGAATCCCACACGTCCAGTATAGCCTGCGAATTGCCGGCCTCCATTGCTATACGCTGCTGCATAAAGAGCGAGCCACCCATAATGGCACAGTTCACAGCAATAAGGGGCAAGAAAATACCCAGCGAAGCATAAAGCGAGGGCGAGAAGCGCTCGACAATCATCTCGACAAGCTGCACAATACCTGCAATAACCGCAATGAAGAGGATAAATGCAAGGAACGAAAGATCAACACCCTCTACAATTTTATCAGCGCCCAGCACCTCGGTCTGCAACAGGTAGTTCACAGGAAGAGTGATAAGTTCTACGAACGTAACCGCAAGGCCAAGACCTATGGCAGTCTTTACACTCTTGGATACAGCAAGGTATGAACACATACCAAGGAAGAAAGCAAATACCATATTGTCCACGAAAATCGAACGGACAAACAAACTAAAAAAATGTTCCATAATCTTCTATCTTTTACTGTATCAGAATTATTCCTCTTGCAGGCTCTTATCCTTGGCGCGCTGTACCCAGATGATGCAGGCAATCAAGAAGAATGCCATAGGCGCCATAAGCATAAGACCGTTGTTAATATATCCCATCTCGTAGAAAGCGTCGGGAATCACCTGAATATCGAACAATGTACCCGAGCCGAACAATTCGCGGAAGAATGCCACAATCACAAGGATAAGCGCATATCCCACACCATTGCCGATTCCATCGAGGAGAGATGCCCACGGGCCATTCTGCATAGCAAAAGCCTCGAGGCGTCCCATCAGGATACAGTTAGTAATGATAAGTCCGATATATACCGACAGCTGCACACTGACGTCGTAGGCAAAAGCCTTGAGAATCTCACTTACGATTGTTACAAGCGCTGCAACAACCACCAGCTGTATGATAATACGGATACGGTTGGGGATAGTGTTACGAATAAGTGAGATAATCACGTTGGCCATAGCCACGATGATGGTTACCGAGAGGCCCATTACCACGGCGGGAGCCAACTTGCTTGTTACGGCAAGTGCCGAACAGATTCCAAGCACCTGAATTGTTACAGGGTTGTTCTTTAGAAGAGGCGTATTCAAGGCCTCCATATTTTTCTTTGAAAAAAGCTCTGCCATAATTTATTCCTCCGTAGTTTTTGCCTCTGCACTCTCGCAAGCTGCGGTGCAGGGAGCTGATTCAACATTTGTTTGGGGCTGCTGCTTAGCCATAAGGAATGTCTTGTAGTTGCCCAAGCACTTCTCAAGCATAGCATTTACGCCGTTACAGGTGATTGTTGCACCCGATATTGCGTTTACCTGAGTGGCCTCGTTGCTCAGACGGCCTTTAACTGCGTTAATTGCAATCTTACCGTCGGCGATGATATTCTTTCCGTCGAAGAGTTTGGTAAACTTTTCGCTTGCAATTTCGGCGCCCAATCCGGGTGTCTCGCTTGCGTGCGAGAAATATACGCCGTAGATGGTGTTACCGTCGCTGTTCACAGCCATATAACCCCAAATACCGCCCCAAAGTCCCTGACCGGTCATAGGGATAACGTATTTCTCCTCGCCGTTAACATCGCAAATGTAAATGGGAAGATTATTCTCGGTTACGGCGTCGTTACCAACGTCGAAGCCTCCCTTGGCTGCCACCTCATTACCCGCTACGTTTATAATGGCATCTTTCTTAACCACTCTTTCATACTCGGCTTTGGCATCCTTTACGTCCTTTATGTGAAGCGACGCAAGAATCTGCTTCATCTTGTCGAGTTTGATATTCTCGTCCTGCATAGGCTTGAGCGCTGTTGATACGCCGGCCAGCATAAAGGCTACAATAACCACTACGATGGCTGCATATACAATGGCATAGAGGTCGCTGTTTGTATTAAAGCCCTTCTTCTTGGGTGCTCCGGGTGCAGCCTCCTCCTTAAATTGGTCGCTACCGGCCTTACACAGAGGGCACGCGTCGGGTGCACTACTGCCTTCGTGCACATATCCGCATACTTTGCAAACATATTTTTTTGCTGCCATATCCTTTAATTCTTTTTGGTTAAACGACGTGCACGGGCATTTACGTTAGCCTGTACTACACAATAATCAATAAAGGGCGCTGTTACATTCATAAGCAGAATCGCAAGCATCATACCCTCGGGGTAACCGGGGTTAAGCACACGGATAAGTATTGCCATTGCACCGATGCCGAAGCCGTAAATATACTTTCCCACCTCGGTACGAGCCGATGTAACAGGGTCGGTTGCCATAAACACAGCACCGAAGCAGAATCCACCCAAGATAAGGTGCTGCCAAAAAGGTACCTGTGCCACGGGATTGCCGGGCAGTATAGCCTCGAATACCCACGACATTGCAATACCGCCTACAAATACGCTTGCCATAATCTTCCAGCTTGCGACACCGCTCCAAAGAAGTATCACGGCACCGATGGCGATGGCAACAACGCTTGTCTCACCAATTGAACCGGGCATCAATCCCCACAACATATCGCAAGAAGTGAGTGCCGAGCCTGCCGCTCCTGTAATCTCAGTACCATTAGCGGCAAACTGAAGCGCTGTTGCGCAGGTGTAACCGTCGGGAAGGTCGCATCCGAGGCCGAAGATTGACTCGGTGGCCACCCACACTGTATCACCCGATATTACTGAAGGATAAGCGAAGAAGATGAATGCACGGGCAATGAGAGCCACGTTTACAATGTTCATACCTGTTCCGCCAAAAACCTCCTTTGCAAAGATAACAGCAAAGGCTGTTGCGATGGCAAGCACCCACAGAGGGCAACCAACGGGAACAATCATAGGGATAAGAAGACCCGACACAAGGAATCCCTCGTGAATCTCCTCTTTCTTAATCTGCGCGGCAATGAATTCAATTCCCAGACCAACGCCGTAAGATACCACAATCTTGGGCAGCATCACCAAAAGGCCGTAGAGGAACATCTCGATGAGTGTACCCTCCTTACCTGCGGCCAAGAAGTTCTGATAACCAATATTATACATTCCAACGAGCAGAGCAGGCAGCAGAGCAATTACTACGAATGACATAATGCGCTTGCTGTCGATGGCATCGTGAATGTTAACGCCACTCTTCGCTGTGTCGTTGGGGACGTATAGGAATGTCTCCATTCCGTCGAACACCGAGCGCAGTGCGCTCAGTTTACCACCCTCCTCGAAGTTAGGCTTAATCTTATTAAGGTAATTTCTCAATATTTTCATACGATTATTTTTTATCTTGCATTATAAATCCGATAATATTCTCGTATTAGCACATCTCGGCACGCAGTTTGTCGAGACCCTCACGCACAATGCGCTGAAGCTCGAGCTTCGACGAATCGACAAACTCGCAAAGTGCAAAGTCCTCGGGAGCAACCTCGTAGATGCCGAGCTCTTCCATCTTGTCGATATTGCCTGTGATGATGGCTTTTATAAGGTACTCGGGATAAATATCCATAGGGAACACCTTATCGTACTCGTTCGACATAATCATATGGCGCTCGCCACCCTTGATGCGTGCGTCAATAGTATATTCACGCTTGGGAGAGAGCCAGCTGAAGTAGCTGCGGCTTGTGCTGAACATCGAGAAGCGGGGAGCTATCCATCCGAACATCTCGTCGCCGTCCATAATCTCGGGAATTACAGTTACCTCGTTCGAGAATGCGCCCAAGAAGCCGTCGGCTGCGGTCTTTTTGCCTGTGAGGACGTTACCGTCTATGATACGCAGCTCGTGCTCGTTGCTCAAACGGCCGTCGAGCAGTGTTGTGAGCTGTGCTCCAAGCACCACCTTGCTGTACGAGGGGTTTTTAACCTCGCTGCCCACAAGGGCCACGGTACGGGTAAAGTCAACCTTGCCTTTGTTAAAGAGGCGGCCGATGAAGATTACCTCTTCGGCACCGATAGTCCACACAATCTCGCCTTTGTTAACGGGTGCCACGTGGTTAATCTGCACTCCGACGTTACCTGCGGGGTGAGGGCCTTTAAAAGCGGTGGTTGTAACGTTCTTTGCCACGTTCAGTGCGGTTGATTTCTGCTCGGTGCTTACTCCCAAATAAACGGGGGCGATACGCGACAAGGCGTCAAGTCCTGTCTGAAAATCATCCTCGTTACCCTTGAGTGCAACCTCAAAATCAACGGCCAAAGGCTTTGAATCGAATGCCGATACAAAGATTGCTCTCGGGCTGTCCGTGGGGGTAGCAATCACATCATACGGTCTCTGACGCAGGAAGGCAAACAATCCGGCAGCAAGAAGGTCGGCTACCACCTCCTCGGCCGAGAGTGAAAGAACATCCTTTGCCTTACACTCGACCGACTCGAATTTTCCGTCCGACTCTACTACTACGCTCAACACTCGTCTTCTCTCGCCACGGTTAACCGCAACAACTTTTCCACTCACCGGCGAAACAAATCGCAGTTGGGGGGCATTTTTGTCCACAAACAAGGCATCACCGGCCTTCACGGTATCCTCGGGCTTTACAACCACTTTAGGAGTAACTCGTGTAAAATCGGCGGGCATCAAGGCATACAGCTTGGCCGCACCAACTGATGTAAAATCAGTTGCGGGGGCGCCTTTTAGTTTGATATCCAATCCCTTAGAAATTTTTACGACTCTATGCATATAATTTGAGTTACGTTAGTACATTATGTGGCGCAAAATTAAAGAATTTTTTCTTTATTATTATCATCATTTTGGAATAAAAATCCAAGTAAATAAAAAAAAGTTTATTTATTGTTAAAAAAGGCGCCTGCGATAATGGTGCGAGAAAACGCAAAACACCCATTAAATAAGACCGCGGAACAGCCTACGCACTGAATGCGCCGATAATTCTCGGCAGGGGATTATTTATGTTATCGTCTCCCCCTCACAAAAAAATAGTAACAACAAAATAGCACAAAAAAAGGCAGCGTGCCTTTTAAAGCACGCTGCCCGTAATATTTGGATTGTCAATTACTTAACAAGTACCTTTTTAGTCTCAACTACGCCGTTAGCGTAAACAATCTTAACGATGTTAACGCCCTTAGCGGGAGCCGATGAAGAAGCACCACCTACTGTGTAGTAAGCTACTGAAACTACCTCATCACCCTCGGCTACAAGGTTCTCAATTGCTGTAGGCTCATAGTCAACCTTTATAAGACGCCACTGCGATGCGCCGGGAGCGCCCTCCCAGTAAACGAGGTTGCTGCCTGTACCGGCACCTGAACTGTGGCCGTTAGCGTGCAGACAATCACTCTTGTGAGATGCAATTGCAAAGTTGAAGTTAGAACCTGTTGCAGGAACTACAATGTAATCGCTGGGGAAGTCGGGAGAAAGGTCAATCTGTGTCGAGCGACCGTCAACCTCACCAATGTAGTAAGCTACCTCGGGCTCAGTTGTACCTACGGCACGGATTGTGTAGCACTGTGCAGCCTCTTCCTCTGTGATTGTACCGGCAGCAACAAGGTCGGGAACTACCGAGAAGGGATCCTCCAAAGAGGGAGCAAAGTGGAAGTAGAACGATATGTCGTTCAGCTTAGTCTCCTTCCAACCCAATGTAGTACCATCGGCAGAAGCGTAAACCGACTTAGTATGACCCTGCTGGTTGAAGAACTCAGCATAGCCCGACTGGATGCGGTAGTAACCGGGAACCATAGGATTCTTCTCGAGTGTCTCGGCAAGACCAATCTTCTCGGCAAGAGCAGCAGCAGCGGCGGGAGCCTCTGCGAATGCAGAATCTGCTACAACAGCCTGACCCTTTGTATAAGCCTCCTCGAGCTCACCAAGGCTTGCTACGCAACCGGGATGGGGACCAACCTCAAGACCGAGGCCTGCAACGATACCAAGCATATTCTCCAACCAGTAGTAGTCGGGGTTATCCATAGTTACCTTGTAAATCTGCCACTCACCCTCACCGTTAGCTTTGTTGAAGCAGAGTGAATCGCCCTTAGCATCGAGTACGCCCTCTGTATCCTTAGGTTGAGGATCGGTTACGGCACGTGCTGCGAGGCCGCTGTACCAGTCCATATAAACCATATAAGGAGTCTCAACTACTCTCTCGGTGTCGTTAACGCCGTCAGCATCTGTATCGAGGCTATCCTTTGTTACGCGACCTGCCTGCTCCTCATAGAGTACGAATGCACCCTCTGTAGATGCAGAAGCAACAGCCTTAATCTTAGCAGCCTTGCTCTTAGAAGCTGTAGCCGATACGAACTTAGCGTTCTCGTCCTCGGCCAATGTAGGCCAATACTTAGCAGTCGAGAGGCTTACGAATGTGTAAGTACCATCGTCGTTCTTAACAATGCGATATACGCAGTTTGCACGAACAGCGGCCTCGTTGCTGTGGAAACGTGATGTACCAGCATAGAACTTAGCCTCACCGTCGGGCTCGCTCTTAACAATATTGCCTGTCTCCTCGTCCAATACGTTAACCGACTTGGTGTTAAGAAGACCCTTAACGATATAAAGACCTGTCTCGAGCTGAGCAACGTCTGTTACCTGCTCACCAACGCGTACATTGTAAGGATTCTCGGCAAAGAGAAGAGGATCGTAACCTACACCAACCTCTGTGATGGCAATCTTCTTGGGGAAGAGTGATACTGCACCGTTAGATGTAGTCTTATCGCGGCTGTAAAGCTCAACTGTGAATGAGCTCATAGGCTCGGGGAATGTTACGTCGATGCAGATGAACTCCTGAGGCTCGTTACCGCTCCAAGGTGAGTGATAGTAAGACTGTGTAGCAGAACCCTCGGTTCCAACTTTATCGCCCTGACCCCACTTACCGTCAACAAGACGAGCAACAGTTGACTCGAAGCCCTCCTGTGTCTCGGTGTGGTTAGCCCAGAGAAGATCCTCGGTAAGTTCAATCTCGTTACCCTCGGCGTCGTAGAGTCTAAGCTCACCAAGAGCAATCATAGGCCAATCGCCACCATCGCCTGCTGTACCCAAGTGGCGCTCAAGGAATGTCAGACGGATACCGGGAACATCCTGATGAAGAACGATAGCCGATGAGTTCCAAACTGCGTTGTTGGGATATTGGGGATGTGTTGCAGCCGAGATGTCGCTAACGATTGTGGGGAATGTAGAGAACTTAAGAGCAGAACCCTTAAACTGCTCGATAAGAGACTCAATCTGAGAATAGAGGTTGTCAATCTGCTTGGGAGTGAGTGTCTCATAGCCACCCTCTACCTCATTGGCTGCAACCTTTGCATTTTCAAGAATGTTTCTTGTAGCATCGGGCCACTTACCCTCGTCGGCTACTGTGTAGGGAGGGAATACAAACTCTGTTGTCTCCTCGAGCTCGCCGATAATGTCATAATACATATAAACGCGCTCTGACATATAGTAGCTGATTGCAAGTGAGAGCTCGTCCTTAGCTGCGAAGATACCTGCAATGTTGTTCTCGGCAACAGCAGCCTCGGCAGCCTCAATAGCCAGCTCAAGGGCCTCTTTACCCTCATCACCGTAACCCTCGTGGTTGCCATACTGCTCAAGACGAGCCTTAGCATCGGCAATTGTGGGGTTGATTACGTTCTCGCAGATAGCTGCAACCGAGATGGGATCTACTGTACCCTCGGCAACAGAAGCCTTGTTGATTGCAAAGCCAAAGTCAACGGGGAGGTGGAATGAACCGTTCTCATAGTCCTCTGCCTCGAGAAGTGCCTTATCCTCGGCGCTGAACAATTTCAGACTACCGCGCATCTCGTAACCAACATAAACTGTAAGAGGCTCGGGAAGCTCTTCCCAAGCACCCTCAACATACTGTTTGTTGAGCTCGCAAGTAATCTCGTACTCGCCGTCGGGACGGAGTGAGAATGTGAACTCGCCGAGTGCAGAAGCTACGTCAGTAGCACGCTGCCAACCGTTTGCGCCGTTCCAACCGTCTGTCCAGTTGTCCGAGTTACCCCAATATGTACCAAGAACAGGCTGATAGATTACGTATGTGTTCTCTTTGTTACCGGGGATGAGCTGCATAATGTTCTTGGGAGTTGCCTCTGTAGCCTCGCCTGTGTCGTAACCGCTAAGAGCTACGTAAACGGCACCGGGACCAGTGAAGTTCTCCTCACCGTAAGAATACTCCATAGGCCCATCGGCATAGAATGTGAAGAGACCGGGCTCCTCGGCAAGAGCCTCGAGGTTGTTAACCTGCTCACCAAGCTCGAATTGGTACTCGCCATAAGGCTCACCAAATGCAACGCCAAGGGGCGAAAGACCTACAATCTGAGGTTTGTTAACGTGTTGATTGGGACGTGTATACCAAATAAGCTGGAAAGCGTCAACCGACTTCTCAAAAGAGAGCTCGATGTAGTGGAACTCACTGGGAGCATTATTACTCCAAGTTGAGTGGAAATAGTTGTTGAGATTACCGTCGTTAAGAGCGGGCATACCTGCACCATCGTTACCGGCACCACCCATTGTGTTGTGGTCGGCGTTAGATGTTACAGAGTAAGGGATTGTGTCGCCGTTAGCGTCGAGAACAATCATCTCGGCCATAGCCCAGCAAGGACCACCACCCTTAATCTGGTTGGATGTACCGGTCTCAAGCACTGTGTAACGCACACCGTTTGTTCCGGGATGCGAGAAGAGCTTTGTTACCGCACGATACTGAGTAATCTGTGTACCGTTTACCTCGTGAGTAATCTGCTGGCCGGGAAGACCTTGAGCCAATGTATGACTCCACTCCTGGGCCGAAACACTTACTGCTGAGAGAAGTGCCAAAGCACCTGCGAAAAATAGATTTTTTCTCATAAACATAAGTTTTAGTTAATAAATAAAGGTAATAGTATTCTGTTCAAAAATTTTACCACTTTTAAAAAAAAGAGTTTAAAAAGTCTAATTTATTCTAAGGGGCAAAAATATGACATTTTTTTCAATAAGCAAAGAAAAATCGACATAAATTAGCCACCCTTTATAGTTTTTAAGACTTTCGCAGAGTCAACCAGCAAGTGCAACATTACGAAATAAATTTGTAAAAGCACTCCTTTGGTGTTGAAAATTTCAGTTTTTCTCTTGGTCTTTCGTTTAATTTGTATTGTGTTTTCTTTATTTTTCTGTCAGTAACGGT
>JAZSIU010000022.1:0-5660 GCA_045533955.1 Bacteroidaceae bacterium
CGGGCGCCAACAATGCTTGCCATTCGCATCCCGCGCGCTGCAAGCTGCGCCTGTACTTTCGCGCGACTATTGCTGCAAGCATTGTCGATTATAATTCCGCAGCACCCTTAAAACAATCGTAAACCGCAATGACAAGCAAGCACCTGACCGAGTGAGCGCACTGTTGCCTCACAAGCAAAGGAGGCCCCGCGACAATTTCTTTAGGTGCAGTTTTTTTGCTTACTTTTTTCTGAAAAAAAGTAAGTCCTAAAGTATAAAGTGAAAGAGAGAATAGCCGCAGAAATATTTCGAGAGGGTGATAAATAGAATTATCTCGACCACACCTTTTTTCTACTGAGCCGAATTACTCCCCGATAATAAACTCGCTCGAATAATCCCCCGGCAGAAAAAACTGCCCCCCCGAGGGTAAAAAACATCCACAATCCGATATTATAAGTTAATAATAGGTGAAAAAGTGAATATTTTTGTAAAAAAAGAACGAATATCTTAAAAGTTTTATATTTTTGCAAGTGAAAAAGATGTTATAGTATAAAAATGATATTTTAAAATATATGCTTATGAAAAAATTTACACTTTTATTTTCAATGTTCATTGCATTTGCAATGACAACTTTTGCTCAGACCGAAGGCGAAGAGAGTGGTGAGCTGACAGCGCCTACAATTTGGTTGCTTGAAGATAACGTTCAGGTTTATAACGAGCTCCAGTATTTTACCGTAGCCACCGATGCCGAGCGTTTGGAGCTATCGGGTAAGGGCGATGCCAAACTCGTGCAGGTAAGTTCGGGACAGGGTCCCGTGATGAGCGGCTATCCTATTGGCTACACAATGGCTCTTCTTGAAACACCGAGTGCAATAAGAGCAGCAGGAGAATGGAAAGTAGTTATCCCCGAAGGTTATTATAACCTTGAGAAAGACGGCGCCGTATATGCGAGTCCCGCTTTTGAGAAAGTGTTTAAGATTGGAGCTCCCGAGGACTTTAAGATTGTTTCCATTGACCCCTCGAACAACTCGACCGTCTCGTCGCTCAGCAAAGTCCTTCTTACCTTTAACTATCCCCCTATGGATTGTTATGAGGTGCTGAAGGTCGTTAACGCTTCGGGCGATAGCATCTGCGCGGTAACAGCTCACTGTTACGACGAGGAAGGCAATTGGTACGACGGTTGGTTGTCGATGCGTCTGGCACTCTCGGATACAATTGTGGCTAAGGGTACATACTATATTCAAATTCCCGACAGCGCAATTAAAAAACAGGCCGACCAGCTTACACCCATTGCGCCCACAACACTCGTCTATCACGTCGATGGCTCTCAGGCAACAGGCATTCTGCCCGTTGTCAATAATGCAACAGTAGGCGCAATATACGACCTTACAGGCCGTCGCGTCGAGCAAGTTACAACACCCGGAATTTATATTGTGAACGGTCGCAAGAGATTCGTAAAGTAAATGCGGCAGTAAATAATAAATAATGTACAGCGCAGGCATTGCGCTGTACATTATTTATATATAAAGACCATTGACAGAGAAGGCGGCAAAGAAATTTGTAAAAAAAATAGATAAAGTGAAAAATATCTTATTGCTTTTTATTACTTTTGCCCCATTCTAAACAGTTGAAACAAACAATCTTGCGCAGCTTGCTTTGACAAAAAGAGAGTTGTGTGAGCTTATTCGTTTTATTTTGTAAGATAAATAGTTTGAAATAACCTTTTTTATTAACCAAATTCAACATTTATGAGAAAGTTTACACTTTTCTTGTCTCTGTTCGTTGCTTTTGCAACAGCAGCAGTCGCTCAGAAAATTACCGACGCATCGGAGCTGAGCAATGATAAATGTTATGCAATCACCGCTAAGGATGCAGCCCGTGGCGCTCTTTATGCAGGTGAAGGTGCAACACATTTGTCGCATTGTGGTGCCACATATGGCAACTACCACAACAGAGAGGTAGCAGTTGACGCTACCAACCCTGCACAGCAGTTCGCTTTTGTGCAGAACGATGGTAAACTCTATCTTTACAGCGTATCTGAGAAGAAATTTGCTGTAAAAGACGGACAGTTTGTAAAACTTACCGAGAACCCCGAGGGTTACGTAACCGTTGAGCCCGCCGATGAGGCCGGTTATTTATTCGTAAAGTTCAACGGTGCCAACAAACTCAACTTTTCGGGTGGTTACGAACACGGTGTTGTTGCCAATTGGGAGAGCACTGATGGTGGTAACCAGCTGACAATCAGTGTTGCCGATGATTTTGATGCAACCGAGGCTCTTGCTACGTTCAACAAGGCAGCACAGGAGCTCGAGGCGGCTAAGGCTGCTTACGACGAGAAGTTTGCTCAGGCGTTCGCACTGCTTCTCGAGGCCGGTCTTTCTGTCGAGGCAACAACAGTTGCTCTTCAGACAACAGACGAGGCTGCTGCCAACTACCTTTGGTGCAACGAGCCCGAGCTGAGCGAGGGTCCCATTGCCGACCTTATCGACGGTAACACAGGTACATTCTTCCATACACGTTGGAACGGTCCCGCCGAGCCTGAGCATTGGATTCAGATTGACCTTGGCGAGCCCATTCAGAATCTCTCGTTCAAATACCACACACGCGTATTTGCAGGCACAGCTGATTTCCCCGATGCAATCGAGGTGCAGGGTAGCAACGATGGCGAGTATTTTACAACAATCACAAAGATTGAGAGCGGACTTCCTCAGACAGGCGACAAGGCTTGGGCATCGAGCGTAATCCTTGGCGAAGAGGCTTACAGCCACCTGCGTTTCGTTGTTACAGCCGAGCGCATCTATTGGCATATGTCAGAGTTCAGCCTTGCAAGCGCCAACGTTACAATTGCCGAGGGTTTCGAGGATAAGACACAGGCTTATCTGAACCTTCAGGCTGTTGCTGAGGCAGTGTCTGACGTAGAGGGTGCCGACGCTAAGACCCTTAACGCTTATACCGAGGCTCTTACAAAGGCAATTGCCGATGCAGTGGCCGAGGAGAGCACTATCGCGCTCATCGACGAGGCTAAGGCTCTGCTTGCACTCGAGGGTGTAGGTTATCCCGCCGAGGCTCCCCGCGCAGCGCTTCAGGCTGCAATTGAGGTTGCAGCTTCTTATCCTGTTGCAGCATCGGAGCCCGCTCTGAAAGAAGCAATGGAGGCTTACTATGCTTCGACCGACGTTGTTCTTCCCGTAGCAGGAAAGACATACAGTCTTACAATGGTTGCAAAGAACGGTAAGAAATTCTACCTCAACTACAATGCCGAGGATTATGACATTGAGATGAAGGAGCGTAAGAATAACGCTGCTCTGCCTCAGTCGGCAGTCTTCTACAGCGAGGCTAACGAGGATGGTACAATAGCTCTTAAGACCTACGATGGCAACTACCTTGTATATCACAGCAACTACAATGGTGTTAACTGGCTCGAGAATGGCGGTAGCATCAGCGGTCTGCAAGAGGGTAAGGACAAGATGGCAAGCATTACTTTTGCCAAGATGATAAATGGCAACAAGGTAGAGGCCGAGAACAACGCACAGATTTTCGGTCTGCTTACTTGGTACGGCTTGCGTGGCTTCGACACAGGCAAGCAGCAGGATGCTTATGGCTATATGGTTCTTAAGGCCGACGGTACCAACTACGACGGTGCTGCGGATGCTTTCTGGAACGACAACTTCTCATCTGCATTCAGTGTCGAGGAGGTTGAGCTTCTGCCTCAGACAGCAGTAATCGACTTTACTGTAAACAATTGGGGCATTCCCACAATGGCCGAGACTGACAATTTTGGTGGTGTAAAGACAGCAGTTTCATTCACCGACGATACTTATATTATCAATATCGACCCCACAGCCGGTGGTGGTAACTTCTACTACGACAACGGCTTCCTGCGCATTGCAAAGACCGGTACTAAGATTGTTCTTCCCGCATTCGACTTCCCCGTTGGTAAGATTGAGGTTGTCGGAGGTCATAAGAGTGCATCAAACTATCCGAATGCAGATATGAACGTATTTGTAGGTGGTACAGCAGTAAGTACTGCTTGCATCGGTGCGACAGCTACAAACACATTCGAGATTGCTGCCGACAAGCAGGCTGCCGGAAATGTTTATGAGCTTGTTATTGGCTCGAATGCAGGCAGCTCTTCAAGCATTATTTATATTTCGGCTATCAAGGTATATCCCGCTAACGGCCTTAAGGCTCCCGTATTCTCAGTACCTTCGGGTGTATATACCGAGAGATTCACAACATACGCAACAACAGCAAGCGAGGAGATTGCCGAGCAGACACGTTACTACTACACAATTGACGGCACCGAGCCCACAACAAGCTCGCCTCGTGCTTACAGCGGTGCAATCAGCGTTAGCACAAGCTGCACAGTTAAGGCTATTGCTTGGATTGTTTACGATGGTATCGAGTATGTGAGTGAGGCTTCGTCAATCGACTATATTGTATCGGAGAAAGCTCCCTTCAAGAAGGCTAATGCTGTTGCCGAGGGCAACTATCTGATTGTTGCCGATGGTAAGCTTGCTACTCCCATTGAGGGCACAGTGCTTCCCGTTAAGGATGCAGCTGTTAACGGCGATTATGTCGAGGAGGCTGTTTACTATGCTTTGACACTCGAGGCTGCCGACAATGGCTACTTTGTTAAGGATGCAACAGGTAAATACATCTATGCTTCGGCTACCGTAGGTGGCACCGGCACAGGTACAGGCACAGGTACAGGCACAGGTACAGGCACCGGCACCGGCACAGGTACCGGCACAGGCACCGGCACCGGCACAGGTACAGGTACAGGAACAGGTACAGGTACAGGCACCGGCACCGGCACAGGTACAGGCACAGGTACAGGTACCGGCACAGGTACCGGCACAGGCACAGGCACAGGAACAGGTACAGGCACTGTGAAGCCCGAGAAACTCTATTCGAGCGAAGCTGCCGTATCAGGCGCAGTTTGGACTGTTGAGTTTGCCGAGAATGGAACAGCCAAGCTTGTTTGCAACAATCAGGTTCTTGTTTACGATGCAACAAGCAACGCATTTGTACTCTATCTGAAAGAGAACGTTCCTTCGACAGCTGTATATCCCACATTGTATGGACAGGGCGAGTATCCTACACTCGAATTTACTCCCACAGGTGAGGAGCAGTTGAGCCAGCTCAAGGAATTCACATTCTTCTGCGCATCAGGCCTTGGCATTAACGAGGAGGCAGGCGTTCCCACCCTCTACGACCCGATGAGCGGTGTATGGAGCGACGAGGTAGGTAACTACGTATATTCTAAGTTCTTCGAGCTTGACGCCGTTGTTGTTGATGCCAACACCGTTGTTCTTGCACTCCCCGAGGCTATCAGCGGCGAGGGAATGTATCAGCTCACAGTTCCCGCAGGTTACTTCGTACTTGATCCCGAGGGCCTTGCAATTGCGAGCGAGGTAATCGGTGGCTATTATATGCTTGCCGACAATGCTCCCCTCAGCATAGAGAGCACAACACCCGCCGTTGGCGTTGTTGAGTCGTTGAGCCGCATCGAGGTTAACTTCAGCCACAATGTTGGTGAGGTTTACACCCCCATCAGCGTGGTTGACGCAGAGGGTAACGAGGTATGCAAGGCTACTCCCAGCTTCCAAGATGCCGATGGCAATTGGTACAACGACTACAGCCTTGTATCGTTCGTTCTTGAGAGCGAGATTACCGCA
>JAZSIU010000106.1:0-24524 GCA_045533955.1 Bacteroidaceae bacterium
AGGCAGCACCACGACAGATGCCGCCACAGCCACAACAGACTGTAATGCGTCCCGTGCAGCAGCCTATGCAACGACCTGTTCAGCAACCCCCACAGCCTCAGTATGGCGGGCAGCCTATGTTCACCGCACCACAAGGCGGTTATCCACCTCAGAATGTAGGACAGCAGCATCCTCGCTATCCGCAGGGTGAGATTCCGATGTTCCCACATCATGAAGAGCCTCCTATGCCTGAAGAGTTACAGCAGGCATATATGCACGAAGGCACTGCATACCGCCCCGAGGATTATGAGGAATATCCCGACTTCCCTCAGTCAATGTTAGAAAATCATTATTCACAGGCATACGCCCAAACAGTTTAAGATTATGGCACTTTTAAGAAACGAAATGCAGCGATCATTCACCTTCAAGAAAGTTGTGATTTGTTTTCAAATTTGTATTTTTGACGTATTGGAAACAATTCTAATTGTATAGGATGGCGACAATGAATTGTTGTGATTTGCTTTCAAATTTGTATCTTTGACGTATCGGAAACAATGCGTGAATGAACTCGGGCGACAAAGAGGGAGTTGTGATTTGCTTTCAAATTTGTATCTTTGACGTATCGGAAACAATCAGTGATTGCAGATTACCAAAATCGTATGCGTTGTGATTTGCTTTCAAATTTGTATCTTTGACGTATCGGAAACAATAGGCGAAGCTCATTGATAGATATATTTGCGGTTGTGATTTGCTTTCAAATTTGTATCTTTGACGTATCGGAAACAATATAATGTGCGCATTATGTTGTAAATCAAAGAATTATAGTAAGTGTTAGAAATGAAAAATCACTTTGTTTTCGATTAAGAATCCCGCCACAAGGCGGGATTCTTTTGTTCTAAAATAATTCTAATTGCTGTCCGTATGCAATTGCCGGGCTGGGTTTCTTACCGTGGAAAAGTTCAATTTCGCCAAATTGCTTGTCTGTTATGCAAATAATTCCTACGTGGCCATAGTCGGGGAGAAAGGATTTTACTCTCTTGATGTGTACGGCGGCATTCTCGGCACTTGCGCAGTGTCGTATGTATATGGAGAACTGAAACATTGTAAAGCCGTCTTTTTGCAGATTTTTTCTAAATTCGGCGTAGGCTTTTTTGTCTTTTTTTGTCTCAGTGGGAAGGTCGAATAGTACTAATACCCACATAATACGATAGGCGCTTATTCGGTTCATTCAATGCGAGGATAGGTGATACGTCGTTGTTCGCCGCTGAAGCATTTGTATAGCGAGGCGGTTGTTTGTGAGGCGGCAATCATCAGCGGGCTGATTTTGCCGTTTATATTTACGTCGATTGTGGGGATTGAAAGTAGCTCGGATTTTATATCTTTGGTGAGTGTTAAATTTTCGCCGTATTTGTTTACTATTGAGTATGTCAGGCGGTCGATATATGGTCGGTAGGGCTCCATAATGTCGTCGGCGAGGCAGTAGGCGTTGTAGCGGTTGTGGTGGTGTATGCCTAATGTGGGGAGTAGGCCGCTGCTTACCAACGAGCGGGCAATGATGGCGCGCAGAATAGCATAGCCGTAGTTGAGAATGTTGTTAGGTGGGATGCCGTTGCGCTCGCGGGTGAAGTTGTTGATGTGTCCGAAGAGATGTTTCCAATAGTAGGCTGCGGCGCGTCCTTCCATATTTTCGCTGTCGCCGCTGCGTACGTCGTTGGCCCATATTTGCATACATTTTACTTCGGCTCCGGTGCAGGCTTTTAATGTGGCTGCTTGGTTGGATATTTTTTGTTGTATGGTCTGCTGCCATAGTTGTTTGCGCAGGGGGAGTGAGGCTTCTATTTGATGGCGGAAGCGCTCGTTCTGTGTTGTGTTGCCACTAAGGGGCAGATTGAGGCCTGTGGGCATACTGTGGCTGTCGCAGGTGATTATGGCGCAGTTATTCTCTAATAGTGCCGACATTAGCCCCGAGGTTATTGTTATCTGTTTGTTGTCGAGCACAATGACGCCAATATCTTCTATGGGGCGTGATACTTCGTTTTTCTGCTTGAAGGATTGGGACAGTGTGCTGTTGTTTTCAACCTCGGGAAGTTTTATTATGAGTTGACGGTCGCGCAGCGAGAGATAGGCCGGGTTGCCGAAATATAGTGTCTTTTTTATCATTATTTTATTCTCCTATATGTACTATTTTACCTATATGATTTATGCGTACTTTGACTATGCCTTTAAGATTTTGAAGGGCTGTTATTCTTTTCCACGTAATGTCTTTTAGCTCTTTAGTTTCGTTTACTGTTGTTTCTAAATGGTGCCGGAACCAATAGTCTTTCGAGGACAGTTTTTGTACTCGGAATAGGTTGGGGCTTATGAGGTGATAATTGTCGGGGTTCAGGATGTCAGTTTCTTGTGGGTCGAAGCCTGTTGCGGGGTTGGGGAATACAAAGTATTCGTTCTGTTTCATTGTGAAGCAGAATTGCCACCCTTGGCCCGAGTTGTATTCGCGGTCGATAATGGGTTGTTGGTTCATTGCGCGCGCTGTTGCCTCGAAGAAGGAGACGGTGCTCTCTTGTAGGTTGCCTTTGTGGTCGGTGTATATGGCTACGTGGTGGTTCTTCGAGGGGTTTACGTAGTCGCTTGGTTGGGCGGAGCCTGTGTGGTCGGTGATTATGTGGCCGTGGTGGTCGTGTTTGTCGTGCAGTGCAATGGGGGTGTTTAGGTTCTCGAGTATGGTTACTCGTTTTATTTTTATTCCTTTCTCTTTGTTTATATAGATGGGATTTTCGTCTAAATTGGAGAATGCTGCGGTTGCGTCGTTGTTGTATTGTTTGAGACGCTCGGAGAGGAGTTTTTTTATGCGTTTGTCAACGACTTTCTCGAGGTTTAATTTGTTGTCGATGTTTTTGCGTACGGTATATGTCTTTTCGAGGCTTACAAGTTTTACGCGTGAAGGGAGGGTGGTGCCGTTGCTGTCGAGATATATGGGGTTTTTCTCGAGGCTGTTTTTGCCTGTGAATGCTTTTTTTGCGTCGTTGCCATTTTCGTGCAGGCGTGCCAATAGTGCCTCGCGGTAGCGTTTGTCGGCTACCAATGCTATGTGTTGGGCGTTGAATTTCGAGCCTATTGTCTCGTAGCTGGTTGTGTATCGCAGTATGCTGCCGTAGATGGTCTCTTTATGCAGTTGTCCGCGTGGGGTTAATTGTTGCTTGCTGTTTGTTTTTTTGTTGCCTGCTTTGGTGTTGTTTGTGTTTTTGGTAACTACTTTGTTGTTGGATTTTATGGAGATAAGAAGGCTGGTGAGTTGTTCCCGTGCTGCTTCGCGCAGGTGTTCGAACGGGCTGTTGAAGCGTAGCTTTCCGTGGCTGTCTCGGTGGAGCTCTTTTTGCTCGATACTGTATATCGGGCTGTTTTTATCGCTGCGGGAATTTAGGTTGTTGAGGTATTGTATTATGCTTCGTTTGGTGAAGGCTATGACAAGGGCGTCCATAGCGTGGTGGCGGTGGTCGTTGCGCTTTGTCCAATTTTTTATGCGACCTGTTTTTTGGCCGTTCTTGTCGGTGATTATTTCGGTTAGTCCTTGCTTGGCGTATTTTTCCCAATTGAGCTCTTGCATTGTGTCTATCAGACCCCAATCTTGGCGCAGGCGGTCGGTGATTTTGCCTGTCGTGGATACTACGTGCGGCACTATCTGCTCTAATATTTCGCGGGCTTTGCGTGCGATATATTGTGTGTTGCGTAGGTCGCGGACGATAAAATCTTTGGGAATATCTTCGCCGCGCATAAGTAGTTTGTCGCGCTTTGTTTTGCTTATTATGCCTTTTTTGTAAAGTTCTTCTACTGTGGCTTTATACCTATCGGCATTCTTTTCGCCGTATTTTGCTATTATGTAGTCGTAGGCGGTGTCGCTGCCTTTTTCGATGTTTATGTCCATTGCTTCGAGTGTTTTGTTCGAGTATGAGTCGTCGAAAAGGCGTGCTTGGGGGATTATGTGTTCGATGTTGAATTTTTGGCCGAAAAGCTCCTCTCGGGGTATGTATGTGTTGGAGTAGAGGGTGTGGTAGCCGTTGTCTTTTAGCTCGGAGTAGAGTTTGTATCTTATTATGTCGTTGCGGCTTGGGTTTTGTATCGCGAATTCTTGGCTCAGGATGTTTTTTATCTTTTCGTTCTCTTTGGTGGCTTTGTTTATGGCGAGGCTTGCCGTCTCGCGCTCTTTAGCGCTGCTTTTGAGCTCGCGTGCCAATTCTATGCGTATCTCGTCGGGCTTGCCATATTCTATTGTTATGGCGTTGATGACGTTTGTCATTTGGTTTAGTATTTTCTCGACTACGGGGTTGCGCAGACTGTTGCGGGGCAGCTGTTCGAGTCTATCTTTGTAGATTTTGTTTTTAAGGTCGTCGGTTGTTTGCGAGTGTGAGTGGTTGTAGCCGGCATAGGCGCAGGCAATGTCGTATCTATTGCCTTCTTTCAGGTGCGGAAGAATGTTGCCAATTGCTTTGCTGCTGAGGCTGCCGTAAGCCTCGTCGAAGGTTACTGCGGCCAATATGCCGGCGCACTCTTCGTTCATATTTGTGAGGGCGCTGATTTTATTTATCAGGCTGAGGTTGCCGCTTTTGGATTTATCGTCGGTGTAGGAGTAGAGTAGGTGCCACAGTCTGTACATCGGCTCTTGTTCGAGGCTGTCGGCGGCGCTGTCGAATCGTAGAAAATCGCTTTTTATGTTGTGTGCACTGAAAAGCCTGTCGATGGTGTCGTAGATTGTTTCGCTGTCGAGTTTGGAGAAATTGTACTCGTTGTATCCGAGTGCGACTATTATTGTGCGGCAGGCGTCGAGTAGTTTCGAGAGGGTGCGGTTGCCTTCGACCTCTTTGTAGTTGAGGTCGAGTTGACGGTGGTTGCGATAGAGGAGTTTGAGGATTTCGTTTTTCTTTAGTTTGTCGCGTACGTTGAGTTCTTTAAAGAGTTGCTCTTTTTCTTCGAGATTGAGTGTAAATCTTTCGTCTGTCTCGGTGTTCTTGACAATGAGATTGTTCAGTGTCTGCCATATTTTAAATTCTTGGAACAGGGGCGAGGATTTTGGGCACACGCGGCGGCCTATTGTCTTTTTGCGGCTGTGGCCGTCGATGCTTATTTCTATCTCTTTGCGCTCGAATTGACATAGTGCAATTAGCCCTTTCTGACTTTTGAGGCTGCGTTGATAGAAGATTATTATGTCGCGTATTTCGTGCTTGAGCTCGGGGGTGAGCTCTTTGTGGAACGCGGCTTGCGTTTCCCATATTCGCTCGAACTCGTCGAGGTAATCTTGACGGTAATAGACGGTGTTCTTGAGGCTGGCGTTGGGGTTCTCGTCGAGTTGTTTCATTAGCATTTGTCCGATGGTCATCCGGCCGAAATAGAGCATCTTGTTTCGGTCGCCTATTGCGCCCAAATAGTTGCTGCCACGGTTTATTTGCCCGTTTAACTCGACGAGTGTATAGGCGACAATTTCTATTGGTTGCTGCTCTTTGACTGCTTTGCTTCGCCAACGGTAGAGGGCTCTCTTCTTGTCGGTTTCTTTGTTCTCGGCCGGGGTTATAGAGTGCTTGTGTAGTATGGTGTAGGTTGCCTTGCTGTTTTTGTTGTGAATTTCGTTGTATAGGGCCTCGGTCAGCTCTTGCGGATAGAAGGTTTTTTGTGTCGAGTATATTCTGTCGAATTCGTCTTGTAGGTCGGAGCGGTAAAATTCGGGGATATATTTTTTCCCTTTTTCGAGGCGGCGGTAGACGTATTCTCCCGGGGTGATATTATTGTCGTATAATTCTCTTGCTATGCTGATGCTGTCTATTATGCTTCCTTCGTCGTTGTTTTTTGCTTTTCTGTTGCTTTTGTAACCGCGCTTTTTGTTTATCATCAGCAGCACGCGGGCGAGTTGTTCGAGGGTGATTTCTTCTTCTGCGGCTTTTGCGCGCAGACGATAGGTCTCAAATGTCGTGCGGTTGCCATTCTCGCACAGGGGTGTGTCGTCGCTTATTATATTATTTTCTTTGAGACACTCTATTAGATTGTCGCGTCTTAGTTTGTAGCGTTGCAGATTGCGGCGCATACTGCGCTTGAGTGTGCGGTCGCTGTTCGTGGTGATGCTTTTGCCTTTCTCGAAATTCTGTTGCTCATCGACTGTCAACGGGGTTACGCGTACTCCCAATTTTATTATTGATGATGTCTCGCTACTGTTTTCTGCTTCGTTTACAAGGGCCCATCCTATGCTGCTTACTCCTAAGTCGAGACCTAATATCTTTTTCATATTGGTATATGTTTTTTGTTCTATTGTTTTTGTGCTTGTTGCTGCAAACAATTGGTTTTTATATTGTTCGCGCTTTAGTGCAAATATAGCCACAAACGAGCGGAAAATATGAAGTTTACTTTAATATTTTACAAAGCGAGTGCAGATAATATTCGGGAATTATCTCAAATATTGTAACAGGCGAGTGAAAAAACAGGTTTGTTTGTGTATTTAGCAGCAGGTGCCGATAATATTTTTCGGAGCAAATAAAGTAAATGACCTTAATAAAAACAAAGATAATCGCGTGCCGTTTAAATTTTCGTTGCAGAATTTGTTTGTGTGAAAATAAAGCGTATCTTTGCCGTTACAAATTTGAGCAAATCACAATAAGGATTATTCCGTTGTGAAAACACTTAAAGCGGGGCTTTGATGCTTCGCTTTTTTTTTTTGTCCAATAAGAGATTTTTAGAGTGAAATCATCCTACATTTTGTCGGTGTTATCTCGCTTGCCGGCTTCTTGGGGTAGAAAAAACAGCGCCCGAGAAACTATTGTGTGTGTTTCGGGCGCAGTGAGGGTTGTTCAAGTGGGGGCACTCGATAATTACTCAGTCAATGTAGTTGTTCATTCCATAATCCCTGCCACTCTGACGGGTCAACATTTCGGGTGGAATCTCTTTTGCTTTTTCGGGCTCGATATTGTTGTTGAGCTTGTCGGCAAAGGTTTTTATGACTGCCAAATATCGGCTGTCGAACATCCAGACAAAATTTTCGATGCTCACTACAAAAATATTCTCGGCTTTTAAGTGGTGGGCAATATTCTCGTCGCTCATTGTGTAGTATCTGTTCCTGTCGCAGTTGTATCCATATTCGCTCGACATTGTTTGTGATATGTCGTTGTATAATTTTTCGAATAAGGGGAGGTCGCTTATTGTGCCGTGTGCTTGGTTGTGGGCCTTGAGCTTGTAGCTGAAATGTATTTGCGTGGGGCACGAGCGTGGGTTTTTGGCTCCCATAATGGGGATTACCCAGCTGCCGGGACGGGCGAGCGAGTCGATGTCGGCGAGGAATTTCCTTAGCGTGGGATGCTGTTCGTCGCTGTTTATATTGTAGAAGGATATGTGGCTGTCGGGTATGGGCTCAATCTCTTTTGATACGTAGTTGAAGCCACCAATTTTGGCAATGTGATAGGCCAGCCAACCGGTGATGGGCTCGCGCTGTCCTGCTGTGTTGACGATTGTTATTTGGGAGCCGCGGTTGATAAAGTATCCATACTCGGTGTTTTTCTTGTAATTTATTATTACTATTCTGTCGTGTGGACGATCGACCGAGTTTATTGCGTTGGCCAGATTGTATAGGTGCATACAGTGCGAGTGCTTTACGGCGTCTATTATGCTGTCCTCGGATATGAATTTTTGTGTTATTATGCTGCTTATTGATTTGTAGCGTGGGACGGTGTAGAGCCGGGTGTGCTGATGGTCTTTCTCGAATCGGAATGTACGAATAACATTTTTTATGTTCTCTTTTTGTTGTTTCTGTTTGTTATCCTCTTCCATCACTTCGGTAAAGCCCGAGCCTATAAGTCCGGCGGGTACGGCAAAGATGGCAATTCCAAGCACGCCTATTATGCATCCGATGAAATATCCTGTGTCGGTGATTGGGGGATAGTTCTCGGCTAATAAGACGGGGTCGCCTATGTATTGCGAGAATGCCCACAGGATTGACCTCCAGCAGTTGTCATAGACGTAGGGCTGTGCTTCGTGCTCGACGAAAAAGAGTATAAAGGAGAGTATCAGGGTTACGATGATTATGAATTGTATGGAGACGACCATTTCGTTGCGCTTCGAGCTTATGGCGCGTTTCAATATGCCGAAGGCTTTCATATAGCGGAATATGCGTAGCAGACGGGCAATGCGCAGCACTTTGAGCATACTGTATGGGAATTGTACGAAGAGGCTCAGATAGAAGGGGACTATCGAGAGTAGGTCGATGAAGCCATAGAAGCTGAGGCAGTAGCGCAAGCGTCCCAAAAAGCCTCGGTAGCGCTTGTCTATTGCATCGGCACTCCAGATGCGCAGCACTATTTCGACGGTGAACAGCCCTATGGTGGTGTAGTCGATAATGTGCAGCAGGGGGCCGTGGCGTTCGACAATGCCGGGATAGGTGGATAGAAATACCTCTATCGTGGATATTAGGATGAGCGATATTATTATGTAGTCGATGAAATTGTACCATTGTGCGGTGCGCAGATTGTCGTCGAATATGCGTGAGAGTGCTATTTTTAGTCGTTCTATTTTGCTCATTTGGGTGTCTGTATTTTAGGATTTTGTGTTGTTGTTTTTTCTATCGTCCGCAGATGCGCTTAAAATCGCAGTAGGTGCAGCGTTCCCGGTCGTCGGTGGGCGTAAAGGGGGAGTGCTCGTCGAATATTTTGCTGAGTGTCTCGTGCAACAGTTCTTTAAACTCGTTGCATAGCGGGGTGGTGTCGTATAGGGGCTTACCGGCTATTTTTACTATATAGTTGTTGCGGTCGGTGGCATCTTTGCGGTGTATGTATATGAGCGAGGGTGATGCTTTTGTTGTTTTCTTGCTTTCTATTGCTGCAACGCAGTAGAGCAGTGTCTGGAATATATAGCCGCAGTTTTTTTTCTCGTGTGCAAATACTTGTGTAAGATTGCCGACGGCTTCTTCTTTGCCGCCTGTTTTGTAGTCGATAATTTCGAGTGTGCCCTCTTTGCGGTCCATACGGTCGATGCGTCCGCCTATGCGCAATTGTATATTGCTTTGTTCTGTGGCTACTGTGTAGTCGAAGAATATATCTTGCTCGCTACCCACATACTCGAATGGGGTGTGCGAAATATCCATTTTTACAAGGCGCTTCAGCAGGCGGTGGATAATTTCGCGGTTCATATACTGCTCGCCGTCGTATATGGGCTTTTCGTCGCTCTTGAAGAATTCTTCGTTGAAGGCTTTATCGACGAAGGGGTAAAGAAGGGCGTCTTCCCGGGTGTAGGGCAGGAGGTCGCCGCGCTCTATCGTGCCGTTGCCTTTGCTTACAAGGTGTGCATAGAAGAGCTCGGCTGCTTTGTGAAATATCAATCCAAAGTCGTTGCCTTGTATGGTGGCTTCGGGCTTTTCTATCTTTTTTAGTTGCATCACGTAACGATAGTAGAATCGTAATGGACAGTCGAGGTAGCTGTTAATGGCGCTGGGCGAGAGGGGGCGTCCGCTACCGCTGCTGTTGTCGTATATTTTGTGCAGACGCGCCATTATCTCTTTGTTCTTTTCGACTGTTCGGGGGAGCAGTGTGTCGCTCTTTTGTCGTGTCTCAAGGGTGATTTTCTTGTTGCATTGTCCGCCGGCCATAAGCTGGAGAATGTAGCGCGAGGCTTCGCCCCGGCCCGGCCCGTCGCTCGAGGAGTTATATACGATTGTTATATTTTCGGCTCGTTGCAGGAGGCGGTAGAAATTGTAGGCGTATATTGAGTCGCGGTGCTCGCTTAGTGTAAGGCCGAATGCGCGGCGCAGATTGTAGGGTATAAAGGAACTCTCGCTGCTTGCTTTGGGCATATTGCTCTCGTTGGCCGAGAGGAAGATGATGTTCTTAAAATCGAGGTTTCTGGTCTCGAGCAGTCCCATTACCTGCATTCCCACGACAGGCTCGCCGTGGAAGGGAATTGTTGTGCTCGAGAGTAGGCGCAGAAGCAGGCTGCCGAGTGTGTTTTTCTGTATGTTCAGAAGATCGCTGCTGAGAATGTCTACCAGACGCTGCGTCTGTGTAAATACTTTCAGTTGTGCTTCGAGGAAGAGCTCGTTGTATATGTCGGCCTCTGTCTCTTGCGGCTGCGATGCGGCGGGGAGGTGGCTACCGCACATCTGCGCTGTGTGGTGGATGATGGCGCCCAGCGATAGCATCCAGCGGATGTTGTCGTCGTGTGGGGTGAAGATGTTTTGTAGAAGAACATCGTCGGCAAATAATGTGAGGGGAGGAAAGAGTATGCGCTTTTCTATTATCTCTTTTGCTATTGCTTTTGCCCGCAGGCTGCTCTTTTTTATGTATGGGTGGTTGAGCACTGCGCTTACTGTTTCTAATGTAAATGTGCCGTGCTCTTTGTCGTAGCCTTGTGTTTGTAGTGTTATGAGTTGTTTGATAAGGTCGAAAATGGGGGTGTGCGATACGGGAAAGCCCATTGTGATGTTACGCTCTTGTATGCTCTCGGGGATAATGTGATAGACGCTCTCCAATTTGCTCTCGTCGCATAGTATGAGGGCGGTCTCGACCTCTTTTCCCGTGCTTGTATGCTCTTTTATCCACTCCGAGGCGTAGCGCATTTGTATGCTGTCGGTTGTTGTCGATACTATATTGACTTTTTTGTCGCGTATGTTTGTAAAATGCGATGCGTCGAGGGCGTTGCGAAAGAGTGTAAGGTTACGGCGCATAAAGCGGCCGGCCTCGTGTCTTGTGTCGTCGGTGTAGCTTGTGTCGTAGTCCCAATAGAAGAGTGCCTTTTGGTTTTTATCTATTGTTTCGAATAGTTTGCACTCGACGCTGTTCAGCGCATTGAAGCCTACAAAAATGTATTTGCGGTGGGGCAGTGGCAGTGTGTCGCTTTTTTCGATAATGTCGCGGTACAACATTCCCTCGTAGGCTATTCCTTCGATGCGCAGTTGCTCTTTGAATGTGGTGTAAATGTCGCCCATCACCTGCCATACGTGTAGGAAGCGGCTCTTAAGTTCGCTGCTTTCCTGTGGCTTGAAATTGGTGAAGAATTGTTCTATCGCAATGCGTTGCTCGACGTCGAGAGCATCGCTTGCGTTGCCTATGGCGCGTAATTCGTTGAGGTTGCTGAAGAGTTGACGTGTATCGGCAAGATTTTTGTCAATGTCGTCAAAATCTTTTATCATAAGCTCGCCCCAATAGAAAAAACTGTCGATGGTCTCACTGCTGTGTGTGTGTCGGATGTATTCTTTGTAGAGCTTGCTCACAAGCAGAATGGGGTCGCCGATGTTTGCGCTGCTCCACTGCTGGAACAGTTCGCTGATGGTTATGTAGGTGGGGCTCCACATTGGGCGTCCGCTCAGATTCATAAGGTATTCGTTGAAGAATAGTCCGGCGCGTTTGTTCGGAAAGACTATTGCTATGTCGCGCAGTTGACCGTCGAAGCGTGTGTATAGGTCGCGGGCTACGAGTTGTAGGAACGGGGTATTGTTGTGTGTCATCTTTTCTGTCTTTTATTTTACGGGTACGATGCTGTTTTTATAGACGTACCACAGATAGCCTTTTACGTTGCGGTAGCCCATAAGTGCAAGGTTGCTCATATACATTTGCACTTGTGTGATGTGTGCGGGGAGTGCTTTTCCGAATTTAAAATCGACTACTATTGCTTGGTCGCCGCGTATCATTACTCGGTCGGGGCGGCAGACTTTCTGCGTGCCCTCGCGGTAGAGTATGCTGCATTCGTTTATTACTGTATGGCTGCCGTCGAACCACTGTGATGCCGTGGGGTGCGAGAGTGCTCGCTCCAATAGTTTTTTTATGCTTTCACGGTAGGTGTCGGTGGCGATAATGCCCTCTAATTGTTTTTTTGTAAGCTCTTTGTCGAGCTCTTTTCCTGTTATAAGGTGCGACATTATCTCGTGCAGAAGCTCGCCTTTGTCCATATATTCGGTATCTTCGAGGCTGTCGGGGGTGGTGGCAAGGAAGCGTGCAAGATTGTTCGATTGACGCGACGTGAGACGGTTCTTGTACGAGACGAATGGTTGTTCTATTGGGGTGCTTGTTTGTGTGAATGGGTTCTCTTGTTTTTTATCTTTCTCTTTTTCTGTTGCTGTATCTTTGCTTTTGCTGCCGACGATGGCGCCGTAGGTCAGTAGCTTTTTTTCGCTATTGTATGTGGTGCCGTCGAGCCACTTTCCCTCTATCAGTGAGGCCAGCAGGGAGCCTGTGTAGTCTTTCGCTGCATTGGCATTGGAAAAGACAATGAGATTGGCCTTTGCGCGTGTCAGGGCAACGTATAGCATATTTAAATTATCGACTAATCTGAAGAGTGTCTCGTTGTTATAATCGTTGGCGTATATTGTTTGGAGCAGGCTTTGCTTGTAGCTTATTGGCAGAAGGTCGAGCCCGTCAAAGGGCTCCTCTTCGGGATGACACCACAGAATATCGCCCTGCGATTTTAGCATTGCCCAATTGGCGTGGGGGATAATGACTGTGTGAAATTCAAGACCTTTGGACTTGTGGATGGTTACAATCCTTACGCTGTTGCCCTCGCCCGATGGGATAGACTTTTGGCTCAGTTTCTCGTCCCAAGCTTCGATAAAGTCGCTTAGATTACTGCTGTTGGTCTGAAGATATTTGCTTGTGTGGTCGAGGAACGAGTATATATAGGCCTCTTCGCCCTCTATCGTGCCCAGCTCGAAGAGTACAAGCAGTTGCTCGATAAGTTCGTATATGGGACGCTCGGATAGCTCGCGGCGCTGTTCTACGAATGTGGCGGGCAGCAGTGTGTCGTACTCGCCTGCAAGGCCGAAGAGGGTGTCGTTGTCTATGATGCGTCTCTTTACTATTTTGTTGTATAGCGTTACAAGCTCGATGCTGTTTATGCGGTCGTGCGGCGTGAGTACATTGCGCATTGCTGCTAGGAGTGTGCGCAGGGCCATTGACGAGGATAGCTCGTAGGCGCTGTCCGATACAATGCTGTACATTGGGAATGCGTTGTTAAAGGCTTTGACGATGGGTTCTATTACGTCGCGCTTGCGCACTAGTATGGTAATATCGCCCGGACGCACGCCTTTCTCCTCGATGAGTGTGCGCAGTGTCTCGACGAGTTCTTTGTTGACTGCTTCGACAAATTCCTCCTCTTTTTTTCCACCCTCGACGAGGCGTAGCTCGGCATAGCCGCAATTGGGCTTGTGTGGCGATAGTTGCTGCTCGACGTCGCTGTATGCGCGGGTAAGGTCGTCTATGCGGCTGCCCAATTGGTCGCTGTAGCCAGTCGCAACAATCTTGGCAGCCTCTTTGAAGAGTGCGTTGTTGAACCTTACAATATTGTGCATACTGCGGTAATTCGTCGTGTGGCTCTCTTGCATTTTTTCGGTAAGATAGTCGCCCGTGGCGATATTCTTAAACTCGCTGTCCATATTGTTCAGAATATTCCAATCGCTGTTGCGCCAACGGTATATTGCCTGCTTTACGTCGCCTACGATAAGGTTGAAGCCGCCGCGCGACATTACCTCTTCGAGCAGCACTTTGAAACATACCCATTGCAGGCGCGAGGTGTCCTGAAACTCGTCAATGAAAATGTGGTTAATCTCAGTACCTATTTTTTCAAAGATAAAGGATGTGTCGTTGTCTATCATACGGCTCAGAAGATAGGTTGTCTGTGCCAGAAGGAAGCGATTCTCGCGGTTGTTCTCTTCGCGCAGCGTGTCGGCTATGCTGTTGAGCAGTCGCAGCTGGTGGAAGCGTGTCAGCGACTCTTTTACGCTCGAGAAGCGCAAAATGTCGTTGTTGTATATTGTCTCGCTCTGGGCAATAAGTGCTGCAATCTTTTGGCATTGTTCAGGGGCGAGTTTTTTGGATATTTTTTCGGGGTTATTCTTGTAGTCGCTCATTCGGTTGCCGAGCTCTATCGGGTTGCCTTGTTGCAGCTTTGTGAAAAATCCCCAAACTCCTTTATCCTTGTAGGCAAAATCATCGGCTGTAAATCCGTGGGTGTTTGCAATGTCAAAGAATTGTTTGGCGATGCTCTTAATCTTTCCTGTTATCTCTTGTTCGATGGCTACGAGTGTGTTGCGATAGTTTGTCAGCAGGGCGCCGTTATTCTCGCAAATTTGTTGGCGCAGTTTGTCGCCTTTTTGCTGATATTCCTCTTTTAGTATGTTTTCCGAGAATTTTTTTATTGCGTGGCGCACGTTCCAGCCTTTGTCGCTCTGTAAATATTCTTCGACATACTCCACGAGCCAAGCTGTCTCTTGACTTGTGGGGGTGAGGCGCTTGATGAGCTGGTCAACGGTGCTTGAGAGTAGCTGGCCATCGTCCTCGATGAGAATCTCGAGGTCGCCGCTCAGCTCAAGTTCTTTGGCCAGCCCGCGCAGAATGCTCTGAAAGAAGGCGTCAATGGTCTCTATGCGAAAATGTCCATAGTCGTGCAGTATCAGATGGAGTGCTTCGCGGGCGCGGGCTCGGAGCTCTTGCTCGCTCATTGAGGGAAAGGCGGCGCTTATCTTTAGAAAATAGTCGTGCGACTCGTCCAAGGCATTGCCTACTCCGTGGAGGCTGCCGAGGATGCGTTCTTTCATCTCGCCGGTGGCCTTGTTGGTAAATGTTACGGCGAGTGTGTGCCGATAGGCTTTTGGGTTGGCAATCAGCAATTTTATATATTCGACGGCAAGGGTAAAGGTCTTTCCCGAACCTGCCGATGCTCTATATATGTAAAGGGTTTTATCCATTTTTAGCCTATGATTTTTATTTTGCTTTTTCCTTCTTTGCTCTTAATTACGTGTATTTGTGTGGGGATGCGCTCTATTATCTCGGAAAGGTGCGATATTATTCCTATCTTGCGTCCCATATTGTGCAGACGCTCGAGGGCGTCCATTGCTATGCTTAGTGTCTCGCTGTCGAGCGAGCCGAAGCCTTCGTCTATGAACAGAGATTCGATGTTCATCTTGTTCGATGAAAGGGACGAGAGGGCTAATGCCAGCGCCAGCGACACAAGGAATGTCTCGCCGCCCGAGAGTGTGTGTACCGAGCGCGATTGGGACATCATATCAAGGTCGATAACCTTTATGGCAAGCGTCTCGGGCGAGATGCGGCCCAGCTTGTATCGGCTCGAGAGCTCGGCGAGGTGCTTGTTGGCGTATGTCAGCATTATGTCCAGAGTGTAGCCTTGTGCTATCATCCTGAATTTGTTGCCGTCGCTCGAGCCGAGGAGCTCGTCTAACTTTTTCCAAGCGGTGGCTGTTTCGGTGGCTTTGTCGAGCTCTTGGCGTAGCTTTTGGGTGTGTTTTTTGTTAGCGTCGTCGCTTTTCAGTGTAACGGTTATTTGTGTGAGGCGTTCGCTCAGTTGCGATACTTTTTCTCTGTTTTCAGTGTGCCGGGATTGTAACTCTTCTTTGCTTTGCGAGGCGTCGGGGCGTGTCGGGGCTTTTAGGTGTTGTTCGATATTGCGTCGGCGTTCGTCGAGCGTTGTGGTTGCTTGCAGCAGTTGGTTGTTGGTCTGCTCGACGAGGTTGCGCATACGGGTAATCTCTTGCGCGGGAGTTGTTGCTATTTTGTGCAGCTCCTCGAGGCTCAGTGCCGGGGTGCACGATGCAAGAAATTTCTCTATGGCTTGTTTATGCTCTTGAAATTCGTGGCTCTTTTGTTGTATGTTTCGGTGTAGTGTCTCGATGTGTTGACGGCTTCTCGCAAGGGTTACGAGTAGTGTGTTGCGATGCTCGCTGCCTTGAGTTATTGCGTCGTTTACTCTTTGAATTTTCTTTTGATACTCTTGTTCGAGGCTTTGGGCGCTGTTGTTGCCTATGAGTTGCGAGTGTTTTTTATCTTGTTGTTCTATGCTTTGTGTTATTCTCTTTAGATTGCTCTCTTTTTCGTCTATTGACTCTGTAATCTCTTTCAGTCGTGTTTGTGTGGCCGAGAGTGTCGCATTGTTTATCTCTCTTTTGCGTTGGGTATCGCTGTATTGTGTCTCTTTGCGTTGCCACTCAGTTGCAATGTTTTTTACTTCGCGGGCGAGTGTGATAAGCTCTTGCAACGTGGGGCTGTCGGTGTGTAGCAGTGGTTGCAGCTGCCGGGTTGCGCGACTGTATTTGTTGTTGTATATTTTTGTGTAGCCCTCGATTGATGCTGCAAGGGTTGTTATCTCGGTGCGAGAGTGTTCTATGCTTTTGCTCAGATGTTCTATTGTGGCCCGATTCTCTTCCTTTGCTTTTATGAGTTGTTTTTCTTGTAGGATGTTGTTGCCGATGGTCGAGGTCTCGTGGTGGCGGCTTCCGCAGACGGGGCAGGGCTTGCCCTCGACAAGCTGCGAGCGCAGTGTGGCAATCTCTTGAGTAAGTGTGCTGTTGAGATGTTCGCTCAGGGCTTGTGCCTCGGCAAGCCGGTTCTCTTGATTTTTGAGTAGTGCTTGCGAGGTTTCGCGCAGTTTGCTTTTTTCTTTAATGAGCATTGAGGCTTCGTCGGCCTCGGTTATATCCTGAAGGGTGGTGTCGATGCTATTGGCAACGCTGTTGTGCTTTTCGTGTGCTTTTTTCCATTCGAGGATTGTTTGCAGTTCTTTTTGCAGAGTGGCATTCTCTTGTGTCAGATGCTCGATTGTGGTGCTGCACTGTGTCTGCTGTTTTTTGCTGTTGTTTATCTCTTGTTGGTGCTCGGACAGTTTTTGGGTGTTTATCCTTTTTTCGGTCTCAATTTTTAGTGCTTCGCGTATTTTGGGTTGTGCGGCGTTCCACTCGTTGCTTAGGATTGTCTGTTGGTTGATGAGTGTTTTTAGCTGTGCTTCGGCCCGGGAGAGTGCTTCGGCTTGGGCTTTTTCTTGGCTCTTTTGTTCTTCTATTTTTTCGTTACTCTCTTTTATCTCTTTTTTTAGGGCGAGAATGTTTGTGTATGTGTCGCGTATGGGTTGTATGCTATCAATCTTTTTGAGTGCCTCTATGGTGGGGCGTAGTTCGTCGAGGGCCTTTTGGCTCCGGGCAACGCTTTCTCGAGCGCTTTTTTCCTCGGCTTCGAGGGTGCTCATACGCTCTATCCATTCGAGTTTTTTCTCGCTTTCCTTTAGGTTTTTTTCGCTCTCTTTTTTCTCTTTTTCTATCTGTTTGTGCTCGTCGTCGAGGGCTGTTATCTCGTCGTCGCTCAGGAGTTTTATCTCGCCTATTTTGGCTGATATTATCTTTAGTTCATTCTCGGCTTCTTTGTTTCTGAGGAATATTTTTTTTGATATTTGTGAGTAGATGTCGGTGCCTGTGAGCTTTTCGAGTATCTCGGATTTTTTTGCCGAGGGGGCTTTCAGAAATGTGGCAAAGTCGCCCTGTGCCAAAAGCACGGCGCGTGTAAATTGGTCGAATGTGAGCCCTAAAAGGTTACTTATTTTTTTGTATAATTCGGTTTTTGTACCTTGAATATCGCTGTTGTTGCTTAGGCAGTGGAGTGAGCATTCTGAGTTTTTTAGATTGCCGTCGGGCTTGTGGTTGGCGCGGTGCACGCTCCAGCGGGCGCGATACTCCTTGCCGTCAATGGCTCGAAAATCGCACTCGGCGTATCCTTCGACGCAACCTCGACGCAGAATGTTGCGTGTGTCGCTCTCGTGAATGCCTTTTTTCCCTGTGTCGGGAAATTCTGTGCTGCCGTTGACATTTTCGGTGCGGGGCGACTTGTTGTACAGTGCAATGCACATTGTGTCGAGCAGGGTGCTTTTGCCCGAGCCTGTGTTACCGGTGATTGCAAATATGCCGGCCGATTTTAGGGGCTCGCTGCGAAAGTCAATCTCAAATTCGCCGGCCAAAGAGGCCATATTGTTTCCTCTAATTGCTAAAATTTTCATTGCTAATCTCTGTAATTACCTCTTTTAATAGTTGTTGCATATTTGCCGGCATCTCGTCGTGGCCGTATCGGCGCGAGAAATAGTCGGTTGCGAGCCTCATTGGGTCGATGCTTTTTATCTCGTCGTATGTGAGTGGGGATTGGATGTTGCTTGTGCCTTGCTGCGATACTGCTTCGATGCGTGCGAGGCGTATGGCTTTATCTTCGAGTGCTTTTTCTATTTGTATTCGCAGTGTGGGTTCGGGTTGGTCTATCGTGATTCGTATCTCGAGGAAGGGGGAGCTTTCGTCGGCCTCGCCTTGTGGCAGGCTTTGGAGTTCTTGCAGTATTTGCGGCAGGGGGGATGCATCGTTTTTGGGGACTCTTATCAGCTTTGTTGTGTTGGGAATTTCTAATCTTTCGGTGGTGATTCTCTCGTTGTCTATTGTGAGCATTGTAACGCTCTGACGATTGTCTCGTTCGGCGAATGACATTGGCAGCGGCGCGCCCGAGTAGCAGATGTTTTTATTGGGGCCGAGGCTCTGTGCCTTGTGCAGATGCCCCAAGGCAATATAGGAGACGCTTTTCGAGAGCTCTCCAAGCTCTACGCAGTCGAGGCCGCCGACTATGGTGCGTTCGCTGCGGTCGTCCGACGAGATGCTGCCGCCTGTGGCAAAAAGATGACCCATAAGGATTATGTGTTTGTATCTCTCTCGGGCCTTCTCGATGAGGGTGGCAAAGGTGTGCCTTACCCCCTCGGAGTGGCTCTCGGCGGTGGGGTAGTCGCCTTGACGCAGATAGGGGAGCGCAATGCAGCAGATGCTGTCGCTGAGTGCAATTATGTGGCGTTCGTAGAGGGGGGTGTTGTCGGCGGTGCGCTGCATTGTTCCGCGCACGGTAACACCGAATATCTCCATAAGTGTGTCGGGGGCTTCGAGGCGTGCACCCGAGTCGTGATTGCCGGCTGTGATTATTATTTTGAACTGTGGCCTCTGTTGTGTTACGTTGCGTATGAAGCTGTATAGGCTTTTTTGTGCGCTTGCCGATGGGTTGGGGGTGTCGAAAATGTCCCCTGCAATCAGTAGTGCATCGGCTCTTTTCTCTTTTATGATGGCTGTGAGCCACGCGAGAAAATTCTCGTGTTCTTTTGTGCGCTCGTATCCGAAAAATGTCTGTCCCAGATGCCAATCGGCTGTGTGTATGAGTATCATTTTTTTCTTTTGTAATTGGTTTGCTAAAATAGTAATTTATTCTCAGATTATTGTGTTCTTTGGGTTATATTATGGTGGCTGTCGAGGCTCTTTTTTTGCTTTTTTTGCTCTACGATGAAAAAAATGTCGAACCTTTGGCTGCGCTGGTGTTGTTAATTAGGAATAGGCTCGGTTGTTTTTAAAAAAAGAATATGTATCTGCGTGGCGTGAAGAAAATATTTACCGCAAAAAGGGTTACGGCCATTGAGCATTGGCTGGAGATTGTTCTTTTTTTATTGTCGATGGTTACAATTGGGGCTCTTGCGGTGGATTATGGCTTTAGGCTCGATGGTGTGGAACGTCGGGCGATTGACTTTATTTATCGCTTGTCGTGGTGGTGTTATCTGTTGTTGTTTGTTCTGCAACTGCTTTTCGGGTGGCGCGGGATAAAGGGAAACTCTCTTTTTTTGACTTCTCTTGTGGGGGTGCTCTTTTTGCTCTCGGTGGTGCTGCGTTTTTCGGGGTCTGAAGCGGTGGCAGGGCTCGCGGGCGTCCCTTTTTATCTTAATTATCTGATTGTTGATAAGATTCTGCTTTTGCTTCTGGCGCTGCTTGACGTCTCGCGCGGAATTGTTGATTTTATAAACAAAAAGACTAACCCGGCAATGCTTATGGCTGTTTGTTTTGCGTTGCTAATTGTTCTTGGGATGCTGCTTCTGCTGCTTCCGCGCTCGAGGCTCGAGGGGGTAAATCTCTCGCTCGTCGATGCTCTTTTTATTTCGACAAGCGCGGTGTGTGTTACGGGGCTTTCGCCGCTGGATGTTGCTGCCACCTTTTCGCTCGAGGGGCAGATTGTGCTTCTGCTGCTCATACAGGCGGGTGGGCTGGGGGTGATGACAATCACCAGCTTTTTTGCGCTATTTTTTATGGGTGGGACGGGGCTTTACAGTCAGTTTGCTTTGCGCGATATGTTGGGGAGCGATGCTTTTGGCTCACTTGTCTCGACGCTGCTCAATATCCTCGGCTTTACTTTTATTATAGAGGCTGTGGGGGCTGTCGCTTTGTGGCTCTCTGTTAGCGGGACGATGGGAATGAGCTTGCGGCACGAGGCTTTTTTCTCGCTCTTTCATTCGGTGTCGGCTTTTTGTAATGCGGGCTTTTCGACGCTGAGCGGTAATCTTGGTAACTCTCTCTTGATGCGGGGGAATAATATGTTTTTTCTGATTATCACGTTTCTTGTTATTCTGGGGTCGTTGGGTTATCCTATTCTTGCAAATTTTAAAAAGATTATTTTTTATTATGCGAGACGTCTGCTCGGACGGCTTCTTGGACGCGACGCAACGTTTGTGCGTTACAGCCACATAATGAACATAAACACAAAAATTGTACTGACAATGAGTTTTTTGCTTTTCGCGGCCGGGGCGCTGCTTATGGCGCTTTTCGAGTGGAACGGGGCCTTTGCCGCGCTACCGCCGGGCGATAAGGTTGTTCAGTCGCTCTTTACGGCGGCGGTGCCTCGGACGGCGGGATTCGGCAGTGTCAGCCTCACGGGTTTTTCGTCGTCGGCAATTGTTGTTTATATTTTTCTGATGTGGGTGGGCGGCGCCTCGCAATCTACTGCCGGTGGTATTAAGGTTAATACTTTTGCCGTGGCATACGCCAATATGCTTGCGGTGATGCGGGGGCATCGGGTGGTGATGCTTTTCGGCAGGGAAATCTCGGTCGAGTCGCTGCGTCGGGCCTTGGCTGTTATATTCGGGTCGATACTTATAATTTCTGCGGCTTTTTTTGTGCTGTTGATTTTGGAGCCCGATATTCCCTCGGGACGGTTGTTTTTCGAGACGGTCTCGGCTTATAGCACCGTTGGGGCCGGTCTCGGAGTAACGCCGCTGCTGGGCGGTGCTTCGAAACTGCTTCTGTCGCTACTTATGTTTCTTGGGCGCGTGGGGTTTATGACGGTGCTTGCAACCATTATTCCGCCTACCGGCGCGCGCAAATTCCGTTACCCGAAGGATAATGTTATTATAAATTGAAAAATATGAAATATCTTGTAATAGGATTGGGAAATTTCGGTACCACTCTTGCCGAGGAGCTTACTGCGGGCGGCCACGATGTAATTGGGGTGGATACGTGCGAACAGCGCATCGAGGATATTAAGGAGCGCATTGCGGTGGCATATATTTTGGATGCAACTGATGAGGCTGCGCTAAAGTCTCTGCCTCTTGCACAGCTCGATGCGGTGTTTGTGGCGATAGGGCACAGTCTATCGGCTTCGTTGCGCGCAGTGGCCACGCTTAAGAGGCTCGCTGTAAAAGGTATCTTTGTGCGTGCCATAGATGCAGTGCATTTGTCTATTCTCGAGGCGATGAACATAGAAAATGTTTTTATGCCCGAGAGTTACGCGGCGCGTCTTTTTGCGCAGAAAATCTTAAAAGGCAAGGCGGGGAATGTGGATTAGAATTCTCTGTTCCCCAAAAACGGAAAGAAAAAACAGTGAATAAAAAGCGTCCTCTGCAACTGAAAAAAATGGCAGAGGACGCAAATAATAGCTTTATTCTTCTGAAAGTCTATAAATTTTATTTCATAAATTTCTTTGTGAGCCAACGGCGCACGGGTTCGTCGTAGAGCTTCAGACAGGCGTAAGCGAGGCTGATATTTATTGCAAACACCATAATAACAACCGGCCACGTCTCGCCAAGAGTGTAAAGTTTGTTCTCGATGAGCCAAGCATAGAACAGATACATAACAGGGTAGTGCACAATGTAGAGCGGGTACGAAATATCGCCCAAGAATTTGCACACTTTTGTCGATACGGCGTCGGTGGTGCTGCCCGATGCTGCCAGCCACACAATAGTGGGGAATACTATCATTATGCAGGCAAGTTCGTAAATACCGTTTATGCTTATGCTGCCGCTTTTGGCAAATGCGGGCACCGAGAAGAGCGCAAAGAGTACAACGATAGAAATCCAGAAAATTCCGGGAATCTTGTAGGGCTTGAAATTTCGCGCCATCAGCATACCCAGCGTGAGGGGGAACATCATCCTTAAGAATCCTCCGAAGAAGTTGACCTCGTCGAGTGTCCATCCTATGCCAGTCATATCGTATCCCGATACGTCGGTGGCAACGAACCACACCCAAGCAACGCCCAAAAGGGCTGTCAGCAGCGCCAGCGCCTTGTTGCCCAAGTGGCGGATAAAAAGCGCATACACAATATTGCCGATGTACTCGAAAAAGAGCGACCACGAGGGGCCGTTAAGCGAGAACATCTCGCCGTTGCCGCGAACGTCGTAGCCGGCGCCGGGATAAGCGGGGATAAAGAGCATCGCAAGCACAAGAGCCACAATTGTCCACGAGAGAGGCGTCGCCGTGCCGTCCCATTTAACGCCGCCCTGAAAGAGGAAAGTGATAAAGCCTATTATCGCTCCCATAATGAGCATAGGGTGCAGACGAATAAGACGGCGCTTGAAAAAACTCCCCGTCGTGAGGCGATTCTTACTGTCGGCCTGCCAACGGCTGTCGTAAGCGTAGCTGATTACAAATCCCGAGAGCATAAAAAAGAAATCCACTCCCAAATGTCCGTGGTTAAAGACGTCGATGGCCGACCCCTCGGCAAAGGCAAAGCCCTCGAAAACGTGGTACCAGACGACCATCAAAGCAGCTGCGCCGCGCAGGCCGTCGAGCAGCGCATAGTGGGGCTTACTATCGGCAAATGCTGCCGATGCTGTTGTAAAGTTTTTTGTTTCTGACATTTTGTATGTTTTTTTTATTGATTATTCCCCAAAAGAATTTTTGATGCGTAGGACGATAATCAGTCGCCTTTGCATAGTTTTTAGGGTGCGAAGATACAAAATGCCTTGTTATAAAAATTTGCTTAAAAGCAAAAAATTATTTGCCCGACCTTATTCTGCTTAGTGTGTATATAGAGATTCCCAGAAATTCGGCAACATACTTTAGTTTTATTCTGTTCAGAAGCCCCGGGAAGCGCTGCAAAAAACAGTCGTAACGCTCGCGAGGCGATAGTTGCAGGCGCTCTACGAAAATGTGGCTCAGGAGGCAGTTTACATCTTGATGCACAATGCGTCCCCAATTGGCAATGTCGATGTACTTTTCGTAAAGTTCGTTCAGACGGTCGATGGGGATTGTGTAGATTATGCAGTCGGTAAGCGTCTCTATGCTCTCGACCGAGGGCTTGTTGTGATAGAGCGAGTACATTCCGAAGGTAATATCTCCCTCGAGGCTGAACCACGTTGTTGTGTCGGTTCCGTCCTTATGGAAAATGGAGCGCGTAACCCCCTGCTCGATAAAATAGACATTATGGTCGGTTACCCCCGACTGCACAATGCGCTTGTTCTTGGGGTAGTGCACAGCACGAAGCTCCCTCAATAGCGCTTGCAGTGCCTCGTCCGAGACGGGGTGGTATCCTCTTATTTTGCGTATAATATTCTCCATAATAGGGCAAATATACTCTTTTTTGTCGAGCGGGCTCTCTGTTTGCGACAAAATTGTTATCTTAGCCCCGATTATGGAACATTTTTTACAGATTTTACAAGCGGTTACGGTGAGCAGCCGCGACGACGGGAAGCATTTTACCGACACTGCACGCCTCGAGGCAATTGAGGCGTTGCTCGACGGCAGCGCCTATGAGCAGTTGCACAAGGGCCCTCTGTCGATGCTCTATGGCAGACGCCGTCCAAGAGAGGGCGAGAGGGTAGTGCTTGTCTCCTCGCACATTGACAGCCTCTATTCGCGGTGCTTCTGTGCCGACGGGGGCGAGACGCTGCACGGTACATTCGACAACAGCTACACTAATGCTGCGGTAATTTGGAATATGCTGCACGGAAAATTTGCCGATAATGTTATTGTGGCGTTCACCGGCGACGAGGAGCAAGACTCGCGCGGCGCCGTCGAGGCCCTCTGTGCGCTGGGGCTTATGCAGTGCAGCGTGGCCTTTGCCATAGTGCTTGACGTTACCGAAGAGGGGTGGCAGCACGAGGCGCTCTTTACCATAGAGAATGACCTCGGGGTTGATATTTTCACCGCGCATCATTTGGTGGAGCTTCTGAGGCCATACAACGGACGATACTCTTATGTGCATAATGCCGAGCTCGACGAGAGTTGGGACTACGACGAGTATGGAGTCCCCTGCTTCACGCTGTGTGCACCCATCCTCGGGGATATGCACAGCGACGAGGGGGTGCTGCTGCGAAAAGCCTCTTTCCCCGCATACGTCGATTTTCTATCGCTGGCTGCAAACGCCATTCTCGGCTGAGGTCTTTTTCTCGGGGGGGGGACAAAGTCGGTGGAGAATATTGATATATTGCTCTCACACGTAACATATTTTGGCTCAGTAGCAAAAAGGTGTGGTCGAGATTACTCTATTTATCACCCTCACGGAATACTTGTACGGCTATTCTTTCTTTCATTTTATACTTTGGGCCTTACTTTTTTTCGGAAAAAAGTAAGCAAAAAAACTGCACCTAAAGAAATTGTCGCGGGGCCTCCTTTGCTCGTGAGGCAACAGTGCGCTCACTCGGTCGGAGGCTTGCTTGTCATTTCGGTTTACGATTGTTTTAAGGGTGCTGCGGACCGCCCT
>JAZSIU010000063.1:0-33925 GCA_045533955.1 Bacteroidaceae bacterium
CAAGCATTGAAATTCCCTCAAGTGTAACAAGCATAGGAGTATATGCGTTCTATTATTGCAACGGCCTGACAAGCATTGAAATTCCCTCGAGTATAACAAGCATCGGCAACTATGCGTTCGCTTATTGCTACGGCCTTACAAATATTACTTCGCACATCGCGGCCGAGAATCTGTTTGCGCCCGGCAACGATGCTTTCTACCGAATAGATAAGGACGCGTGCACCCTCTACGTGCCCGCAGGTGCCAAGAGCACATACGCTGCAACCGACGGTTGGAAAGAGTTTAAAAATATCGTGGAAATGAGCTCTGATGGAAGCGACGCAACAGCCATCGAGAGTGTGGAGAGCGAGCAGGGCGAGGCTGTTTATTACGACCTCAGCGGCCGCCGAGTAGAAAATCCCGAAAAGGAAATCTACATTGTGAAGGTAAAAAAGTGCTGGTTAAGTGAGTGCAATGATAGATAAGCTTGCTTAATCTATCATTGCCGAGCGCAAAGCACTTGGGCGCAGCCAAAGTGCTGATAAAATAATCGCCCACACTTTTTGCTTCATTTGATTATGTGCAGACATCAGGTGAAGCAGACATAAAAAGTCCGACTGCTCTTAAATCTTGAGCAGTCGGACTTTATTTATCCTTTCGCGCAGGGAGGGTATTTACGATGCAAGAATCTCCTGTGCACGAACAGCGTCGCGGTCGAGGGGTTTATCGTCCTTAATAGCCTTTGTGAAGGGGATATAAACTACCTCGTTGTTGCGTGAGCCAATCATTACGTTGCGCTGACCCTCGAGCAGTGCGTCGATGGCTGCAACGCCCAAGCGGCTGGCCAAGATACGGTCGTTGGCCGTGGGGCTTCCACCGCGCTGCAAATATCCGAGGATTGAGACGCGCACGTCGAGCTCGGGGAAACGCTCGCGCATACCCTCGGCAACCTCCATAATATTGTAGTCCTTCTCACGGCCCTCGGCAAAGAGTACGATACTGCTGCTCTTGGTGCGGCGCAGGCCGTTGGCTATGAATTTGTTTATTGTTTCGAACTCGGGGTCAATCTCGGGCAGCACACACGCCTCGGCGCCTGTTGCGATTGTTCCGTTGAGGGCGAGGAAGCCTGCGTCGCGTCCCATTACCTCGACGATAAAAAGACGCTCGTGCGACGATGCTGTGTCGCGTATCTTATCGACACACTCCATAATGGTATTCAGGGCCGTGTCGTAACCTATTGTTACGTCGGTGCCGTAAAGGTCGTTGTCGATTGTTCCGGGCAGCGCGATACAGGGAATGTCATACTCGCGTGCAAGATTGTAGGCGCCTGTTATTGAGCCGTCGCCACCAATAACCACAAGGGCGTCAATCTCTTGTTTCTTGAGCATCTCGTATGCTTGCGCGCGTCCCTCCTCGGTCTTAAACTCGGGGCAGCGGCTGGTCTTTAGGATTGTTCCGCCACGCTGTATAATGTTGCTTACATCCTCGGTCTTAAACTCCTTAATCTCGCCTGTTATAAGACCTTTGTAGCCTCGATAGATTCCTTTCACGCGTATGCCGTGATAGATACAGGCGCGGGTTACGGCGCGGATGGCTGCGTTCATTCCGGGTGCGTCGCCTCCTGAGGTGAGCACGCCCACACAATTGATTCTGTTCTTCATATTTTCTTGTTTTTATAGTTTAATATTGCTTGTTTACAATCTTCCATCAGCCACTTTGGGGTGGATGTTGCGCCGCATATTCCTATGCTGTCGACATTATCGGTAAGCGAGAGGTCAATCTCGAGCGGGCCCTCAATGTGGTGCGAATTTGGGTTCATACGGCGGCACTCGTCGTAGAGGATTTTCCCGTTCGAGCTTTTGCGTCCGCTGACGAAGAATATCAGCTCGTGCGCCTTTGCAAATTCGCCTATTCCTGTCATACGGTTGGCCACGCGACGACACACGGTATCGACAAATTCTATCTTTTGTCGGGGTGCGACGTGCTCTTTTACCGCCTCGACTATCTGTTTGTAGCCTTCGAGCGATTTTGTCGTCTGCGAGTATATGTAGGTGTCTTTGTCGGTTGCGACGCGCGACATTTGCTCTGTGTTTTCTATTACTATTGCCTCGCCGCGTGTCTGCCCCACAAGGCCCAGCACCTCGGCGTGTCCTGCTTGTCCGTATATTATTATCTGTCGGTTGTCGGCGGCACTCTCGGCCCATTTTTTGTGTATGCGCTGTTGCAGTTTCAGCACCACGGGGCACGTTGCGTCGATAAGGCGCAGATTATTGCGTCGGGCTGTTTCGTATGTTTCAGGCGGCTCGCCGTGGGCACGCAGAAGCACTTTTGCATCGCGGAGCGTAGCGAATGTGGCGTGGTCTATTGTAATGAGCCCCAAACGTTTGAGACGCTCGCACTCCTTGCCGTTGTGTACAATGTCGCCCAAGCAATAGAGCGTCTCGCCCTTGCTCAGTTCCTCCTCGGCTTTTTGTATTGCAGTGGTTACTCCGAAGCAGAATCCCGACTGTTCGTCAATCTCTATTTTAAGCATCTTATCCATTTGTAATCTCTTTGAATCGCTCGACGAGCCACTGCTCCTGCTCTTGGCGCGTCATATTGCTGTTGTCGAGCAGCAGTGCATCGTCGGCCTTGCGCAGAGGGCTCACCTCGCGTGTCTGGTCAATATGGTCGCGCTGCTGCACATTTTCGAGTATTTCGGCATAGTCGGCACTATCGCCGCGAGCGATTATCTCGTCGTAACGACGCTGCGCACGCACCTCGGCCGAGGCTGTTACGAATATCTTCATTTCGGCCTCGGGAAAGACTGTGGTGCCAATATCGCGTCCGTCCATCACAATGCCTTTGGCCTGCCCCATACGACGCTGCTGCTCAATCATATCGGCGCGCACAAAATCGAGTGCGGCCACCTTGCTGACGATGCGCGACACCTCGAGCGAGCGAATCTCTTTCTCGACATTCACTCCGTTGAGCAGTGTTACCGAGTTTTTTGTAACAGGGTCGGCCTCGAATGTTATCTTAATCTCGTTCATTCTTGCGCGCAAGGCCTCGACGTCGATGCTGCCGTCGGCAAAGAGCCCCTGCTGCAAGCAGAAGAGCGAGACTGCGCGGTACATTGCACCGCTGTCGAAATAGAGGTAACCGATACTGCGTGCCAATGACTTGGCCATTGTGCTTTTTCCGCACGACGAGAAGCCGTCGATTGCAATTATTATCTTTTTCATAGTCGATATTTTACTTTATTTATAGTGTGTATGATGCGGCGAACATAAGCGAGCCCGATGATACGTGCAGCTTGCTGTACGAGACGCCCAATTTAAATTTCTTTAGTGTGAGGCCCGCGCCAAATGAGAGGCCGTCCCATTTTGTGCCCTCGGCCGAGAGTTCCTCGGCTATTCGATAATTGTATCCCAATGAGGCGTAGAAATTACTGCCTATCAGCAGGTCGGCGCCGAAAATTGCGTGCTTGAGCAGAATATCGCCCACGCCATCCTCGCTTCCGTCGGGATTGTAAAAATCGTCCTTGCTCCATTTGTGCAGATTGACGAGCGTCAGCGACAAACGCAAAGGGGCGTGTGCCAGACGTTTCGTAAGGCCCAGCTGAATATCGAAAGGCATACTCTCGTGCTTATCCTCGAAGGCCTTTACCTGTCCACCTAAATTGCGCAACACAAATGAGGCAGAAAATTCGCTCTCGGGATTATAATAATTCACTCCGAGGTCAACGCCGAGGGCCACCGACGAGTAGCTCTCGTATTTTGAATATATGAATTTTCCCGTAACGCCGCCGCTCCAACTGTCGCTCAGAAGGTAATTATAGAGGAAAGAGAGCTCAATATCTTTGGCGCTGAAGCTGCCCGTCGCTATATTATCGTCCGTGTAGCCGTCAAACGAGCCATAGTCAATGTATCGCACCGCAAGAGCCGCTGCCGAGCGCTCGCCGAACATACGATTAAATGCCGCGCCCGCCACCCGGCTGTCGCTCATATAGGACATATAGCTGAGGCTCAGCGTCTTATCCGAGACGTTGGCAAGCAGCGCCGGATTGTGCATAGCAAGCATAATATCATCGTCGGGGAGCGAGATATTAGCCCCTCCCACTGCTGCTGCGTGCGACGAATAGGGCAAACGCAGAATATTAAATGCAGTGCCGCCATCCTGAGCCCATAGAGCCGTTGGTGCAGCAAGCAATAATAAAATCAATATTTTCTTTATCAACATATACAATTCTTGTGTCTGTTATGCTTCGCTCGGGCGAAGATAATGCTTTTTTCTTTTTTATCCGCGAAAAGAGCCGCCTAATTACCAACAAATAAAAGTATCGACACTCTTTGCCAAAGAAAAACGTAAAAGTCCCCTTTATAGTGTGCCGAGAGTGTAAAATATTATCAACACAGCAAAAAAAGAGAGAATATGTGGCCACATTGAAAAATATTATATATTTTTGCTCTAAAATTAAGAAGTTATTTGCACTTCTAAGAGGCTGAAGGCTGCTCACATAAAAAGTAGCCTCCTTATTTTTTGCAAGAATTATAAACACAAGCCTTTCTCGTCGGCCGATGAATAAGGCACATTAAATTTAAGGATATTATGTACAGTTGGGAACAAATTCGTGAAAAAGTAAATGAGTTTATCGCCAATCTCGAGATTGAGCACGAGCCCAAAGAGCTTTATCGTCCAATAACATACACACTCTCGCAGAGCGGCAAGCGCGTGCGTCCGGTACTGTGCCTTATGGCCTACAATATGTACAAAGATGACGTCGAGAGTGCCCTCTATCAGGCGGTGGCAATGGAGACATACCACAATTACACCCTCATACACGACGACGTAATGGACCGTGCCGACATTCGCCGCGGAAAGCCCACGGTGGCAGCAAAATGGGGCGACAATGCAGCCATCCTCTCGGGCGACACAATGCTGGTGCTTGCCTACGAGCTTATGACAAAATCGCCCGACGAGAAACTGCGCCCTATGCTCGAGCTCTTCACCGCCACGGCCAAAGAGATTGGCGAGGGGCAGCAGTATGATATGGAATTTGAGACACGCGAGAATGTTACCGAGCAAGAGTACATAGAAATGATACGCCTAAAGACCTCGGTGCTTATGGCAGCCTGTATGAGAATGGGCGGAATTATGGCCGGCGCCAACGAGGACGACCAAAAGAACTTGTACGCATACGGCGAGACGATGGGCCTTGCCTTCCAGCTTCAGGACGACCTGCTCGACGTCTATGGCGACACGTCGGTCTTTGGCAAAAAGATTGGCGGCGACATTGTATGCAACAAAAAAACCTTCCTGCTGATAAAGGCATTGGAGCTTGCATCGCCCGCACAGCGCGCCGAGTTAAAAGAGTGGATGAGCAAGGAACAGTTCGACGAGAAAGAGAAGATAACCCGCTTCACAGCCATTTACAACGAGCTTGGTGTGCGCGCACTATGCGAGGCCAAGATTAACGAGCTTTTTGCAAAGTGCGACGAGTATATCGACAAAATTGCCCTCCCCGCCGAGCGCAAGAGCAACCTCAAGAGCTTCGTCGATTCACTCTTGAACCGCAATCTTTAAAGAGACAAGATGCCCTATCGCCGCCTGCCCAAGACCGACCGTGCGCGCATACGCAGCCTCGGCAGTGCCATTGCCGCAAGCACACAAAATGGCATCTACACGAATGTGCTCCCGCACGACCTTTACCACCGAGCCAAAAATTTCTTGGACGCATTCTCGCGCGAGGTATCGGCCTACGAGCGTTGTTCGGCCGAGCAGTCGTCGAAGCGTCAGAGTCTGAAATACGAGGCAGCGCTCAAGCAGGCACGAATGTACGTCTCGCACTTTATTCAGGTATTGAGCCTCGGTATTATCCGCGGCGAGATTCAGCGCTGCAAAAGAGCCTACTACGGCCTGCCCGAGGAGCAGGACAGCGTGCCGCCCCTTACCTCGGAGACTGCCCTTCTGCAATGGGGCGAGAAGATAAAAGAGGGCGAGCGGCGACGCACCGCCGAGGGCGGGATTCCAATCTACAACCCCACGATGGGACGTGTGGCCGTTGTATTCGACCTTTTCAAGGAGATGCACAGCCACCGCTTGATGCTGCAACAACGCACAGCCGAGGCGCAAGAGAATATCGCCGCAATGCGCCCCGAAGGCGATGCCATCATCCTTGAAATATGGAACAGTGTCGAGGCGCATTTCTCCCCCCTTGCACAAGAGAAACGACTAAAAAAGTGCGCACAATACGGTATAATATACTACACGCGCACCGACCGCACAAAAAAGAGCGAAAAAGAATGACCAATTATATTGACACGCACACTCATCTGTTTGTACAAGAGTTTGACGACGACCGCGACGCAGCCGTCGAGCGCGCCATTGAAGCAGGCGTCAGCCGTCTGTGCCTCCCCTCAATCGACGCATCGAGCATAGAGCCCATAATGGCAATGTGCGACAGATACCCCGGAGTATGCTACCCTATGATAGGCTTGCACCCCACCGACGTTGCCGACGACTATCGCCTGCAATTGCAGCAGATGCACAGCCTTTTGGAGAGCAGCAACCGATTCATAGCCATCGGCGAGGTGGGGCTCGACTTTTATTGGGACGACACACGAAAAGAGCAACAGATTGAGGCCTTCGAGACACAGATTCAGTGGGCAGCATCGACGGGGCTTCCGCTGGTGATACACTCGCGCAGCGCCTTCGAGAGCATCTGCGACATTATGGAAAAACACCGCGGGAAGCAATTGACAGGCATCTTCCACTGCTTCTCGGGCAGCGCCGACGAGGCGCGCGCGCTGCTCGGCTTCCCCGGCTTTATGCTGGGAATAGGTGGCACGCTCACCTACAAGAAAAGCCCTCTGCCGCAGACACTCGCCGAGGCCGTCCCCCTTGAGCGCATCGTACTCGAGACAGACTCGCCCTATCTTGCCCCCGTCCCCAAGCGCGGTGGCCGCAACGAGAGCGCATATATTCCGCACATTGCTGCCCATCTTGCCGGAATATACAATTGCAGCGTCGAACAGATTGCACACACAACAACAGCCAATGCACTGAAAATCTTCACCAAGATAAAATAATTATGAACATCGACAAAATAGATATTTTTGAAAAATCGCAACGCCCCATCGTGGGCGCAGGCCCTTGCAGCGCCGAGAGCGAGGAGCAGGTGATGAACATTGCACGCGCCCTCTCGAGGCGCGGAGTAACATTCTTCCGCGCAGGAATATGGAAGCCCCGCACAAAGCCCGGCTGCTTCGAGGGAGTAGGAAAAGTGGGACTGCCGTGGCTCAAGCGCGTGCGCAAGGAGCTGTCGATGCCCGTAGCCACCGAGGTAGCCACCCCCGAGCACATTGAGCAGAGCCTTGCGGCAGGCATCGACATTCTGTGGATAGGCGCACGCACCACCGCCAACCCCTTTGCCGTGCAAGATATTGCCGACGCACTGCGCGGCGTCGATATTCCCGTGCTTGTCAAAAACCCCGTCAACCCCGACATTGAACTGTGGATAGGCGCCCTTGAGCGTCTGAACAATGCCGGCGTTACACGCTTGGGCTGCATACACCGCGGATTCTCGTCATACGGCGAGAAAATTTTCCGCAACGCGCCTCAATGGCAACTGCCCCTCGAGCTCAAACGCCGCCTGCCTCAGCTGCCTCTGCTGTGCGACCCCAGCCACATTGCGGGCAAACGCGAGCTTCTGGCAGTGCTCTCGCAAGAGGCTATGGACCTTAATTTCGACGGCCTGATGATTGAGACGCATCACTGCCCCGAGTGCGCCCTAAGCGACAATCGTCAGCAGGTGGTACCCGAGGAGCTTTTCATCATCCTCGACCGCCTTGTACACCGTACGTCCGAGGGCGAGAGTGGGGAAATTTCGCGTTACCGTGCACTGCTCGACGAGATTGACGGCGAGCTTATGCGCCTCATCGCCAAGCGTATGCAGATTGCCCGTGAGATAGGCGAGGTGAAGCGCGAGAGAGGGCTCAGAGTGTTCCAGCCGTTCCGATACAACGAGACAATGGAGCGGTTCGCCACAAACAGCGCCCTTCACAGCCTTGACGTCGAGGCAATGAAAGATATTTTCGAGGTCATCCACTCCGAGAGCATACGTCAGCAGCTGAGGATTGTGAACGATATTTAATTATAGAAGCATACTATGCAGCGGGTGAGATTCAAAACAAGAATCTCACCCGCTGCATAGTATATACCATCAGTCTTCGATTATTTCAGACGGAATACAATCGGAAGTGTAAACTCCACCGCAACAGCCTTACCGTCCTGCCTGCCGGGATTCCATTTGGGCATACTCTTAACAACGCGAACAGCCTCTTTGTCCAGATAGACGTCGCCCGAGCTTCTTTGCACATTCACATCACGGATAGTCCCATCGGAGCCTACAATAAAATGGACATACGTCTTACCCTGTATCTTATTTTTCTTGCAAACTCCGGGATAATTCATATTATCCCTTAAATAGTTCATAAGCGCCGACATACCACCGGGAAATTCAGGCAGCCGCTCTACAACCTGATATACTACCTCAGCGGATTTTGCATCAATATCTTCGGGGGTCAGGATTTTATCTCCGCATTGTATTGTTTTTAAGTTATCGCAACCCTTGATTGCCCCAGACGATAATTGTACACCCTCGGGAATTACAATACTTACAAGGCCGGTACAGTGGCTAAATGCGCCGGTACCGATACTCGTTACCCCTTCGGGTACTACAATGCTTGTGATGCTACTGCAACCGTAAAACGCAAAATCGGCTATTTCAGTTATATCATCGGGAATAACAACCTCGGTCAATATTTTATCTTTTAAATACAAATTCACCGTTTGAAGCAATGGGCTTCCTAATAAAGCAAAATCTATATTACACCACGCCGAGAGGTTGTCGATATAAACGGCATCAAGAGATAGGCAGCCGCCAAAAGCAGTTTCTCCTATTTCTTTTACGCTGGCCGGGATTCTTATGTCGGTTAGGGCCGAACAATTAGAAAAAGCATTTTTATCAATGTTTATTACACCTTCCGAAACAACAACGCTTGTAACCTCGCTGCAACCTTCAAATGCACTATCACCAATGCCAACCACATTGTAGCTCTTTTTCTTACGAGTAACTGTCGAGGGGATTGTTACTGCTCCGCGGTATCGTTTATCGGGCTTTGAGAGGGCATCTTTATGATGGGTAACCTCGACTGTCTTATCCTCGGCCGAGAGGATATTGTAATAGATGCCATCGACATTAAAGTCTTGTGCGCTCAACAAAAGGCTGTTCAGCATAAACAGCAATGAAAAGGTTCTTTTTAATGTGATTCGTTTCATAATATTTTATTTTGTTATTCATCAAATAGTAGAAGGCTGCGTGAGGGGCGCAACAATCACCTCGTCGAGCCGTTTGTCGTGTGGCTCCTCGGGGAGTGTCGGCAATAGTTGTACGCTGTGGCAGATGCCTATCGTGCGGGCGCGGAAGCCGCTGCGCGATAGGTATTTATCGTAATATCCCTTGCCGCGTCCCAAGCGTCCTCCGTCGGGGGTAAAGGCAACGCCCGGGAGAATCATCACGTCAATATCGGCGGGGGCGACGGCTGTAAGGCCTTCGGGCTCGGATATTCCCATAAAGCCGCGCTGCATCGCCTCGGGTGCGTAGGAGTAAAAGTCCATATTCTCGCCGTTTATTCGGGGGAGCACAATGCGCGCCTTGCGCGAGAGTGTCTGCAAGAGCGTCGAGGTATCAATCTCGTCGGGCAGCGAGGCGAAAAGGGCTATTGTGCGGGCGCTCCTTATCGCAGGATGGCGCAGAACGAGCATCGACACTTGCTGCGCCTCGACGCGTCTTTCATCGCTGCGCATTGCAGCAAGGGCCGCGCGCACCGCCTTTCGTATCTCTTTTTTTGTGCTCATTGAGAGTTACATTTTATCGAAAATATCGAGTAGCTTGGCCGCTGCGGCAAATGAGGTTATGCGTCCATCTTGAACGTCGCGCTCGTACGAGGGGAGCAGCCCTTCGATGGCCGGGGCATTGTAGAAACGCGAGCGCAATTGCTCGTTGATTGTCTCGTACATCCAATATTTTGCCTGACGGTATCGGCGGGCGTCGAAGCTGCCGCGGGCTTTTGCAGCGGCAATATAGCCGTATATCATCTCCCACACCTCTTTTATTCCTATATTATAAAATCCCGAATAGGTGAGCACCTGTGGGCGTATTCCGCTCTCGGGCATCGGGAACAATTGCAGGGCGTTGCGATAGTGGGCCGCTGCGCGCTTGGCCTCTTCGACATTGGCGCCGTCGGCCTTGTTTATTACAATGCCGTCGGCCATTTCCATTATGCCGCGTTTAATGCCCTGAAGCTCGTCGCCTGCGCCTGCAATCTGTAAAAGGAGGAAAAAATCGACCATTGAACAGACGGCAGTCTCACTCTGCCCCACCCCGACCGTCTCGACAAAGATTGTGTCGTAGCCGGCTGCCTCGCACAGGATTATCGTCTCGCGTGTCTTTCGTGCAACACCACCCAACGAGCCGGCCGAGGCGCTGGGACGTATAAAAGCATCGGGGTGAGCCGAGAGGCGCTCCATTCGTGTCTTATCGCCCAAGATACTGCCCTTGCTGCGCTCGCTGCTGGGGTCAACGGCAAGCACGGCCAATTTTCCGCCACGCTCGGCAAGGACGTGCATCCCAAAGGCGTCGATGGAGGTACTCTTACCCGCCCCGGGAACACCTGTGATGCCTACGCGCACCGAGCGTCCCGAGTGTGGCAAGCAGCGTTCGACAACCTCTTGTGCAATGGCTTGATGCTGCGGCAGAAGGCTCTCGACCAGCGTTACCGCACGCGAGAGTATCGTAACGTCGCCCCGCAAAATTCCATCGACATAATCATCAGCGGTGAGCCGGGCGGCGCGGCGACGCTTCATCTGCGAAAGGTAGGGATTTATAGAGTTTAGTTTCTCTACTCCGTCATTCACTTTCAGGCCCTTATAGGCTTTGTCATTCTCGGGATGTTCCATAATGCAGTTCTTTAAGGCAAACTTACTTAAAATTTTCCTTATTACATCTGTTCGGATAAGGATTTTTTGCTGCACCATAAAAAATATCTGCACCCCGAAAGAAGGTGCAGATATTTTAAATCAGTGTTAAGGGAGGTATTTACTTCTGAGCGTAGTCGTACATCAACTGACGAGCCATATTAACGCCGCCCTCATCGAGCGACACGTTCATAGTCTGCCCATTGAGCAGATAGAGCTGCGCATTGCCACCGTCGATGCTCATAAGTTTGTTTATCTGATTATTATACTCGATGCTCCAGCTGTTATCAGCCTCATCAAAGATAAGATTCATTGCAGTCTCGCCGCCGGAGAGGCTGTAACCATTCTCCTGTACTGTGATTGTTACGTCGTCGCCGTTGCTGTTCTTAACAATCTTTGTATCGCCGACATTTTTACCGAGTGCCGAGTTTCCTGTCCAGAATTCAATTGAGTTAAGTACAAGAATATCGGCAAAAATTGCCACCTCATATACGGGAACAATGTGCATACAAACAAACACAAGCTCGTTCACAAATTTGTTGCCAATGCCCGAATTCCAATCTTTGAGCTTGTTTGTGAGGCTGAACGAACCTATACACGATGACATCACAATACACATTGATAGCAGAATAGCTGCAACTTTTACATTCTTTTTCATAATCATTAAATTAGTTAGATTAGTACTGAAAAGCGGCAGGACAAAATCACACCGCCGATGGCAAAAGTAATGATTTTTTCCTGCCGCAATGCAGAATCCGTTATTTTTTTTACAAAAATCTTTAATTTTTATAACACTCCGTTAACTACCAATGCTTTAACGAGTGAGTAGAATTTCTCGACCGTGGGAATCTCGACACGCTCTGTGGGCGAGTGCGGCGACATCAGCGTGGGACCGAAAGATACCATATCCATTCCCGGATAGTTGGTCGATATTATACCACACTCGAGGCCTGCGTGAATTACGCGCACGTCGGGCTGCTTGCCGAACATATCGCAGTAGGCTGTCTTGAGTGCAGCCAACAGGGGCGAGTTTACATTGGGCTGCCAGCCGCTGTAACCGCCACTGAGTTCGACCTTCATTCCGGCCATTGCAAAGCAGCTCGATAGTTGCAGTGCAAGGAACTCCTTCATTGTGTCGCAAGAGCTACGGGCGAGGATATTTATCTGTGCGGCGCCGTCGGCAATTGTTACGATAGAGAGGTTGCTCGATGTCTCGACTGTGTCGGGGATTGTGGGAATGAAGCGCAGCACGCCATCGTGGCAAGCGAGAATAACGTCGATGAGATTATCCTGAATCTCCTCGGGGACAACAGTCTCGGGCATCTCGCACTCATCAACTGTGAGCGTAATTCCCTCCTCAATTGTTGCATACTCGCTGTTGTACAGAGCCTCGTACTTTGCGGCGATAGCCTTGAGCTCCTCGACGCCCTCAACGGGAAGTGTGAGTACCACACGGCAGCTTGCGGGAATTGCGTTGCGCATATTACCACCATTCCAGCTTGCGAGGCTCACGCCACACTCGTCCATTGCCTCGCGCACGAAGCGGGCCATCAGCTTGTTGGCGTTACCGCGACCGGCGTTAATCTCGAGGCCCGAGTGTCCGCCACGCAACCCCTTGAGCTGTACGGCAACAGCAACCTCGCCCTCGTAAGGCTCTACCTCCATAAACTCCATTGTAGCTGTAATATCAAGACCGCCGGCGCATCCTATATATAATACACCCTCTTCCTCACTGTCAAGGTTCAGCAAGATGCTGCCCTGAAGTTCGCCGCCCTTAAGGCCGAATGCTCCGTACATACCCGTCTCTTCGTCGGCAGTGATAAGCGCCTCGAGGGGACCGTGTTGCAGGCTGTCGTCCTCGAAAATTGCCATTATGGCAGCAACGCCCAAGCCATTGTCGGCACCAAGAGTAGTGTCGTCGGCATAGAGCCAATCGCCCTTTACCACTGTTGTGATGGGGTCGGTCTCGAAATCGTGCTTGCTGTCGGGAGTTTTCTGAGGCACCATATCCATATGCGCCTGAAGGATTATTCCCTTGCGGCCCTCGAGCCCGGGAGTGGCAGGCTTACGCATAATTATGTTGCCTGCCTCATCCTGCCACGTCTCGACGTTGATACTCTTGCCAAAATCGAGCAGATACTTCTGTATTTTCTCAAGATGTCCCGAGGGACGGGGAATCTGCGTCAGAGCCTCAAAGTTTTTCCACACCGCGCGAGGCTGTAAGTCTTTAATTGTAATTGCCATTGTTAAAACTTTTATAAGGTTAATAATTGAGTTTATCTTTTAAATTGCAGCATCACAAGCCCGACAATGCCCAAAAGCGCCACGAGCAACGTCTGCAACGAATGTACTATCAACGCAAAAGCACCCGCATCGGTTGAGCCGACGCCGTAGAGCATCATAATACTCATCACCGCAAAGTGCCACGGGCCCGCACCGTTGGGAGTAGGCACGACTACAGCCACACTGCCCGCCACAAAGAGCAACAGCGCTGCGGCAACCGAAAGCCCGCTGCTAAAGTCGAAACAGAAGAAACAGAGGTAAAACTGCAGAAAATAACACAGCCATATTCCCACCGTTTCCATAATAAAGAGCCAAAAGTGGCGCATTTTAGTGAGCGACATAAAGCCCTCGCAGAAGCGCGAGACGAAATTCTTAACACGTCCCCACAGCGACAAGCGCCGGACAAGAAAATAAAGCACCACACACACTGCCACAAGCGAGAGCAGAAGAATAACCATACGCCCCACCGAGGAGAATATTCCACTCTCAGACACCCCGCCCGCCTCAACAACAAAAGCGCGGAACACCGTCCACTGCGACGCCACCGCAACAAGAGTAATGAGAAGCACCATTGCCGTATCGACAAGCCTCTCCGAGACGAGCGTGCCCAAAGACTGCGCAAAAGGTACCCTGTCGTAGCGCTCGAGCACAACACAGCGCGAGACCTCGCCCACGCGCGGCACCACAAGATTGGCCGCGTATGCAATGAAGATAGAATAGACACAACTATCGTTTGCCGGCCTGTAACCCAAAGGAGCCAGCGTCAGACGCCAACGCCAGCCGCGTATTGCGTGGCTCAGCACTCCAAAGACACACGAGAGCCAGAACCACCACATATCCATCGTATGCAGAGCATCCCAAATGCGCGCAAAATCGAAATTCCCATATATCCAATAAAGGATTACTGCACCCAAGAGCAGCGGCAGGCCTGTTTTTATAAGAATATTTAAAATCTTTTTCACAAGTTTCTAATCAGATTTGAGAGTTTTGGTTACCTTTGCAAGCGACCCACTGCCCGACAGCGAGCAGAGTCGCGGCTAAGGTTAGCCGTTTGCAAAGATAGCAGTTTCTTAAAATTTCTCCATTTTTTTAGGGAGTATTTGACTTTTTTTTAAGAAATAATTACATTAACCGCCAAAAGCAGCAACAACGATGAAAGCCGTAAAAGCAAAGAAGAGATTGGGACAGCATTTTCTGACCGACCTTGACGTTGCAATGAAAATTGCCGACACAGTGGATATTTGCCCCGGAGTACCCGTGCTTGAGGTGGGTCCCGGAATGGGCGTGCTCACACAGTTTCTGCTAAAGAAGGAGCGCACGCTGAAGGTTGTTGAGATTGACGAGGAGTCGGTCGATTATCTGCGCAAGAATATGCCCACGTTGGGCGAGGACAATATTATCCCCGACGATTTTCTGAAAATGCACCTCGACCGCATATTCGGCGGGGCCCCCTTTATGCTCATCGGCAACTACCCCTACAATATATCGAGTCAGATATTCTTTAAAATGCTCGACAATAAGGAGTTTATCCCCTATTGCAGCGGAATGATTCAGAAAGAGGTGGGCGAGCGTCTGGCAGCCTCGCCCGGTAAGAAGGACTATGGCATCCTGAGCATCCTTGTGCAGCTGTGGTACGACGTCGAGTATCTCTTCACCGTGCCCGAGACGGTATTTTCGCCCCCGCCCAAGGTAAAGAGCGCCGTTGTGCGTATGAAGCGCAACAGCCGCACCACCCTCCCCTGCGACGAGACACTTTTCAAGCAGATAGTAAAGGGCACATTCAACCAACGACGCAAGAAACTGCGTAACTCCATACAACAGATTGTGGGTAAAGACTCGCCCCTGCTCATCGACCCCATCCTCGACAAGCGCCCCGAGCAGCTATCCATCGAGGAGTTTATAAGCCTCACACAAAAGGTTGAAAAAGAATTGTAAAAAGTCCCCCTAAAAGCCACAGGACAATGACAAAAGAGTTTATCGACACCTTGAAAATACTCATCGAGAACAAAGACTCCGTGCTTCTGCAAGAGAGCCTCTCGAAGCTGCACCCCGCAGATATTGCCGAAATATGCAGCGAGCTCGACATTGAAGAGGCACGATTCCTGTACCGACAGCTCGACAACGAAAAAGCAGCCGACGCCCTCATTGAGATGGACGAAGACCTGCGTAACGAACTACTCGAAGAGCTCCCCTCCGAGGCAATTGCCAAGCGCTTCGTCAACTATATGGACACCGACGACGCCGTCGAGATTATCCGTGATATGGACGAGGACAAGCAAGAGGAGGTCTTATCGCACATCAAGGATATTGAGCAGGCGGGCGACATTGTCGATCTTCTGCAATACGACGAGGACACAGCCGGCGGTATTATGGGAACCGAGATGGTGGTTGTGAACGAGAATTGGAGTATGCCCGAGTGCCTCAAAGAGATGCGCCGTCAGGCCGAGGAACTCGACGAAATTTACTACATATACGTTGTCGATGACGACGAGCGTCTGCTGGGCCTCTTCCCCCTGACGAAGATGATTACAAGCCCCTCGGTGTCAAAAGTCAAGCACGTGATGAACACCGACGTAATAAGCATCGACGTTGACACGCCCATCGAAGAGGTTGCACCGCTGATTGAGAAGTACAACCTTGTGGCAATTCCCGTGGTGGATAAGATTAACCGCCTTGTAGGACAGATTACCGTCGATGACGTAATGGACGAGGTGCGCGAACAGAGTGAGCACGACCAACAGCTGGGAGCCGGTCTTATGCAGGATGTCGAGAGCGACGACTCTGTATTTTATCAGACAAAGGCCCGACTACCGTGGTTGGTTATTGGAATGATTGGAGGTATTTTCTCCTCGATGCTGCTCGGCCTCTTCGAGACGACGCTGGGCGACCACCCCGAGATGGCACTTTTCATCCCGTTGCTCGCGGGAATGGGCGGTAACGTAGGCGTACAGTCATCGGCCATTGCCGTGCAGGGCCTTGCCAACAACACCCTCGACACGAGGCACATTTTCCGCCACATCCTGAAGGAGTCGGCCGTTGCGCTGATAAACGCCACAATCCTCTCGCTGCTAATTTACGTTTACAACATATTTATGTATAATGCCACCGACATTGTAACATTGTCGGTGCCGTTGAGCCTTTTTGTGGTAATAATGTTTGCATCGTCCTTCGGCACGCTCATTCCCCTTGTGCTCGACCGCTTAAACATTAACCCTGCGCACGCCACAGGCCCGTTTATTCAAATTATGAACGACTTTAGCGGAATGACATTCTATATGCTAATTTCGATGCTGCTCAGCAGTATCATCCTATAAAAAAGAGGAAAAGAATGAGAAGATTTTTTACATTGGCCGCAATAGTGTTTTTTACGGCCAGCACAGCGACAGCGCAAATAAGCGAGTTCGAAAAGTGGATAAAGGCCCCATCCGAAAGCCTCGAGAGCAAGGCTTTTGCCAAGAAAAAGCTCACAAAGGAGCAGTGCCAAAGAGCTACAATATTGGTAGATTCTCTGTGGGTCGAGAACACCGCACGACGTCTGCAAGGCGAGTGGCAGAAGCTGACACTCACACACGACACGCTGCGCCTCGCGTGCGCCTGCCGCAACTTCGGACAAATGCCTGCCGACGGACGCAGTATGTATATATCGTTGCACGGCGGAGGCAGTGCCCCCAAAGAGGTGAACGACGAGCAGTGGGGCAATCAAATTTACCTATATTCGCCCGCCGAGGGTCTTTACGTGGCACCGCGCGCACCGTGGAACACGTGGGACTTATGGCACAAGCAGGGGCTCGACGAACTTTTCGAAAAGCTGATACAATCGGCTGTTGTGTTCGAGGGAGTTAACCCCAATAAAGTTTACCTTTTGGGATACTCGGCCGGAGGCGACGGCGTGTGGCGTATGGCTCCTCGTATGGCCGACAAATGGGCCGCAGCCTCAATGATGGCCGGTCATCCGGGAAACGCCTCACAGGTTAATATGCGCAACCTGCCCTTTATGATATGGATGGGACAGCACGACAGCGCCTATAACCGCAACACTCTTGCCCGAGAGAAAGGCGCACTGATGGACTCTCTGCAAAAAGCCGACCCCGAGGGCTATATTCACAGCACTAACATTGTCGAGGGTAAAGGTCATTGGATGGAGCTTGCCGACAGCGAAGCCATCGGCTGGATGGCGCAGTACAGACGCAACCCCTACCCCACAAAAATCGTGTGGCGACAAGAGGAGGTTGTGCGCGAACATTTCTATTGGCTATCGGCACCAAGCGACGAGCTCGGGCACAAAAAAAGCGTCGTTGCACGCATCGAGGAAAACACAATCTTCATCGACCGCTGCGACTACTCGCGCCTCACCATCCACCTGAACGACAAAATGCTGAACCTCGACAAAAAAGTAACGGTGATATACAATGGCAAAAAGGTGTTCAACAAAAAAATCAAGCGAACAATAGCCAATCTGCACCGCACTATGAACAGTCGAGGCGATTTCAGCTACACATTCCCCGCAAGCATTGAAATAAAATTGTAAGTAAGATAGAAACACCATACAATGCTACGTTCTCTTTTTTCAAGAAAATAGAACGTAGCATTTTTATATGACTATTGTCCGCCGGGCACAAAATCACAATTTCTAAAAAAGCGAACATTATCATTTATTTTTAACCTTACTTAACATTTTAAAATTGTGTTAAAACATATAATTAAAGAAGGTTTTTTCATCGTTTATTAGCAAAAAAGGAATTTTTACATTACTTTAGCAATCTAAACAAAAAATTACAAAATAAAGCAAAGCAGCTATGAGCACTAAACAAACGACACTTAATATTTTATCTTTAATATTGTGTCTTCTGTGTGCAACCGCAATGTATGCACAGAGTGGTACAGCAATTTCGGGAACTGTCGTCGATGACTTTGGGCAGCCCCTGCCGGGTGCAAGCGTCGCAATTATGAACGGCAAGAAAATGGTGCGCGGCACAAGTACCAACCTTAACGGAGATTTTAAGATTGAGGTAAACATCGGCGAGGGCGAACTTGTCGTTAGCTTCGTCGGTACAAAAACACGCCGAATAAAGCTCACCGCAAACAACGTAAAGGAGCATTTTAAGATTCAACTCAACAGCGACGACGCTATGCTCAGCGAGGTAACGATTGTCGAGGACGGTTACAACAAACTGCCCCGAAAAGATATGGTAGGTGCATTCACCACCGTAAAAGCCGACGACATTATGATGCCTGCCTATCAGAGCATAGACCAGATGCTGCAAGGAAAAATCGCGGGAATGAGCGTAATAAACACCACTGCGCGCGTGGGAGCATCGCCCAAGATTACCATCCGCGGAACATCCACCATACTCGGCAACAGCGACCCCTTGTGGGTGGTAGATGGTGTAATTCAGGAAGACCCCATAAGCATTGATATGAGTTCGTCAATAACCTCGGATATGCGCGAGCTTATAGGCAATCAAATTTCTTGGCTCAACCCGCAGGATATTGAAAATATCACCGTACTAAAGGACGCTTCGGCAACTGCGATATATGGTTCAAAAGCCTCGAATGGAGTAATTGTAATTACAACAAAGAAAGGAACGCCGGGACGCATCAGCGTAAACTACTCGGCCAATCTGTCGGTGCGCGAGCAGCCCTCATACGCAATTTACGATTTTATGAATTCTTACGAGCGCATACAATTCAGCAAAGAGGCCTACGAGGCCGGTGTGCGCTATCAGAGCGTGCCTCTGCCACAGACTTACACCTACGAGGGTCTGATGTCAATGTTCAACAAGCGTATGATAAACGAGGAGCAATTCTCGAGTTATCTGCAAAGACTCGAAACAGTAAACACCGATTGGTTCGACCTTCTCACACGCAACTCGGTGAGCCAGAATCACAATCTGAGCGTCTCGGGCGGAACCGACAAATACACCTATAACGCCTCGGTGGGCTACTCGGACAACAAAGGCTACGAGATTGGCAACGAAAACGACCAGATAACTACCCGCCTGAGCATAAACAGCAACGTAAACGACCGTCTGACCATAAACGTACAACTGAATGGAAGCGTACGTAACTCCGACGGCTACGGCGCAGGCGTCAACCCTTACAGCTACGCAATGAACACAAGCCGCGCAATCCCGGCCTACGAGCTCGACGGCAGCCGCGCATTCTACTCGAAATATTACCGCTACCAATATAACGCGCTGCTTGGCGACAACAATCAATATAGCTACAACATTTTCAACGAAATGGACAACAGCTACTCCAAGAACCGCGGAACAATGTTCAACGCATCTACCAACGTATCGTACAAGCTGCTGAGCTGGCTCACATACAATGCAACCGCCAGCATCTCGCTGAGCACCAACAAGAGCGAGAGTTTTGCCGGCGAACGCACCGCGCAGGTCGAGCAGCTTTACCGCGGCTACCCCTACGGCAGCGAGCAGGCCGGCAGCGACAAATACAACGCAGCGCTTCTGCCCTTTGGCGGTGTGCTGAACCAATCAAACTCTCAGACGCTCTCGTACAGCACCTCGCACCGCCTCTCTTTCAGCAAAGAGTTTAACGAGAGCCACCGTCTGAATGCAATGTTGGGAATGGAGATTCGTTCGAGCGAGGGCGAGAGCGAGGGAAACGTCGTCTATGGCTATGTGCCCGAGCGCGGCGAGATTATCGTATCGCCCACACTGCCCGAGGATTTTAAGCCCATAGGTACCGACGTCAATATAGGCTGGGGCCCGCTGACACAGCTCTACAACGGCGGTTGGAGCAAGACCTCGACCGTTACAAACTATATGTCGTTCTTTGCCACCGTGGCCTACTCGCACAAGAACCGCTACGTCGTAAACGTCAACGTGCGCTCCGACGCCTCGAACCGCTTCGGACAGGACACCAACAAACAATTCGACCCCACGTGGTCGTTCGGTGCATCGTGGAAAATAGCCCAAGAGCAATTTGTCGAGGATTATATCCCGTGGCTCGACCAAGCCAATCTGCGTGCCACATACGGAATTCAAGGTAATGTAGTCAACAGCATAAGCCCCGAGATGATTGTTCAGTATCAAGGCCTGCTCGAGAGCTACGGCGAATATTATCTGACAATATCGAGCCTTGCCAACCCCCAATTAAAGTGGGAGCGCACAAAAACGTGGAATTTAGGCCTCGACCTTGCACTCTTTGGAATGACAATGAACCTCGAATACTACGGCCGACGCTCGCACGCCATTATCCGTCAAGACCTTGCGCAGGAGTATGGAATAGCTTCGCTGCCTTTGAATGGTGCAATAATCACCAATCACGGCGTTGAGGTTACAATGAATTTTACCCCCTTCCGCACCAATGATTTTGCGTGGACGATAGGTCTAAATGCAAGCAAAAACTGGAATAAGTCGAAGGACGACGACCGCACGGCCCGCGCCGACGAGCTTACACACGCCGATTTTCTCAATGGCAATCACGACCGTCCGCTAAAGAACGGCTACCCCCTGACAGCCTTCTGGTCATACAAATTCACAGGCCTCAACAGCACCAACGGCTACCCCACATTCGAGCACGCCACATACGATGCAGTTGCCAGCAATCCCACGCTCGACCCCACCACATTCCTCGTATATTCGGGACAGAGCGAGCCCTACTTTACAGGAGGATTCAACACCCGTCTGCGCTGGAAGGACTTTAATTTCGGAGCCGATTTTGCACTGATGCTTGGCGCAAAGAAACGTCTGCCCAACCCCTACTCGACCTTCACAGGCGGCAAGATGCCCGACATCTTCAGCAACCTCTCGAAAGAGCTCAACGACCGCTGGAAACAGCCCGGCGACGAGGCAAGCACAAATATCCCGGCACTATACACCTCGATACGCGACCTATACAACCTGAATCTACCCAACGGATTATACGACAATATCTACTCAATGTGGGCACAGTCGGACGTGCGTGTCGCCGACGCCTCGTTCCTGCGTTGTACACAAATCTCGCTATCGTACAACGTACCGCGCAAGCTGTGTAAAAAGATTGGAATGTCGCGCATACAGATAAGCGCCAACGTAAACAACCTTTTCGTAATTGCGAGCGACAAATGGCGCGGCTACGACCCCGAGCTTGGCAACACATTGCAGCCGCGCGTCTATTCAATGGGATTAAGTTTAGGATTCTAAATTATCAACGACTATGAAACTAAGAGACAAAATATTAGCAGTAGCCGCACTCTTTGCAACAACAGCGTGCAGCGATTTTCTGGAGCCCAATTCCAAGAGCGAATTTGTGCCAAAAGACGCCGTATCACTCAACGAGCTACTATTGGGCGAGGCCTATCTGCGCAATGACCTCAGCGAGTTTAACGTATTTATCAACCTACTCGACGACGATATTCAGGCAACCACATATCAGACGCCCAACGAGGGATTCGACGCCAACAAATACACAGCAGCCTTTACGTGGCAACCCAATATGTTCGAGATAATGGACAACGCGAACGAGAGAAAGACCAATATATACAAAAGCTACTACGAACTTATTTTGGGCGCAAATGCCGTGCTCGACTATCTTCCCGATGTAAGCGACACGCCCGAGAACATAGCCCGTGTCGAGGCACAAGCCTACGCCCTGCGCGGATTCTACTATCTGAACCTTGTGAACCTCTTCGGAATGCCCTACAACTATGCTCCCGACTCGCTTGGCGTGCCACTTAAACTAAAAAGCTCCATCGAAGAGAGCGACGACTATCTTGCACGAAAGACCGTTGGCGAGGTATATACACAGATACTGAGCGACCTTCACGCAGCCGAAGCGACCTATCTGTCGCTGCCCCTCGCCGACCAATGGAAGCCCAATTACCGTACCAGCCTTCCAATGGTGCAGCTGTTGCTTTCGCGTACTTATCTATATATGGAAAATTGGGAAAAGGCCGCATACTACGCACAGCAGGTGATGAGCAATAAGAATTTTGCCCTGCACGACCTTAACAGCGTGCCACTGACCACCTCGGCCGACGACCGCACCGTGCGCAACTACCTATCGTACGGCTCATACTCTTCGCGCGAGACTATATGGCCCTACGGCGGCATAAACGATATGTTCGGATGGGTAACAGAATTCTCCACGGCACAACACTCGGAGAGTGGTAACATTATGCACGCCTATTTCGAGGCCTCGCAAGAACTCATCGAGACCTTTGTCGATTACGACCTTCGTCTGAGCCGATACATTGTAGAATCGTCCAGAGGAATGACCGACGAGACAATGTATCTTGCATTCGGCAAGATAAATATCACCTCAAAGGCCATCACCGACAAATACAAAGTAACACGCGACTATTATATCACAAAGACCGCAACAGGCGAGTTTGGACGCAGCCTTCGACTATCCGAAGCCTATCTTAACTACGCCGAGGCCTGCGCAATGATAGGTAGCACGCAAGAGGCAACCGACGCGCTGAACACCCTGCGCGAGTATCGCTTCGACCCCGAGGATTTCGAGGAAGAGACATTCGACACACAAGAGGAACTCATTGAATTTGTGCGCGACGAGCGTCGCCGCGAGCTCTGTTTCGAGGGACAACGCTGGTTCGACCTGCGCCGTTGGGGAATGCCCACAATAACACACACGTGGCACGACAGCGAGAACAGCACAAGCACCTACCGCTTAGAGGAGTGCGACCTTATGTACACAATCCCCATCCCCGACGAGGCATTGGAAAAGAACGGCAAGCTCAAGCAGAACCCTCTGCCCCAGAAGCGTATGCCCATTAACACAACCACAAACGAATAAAAAAAAGAGACAATATGAGAGGCTTAATAAAATTCACAACAATAATGCTAACAGGCCTTGCAATATTCACAGCCTGCCGCGACAGCGAGGACACAATAACACCCTCGGGTAACTACTCGCCCATACGCGGTGGCTTCCCGCAGGGCGACAGCCGATACGACAGCATCATCAACGACATAAAAAACGAGTACGGCGTATACCTGCTCTACAAAGACGTTACCGAGGCCGACCTTAACCGCGAATGGGTATCAACCGGAACGGGCGACATTTTTGTTGCCGGAGCCGAGGAGCAGCGCGACGCCCCCGCGTGGAATCTTCCCGAGGAACAACTACCCTATTATGTCGATTATTTCCGCAACGACATATTCCCCAACATAAGCAAGGAATTTGCCAACTCGGCCTTCCCCGTAAAGATATATATGATAGACAATCTGCGCACCGAGCCGCGCAATTTTGGCGACGAGAGCGAGGATAACAACGTAGGCGGCACCGATGCCGACCCACGCAAGATGCTTATGAAAGGCACATTCGACTGCTGGGCAATAAGCTTCACCGACGAAATGATGAACAGCAACAACGCCGACTATGCACTTAAGCAACAGCGCTGTATGCTCATCATCGAACTTATAAAGAACCTCCACAGCAAAGGCGAGCTACTCTCACCCGATGAATTTTGGGAGGGCTTTAATTTCAAAGACACGATGGACATAAAAAATCCATCCGCTCCGAATTACAAATACAAGCTGGGCTTTATCGATATGATAAACGACAATTTTGGCACAGGGCAGAAGAAGCAAGTATGGGTCGATTATTACTTCACAAGCACCGCCTATTGGGAAAGGAACAATCCCAACTACAACCTTTACACCACATACATAAAAAATATTATGTGGCTCACTCCCGAGGAGTTTGAGGAGCGCTATCCGCAAGCCCTCTACCCTATGATACACCAGAAGCGCGATATTGTGGTCGAGTTTATGAAAAAACAGCACGGCGTCGACCTTGTAAAAATCTCCTACGGAAACAAAAAATGAGACACAGAGTAAGCACCCACCTTACAAGCATAATGGCAATTGCGACAGCATTGCTACACGCAGCGTGCAGCACCCCTCCCGAGGTTGATAAACTGTGGAGCGACAGGTCGCCCCAATCGGCACAAGAGATTATTGCACTGTACGACAGCATCGAGCAGACAATAGGCAGTGGCAACGAGGCTCTGCACACAAAAAATCTGTGCCATTATGTATGGAGCAGCGGCGAATACATATTCGAATGCCGCGGCAAAAATAACGACATAACGCAGCTTGCAGCCCACACAAAAAGCCTCGTGCTGGATGATGGCACAGTTGAAGCCTTTATGGTCGAGCGCGACACAGCCCGCTTTGCCGACCACTATATGACCCTCGACGCAATGAAGCGCGGCGCCACATTCGAGCAGGCGCGCGACGGTCTCACAATAACCGTATTTTACAAAGCAAAAGCCATCGGCGAGTGCGACTACGAGAAACTGCGCACCGTCTTTAGCTGCACAAACGCCCCGCTGCACGAGGCTTATATGCGCAAGCTGCTGTTCCCCTTTAGAAACAGCGGATGCACCGAGGAACTTTACGCCATACGTCCGCTAATAGAAAAGAACGTAGCCGACAGCCCCCTGAAGCAACGCATATTATCGCTGTACGACAGCTACAAGAGCATTATGCCCGGCGAGGAGGCTCCCGACGCCACACTCCGGGACCCTGCGGGAGAGAGCTACACACTATCGCAGTATCGTGGCAGAGTGCTTGTCATCGACGTGTGGGCAACGTGGTGCAGCAGCTGCATCGCCCATATGCCAGAATTTATGGAACTTCGCAGCGAGTATAAAGATAACAAAGAGGTAGAATTTATCACCGTCTCAATAGACCGCCGTAAGGCTCGAAAAGCGTGGATGGCCACAATAGAAAGGCGCAAAATGCAGCAGATGACCAATCTGTACCCCGATTGCGACGAGCAGTCGCCATTCGAGACAGCCTACCACATCTCGGGTGTTCCTCGCTACATAATAATAGACCAAGAAGGAAAGATTGTAACGGCCTACGCCCCCTCGGACAACAACGAGATACGCAAAATAATATCACAAACATTAAAAAGATAAGAAATGAGATTGACAATCTTTCTTTTGGCAACAATAGCCATTTGCTCGTGCTCGGGAGATAAACAGCCTGACAGCAGCACTGCACCACAAGAGACGATTACAAGCGAGGAGCCTGCAAAAGCACAAGAGAACAAAGGCACTATCTTCCACGACATTACACTGCCCGAAGCTATGGAAAAGGCCGCAGCCGAGAATAAATTAGTGCTTATCGAATGCCACACTAAGAGCTGCGGCCCCTGCCGAATGATGAAAAAGAACATCTTCCCGCAAGAGAAGGTGGGCGCCTATATAAACAATAATTTCATCAGCATAATAAAAGACGTCGAAGAGGGCGAGGGCGCCGAGATTGCACAAAAATACAATGTCGGAATATACCCCACCTATCTTATTGTCGATGCCGAGGGCAACTGCGTGGGACAGGTTGTAGGCGCCGATAAAAATGCCGACAGCTTCATACAAAAGATAAAAGAGGCTGCCGCTGCAAAGCAGTGATTCCCCGTTAAAATCTTACCCGATAATAAATATCCGACACGACATAAAACCACACACAAAAATGTGCCGCTTGAGAAAAACTCAAGCGGCACATTTTTGTGCTACGGTCGGGGCCGGTTATTTCACAATCACCTTTGTCCCGTTTACAATATAAATGCCAGCGGGAAGCTCGCCGAGGCGTGCTGCATCGCCTGCCTCAAGGAGCTTAATGCCCGAGAGCGAATATACAGTATAGGCGTCGCCCAAAGCCTCGACACCGTCAATGCCCGTGCCGTCGTTCTTAACGGTGTATTTGAGTGTTACGCCCTCTACCTGATTGCCGTTACGGTCGATAAAGTATCCTGTGGGAATCTCAAGAATATATGTGCCGTTGGCAACGATGGGCTCCGATACTCGAAGGGCACCCTCGTAGTGGCCCACCTTTCCCGTGCCGGCCTTGTTGTCGGTTGTATACTCAAGGGCGATGAGTTCGCTGCTACCCTCGGCGTGCAGCTTGGGCTGATGAGCCTCGTCGCTGTTTGTGTCAATGCCAACGTAGTTGTCAAACTCGAAGAGTATATATGAGAGTTCCTCGAGTGTCTCGCCGCTTGCGGGTGTTATCTTTGTTATTTTTGCAGGAGCGGCGTTGCCAAGAACCTCGTACATAAGGCGCGAGCGGTTGAATTTCATAGGGATGCACATTCCGTTGGGCTCCAAGAAAATGTCGCCGGTAAAATAGACCATTATATTTGAGTTATCCGTTGTTGTGAAAGGTTCGGCTGTACTCAGTCGGATGGTATTCTCGTCAATCTGCGTGCAAGAGAGCGTAACTCCAAAGCCCGATATTTCGACCTTCAGGTCGTCGGCAGCTTTTATGCCATTGGGGCAACTGATGGTAATTGTCTGGAACACTTTCATAACGCTGTTCTCGACGGGGTCGATTGTTGTTTTGGGGTATTCGCGCTGCAAATAGAGCTTGGGCTGAATCATTGAGGATGTTACCTTGTCGGCTGCGTAGCATCCGTAGCTGCGATACTGCTGCGAGTAGTAGATGGTCTTATCCTTTGCTATGTTCTTTATTGTGGCTGTACCGTCCCCGGCAATTGCGACGCTCCACACGGCACCCTCGGAGGGCATTGTGGCCGATACGTTGAAATTGTTGTAATTGCCGCTCATATAAAGGTAGCGTCCCTCAGCGTCTTTTATTGTGTAGCCACCCTCGGCAGCCTCGAATGTAAAGCCAAAATACTCGACCGTCTCGATATACTTCTCGTGCGCAATGACAGTATCGACCGCAAGATAATCGTATCCCTTACCCCGGGCAACAGGCATTGCCACTGTGTCAGCAGCGAGAATTGCGTATTTACTGCCCGATGCAACCTCAGAGGCCAGCTGATAGGGGACTGTGGGCGACACGGTATAATGCGCCTCGACCACTTTGCTAAGGTAGGCAAGGTCGCCGTCGGTGCGCACGGCCATTGCTTTAATTGTTGCAGAGGTCTTTAGTTTTTCGTTAATCTCGTATGTGCGGCTGCTCTTTGTGGTTCCCCTGTCGTTGACGTAATCCTCGTAGCTGGGGGTTGTACCGTCGGTTGTGTAGTAGATAACGTCGGTCTGTACGTCGGTACGCGCAATCACCATAATCTCATCGGCGTAAACACCCTCCGGGGTAATAAAGGCAGGAGCGGGAACAGCGGTCGAGAGTAATTCAATGGTAATCTGCGACACATAATAAGCGCGTTGCGAGGCTGTCCAGCTAATTGCAATCTCACCCGTTGCACCGTCGCAGTCGAAAGTATAGGGAGCGTCAGTGGTTGTAAGTTCAAAAGCCTCGGAGCTTTTATCGCCCACCTTTATTGTGAGTTTCGCATCGCCCGAACTTGCTATACTGCTGTTAACGGTAACACTCTTAATCTTAAACTCCGAGAATGCCGTACTGCTGAGCGTGTACGACGTACAGGGCGAGGCTTTAGAGCCAAGCTGGATACCCTTGCCATTGGAATTCCAATTGATAAGATTGGCTGCCGAAGCGCTCCACTCGTAGCCGCTAAGAACAACCGTACCGGCACCGGTCTTTAAGTCTCCATTTGCAAACTTGTGTGTGTAGGTATCGGCAAAGGCCGAAAGAGCTATCACAAGAGAGAAAATTGAAAGTAGAAATCTTTTCATATTTTTAAATTTAAGGTTTATGCAAAAGTCTAACACGCAAAATTAAGCAGAATAAGCCATTTTACGGCATAATATTTTTATAAAGGCAAGCGCCGGCGATGATAAAATATGGTCGCTGCGCAGAATTACAGACCTTAATATTTTTATACACTGCAAAATTAACGAATAATAAGCAATTGTAAAACTCAATAAACATAAAAAAGGTAAATTTGTATGATTTTTTCAAGAATTTACCCCTTTAAAAGCACCAATAAGTTAGGGTCGAGAAGAAAAAATGAAAAACTTTTATCGGTAAAAGCATCATAATCCGAAACTTATTCTTATATTCGCACGATTGATGCTATCCACCCACACAAGCTCGCGACAAACACCCGGCTTGTGCGGCGTGATATTTTTGCACATATAACAACAAAAAGAATAAGCAGATGAGTGAAACATTGAAACCTGATACAGAGCTCCAAGAGCAAAGTATCACGAACACCCCTGAACAGGCTGCCAATGCCGCTACGACCGAGTTGAGCCACGAACAACCTGTTGAGGAGACAACAGAAGAGATTCTTGCCGCAAACGACGAGAATAGTGCAAACACAGACTCAAAGCCGGCCACACGTCAGGAGATTATCGAGCGTTTACAGGCAATAGCCGAAGGCGACGACGCACTCAACTGCCGTGCCGAGGCCGAGGCCCTGAAGGTACAATTCTACAAGCTGCGCACCGCCGAGATTGACGCCGAGCGCAAAGCATTTGTAGCCGAGGGCGGCGAGGAGAATCTCTACATTCCCCGTCCCGACACACTCGAAGAGCCCTTCAAGGCAGCAATGAACCTTATAAAAGAGAAGCGCAGCGCTTGGCTCAAAGAGCAGGAAGAGGAGATGCAGGCCAACTACGAGGCAAAATCAGCAATGCTCGAGAGCCTAAAGCAGCTTGTCGAAAAGGCCGAGCAAGGTTCTCCCGAGGTAAACGAATTCCGCGCAATACAAACACGTTGGAAGGAGATAAAAAAGATACCGCAAGACAAGGTAACCCCCCTGTGGAAGCAATATCAACAATATGTCGAGCAATTCTACGACGTGCTCAAACTGAACCACGAGTTCCGCGAGTACGACTTTAAGAAAAACCTCGAGATAAAAACCCGTCTGTGCGAGCAAGCCGAGGCACTCATCAACGACGAAGACATTGTGGGCGCATTCCGTCAGTTGCAACAGCTGCACAACGAATTCCGCGAGGCAGGCCCCGTTGCCCCCGAGCTGCGCGAAGAGGTGTGGACACGCTTCAAGACAGCATCGACAACAGTGAACCGTCGCCACCAAGAGCATTTCGAGAGCAAGAAAGAACGCGAACGCATCAACCTCGAGCAAAAGACAGCCATCTGCGAAGAGATTGAAGCAATGAACCTTGACGAGTTTACAAGCTACCAGATGTGGAACAACGCCACACAAAAAGTGCTCGAGATGCAGGCACGCTGGAAAGAGATTGGCTTTGCACCGCAGAAGATGAATCTTAAGATTTTCGAGCGTTTCCGCTTCGCCTGCGACGAATTTTTCCGCCGCAAGAGCGAATTTTTCAAGAGCGTAAAATCGACACTTGCCGAGAACCTCGAGAAGAAGCGTGCACTGTGCGAGCAAGCCGAGGCACTCAAAGAGAGTGAGGAGTGGAAAGAGACAGCCGACAAACTCACCAAACTGCAAAAAGAGTGGAAAGAGATTGGCCCCGTAACACAAAAATACTCCGACGCACTGTGGAAACGCTTCGTCAGCGCCTGCGACGAATTCTTCGAGCGCCGCAACAAGGCAACATCCTCGCAACGCAGCGTCGAGCAAGAGAACCTCAAGAGCAAGCGCGAGGTAATTGCCAAGATTAAAGCCATAGACGAAGCATTGCCCGAGGACGAGCAGATAAAGAGCATCAACGCCCTCACCGCCGAGTGGAACAGCATAGGCTTCGTGCCCTTTAAAGAGAAAGACAAGCTCTACAAGGAGTACAAGAGCGCAATAAACGCAGTTTACGAGCGTCTGCACGTCAACGCCAACGCACGCAAGCTGGCCGACTTCCGCAACAACATTGCAAAGGGCGGCAACAGCCTCACACGTGAGCGCGAGCGCCTCATCCGACAGTACGAGAACCTAAAAACCGAGATACAGACCTACGAGAATAACCTCGGGTTCCTGAGCACATCGAATAAAAAGGGCGAGAGCCTCGTGGATGTAATGCGTCAGAGAATGGAGAAACTGAAAGACGATGCGCAAATAATCCTAAAGAAGATTCATCTTATTGAAGAGGAGATTGAGAAGCAATAACACCAAAAGAGGCCAACCGAGAGAAAAAAGGTTGGCCTCTTTTTTATTCGTTGTATTTCTATGCAGAAAAACGACGTTGCCCGCCGTCGGCAGCAGCGGCGCGAGCAAAAGGCCGCTTGCGACCGGTTTTTCCGTGCCAAGCTTTTTTGGTGCTTTTTGAGCACAAAAAGCACAACAAAAATCACACGCAGACAGAAAGAAAGACCGAAAATAATGCCGAAAAAGTTTTTTAAAGAGACAAAAAATAGGAGTTTTTTTTGGTGTGTTTTAATTGCAAGGAATGTTATTACCGCTCCTCTTTCGACAAAGAGGAGCCGGCGCGCAGCGTCTGAGGAGTTCGATTGTTTTTATAAAATGTTGTTGTTTGTGGTTATTTTTAACTCCTCACCCTCGCGGGAGCTCCTCTTTCGACAAAGAGGAGCTGGCGCGTAGCGTCTGAGGAGTTCGAGGCTGCATCAAAAAAAAACGTTGTTTGTGGTTATTTTAACTCCTCACCCCGCTGGGGAGCTCCTCTCTATTACAAAAAAGAGGAGCATTGTTTCTTGTGCTTGCTTAAATTACGAGAAGCATTATTACCGCTCCTCTTTCGACAAAGAGGAGCTGGCGCGTAGCGTCTGAGGAGTTCGATTGCGCATTAAAAAACAACGTTGTTTATGATTATTTTTAACTCCTCACCCCGCTGGGGAGCTCCTCTTTATTACAAAAAAGCGGAGCGTTGTTTTATGTTTGCTTAATTACAAGATGCGTTATTACCGCTCCTCTTTCGACAAAGAGGAGCTGGCGCGTAGCGTCTGAGGAGTTCGATGCTGCATCAAAAAAAGCGTTGCTTGCGGTTGTTTTAACTCCTCACCCCTCTCGGGAGCTCCTCTTTATTACAAAAAAGAGGAGCATTGTTTCTTGTGCTTGCCTAAATTACAAGAAGCATTATTACCGCTCCTCTTTCGACAAAGAGGAGCTGGCGCGTAGCGTCTGAGGAGTTCGATTGTTTTTATAAAATGTTGTTGTTTGCGGTTGTTTTAACTCCTCACCCCGCAGGGGAGCTCCTCTTTATTACAAAAAAGAGGAGCGTTGTTTTTGTGTGTGTTAATTACAAGAAGCATTATTACCGCTCCTCTTTCGACAAAGAGGAGCTGGCGCGCAGCGTCTGAGGAGTTCGATGGTGCATCAAAAAAAAACGTTGTTTGTGGTTATTTTAACTCCTCACCCCGCTGGGGAGCTCCTCTTTATTACAAAAAAGAGGAGCATTTTTTTGTGCTTTGTTTGTGGTTATTTTTAACTCCTCACCCCGTTGGGGAGCTCCTCTTTATTACAAAAAAGAGGAGCTTTGTTTTATGTGTTATTGTTAGAAGCATTATTGCCGCTCCTCTTTCGACAAAGGGGAGCTGGCGCGCAGCGTCTGAGGAGTTCGAGGCTGCATCAAAAAAAGCTTTGTTTGCAGTTATTTTTAACTCCTCACCCCGCTGGGGAGCTCCTCTTTATTACAAAAAAGAGGAGCGGTGTTTTGTGTGTTGTTTGTGATTATTTTTAACTCCTCACCCTCTCGGGGAGCTCCTCTTTATTACAAAAAAGAGGAGCATTTTTTTTTGTGTGTTAATTACAAGAAGTATTATTGCCGCTCCTCTTTCGACAAAGAGGAGCCGGCGCGCAGCGTCTGAGGAGTTCGATTGTGTTTATAAGATGTTGTTGTTTGCGGTTATTTTTAACTCCTCACCCCTTTCGGGGAGCTCCTCTTTATTACAAAAAAGAGGAGCGGTGTTTCTTGTGCTTGCTTAAATTACAATGAGCATTATTACCGCTCCTCTTTCGACAAAGAGGAGCTGGCGCGCAGCGTCTGAGGAGTTCGATTACGCATCAAAAAAAGCGTTGTTTGCGGTTATTTTAACTCCTCACCCCGTTGGAGAGTTCCTCTTTATTACAAAAAGAGGAGCGTTTTTTTGTGTGTGTTAATTACAAGAAGTATTATTACCGCTCCTCTTTCGACAAAGAGGAGCCGGCGCGTAGCGTCTGAGGAGTTCGATGCTGCATTAAAAAGAATGCTGTTTGCGGTTATTTTAACTCCTCACCCCGTTGGAGAGTTCCTCTTTATTACAAAAAGAGGAGCGTTGTTTTTTGTGTGTTATTGTTAGAGGCGTTATTACTGCTCCTCTTTCGACAAAGAGGAGCCGGCGCGTAGCGTCTGAGGAGTTCGATGCTGCATCAAAAAATTGCGGTTATTTTTAACTCCTCACCCCTCACGGGAGCTCCTCTTTATTACAAAAAAGAGGAGCGTTGTTTTTTTGTGTGTTTTAATTGTTAAAAGCATTATTACCGCTCCTCTTTCGACAAAGAGGAGCCGGCGCGTAGCGTCTGAGGAGTTCGATTGTGCTTATAAAATGTTGTTGTTTGCGGTTATTTAAACTCCTCACCCCTCTCGGGAGCTCCTCTTTATTACAAAAAAGAGGAGCGTTGTTTTTTTGTGTGTTTTATTAAGCGCTGTTTGCGGTTATTTTTAACTCCTCACCCTCTCGGGAGCTCCTCTTTATTACAAAAAAGAGGAGCATATTTTATTTTTGTTTTTATTGTAAGGAGCGGTAGGAGTTTGCGTGCATTTGTATAAAAATAAATAGAGGCTGAGTGAAAAAAACACTCAGCCTCTACGCTATAAATAATTATTATAGTTACTTAATAAAAACCTTACGTCCGTTCACAATGTAGATTCCCTTTTCGGGATTCTCCACACGGCGGCCGCTGAGGTCGTAGTAAACAGTCTCGCCCTGCTGCTCGCTCTCCACGCTTTCGATGGCTGTTGTGCCGCTAAAGTCGAAGCGGTAGCCTGCGCTCAGCTGCGAACCGGGGTTGCTTGTGTCGAGGTTATCGTCGTCGCCACCCACGTTAAGCTCGCCCAGAATCATATAAGCTCGGTTGGCATTATTCTTGAATGTGCCGTCGGCTTTCAATTTTGCGCGGTACATACCAACAACGCCGTCAACCTTAGAAAGGACGTAGGCTACCGACAGTGCCGAGGGCTTAACGTAAGTGTCGGTGAGGGTGCCACGGAGCAGATTGTCCTCGATGGCCTCGGGTGTCTCATCGCTGGTGATAAATGTGTAGTTACCCTCCTCGGCCTTGATAATTACAGCAGTGTTTGCAGGAATTACACCCTCCACGGCCTGCATCTTCAGGCGGTCGTCCTCGATGCGGTTGGCGGTGTAAGCCTCGACGCCCGCGGGAATCTCAACTGCCGTGCCGAGGTACAATGTAGCGTATCCCGCTGCCGATACTGTAAGGTCGTAGGTCTCTACAATGTTTGTAAAGTCTTTCCACTGCTCGGTAGCGGCGTATGTGCTCTTGGCGCCTGCGGGAACATACAGTGTACAATTTGTCTTATCTACATTATAGAAAGCATTGTTGCCGGGCGCAAACAGATTCTCGGCTGCGATGTGTGAAGTAATGCTTGTAAGGCCGGTGCAACCCCGGAACGCATAGTAACCGATGCTTGTAACACTGCTTGGAATTTCAATGCTTGTAAGGCCGTTGCAACCATAGAACGCCCTATCGCCTATGCTTGTAACACCCTCGGGAATAATAGTATTTTTACAACCTAAAATCAAGGTATTTGATGCAGTCTCAATAATGGCATTACAATTACCTCGACTATCATAAACGCTATTTCCCTCATCGACAACAATGCTTGTAAGGCCGTAGCAATAAGCGAACGCATAGTTGCCGATGCTTGTTATACTCGAGGGAATTTCAATGCTTGTCAGGCCGTTGCAATAATAGAACGCATATACTCCTATGCTTGTTACACTTGAGGGAATTTCAATGCTTG
>JAZSIU010000079.1:0-11114 GCA_045533955.1 Bacteroidaceae bacterium
ACCGAATTTTTCCAAATGATATTGGTTGCCTACAAATGTAAAGTCCTTGCCGAATGTCATAATAAACTCTTTCACATTCTGCACTATACGCTGTTCTATCACGCGCTCGTCTCTGTCTTTATCACGAATGAACAGTTCTTCGGTATTGATGAAGTCAAGCAGATATTCATCCTTGAACATTGTAATGGCACGATACGCTTGCAATTGGTCGGGGATTGTTTTCTTGAAATTATTTGGCAATTCTCCTTGATGGCTATACAAATCATCATTTATAATCTGCTCCAAATCCTCAACCTTTGCTTTGGTGTCTGCTGCAAATTGAATATAAAATTTCCTTTGTTCTACATCCTTTACTTTGCTGATGATGGCATAATGGTGTGTGAAACCAATGTTCATAAATGCGGTAATCGGGAAATTTGCATCTATCTTAAACTGTACAGTCGGTAATTCATTCGTTCCAACGAACGAATTACTCTCAATATCTACCAATTTGTTCGTTTCAACGAACGAATTGTCTGAAAGCATCTGCCACTCTTCATAGAATGTACGCATCTTTCGCAGACTCGCAGCGGAAAAGCCCCTTAACCCAGGTAATTCTTTGCGTAGTTGCTCGCTGACTGCTTCAATGAAGCCTTTGCCCCAATTCTTATATCGTGTATTCATTGAAACAAAGCGTCCAATTCCATAATAAAGCGCCAACTGCTCTTGGTTTATCGCAGCTAACGCACGCTGTTGACTTTGCAGAATAGCACCCTTAATCGCCTGAACAGCATTGGTCAGTTCGGCATACTCCGTAGTGTTAACTATATCACTCATATTAATATTCAATTATTTGATTTATCTTGAATAGTCAATATTTGACAACAAATTTAATGAAAAGATTTAATATGCGATCTTAATTGCCCATATATTTTTCTCCTAACCATATAAATAGGCTATTTCCATTCTCTTTTCGAGGGCATAAACTCTCCAACACCTTTTGTCTTATTCTGCTCGTCTCATAGGTGTTCAACCTGAATGCAAGAGCAATGACCACTTCAAGATTATAGAATGTTGCCCAACTTTTAGGCGTAGCCAAATCACATCGTTGTGTGGTTGCAGAGCAAAGCATTTCACTCTTGTATATCGCTTTTATGGCAGCTCGGAGTGTCGGGGCTAATACTCCGAACAACTCCACCAATTCCATTTCAGACATCAAAACACCGTTACTTGGGATATTTACTCTGCCACTTTCACTGATTGTTATAATTGCTCGTTCCATACCTATACATATTAAATGGCAAACCTTTCGCTAACTCTACTCTTAAACATTGATATATCGTGTTCAAGTTTGGTATTGGTAACCTTTGCGTAAATCTGAGTTGTGGTAATTCCTTGTTATAGTGGAATATGCTCTAAGAGTTTGCCGCGAAGAGAAGTAAAGAGAAGTCTTAATCCTTGTTATAGTGGAATATGCTCTAAGAGAGTTAAAAACTATTAACAAAATTAAAAAAGTCCTTAGTCTTAATCCTTGTTATAGTGGAATATGCTCTAAGAGATTGTTATATATTGACTGTAGACCATTATGGCACGGCTGTCTTAATCCTTGTTATAGTGGAATATGCTCTAAGAGAGGTGATTTCTTAATCTGTTTATATTTAATGCTTTACAATGCAGATATGTGTAAAAGCACTCTAAATATGGGCAAAAATATGTTCCTTTTTAGCGGCTGCAAAGGTGGTGAAAATGTCAAAGAACTCAAAATAAATATTGTTAAAATATTATTCAAAAAAAGCTGTGCCTCTCAGCTCTTGTAATCGGTTGTAAACAAATGTGTTATCGGACTCTTATAACGTTTCGTATTCCCTGAACCTCGAGAAACAGAATTTTACATTGCGCGTGCCGTCGGCTTGTTCCTCGACTATGCGTTTGGTTGTCGAGGCTATGCAACGGTAGCCCGATGTTTGCATACGGCTCAGCAGGGAATGTACAAGGGTGTGCTCGCCCATAATGTGTATTGTTATATCTTTGTTGCTGCCGTATGATTGTAGCTTCCGGCTGTACTCGTCGGAGAGGGTACGAATGGTGGCGGTGTCGGCATTTTCGTCGATTGTAGGGAAGGGTATATCTACTATTGTGCCATACTCTGCTGCTGCGGCTTTCTGCTGTGGGCTCCATCCGGTGGAGGGGTGGTTGCTGAAATTAAGCAGTAGCCTTTTGCTGCCATCAGGGGTGGTGGATTCACTTATATGGGTGTTAAAGAATTTTTCGAAATAGGTTAACAGGCTCTCGATTTTCTCTTTTATGTCTTTTGGGGGCTTTGCTCCTTTGCGCATTCCCGAGTGGTTAAAATCGTTGCGATAGGTTGTGAGGCAGTCGTATTGTAAAGCAAATTCGTGTGTTATAAAATCGTCGGATATTAACTTTTGTAGTTTGGTCGGATAATCTGTTAGCTTGATATTTGAGTGTATTTTCTCTTTTAATTTTTCTTTTTCGGTTTTTTCTTTTATCTGGTAGATGATGTCTTCAATGGGGTCTCTTTCGTTCTTTGTTATGTAGCCAAGATTATAGTGCTCGCAAATGATTGTTATTACTCCCTCGCGCAAGAAGGTTATTGCTTGCTGGTACATTCCGCGTTGGTTGCACCAGCGTGCGGCGGCTAATGTGTTGTTTGATGCTCCGTTGCTGTTGAATGTTGCTATTGATTCTATTATGCGCTCGAAGAGTGGGTCGAGAGCTGCAATTGGTTGCTCTTCTATTTTTTTGAAACTTTCGTAGGCCAATTGTAGGTTTTTGGCTTTTATGACTTCTATTCCTCGACAAGTGCGAAGCTCGTCTATGAATAGTGATAGGCTGTTTAGGAATTGACGTAAGGGGGTTATTTGTTTGCGTCTTTCCTCTTGATAGCGCATTATGGGGTTGATGATGGAGGCGCTGAGTTCTTTCATTGGGACTACATTGCCGTTGTTGATGAATTCTCCCGCTGCGTAGTTCCAATCAAGTAGTTGCGAGAGGCTGGAGAGTTCTAAGATTGGCGCTTCGTCATTGATGCGGCTTTCGTAACTGCCGTAGATGATACTTGCTACTGTTGTGTCTTTTAAGAATTTAGAGTAGTTGATAAGTGCTATTACAATCATTGGCAGATAACGGAAACTGTGTGTAATGTCGATGTATAGTGTATCGCCTTGTTGTATGTGCTTGAATGTGTTGTTGAATATCTCCCAAATTTCGGCCTCGTTATTTCCTACTGGGATTCCTATTGTGCGTACTTCGAATGGCAGTTGCATATTCTTAAGACGGGTACAGAGGCCCTCGCTGCTGTCCCAATGTTTTTGTTTCGCGCCTTCGGTCAGCAGTATGTAGGCGGCGTCGTTGCTGTCCCACTGCTGTTGTGTGAGCAACATTTCGAGTGTGGCCTCTTGTATGTAACGTACTGATTGCGAGGTGAAACTCTCTCTCTTATATTTGCATTCGTTGTAGTTTCCGGTTCCGAGGACGGATATAAAGACTTTGCGTGCCATATTTCTTATTTTGCATTGATGTTGTCAATTTCAATGTCGAGTAGTGTTGCGAGTGCCTTTTCGGTTGAGAGAACTTTATTTGCTCCCTCGAGAGAGAAATGCAGTATCTTGCTCTCTTCGCATTTTTTTATCGCGAGCTCTTTCATTGCCGAATTTGTTATGAATATTCCTTTGCTGCCTATGCCGCCGTATTTTTTTATTACGGCCGAGAATTTGTCGATGTCTGTTGTGCTGTTTATTTGTGTCTTGCACTCGACAAAGAGTGCTTTTTTGCCTGTGTTGACTAGTATATCTACTTCGTTTTTGTCGGTGCCCGGCTTAAATGGAAAATGGCAATTGAGGAAAATTTCTTTTGCTTTGTTCCATTGTGATATGATGCTTGCTACTTTGTATTCGAACCAACCGCTGTTGAAGATTAGGTCTGTTATGTGTGGCGAGCTGAGGCTCCATTTTTGTATTGTTCCTGCTTTGTTGGTTAGTGCAATTTCTATTTTTCCGTTGCCGCCTTGTTTGTTGGGCTTTTTCCATTTTATGTACGATTGCGCCGAACTTTGACAAACGAATTTCCCGTAAAAGTACTTCCTCAGTTGGTTGTTCTGCTCTTTTGTCAGTACTGTTGTCAGCTCTTTAAATTCTTCGTGATTGCTGTGGCGTATCTCTTCTATTGTTTCTGCGGCTGCTTTGTCGAGTGGGGTGTATTCTTTGTAGTCGGTGTAATTGCCGTCTATGGGGTTGTTGTGTAGGCGGAAATGGGCAAGAATGTCGAAGTTTTTTACTTCGATACTCTGCATTGTGCGGTAGTCCCAAAGGTTGTTGTTTTGGTCGATATATACAACTGTGGCGTTCTCTTGGTTGTTAAAAATAATGCTGAACCAATATGTCCACGATTTTATCCCGCCTGAGATGTTTAATGTTACTTGGTCGGTGGCGAAACGCGTGGCAAGCTCATCGGCCTTATCTTTTATTTTCTTGGGGTCGGTGGGCGATAATGATATCTGCTCGGATGGAATATCAAGCTCTTGCTTTATTATATTTAGTTCTTCTTGTGTCCTGTCCGAGTGTATGTATACTATGTAATCGGGCGATAGGGCTTTTATGGTGTAATAGATGGGTGCGGGTTGGCCACCTATGAGTGTTATGTGTACTTTCATTGCAGTGTCAGTTTTACAAAACCGAAAAGGGCGCAGTGCTCTTTGCTTATTCGGCGTGTTTTTGGGAAAAAATCGGCATATTCTTTATAATTGACGTTATTGCGTCGCGCCATAGGGATAACTTTTTCAAAGAAAATATCTAATGGCTCGACCCACGCGCCAGTCATAAATCTCCAACCTGATGCGTGCCCTACACGTAATATACACTCATTGTCTTTGCATTCTATATTCTGAATTTTGTTTAAATTTTCTATGTATTCATTTATGGCATTGTCTCTGTTGTATTCTTGCCAAATTTCTATTTCGTCTTTAATTAGTTGTTGGGTGTTGTTGTTTATAATACCGAATAACTTTTCAATTGATAGAATCCCTTCTTCTAACTTTTTAATTTTTTTGTTTTCGTTATGCGCAAATTTATTGTATTCCGATTGTAATTTTATTGTAAAGTAAGATTCTTCTCTTTCCTTTATTGCTTCAACTAATTGTGCTTTGTCGGTGTCTATGAGTTCATTTTTGTTTTTCCGATAGTTAATGTTTATTGCATTTAGTGATATTTCGCACTTTTCATCGAAGAAGGCATCCCCTACTTGCAGAAAACGAAACATATCTTCATTGGGGTTGTTTCCAAAAATTCTCATTTCGACTTTTTTGCAGGCTGTATTTTTATTGCTCTCAATTAGGTCGGCAAATTCTTCTTTGCCATAAGCTATTGATGCAAGAACGGCGGTTCTTATGGCACCTTTTATAGAACTACCCGGAATGTAGGCAATGCCGCGACCGTCGTGCATACACTCTTTGAGGGTCGAGGCGGGTGCAAGTTTGGCGTAATTGGTGATAACTCTTTTGGAGTATTTCTCGGGGGAGACTCCCTTGCCTAATCGCGCGATAAATTCTTTGATATTATCGCCTCGGTCTATTGCTGTTACCCAAGTATCTATTTTGTCAATGCCTATAATATCGAGTACTTTTTTTGCGTCAATGACGTATAAATCGGAGACACCATTGCTTTTGTTGTCTTCGACTAATTCTATGTTATTTTGCAATAGATTGCCGCTGCCTATGTGAATGGGTCCGAGCGTCTCTAATTTTACGGTATGTCTCTTGTCTGTTATGCTTGTCATATTGTTTGCATTTTTACGTGTAGGGTTATGGGACGGCCACTGCGTAATACTTTGTGCATACGTTCGTCGTTCCATAAGGGGGTAACGTCGGCTATTTTGCCTTTTAGTTTGTGAACGCCTGAAAATATTGAGCTGCTCTTGAGCATATATATTGATTTTTTCAGCAGATGCTGAAACTCGGGTATTGTGCTGCCTGCCATATATCCGCTGCGGTGCAGAAGCTCGTAGCGCGACGCCTCAAGGTTGAGGTTGCTTAACTCGTCCTCGGTTGGAATGTAGTGTGAGAGGAGGAGGGTGGCGTCGGCATCCTCTATTTGGGGTAGCTCGATGTCGGCTGTCTCGATGGTGAATTTTCCGCCTCCTATGCTTTTGTCCGAGCCTATTCCTGTCTCGCCTAAGAGAGTGAATAGCTTTTGTATTAGCGACATTGTCTGCTCGTCGGCATCTACTATGCAGAATAGTCCTGCCGCAGGCGAGTAGTATTGCCACTTAAAGTAGAATGGGGTGGCGTCGCCCTCGTTGCGCGATACGGCTACACGCTGGTTTACTTGTGTGGTATATGGCTTTTCGTTGTTTCTGCCTTTGGCAAGCAGAAATTCGCCTGATAGCTGCTCTTCGGTTATTTGTAGTGGCTCTCCGGCTGCTATCTGTTGCCATTGCGATAGCTCGATGTATTTTAGCTTTTTTAGTTTCTTGCGTATGGTTTCTTCGTCGCATCCGACTACCGCGAGGCGACCTAATGGCTTGGGCAGAAACAGTTGCTCGCCAATAAATGGAAATGCCGAGCTTATGGCAAAGGAGGACATAAATGCGTGCGCATCAATATCGCCGGATACTTGGGCAAGTATCGCGGTGAGGGCGGCCGAGAGGCTGTCGCTGCCGAGCTCCTCGGTTAATGTGGCATAGTTGTCGCGCCCTGTGCCAATGTGAAGTGGCGATAGGTTGCAGAGTTTTATTATTTTATATTTTGCCATAATCCTCTACGTTTTTTTCTTTTTCGTCGTATTTGATTTCTACTTGTCCGTAGCCGCGTGAGCCCGAGCCGCCAAGATAGTCGTCGTGAAGCATTTCTATGGCTTTTTTGAGTGTTTTCTTAAGCTCTTCTTCTTTTTCTCCATCGAAAATGTTGAGTATCATATTTAGTTTGAATTTGGCGCCGGCCGGCACGCGCTCGAATGTGCGGGGGGTGGCAGCTGATGTTACGCGGTTTATTGTGGCCTCGGTCTTACACTCGGTGTAGGGGAGGTCAGTGTTGTCGAAATTGCAATCGGGGTCGTCTGTTATAAGCTCGCAGTCGCGTACTATGAGGCGTGAGGCTTTGCCTGTTTTGGCTTTATTGTCAACAGCGACGCCAAAAAGGCTGCCCGAGGTAGAGGTGGGGTCGTTTGAAACTTTGGCTTTGCCTTCGGAAATCTCTATAAGGGCTCTCATCTTGCCTTTTAGTGAACTGCCGGGGATATAAGGAATGTTTGTCAGTGAATTGCGCACTACGAATTTATCGGGGCCGCCGATATTCATAGCTGTGTTTGAACCTCCGATGTGAAGGCCGGTTTTTAGGGTTATTGTACCTGTGTAAACAATCTTCTTTTTGAGTTTTATTGTTGTTTCCATAATTGTTGCGTTGTTAAGGGTTGTTTATTTGTCGTTTGTTACGTATGATTTATGGTAGGCTAATATTGCTTCCATAAGGTCGCAGAAATTTTTGTATGTTTTATTGTCTGTTACGTGTGGAAAGCATTCGTTGAATATTAGTTGAAATAGCTTTAAGCCTTCCATATTGTTTTTGTTTGTGGCTTTTTCGCGTCCAACGGCGTAGGCTACTTTGGGCTTTAGAAGGTAGAAGGCTGTGCGCTCCTCTGTGAATTGTTTCATTTGTATTCGTTTAACTTCGCCATAAATAGAACGTATTTTTGAGCTTGTAAGACCATTATCGGCCATATACTTACCGGCTTTTTGTGCAAAATCAACCATTTCGATTGTTGCGCCTGTTTTAATCCAAACTTGGTTAAATCGTAACTCCTTAAATTTATGGGATGCTTCGATTTTGTCTGCATTGCCTCCGTTGTAGTTGTTGCGTGGGGTGTTCATATTAAAATTTCTCATTGTATTTGTTTTTTATTATTATCGTTTGTTCTTATTTCGAGGTCGGCCCATCGTGCTGCAAGGGCCCATAATTCGAGTGGGTGGTAGTGGGTCTCTATTGGGTTACCGTTGAGGGTGGTGCTGTGTCGGTCGCAACACTCTTTTTTTAGGTTGCCAATGAGGCCTGTCAGTGTGGGGTCGGGGTTGCGGCCTAATCTTTCGGCCATTCGTTTCATATCATAGGCTATCATCCAATAGGCTTTTATGTTGTTGATTGTGTGATTTTTTATACAAGCATTTGAGTGGTGCTGGAGTATCTTCTGGATGAATGATTTTGGCATTCCCTTTTTGTCGAGTGCTTCAAGAATCTCATTTTTCAGCTTTTCGACTACGGGGTATTCTTTTTCCCAATTGAGTGCTATGCTCATAAATGATATTGAATCTTTGGAACGGTCGCCGCAGGTGTGATTCTTGGCATTGCTCTCTTCGGTGGCGCTCTCTTCGGCTGCTGCCATTATGGGGAATTTTGGTGGTACTATTGCAACGCCGCCCGAGAGTGAGAATAGTTTGTTGTAGCAGGTGAATTGTTTAAATTTACTGCGTATCTCTTTGGCGAGTTTTATTGCATAGTCCCAGCGTGCAACGATGAAAAGGTCGTCGCCTCCGCTGTATATGATTTGTGAGTTGTCGGGGTTGTTGTTCTCCCAAATGGTGTTAAGGTGGCCCGAAAAAAAGTAGTCGAATGAGCGGCTGAGGGCTGCGTAGCGTGCCAATGTGGCTTTTTCTGTGGGTATTTCGCGTTGGAATATTGTGCCTAAGTTATCGACGTCCATTCGCAAAACACCCATACGTTGCAGATTGTCGCTCTCGCTCATTTCTTCGTAGGTTTTTACATCGCGTTTGCCCTCGTTGCCTCCGTAAAATTCTATTTTGCAGATGTTGGTTGTTGTGTAGGCGGGGATGGTGGTGTCGTTGAGTGTTATTAAGGTGGCGCTGTCTTTTAATGCGTCGAGTTGCTCTTTTAGTTTTTTATCGGTGCTCTTGGTGTTTGTAAAATAGTATGTGAATCCCAAATGTAGCGGCTCGATGGCAAAAAGGTTGCTCTCTATTTTTGCATTGTCGAGGACGATTAGCAGATTGGTGTTGCGAAGCTTTTTGCCTAAATCCCGCTGCTCTTTTGTTATCGGTCTGAGGTATATGATGCTGCCATCGTCGGCTTTTTCGCTGTTGATTTGTTCGCCGGGCAGAAATTCTTCGCCTGTTATTGAGTCTTTCTTTGGCACAATGCTCTCTTTGCTTGTGTCGAAGAATGTGTTGTAATTGTTGCTCAGTAGTGCTGAGAATTTGTGGTTTTTCTTTTTGTCGCGTTTAAGGAATACTTCTTTCCATATTGCCGGCAGATTGTTGCTGTCGTCCTCGGAATAGAGTGTTTCGGCTGAGAATTCGACGCAGTCTATTGCTACGTATAGCGATGTTCCAAGATGGTCGAATAGTGCTTGTTCTATTCGTTTCGTGGCTGCGGCGAGACTATTGCGTGTCTGTTCGTTGTTTGGTGCGAGTATATAAAAACTTCCGCCAGAATTGTATATTACATTGGCCGAATAGAGATGCAGTTCTCTAAGCAGATAGCGTACTATTGCGTCCGAGAGCAGGCGCAGATAGAATGAGCGGCCTTTAAGGCTCTTGGCTGCTTTTTGGGATATTATGGTGTATATGTATTGCTGTATTCCGCTAAAATCGGCGCCGAGCAGCAGAAAGGGCCTCTCGCTGTTGTTGTCGAACATCGAGACTGATAGGGCGGCCGCCGCCTTTAGGTAGTCGTAGAGTGATACATCCTTAAGGTGGGTTATTCCCGAGGGTATGTTGCCTGTGTATTTGTAGAGCAGTGTCAACAATGTTTCGGCAAATGCTTTAGGCGACATTTCTTCGAGCTTCTCGATGTCGGATGCTAATTTTTGTAGCTGTGGCAGATGGTTGGGGGTGCTATCGCCCTCTTGGGCAAAATAGTTGTCGCCGAGGCTTAATGGACCTGACGGCATATTATAATTGCCGTCTAATCCCTCGCCTACTGTTGCAAAGATTGGTTGCAGGGAGGTTGTCTCAATGGACTCTTGTTTGTAGTCTTTAACTCCGGCCGATAGTTGCAGGGCACACTCGATGCATTTTTTTTCTGCTTCTTGATTGTTGGAAGGCATTGAATGGCGTGTTGCAATGTCTGCAAATAGTGGGCATTGCTTGGCTAATCCTTGCAGAATAGTTGCTTTGTATAATAGGTCTTTTACCATATTGTGTGTTGGTTCTTTAATTTTCGTTGGTGTGTTCTTTTTCGTGTTTTAGTTGTACTACTGTGCCGAATCCTACGCTTACGTGGCGTCCCAGACCAATGTAGTCGGGTAGTGTGGCGTTGCATTTGAATGTCAGACTGAATGCCATAAGTTTTGTCCCTTTGAATTGTTGCAGGCGTGTCTGGTTTAAGGATAATATCTTGCACTCGATGTTGCGCTCGACGTTTATTTCGGCTCCTTTAAAAAAGGAGAGAATGTTTCCTGTGAGTATCTTTTCGAGGAAGATAATGCGCTCGGCCTCGCTTTCTATGGCTGTGAATCTTGCATAATTTTCGGAGTTGAGGGCGAGCCAATTGTTTATTCTGTATTTGAAACTATTGTCCCACACTTGTGTTGTGGTTATGCGTGGAATTGCATTCTCGATTGAGAGTTTTAGGGCTGCACCGTTGACGGAAATCTCTTTTAATCCGTTTGAAAGGTACTCGCCAATGACATTAACTCCCTCGCCAATACACACTATGGCAGCTTTCCCGTTTATGCGTTTATACTGTATGAGTGGGTAGGCGTAGCGCAGGATTTCAGTGTCTTTGTGGTTGTGAAAGAGTATATTGGCGTTGTATTGCATTGATTTTAGAATTCCACTTCTAAGTTGCGGAATATCTGAAAATGCAATTTTATTCCCGAATCGCAATATAAAGGTCTGTAATTTGTTGTTCATTGTAAATGTAACTATGTGGCGTACACATAAATATGCTTTTCGCAAATTTATGTGTTATTTGTAATAAAAACAAATTATCGTTTGCTTATTTTTTTGTATAAGATGGCGGTAAGAATATCGCAGAGTCAACCAGCAAGTGCAACTTTACGAAATAAATTTGTAAAAGCACTCCTTTGGTGTTGAAAAGTTCAGTTTTTCTCTTGGTCTTTCGTTTAATTTGTATTGTGTTTTCTTTATTTTTCTGTCAGTAACGGTGC
>JAZSIU010000040.1:0-1583 GCA_045533955.1 Bacteroidaceae bacterium
GTACGGAAGTGGGGGCACTGCTTATCTTCGACGAGATTCAGATGGGTATGGGTCGTTCGGGCGAGATGTTCGCTATGCAGAAGTATGGCACGACACCCGATATTGTCTGCTTGGCGAAGGCTCTGGGTGGCGGTATGCCGCTGGGTGCTTTCGTTGCGAGTCAGGAGGTTATGTCATCGCTTACGCACGACCCCGTCTTGGGCCATATCACCACCTTTGGCGGTCATCCCGTATGTTGTGCTGCGGGTCTGGCGGCTATGCGATTCTTGCAGGAGAATCGTGTCGTGGAGGATGTTGAACGCAAGGGTGCTATGTTCGAGGAGGCTTTGACGGGCCACCCGCAGGTGCAGGCAATTCGCCGTAGCGGCTTGCTGCTGGCCGTTGAGCTGGGCAGCTCGGATAAGCTCTATCGCCTGATGGATATCTTCATCGAGGAGGGCATTTTGAGTGACTGGTTCCTCTATTGCGATACGGCCTTCCGCATATCGCCGCCGCTTGTGATTTCGGATGACGAGATTAGAGATTGCGTCGCACTGATTCGTAAATGTTTAGACAGATTGTAATTATAAACCTAATAACTTAAAATTATGAGTAACACAAATTCAAACATCAAGATTACGGCTGGTGGAGTGTTTGCCATCGCTTTTGTATTTTTTGCAGTCATAGCATTCTTTATGTTCGGTATTCCTCGCTATAATGTGTGGCAGCAGGAGATGAAGGGTCGTGCCGAGCTGGCACAGGCCGAGCAGAATCGTCAAATCAAGATTGAGGAGGCGAAGGCTAATCTGGAAGCCGAGAAACTCAATGCACAGGCCGAGGTTGTGCGAGCACAGGGTGCTGCCGAGGCTATCAAGATTGAGAATGGCTCACTCACGCCCACCTATATCCAGTATCTGTGGGTACGCCAGCAGAACTCATCGGCCAACAAAGTTATCTATATCCCCACCGAGGCCGGCTTGCCTATTCTGGAGGCCAAGAGTGAGTAGCGTCAGGACAATATGTATAAAGAGGTGTGTGATTCTGTCATACACCTTTTTTTTTGTTGCTATCAAGCATTTTTTCGGAATGATATAGTTTAGTGTTGTACCTCAAAAATGTATTGAGATTCTCACGCATTTGTTTTTTTTCGTCACGCTGAGGAGGGTATTACCCGACGTGAGCGTCTAAAAACAAATGCTCAGAATGACGTTACAAGCCTAACCTAAAATAGATAATCCCGAAAAAAATAAATTTTCTTTTTTGTTGGCTATTAAGCATTTTTTCGTCAAAATATTTGCATAATTGCTTGTTTATTACTAACTTGCGAACGAGAATGGAAATTCTCACGAAAGATTGTCAAATTAAATAAACCTAATTACTATGAAAAAAATGTTTTTTGCATTGCTTGCCGTAGTAGCTATGGTGGCGTGCGAGGATAACCTTGAAGGAAAATCAGGTGAAGCAACCGAGTTTGATTTTGCTTTTAACGAGTCAGGAGAGTGTTATAGTACAAAGACAGAAGGTATCAGCCCCTCGGTATTTGCAGAAAGCGTTGTTGGCTACGGCTGGAAAATTGTTAGTAGTTTTGAGATATTGGAGAATGG
>JAZSIU010000094.1:0-7473 GCA_045533955.1 Bacteroidaceae bacterium
AATTAAATGATAAATATGGCTTTATCGACAAGAGTGGCAACGAGGTTATTCCAATAAAGTATGATAATGCTTCGGGTTTCTCCGAGGGCCTTGCTTATGTTAAATTAAACGATAAATATGGCTTTATCGACAAGAGTGGCAACGAGGTTATTCCATTTAAGTATGATGGTGCTTGGATTTTCTCCGAGGGCCTTGCGAAGGTTAAATTAAATGATAAATATGGCTTTATCGACAAGAGTGGCAATGAGATTACTCCATTAAAGTATGATTCTGCCGATGACTTCTCCGAAGGGCTTGCGAAGGTTAATTTAAATGATAAATATGGCTTTATCGACAAGAGTGGCAACGAGGTTATTCCAATAAAGTATGATAATGCTTCGGGTTTCTCCGAGGGCCTTGCTTATGTTAAATTAAACGATAAATATGGCTTTATTGACAAGAGTGGCAACGAGGTCATTTCATTAAAGTATGATGATGTTGGCTGGTTCCACGAGGGCCTTGCTAAGGTTAGATTAAATGATAAATATGGCTTAATCGACAAGAGTGGCAACGAGGTTATTCCTTGTAAGTATGATTATTCTATTCATTTCTCCGAGGGCCTTGCCGGTGTTAAATTAAACGGCAAATGGGGCTTTATCGACAAGAGTGGTAATGAGGTTATTTCATTTAAGTATGATGTTGTCGAGGATTTCTCCGAGGGGCTTGCCGGTGTTAAATTAAACGGCAAATGGGGCTTTATCGACAAGAGTGGTAATGAGGTTATTTCATTTAAGTATGATTATGCTTGGAGGTTTTCCGAGGGGCTTGCTGATGTTCAATTAAACGGTAAATTGGGATATATAGACCGAAAAGGCAATGAGGTTATTCCGTTTAAGTATGATTGGGCTTCTAACTTCTCCGAGGGCCTTGCTGAGGTTAAATTAAACGGCAAATGGGGCTTTATTGACAAGAGTGGCAATGTGGTTATTCCTTGTAAGTATTATTTGACTAATAGTTTCTCCGAGGGGAGTGCTTGGGTTGAATTAAACGGCGAGGAAATTCGTATAGACAAAAAAGGTAATAGAATAGAGTAACAAAAGTGCTGCGGCCCGTCGGCTTTTCCATTAAAACAGCCTCTTGCGGGTGGGAGGGTAGGTTGAGATTCTTCGGTTGCTTCGCTCCCTTAGAAAAGGTAAGGGGAGTTCCCGCGAAAGGGCAAAGGCGAGGGCTGCTTCCTTGGACAGAAAAGAGTGGAGCGGTGAACCGATTTTTATAATTGTAATGTGATTAACATTTTTATTTAAGGAGATAGTATTATGGAATTCTTATCCGATTTTAATTTAATGCATTTTCTGAGTGCTTTTATTGTGTTGTTCGCTATCATTGACCCGGTGGGCACAATGCCTATCATCGTGGGAATACGCGAGAGTGGTAAGAGAATTGATGCGGGAAAGGCTGTGGTGTACTCTTTTTCGCTGATGATTCTGTTTTTCTATCTTGGAGATTGGATGCTGAGCCTCTTTGGTGTGGATATTAACTCTTTTGCGGTGGCGGGTGCGCTCATCTTGTTTCTTATGGCGCTTGAGATGGTGCTGGGAATTGAGATTTTTAAGGATTTTGGCGAGCTTGCGGGGAATGCTACTTATCTGCCTGTGGTGTTTCCGCTGTTGGCGGGACCGGGCTCGTTTACGACGCTTCTCTCGCTAAAGGCCGAGTATGCTACGCTGAATATTTTTCTTGGGTTGATGCTTAATGCTGTGGTAGTGTTCTTTATGCTGAAATTTACTAAGCGTGCGCAGAGGCTGCTGGGACGTAGCGGTGTCTATTTTATGAAGAAATTCTTTGGTGTTATTCTGCTGGCAATTTCGGTGAAGCTGTTTACGTCGAATCTGTCTTATCTGATTGGTGTGGTAAATGGCTGATGCGCCTTATTGTGGCTGTGATTATAAAAATGTCTCATCGCGGTGTTTGGAGCGATGAGACATTTTTTGTTATGCTTTATTGTGTGTTGGGGAATTATTTGTGATATTTTTTCATTCCTTCGGTCTCTTGTGTTAAGATGCTACCGTCGGGGGTGCTGTATATAAAGTAGGCGTCGAGGCCTTGAAGGTTGCATATTTGCATTGCGCTCTCGAGGCCCATCACCATAAATGCTGTTGCGTAGGCGTCGGCAGTGGCGCAGTTGTCGGCAATGACGGTGGCCGAGAGTAGGGTGTGATTGACGGGACGGCCTGTGCGGGGGTCGATGGTGTGCGATACTTTGCGGCCGTCCTCGTAGCGGTAGTTGCGGTAGTTGCCCGAGGTGGCTATGCTGCGTCCGCTTATGTGCAGTATCTCTTGAAGGCTTGTGTTTGTGCCTGTGGCGTCGTCGGTGGGCTTGCTGATGCCTATGCTCCAGCGTTTGCTCTTGTCGTTTTTGCCTTTTGCAACAACCTCGCCGCCTATCTCAATCATATAGTTGTCGATGCCGATGCTGTCGAACAGGTGGGCGATGCGGTCGCAGCCGAAGCCTTTGGCTATTGCGCTGCAATCGAGCATTATCGAGGGGTGCTGTTTGATTATCTTACCGTCTGCGAGGCTTACTTTTTTGTAGCCGATATATTGCAGAAGGCTGTCAATGGTGAGGCTGTCGACCTTTGTGCCTTGCTTGAATCCGAATCCCCAAGCGTTGACAAGGGGGGCGACGGTAATGTCGAACGAGCCGTTTGTGGCTGCCGAGACTTCTTGCGCAAGGTTAAAGACTGCGAGGAATTGGGCGTCGGGCAGGGTGTCGCGGTTCTCGTTTATGGCGGTTATTATGGAACGTTTGTTAAAGGGCGAGAGGGAGTTGTCGATGCTCTTTAGGGTGCTGTCAATCTTGTGTTGAAGGTTCTGTTTGCTTTTGTAGCTGATGTTGTAGTAGGTGCCGAAGGTGAATCCGCGGTCGGTGTGATAGGGGGGCTCGCTGCTTATGACATATACCGATGCTACTACAAGAAAGATGAGGAATAGTATTTTCCAGAGTTTCATTGTGGGAGGGTTATTTGATTGGTATTTCGTATATTAGGCTGTATGTGCCGCCAAAGGTCGTGTGGCGGCTGTTTCCGAATCCCGGGGCGTACCACATTCGGGAGTTGCGACGGGTTACTTGATTGGCGCGGGCTTTGTAGCGTATGCTCCAGCCCATTCTGAAATTCTTGTATATTTTGACATTTACACCCACGCCAAGCTCTATCCAACTGTAAAAACCGTTGACGTCGCTAAGGTCGAGGCCGACGCTGCCGCCCCATACGGGGTCGGTGATTGGGGGCGCCGAGATGTCGTATTTTGCTCTTGTCCAAGCAAAGCGGGCGAGCCCATAAATGTAGCTGTCGCGGGGCTTTTGGCCTTTTTTGTTGGTGAAATTGTAGTTGAGGCCCACTTTGTAGTACGGGGCCGAGGATTTGTAGTGTATGCCGAAGGTTTCGTCGGTAAAGTCGCTGCTGCCGTAACCTACCTCGAATATGGGGTAGTATTTGTTGCCGAGATTGGCTTCGATGGCTACCTCGCCGCTTGTGTAATCTTCGAGTAGGGAGTAGGCGTAGCCGAATAGGTCGGTCGAGATGCTGAGCCCGCGAAAATCGAGCACACGGCCCGAGACTGTGTCGCTCTCTATTCTTGTCTCTTGTGAGTGGGCTGTCAGGGGTAGAAGGGCTGCGAGGCTACTCAGCAATATATAGCTTGATATTTTCATTTGCGTCGAAATTGATGAATGGATAAACGATGACTGCCGAGTCGATGAAATTGCGTGTGTGGCGCAGGGCGGTTATATTGTGGTACATTCCTGTGCCGCAATCCATTGATATAAAATAGGGGATATTGGTGTGCTCGACAAAGAGTGTGTCGGTGGCGGCTGTGCCAAATTGCAGCAGCAGTGTGTCGCACTCTTGTGTGTAGCACATTGGCAGGGCAAGCTCGGTGTCGGCTGTCATATTGTTGAAGACGAGCGAGTCGGTGCCGTTGACTACCAATCGGACGTCAACTGCAAGGGGGAAGGTGTAGGGCACTTCTTTGGCTGTGGTGGCGTCGATGCTGCGGAAAAGGGTGCGGTAGTAGGATATGTTGTATAATTTGCAGTCGCCTCCATTGTCGCACGCGCTCAGAAGCAGTGTCAGCAGGGCGCTTAGGGCAATTATCTTTCTTCTCATTTTTAAATCTCTTTTGCTATATTGTATTTGTTGCGCTCTTGAGAGGTACGGCTCACAAGTTCGGCCAAAAATCCGGTGAGGAATAGTTGGGTGCCCAGAATCATCATCGTGAGGGAGATATAAAAATAGGGCGAGTCGGTTACTAATCTGAAATTAAGGCCTTGTGAGAGGGCGTATAGCTTGCCTATGCCCAGCACAAGGGCGGCGAGAAAGCCTATGAGGAACATAAGCGAACCCCAAAGGCCGAATATGTGCATCGGGCGGTAGCTGAATTTCGAGAGGAACCACAGCGACATAAGGTCGAGGTAGCCGTGGAAGAAGCGGCTTATTCCGAATTTGCTTGTGCCGTATTTGCGGGCCTGATGGTGCACTACAAGCTCGCCTATATTGGTGTATCCTGCGTTCTTGGCAAGGTAGGGGATGTAGCGGTGCATATCGCCATAGACCTCGATGCTTTTTACTACCTCGTTACGGTAGGCTTTTAGGCCGCAGTTAAAGTCGTGCAGATTCTTTATGCCCGAGACTAAGCGGGCGGTGGCGTTGAAGAGCTTGGTGGGAATTGTCTTGCTCAGGGGGTCGTAGCGCTTCTGCTTGTAGCCCGAGACAAGGTCGTACCCCTCTTCGGTTATCATACGGTAGAGAATGGGTATTTCGTCGGGGCTGTCCTGAAGGTCGGCGTCCATTGTAATTACTACGTTGCCTTGGGCACGGTTGAATCCGCAATATAGGGCGGGAGATTTTCCGTAGTTGCGACGGAATTTTATGCCGTGGACGCGGCTGTTTTTACTTTGCAGTTGCTCTATTATTGTCCACGAGTCGTCGGTACTGCCGTCGTTTATGAAGATTATCTCGTACGAGTATTCGTGCTTGTTCATCACACGCTCTATCCACGCTGTGAGCTCGGGGAGCGATTCGGCTTCGTTGTATAGCGGTATTATAACAGAAATATCCATTCTTATGGTTTTTTATTGGGGTTTACGTTTTACGAGTAGTGCTATTATGGGGGCGAATATGCTGCCGTTTATTAGGCTCGTGGTGGTAAAATTCAGCACAATGTCGCGTGTGCTCATATTGGTGTATATTGTACTCATCTGCTCGATGTAGATGCTCATAGCCGGGTTTGTTTGCGGGGCGGCTCTAAGAGTGTCGAGCATTTTGTTCATAAGTGTGCTTAGTGCTGTGCTGTCGATAAAGTGCAGATAGATGAACATTGCTATTGCTGCCAGCAACGATGCGCACAGATATTCAATGAGCAGAAAATACAACGCTTGAATGTATCTGAGGCTGTTGTTGCAATGTCTCTTGCGGAAGCTGACGGCAAGATAGCCTGCGTAAAAGGGCGATGCTATATTCATTGCCGAAAAGAGCAGTGCGTACATTGGGTTGGTAATGTCGCCAAGAGCTACGGCGTAGGATGCTATCCATAACAGACCCAGCAATGTGCCGCTGCGCATTGCTTCGTTGTTGAATAGTTTACGGTCTGTGTTGTTATACATTCTTTATTGTATTTTAATGTGCGAAGATAGTGTAAACTGACGAACATCGCAAACATTGTCTTGTGCTTTTGACGATTATTGATTACTTTTGTGGAAATTTCTTTTTATGATGGCCTCGGTGTGTGTCGATTATACGTTGGCGTAACGACAAAGGGGCTGTCGCAGTTTTTTGAATTTAATAATTGCATTTATATGAAAGCTATGATTTTTGCGGCGGGGCTCGGCACTCGTCTGAAGCCAATTACCGATACTCTGCCCAAGGCGCTTGTGCCCGTGTGCGGAAAGCCTTTGATTGAGCACGTTGCGCGTAAACTTGCGGCGGCGGGCCTTGACGAGGCTGTGGTTAATATTCACTATTTTGCCGATAAGATTGAGGAGTGGGCGGCCGCGCAGCCGTGGATTGTTGCCAACAGGGAGCAGAAGGGCGAGGGTTCTATGCTCTTTGAGTTTAGCGATGAGAGGGCGCAACTGCTCGAGACGGGTGGTGCTGTGCTGCACGCACGTCGTTTCTTGGAGGGGTGCGGCTCTTTTCTGATACATAATGTGGATATTCTCTCCGATTGTGATATTGAGTGGTTCGCCTCGCAGGCAAGGCTCGATGCGCTTGCGTCGTTGCTGGTGAGCGATAGAAAGACTACCCGATTCCTGCTCTTCGACCCCGAGACGCTGCGTCTGGTTGGTTGGATGAATACCGACAGTGGCGATTATCACGTAATCTCGCCCGAAATTCGCCCGGGAGAGTGTCGTGCGCTTGCTTTTTCGGGTATTCACATTTTGAGCGACCGTGTGCTTGCGCTTATGAGTGAGTATGTTACGGAAAAAGGACTTCCCGTGGACGAGGTCAAGGGTACGCGATTCCCCATTATGAGTTTTTATATGTGGGCGGCTGCGCGTGAGCCTATCTATGGCGTTGTGGCCGATAATCTGGAATTTATTGATGTTGGTAAATTGGATGCGCTGCGTCCTGCCGAGGAGTTTGTGATGCGCAACGCTTGATTCTCGGCTTTTTCCCCTTTGAGGCTCTCTTACGGCCTTGTGATGATAAAAAGAGCCATCGGCTATTGCCGATGGCTCTTTTTATTGTTTGTGATGATTGCTTATTTGATAAGCACTTTTTTGCCGCCTACAATATAGAGGCCGGGCTTTGTGATGCTCTGGATTCTGCGGCCGGTAAGGTCGTAGATTGCTTTTTGTGCATCGGTGGTGTGCTCGATACTCTCGATTGAGGTTGCGTCGGTAAATTCGTACTCGGTGATTGACTTAAGACCTGCTACTTTGAAATAGGTCTCGAGGCTGCCCGAGATTTTTATCTGTTTCTTGTAGTTGTCGGCGTTGTCGGCAAGGTTGAGGGCGCTGCGAATATCGCCTTTGGGCAGCTGTACGACAAGGCATTTTGTGTAGTCTTTCTCGTCGGCATTGTCGGCAAGGAGGATGTTGGTGGCTACCTCGGTGGTGCCAAACTCGCAGCCTGTTTCAACGGCGCCGTTTACCGCGCCTACAATGTAACCGGTTACGGTTGCTTCAATTTTCTCGCCTGCAACGTAGGCGGCAAGGGCGTCGGCTACGCTACCAACGATGGGGCCGGCGGGCTCCTCGGGCTCCTCGGTGTCTTCTACTGTCTCTACTTTTACGGCCATTGTGTTGACGTATTTGCCGCTGCTTGTGCCTATTGTGTAGCCTGTTACCTTAATTACCGAGCCGCTTGCTGCGCCTACAATGCCCTCTTTGGGGTACTGTATGCTTCCGATTGCTGTTTGTGCTCCCTCGACTGCTACGTTGTAGTAGTTGCCGTTTATTGTGAGTGTTCCGGTGTATTGTACATATTTTATTGC
>JAZSIU010000041.1:0-11746 GCA_045533955.1 Bacteroidaceae bacterium
TCAAAAATATTAACGACTATGAATGACGAGGAGTTTTTAAGGAAATTTAGTAAGGGACAGAGGGTGTTGAAGAGGTATGCAATGGTTCTTACGGGCAACGAGGCGCAGGCTGCCGAGCTTTATCAGCAGACGGTGGTGCGGGCCTATGAGAGGCGCGAGAGTAGGTACGCCATTGCCGATTTTACCCATTGGATGGGGGTGCTGATGCGAGAGTTGCATCAAGATAATTATTCCGAATACGAATGCAAGATTACTGTAAATTTTTCCTCTGAACACACGGAGCGGTTGCCCGAGGATATTAGGTGTGTCGTGCAGCTTGCTGCCTCGGGGTGCAGCAGTTATGAGATTGCCGCGAGGTTGGGACTTACGCGCTCTACGGTGAAAAATCGTATCAGGGTTGCTAAAATGATGGCCGGGAAAATGGGTAGTCGGGGTGTATAAAGTGCTAGGACTGCTTAATTTGTGATTAACGGGCCGAGGAATTTTTATCCCTCGGCCGGACGATTCTGTTTGTGCTCGCAGCTTATTCCTTAAAGGCCCTTCTCAGCATCAGGCGTGCGGCGCGGATGCGGTTCTTGACGGTGCTCATTGGCAGGCCTAGCGCGAGCGAAATTTCGCAATATTTATATCCTTGAGCATACATTTTCAGTGGGACGGAAAATTCGGGCAGGAGCCTTGCGATAATGCGAGAAACGTCGTGAAATTCCAGATGATAAAAAGTCTCGTCGCCGGTTGTCTGCTCGCGGCAATATTCGACCTCGATTCTTACTCTTCGCTGCGCCGAGAGACGTTCGTTAAGAAAGATATTTCGCATAATCCGCTGGGCCCAAAGGTCGAATCTTGTTCCGGGAATAAAATATTTTCGCTTGATATAAGCCCTTACCACCGTGGCTTGAAAAAGCTCACAGGCATCTTCCGTCCGCCCCAGCGTAAGATACATTGCATAGTCGTTTAGTTTGCTGCTAACATTTTGTAATTCAATAAGAAAAGTCGTGTCGTCCATCGTTTGTGTTATGTAAATATAAAAATTACATAAACAGCGATGAGGGGTGTTTTGTTTATCAATTATGAGTGTTTTTTTGTTTATTAAAAAAGGTGCAGCTATAATACCTTGATACAATTCATAAAGTAGTGAGCTATTTTTTACAGACACAGAGCGCTTCAAAAGAGAGGCGCCCTGAGAATTTAGTCTATTAAAAAGCAACCGCCTCAACACAATAAAATGTTTAAGCGGTTGTAAGTTCTTGATTATTGAGGTTTTCTTTGATAAGGCTCGTTGTCTGCAACCCACGAGATGTAACCTTGCGGCTACACTGCGCGCGACTAACTGCTCAAAAGGTTGCTCGGTAGTCGTAAAAAACGCCGTTTTTTACTCCCACTCGACTAGAACTGTTAAATTATTGCTAAATATTTTAACTTTATTATCAATACTTTAACATCGTTATTTGCTCTAAAATAAGCAAACTGGTGTCAAGAACTGGTGTCGAAAAGTTAATTATAACACCTAATCATCGGCAGATGTTTTTTCATTGTATAATGGAATGTTTTCATTCTCAATACCATCAATGTTTAATGATTTTATGTAATATGGACCTGCCATATATCTATAACCAGCACCATTTTTTACGCTATAGAAACTCTTCCAAGTTGTTGCAGGACATACTCCAACTTGGTATTTGTTTCCTCTTTCATCTTCGATTGATATTATAGATTTGTTAAGAATTGATAGCTTGGTAATATAAAGTTTTAGTGTGTGAGAGTAGATTGTGCAATGTCTTTCACTTTGATATGTATCTCCATTTATTTCTCCTAAAAATAAAGTATTTTCCATATTATATGTTGTAAAATATTTGAAATGCTTTATTAAACTTTAATGAAAGTCTAGTACATCTGTTAATAAAATGATATAATCACCAGATACAATTTGAAGTCTTATACGCTCTCTTTCTGCAATTAAGACAAGAAAATCGATACCTCCTGCACCTACAGGATATACAATCGAATATTGGTCTATTTCGTCTGTATTTAAGTGCCAACCGTTTACATCTAACCATAAGTCAAAACCAGAGTGCATACCTTTAAATGCTCCTAATCTTTGAACTTTTGACCAAGTTGCATCTTCATCTATATCTATTTTTGCAACAATCCCACCAAGCGAACCTCCTCTTTTGAATACAGACCCGCCACCAGGGCTATTCTCATCTGTTAAATTGGCAAGTAATCTACCGTCTTTATACACTCCAATTCTTGTAAATCTAAAATAGAAATCCATTTCTCCATTTAAGATTTTTTGCAATTTCTGTTTAGGTGTCATAATAGTTGAATTTATAGTTAAACATTAAGTGGCTTGTATATCTCACGCTAACTATAAAAAAAGCGTGAGTAGGTTATCACGCTCCGAAAGTACTACCACATACTTGCATATACGGACAAACACCACCCACGCTATTGCGTAGGCGTAGTGTCTATTGTCGTGTATATGCTTTTTTTGAAAGTGGTAGTTTCTCGGAGCAAATGACAATAGCAAAACGCTATGTAATTTCAAATGTCTTGTACTCGGTTGCCCGAATACATCGCAAATATAGTGCAAGCGAATGAAATAATACAAATTTATTTGCTATTATTTTGTAATGAGCGCAGCCTATATTCAGTTTCCTAAATAAGTGCAAGCGAATGGAATAATTCAAATTCTTTTGCAATTATTTTCTATAAGCGCTGCCTATATTCAACGTAATTAAATACGACTATAAAGTAAATGTATCTGTTAAAATCAAATATAAATTGGGTTATTGTGTATATCAATGATAATCTCTGCAAAGATGTGTACGTCAGATTGTTACAGAGAATTTATCCTACTTTTTGTCCAGCTTGCCTAATATTCGTCGTGTCGTCGGGGAATTTTACTCAATTGCTGGGTGTATTGATGCGGGAATTGTATCAAAATGATGTACAGCCGCACGATGGCAATGCTTCAAAAATCCTCCCAAGAAACACGGAAAGGCTGCCCGAGGAGGTTATGCGCGTTGTGCAGCTTGCTGCCTCGGGGTGCAGCAGTTACGAGATTCCCGAGGTGTTTGGTCTTACGCGCCCTACTATAAAGAATCGTACCTCTGCTACCGAGCGGCATTGTAAAGGATTGCTGAGAACGTTTTTTTTGTAGTTCAGTATCGCTGTTCTATTCAGGTTGCAAAAGTGGAATTCTTTTCAAAACTTTTGTTTGCATTCACCATAGAATTACGAGCAATTGTTATTTGATGGATGCTTTGTCGTTTATCTGGTGGTAGCGCTTAATGTAACCGATAATCAGGGTGGTGAGGGGCAGGGCTACAATCATTCCCAGCACTCCCAAGAGTTTGCCCCACACCGAGAGGGATAGTAAAATAACCGCAGGGTGCAGATTCATCCTCTTGCCCATAATGCGAGGTACAAGGAAAAAATCCTGTATGGCTTGTACTACGCATAATACGGCTAGGGCGCTTAGGAGTATAACCCAAAAGTTGTCGCCCGTGTTTGCGGCTTTCATAAGCGCAAGCAGTGCCATAGGCACAAGGGATACTATTTGCAGATAGGGCACAAGGTTTAGCAGGCCTATGAAGAGGCCGAAGCCAATGGCAATGGGAAAATCTATAATCAGAAAGCCAAAGGCAAAGAGTATGCCCACGCACAGTGCCACGAGGGCTTGTCCGCGGAAATATTGGCTCATTCCGTATGTGAGGTCTTCGGATAGTTTGGTGGCAAAATCGCGCCATTTTGCCGGGAGAAATAGTTTCCATTCATCGGCCAAGAGCTCGTAGTCGAGCAGGATGAAAAATATATATAGAAGCACTATGAACGAGGCGCCTATTTGTGCCACAATGTTTATGGTGCCCAGCATAAGTATCTGGGACTTGTTCCATAGTTGCTCGATAAGCGATTGGATGCCATCGCTTTGCAGTAGCTGCACTATGCCTTGTTCGTTGCCATACTCGCGCACGTACTCAAGAAATACGGGAGGGATTGAGGGGTTTTTTATCTGGTGGCTGAAGAAGGCTACTGCTGTCTCTTTGAATGTGCTGAATTCGCTAATCATCGAGGGAACGACGAGCATAAGCGAGCCGACTAAAATGGTCAGTACCAATGTGATTGCTGCCACTATCGACAGCATTCTGTATTTGAATTTTAATTTGTATTGGAAGATTTTAACCAGCGGGTACAGAAGATAGGCCACAAGCCACGCCACAAAAAAGGGCAGAAGCACGCCACTCAGATTGTCGAGCACTACATACAGGATTCCTATTGTTATGAGTATTAGTACAATACGCAGGAATCGGCCAACGGATATTTCGTTACTTATTCTCATTTGTCTGTTGTTCGTTGCGCTGGGCAAGGGCTTTGTGATAGCACTCGCGGCATAGTGGTTCATACTCCATTTTTTCGCCCAGAAGTACCAATTTGTCGTTGGCGACGGTGCGGTGCGATACGTAGGCCAAATTGCCGCATCTGACGCATATTGCGTGCACTTTTGTTACCTCGTCGGCAAGGGCCATAAGCGAGGGCATCGGCCCGAAGGGCTGGCACTTAAAATCCATATCAAGGCCGGCGATAATTACACGTGTTCCCCGTTTGACAAGCTCGTTGCACACGGCGGGAAGCTCGTCGTCGAAGAATTGTGCCTCGTCGATGCCGACGACGTCAACGTCGGTTGCCAGCAAAAGGATGCTTGCCGAGGCCTCTATGGGAGTCGATAGAATATGGTTGCCCTCGTGCGAGACGACCTCTTCTTGCGAGTATCTTGTGTCGATGGCCGGCTTGAAAATCTCGACCTTCTGTCGTGCGAATTTTGCACGTTTGAGACGGCGGATAAGCTCCTCGGTCTTTCCCGAGAACATCGAACCGCAAATAACCTCTAAGCGTCCGCGACGTGCCATTTCCATCTGATTAAACTCTGAAAATCTGTTCATTATGATAATGTGAAAAGTATCTGTTATTTATTTTTTTTCGCTAAAGTGCGAAGTTAAATATTAAAATTCTATTCGCATAAATATTGACGTAATAAGTTATCAACAATTTATCACTGCTTTTATTTGTTAAATTAGGGGATTTTCGATAAAAACTGATTATTTTTGCAGAATAGAGAAAATTTGCAAAAAAAATATTAAAATGGGACTTTTGTACGTTGTACCTACGCCCGTAGGCAATCTCGAAGATATTACGATGCGTGCGTTGCGCCTGTTGCGCGAGGCCGATTTTATATTGGCCGAGGATACAAGAACCTCGGGCAAACTGCTTAAACATTTTGATATTCAGGTGCCTATGTACTCGCACCATAAATTCAATGAGCATAAGACGGTGGGTTCGCTCGCCGAGCGCATACGCTCTTGCGAGCATCACGTGGCTCTTGTCTCGGATGCGGGCACTCCGGCAATAAGCGACCCGGGCTTTATGCTTGTGCGCGAGTGTGTTAGAAACGGGGTTGAAGTGCAGTGTCTGCCCGGAGCGACGGCCTTTGTTCCGGCGCTTGTGAGCTCGGGGCTGCCGTGTGATAAATTTGTGTTCGAGGGTTTTCTGCCGCAGAAAAAAGGTCGTCAGACGAGGCTCGGCAAACTAAAGGACGAGGATAGGACTATAATCTTCTACGAGTCGCCTTATCGCGTGTTAAAGACGCTGACGCAGCTTGTCGAGGTATTCGGGCCGCAACGCGAGGCTGCTGCCGTACGCGAAATATCGAAGCTGCACGAGGAGTGTGTGCGCGGTACTCTTGCCGAGCTTGTCGAACATTTCACGAAGCACGAGCCGCGCGGCGAATTTGTGCTCTTGGTGGGTAGTAGCGTCTGTTCCGAGGAAGGGGCCGAGGCTGATGAGTAAACAACGGAAAACAGCTTTACGTTAAACAGATATATCAACAATAAAAAAAAACAGAATATGAAAAAGATTATTTTATCAATAGTTACAATGGCAGCCCTGCTTGTCGGCTGTCAGGAGGGGCCTAAGCGCGAACAACTGGCCAGTCAGAATGATTCGCTTCAGGCGGTGATTGCCAGCCGTGATGCAGCCCTTGAGGAGATGCTAACGACAATAAACCGTGTTGAGGAGGGCTTCCGAGCCATAAACGAGGCGCAGGGACGCATAAACCTCGACGCTGTGGGCAGCGAGAAGAGCCGCAATGAGAGCATAGAGAATGATTTTGCCTACATAAACGAAGTGCTCCTGCGTAACAAGCAAGAGATTGACAACCTAAAAGCGCAACTCGGCAAGAATCAGGGGGCCTATAAACAACTGAAGAGTATGCTTGATAATCTGCAAGCGCAATTCGAGAAAAAGAGTGCCGAACTCGAGACAATGCAGGCCGAGCTCTCGAAACGCGATATTCGCATAGCCGAGCTTGATAAGACCGTCGAGCAGCTTGCTCAGACGAACGAGAAAAGCGAGCAGACCATCGAGATACAGGATGCCGAGCTTAACACTGTCTGGTATGCCATTGGTACCAAACGCGAGCTTAAGGATGAAAATATTCTCAAAAGTGGCGACGTGCTGCGTGCCACAAATGCCAATTTAGGCTATTTTACAAAGGCCGACCTGCGCGAGCTGCGCACAATAAACACCTATGCTCGCCGTGCCAAACTGCTGACAACGCACCCCGAGGGTAGTTACAAACTCGAGCGCGACGCAAACAAGCAGTATGTGCTTACAATAACCGATGCGATTGCTTTCTGGAGCGTCTCGAAATATTTGGTAATTCAGGTGCGATAAAATGAGTGCCTGTCTCTCTTTGGTAAGGGGCACTTTTTTTTAGAGAATGTATGGAAAAATGCAGGAACATATTCATCGACCTCGACGACACGCTGTACGACTTTAGTGCAGCCTCGCGCGAGGCTTTCAAAGAGACGTACGAGCTGCTCGATTATGGGCGATTCTTCCTCTCTTTCGACCACTATATGCAGATATACGCTCCGCGCAATTTGCAGCTGTGGGAGCAGTACAGCCGCGGCGAAATAACAAAGGACGAGCTTAACCGCATACGTTACAACCATCCGCTCGAGGTTGTCGGTGTGCACGATGAGGAGCTTGCCGCCCGATTCTGCCGCGAGGCTCTCGGACGCATCCCGACGAAGAATATTCTTATCACAGGGGCTAAGGAAATACTCGAATATCTGCACCCGAGATATAATCTGTACATACTCTCGAACGGCTTTCAGGAGCTGCAAGAGCACAAGATGCTCACAACGGGCATACGGCAATATTTTAAGGCGCTCATCCTCTCCGACCACATTGGTATAAACAAGCCGCGCCGCGAGATTTTCGAGTATGCACTGAGCAGTACAGGCTCGACCACAGATAATAGCATAATGTTAGGGGATATGTTCGAGACGGATATTGCGGGTGCGGCCAACGTGGGGCTGAGACAGATATTTTTCAATAGAAAAGGCCTTGAGAATCTGCCTTTCCGACCGACATTTGAGGTGCGTAGGCTCGAGGAGATTATCGGTATCTTATAGTCATTGGACTCTATATAAAAAACAGAATTATGAGACCTTATATAATTTGTCATATGATAGCCTCGGTTGACGGAAGAATAGATTGCGAAATGACCGAGCAGATTGAGGGGGGTAACGAATATTACGAGGCATTGGAGGCGCTCGACTGTCCCTCGATGCTTATGGGGCGCGTTACAATGCAGATGCACTATGCTCAGGACGAACCTTTTGAGTCTTTGGATAGTGCTCCCATAGGGCACGAGGCGTTCTTTGTGGCGCGACGCTCGGCGGCCTATTGTGTCGCAATAGATACTCGCGGACGTTTGCAGTGGGGTGCCAACGAGTATGATGCTCAGGCGCTGCTTGTCGTTACCTCGGAGGATGCTCCCCGCGCCTATCACGACTGTCTCACCCGGAAGGGAATATCGTGGATTGCAGCTGGCAGGGGCTGTATAGACCTTGCGCGGGCAATGGAGATTCTTGCCGAGGAATTTTCCGTCGAAAGGCTTGCGGTAACGGGCGGAGGCAATATAAACGCGGCTTTTCTTGAGGCTGGGCTGCTCGACGAGGTCAGCTTTATGGTGGCCCCGGGCATCGACGGTCGCGCCGGAATGACTGCTGTGTTCGACGGCATAAAGGATAAAGGGCGCAAGCCTACGCCTCTGCGTCTGAAAAGCGTGCAGCAGATGGGCGAGACAATATGGATAAGATATAATTTATAATAGAGTATTATGCGTAAGAATTTTGGAAAGAAAAGTTGGCTCTACCCAATGCCGGTGCTGATAGTGGCGGCATACGACGAGGCGGGAGTGCCCAATGCAATGAATGCTGCTTGGGGTGGAATATTCACCGACGAAACTATTGGAGTGTGTCTGTCCGAGGGGCATAAGACCACAAAAAACATACTCTCGACAGGTGCCTTTACCGTCAGTGTAGGCACGGTCGAGTGCCTTGCACAGTGCGATTATGTGGGTATTGTCTCGGGCAATAAGGTGTCCGATAAATTTGCAAAGGCGGGCTTCAGCGCGCTGCGCAGCGAAATTGTCAACGCACCCATAATTGAGCAGTTGCCAATGACACTCGAGTGCACTCTTGTGTCGTATGACAAGGAGAGCAACCATCTTGTGGGACGCATTGTGAACGTAAGCGCCGACGAGAGTATTCTGACCGATGGAAAAATTGACATCTCAAAATTACGCCCGATAACATACGACCCCGTCAACAATAGCTACATTGAGCTCGGTGCAAAGGCGGGCAATGCTTTTTGCGATGGTAGGCAGTTAAAATAAAGTTAAAGAGACAAAATTATGTGGTACAATTACAAAACATCAGTATTATTGCTGTTGGCAGTAGTTTTTTGCGTATCGGTGCAAGCGCAGGATGCTCGCTACAAGCGGGCCCTCGCCATTGCCGAGAGTTTCTTTTCGCAGGCTGAAGGGACGCAGCCGAGACGAGCCGTACGCTTGTCGGAGCCTCGCGTGCTCTTGCCATCGAACAGCGACGAACCGACACACTATCTTATTGCCGCCCCCGGCGGCAAGGGCTTTGCGGTGGTCTCGGGCGACGCTGTCAGTTGTCCTTTTATAGGTTTTTCGGATGAGCCGCTGCCGGCTTCGATAGAGGAACTTCCCGCCGGAATGCGCGACTATCTTGCCGATATTGATGCGCAGATACGATTGGCGCGCACTAAAGGATTGTCAAAGGCTCCTGCCGATGAAGCAAGCGTGGGTAATGTAATAGTGAATCTCGGGACGGCGCGCTGGGCTCAGGGTGCTCCATTTAATAAGCTATGCTTCACTGCAAGCGGTCGTCAGGCGCTTACGGGCTGCATTGCCACGGCCTTTGCCATTGTGATGCGCCACCACAAATGGCCGCTGAGGGGCGAGGGAAACGTATATAATCCTATTACAGGGGAGAAACTTGAACTCGGGCACACGTACAATTGGGATAATATGCCTCTTGAATATAAAAATTACACCGAGGAACAGGCCAATGAGGTTGCGGTTGTTATGCGCGACTTAGGCTACGCTTATGGTTTGTCATACGGCACATACAGTACAAGCGGCAGCGAGAATGCCTATCGTATGGCACGCCATTTTGGGTACGTAGATATATCGCAGCAGACGGGTAACGCCTCGGGCGCAACGCAGCGCTTCTTGGTGGGCGACGAGCGGTGGAATGAGCTTCTGCGCGAGTCTCTCGACGATTCGTGCCCCGTACCTTACGTTGCCACAAATGCAGGTTCGGGCAGCGACGGTAAGCACATTTTTATCATTGACGGATACACCGACAAGGGTTATTATCATTTTAATTGGGGCTGGGGAGGCTCGTGCAACGGCTATTTTACCCTTGCTAAAATGGACCCTACGTCGAGCGACGATTATGCCTCAAAGACCGACAGCCACAAGGCTTTCTTCGGGCTCAAGCCTTTGAAAGTTGTAACCTATACGGTGAGTGTCGAGGCTGCCGAGGGCGGTACGGCAACGGTGAACGACGCGCAGTCGGTAACGGTGAATAGCGGCACCGAGGTAACACTGAAGGCCTCGCCCGATGCCGATTATTGCTTCGCAGGGTGGTTCCTCCGTGATACTCTTGTTAGCACCGACACGCTGCATACGCTGACGGTTACCGATAATCTGAATTTTGTAGCTCGGTTCGAGAAAAGTGAGGATACAGCCATTGGGATTGTTACCGATGACAAAAAGCCTGTCGAGATATTCGACCTGTGCGGACGCCGCATCGAGCGCATCAAGCGTGCGGGTGTCTATATTATAGGTGGTAAAAAAGTTATTATAAAATAACGAAAGGCCCCAAAAAAAACGCCAGAAAATAGAAATAGGTTGAGGAGTATACTCCTCAACCTATTTCTATTTTTCCGTGCAATCTATTATTCGCTCAGATACTCGTAGCCAAGATTCTCGATGGTCGAAATTATCTGTCCGGCATCGAAGCTACCCTCGACGTAGGCAATGCCCTGCTCAAGGTTTACTGTTACGGCAGTAACGCCCTTGACCTTGCTCAAATTCCTTTCGACATTGGCCTTGCAGTGGTTGCACATCATACCCTTGATTTTAAATTCCTTTTGCATAGTTGTATGTTTATGGGGTTTAATATATTTTAGAATAAATGCGGCGCTCAGAAGCAGAGCAAACAGAATGCTCGAACCGCTCTTCCACCACACACTGCTCTGGGCAGTGCAGCAGGCTGCCTCGCCCGAGATAATAGCGTTTGTGAACAAGTGAGCGGGCAACAGATAATCGACTATAAGCCCAAAGGCGAATGCTCCCGCTATAATGGTCGATAGATAGATGAGCAGCGTGCGCGGGCCCATTACTTTCTTTATGACAAGGATTGCAGCGACATTAGTGGCGGGGCCTGCCATAAGCAGCACAAGAGCTGCGCCGGGCGACAGTCCCTTGAGCATAAGCGCTGCGGCAATGGGAATTGAGCCCGTGGCACACAGATACATAGGCACCGAGAATAGCATCACAATGAGCATATTCACAATGGGCTTGTCGCTGTAAGCCGTGAAGAAATTATCGGGTACAAGAATGGTGATTGCTGCTGCTATAAAAAGTCCTATGACAATCCATTTGCCAATATCCTGAAGCATCTGTATAAAGCCGTACTCAAGGGCGCCGACACATTTTCTCCAAAAGTTTTTACTCCTCTTGGCATTTTCGGTAAGGGGTACGTTGCACGCCTCGTCCTGCTTGTCGAACCTATTTACCAAGCATCCGCCGATGATTGCTGTTATAAATGCTACTATTGGGCGCAACAGGGCAAAGGGGACGCCTAAAAGCGAGGCTGTGGCGAGGATGGAATCGACGCCTGTCTGCGGGGTGGATATTAGGAATGATGTTGTTGCTCCCTTTGACACTCCCTCGCGTCGCAGGGACATTGCCGTGGGGATTACTCCGCATGAGCACAGCGGCAGTGGAACGCCGAAGAGTGCGGCTAAAATAACCGAGCGTGTGTTGCCCTTTGAGAGGCTGGTGCGATAAATTCTCTGCGGTACAAATTCGTGCAGTAGGCCTGCGATAAGAAAGCCCAATAGCAGATAGGGCGACATTTCGTTCAGTAGCTCAATGAGTGGTGTTATATATTCTTCCATTGTGATTGTTGTTCTCTTTTTCGTCTGCGAAGATACGAAAAAATATTTTACCTGCTCGCCACGCCCGATTATTTGCAATCGGGTTGCATTTACGGCTTTTTTAGGCTCAGTAGAAATTTACTGTGGGTAAGAATCAATAATCTATTTTTCACCATCAAGAACAGCTGCATATAATACG
>JAZSIU010000048.1:0-29217 GCA_045533955.1 Bacteroidaceae bacterium
TTTACGATTGTTTTAAGGGTGCTGCGGACCGCCCTCACTTAGTCGCTTGTAAACAAGCGTCTAAGTAGCGGTTAAACATACCTCGCACTTTTTCCTTAAAACAATCGTACCTACATTGAATTTCTTTTTTATGGTGCAATATTTAATTAAAAATAACCTTTTGCACGTATTATATGCTGCTGTTCTTGAAAATTAGAAATAGATTATTGATTCTATCAACAGTAAATTTCTACTGAGTCCTTTTTATCGTTTGGCTCGCATAGGGTTGCTTAGAAAATCTGCGTACGCGAGGCGTATTCCTTCGCTGAGCTCGGTCTTATATTTCCAGCCGAGTTTTTGGGCTTTTGAGACGTCGAGGAGCTTGCGAGGGGTGCCGTTGGGCTTTGTCGTGTCCCAAAGAATTTGGCCGTTGTAACCTACGGTCTCGGCAACCAATTTTGTGAGCTCTTTTATGCTTATCTCTTTTCCTGTTCCTGCGTTGACGGTCTCGTTGCCGCTGTAGTTGTTCATAAGATAGACGCATAGGTTGGCAAGGTCGTCAACGTAGAGAAACTCGCGCAGGGGGCTGCCGTCGCCCCAACAGGTAACGGTGTCGGCCCCGGCCTCTTTTGCTTCGTGGAAGCGGCGTATGAGCGCGGGGAGCACGTGGCTGTGCGTGGGGTGGTAGTTGTCGTTGGGGCCGTAGAGGTTCGTGGGCATCACGCTGATAAAATCTGTGCCGTATTGACGGTTGAGATACTCGCAATATTTTAGGCCCGATATTTTGGCAAGCGCGTATGCCTCGTTGGTGGGTTCGAGCGCCGAGGTCAGCAGGCAGCTCTCGGGCATAGGCTGGGGGGCTAAGCGCGGGTATATGCACGATGAACCAAGAAATTCGAGCTTCCGGCAACCGCATCGCCACGCTGCGTTTATGACGTTCATTTCGAGCATCATATTCTGGTACATAAAGTCGGCGAGGGCTGTTTGATTGGCTATTATTCCGCCTACTTTTGCCGCTGCGAGGAATACATATTCGGGCTTTTCGAGCGCAAAGAATTTCTCGACCTCCTCTTGACGGCACAGGTCTAATTGGCTGTGTGTGCGGGTGATTATATTGGTGTATCCTTGTCGTTGCAGCTCGCGCACTATGGCCGAGCCCACCATCCCGCGGTGTCCTGCAACATATATTTTGGCATTCTTCTCCATAGGTGGGGCGATTATTTTACGATTCCTCTTTCGAGGTACTCGGCAAGATTGGTGCGTATGTGCTCGCTGGCTCTCTCGACCGCTACTTTTGCCATATCAGCCTCGACCATTATTTTTACAAGCTCCTCGAATGTGGTCTTTTGGGGGTTCCAGCCGAGCTTTTCGCGTGCTTTTGTGGGGTCGCCCCATAGGTTTACTACGTCGGTGGGACGGTAAAAGTCGGGCGATACTTCGATGAGCACCTCTCCGGTGGCCTTGTCGATGCCTTTCTCGTCGGCTCCCTCGCCTGTAAATTCAAGCTCAATGCCTACGTGCTTGAATGCGTAGTGGCAGAAGTCGCGCACCGAGTGCTGTAAGCCGGTGGCAATGACAAAATCCTCGGGCTTGTCATTTTGCAGCATAAGCCACATACACTCTACGTAGTCTTTGGCGTAGCCCCAATCGCGCAGCGATGAGAGGTTGCCTAAATAGAGCTTCTTTTGCTTGCCTTGTGCTATGCGGGCGGCGGCAAGGGTTATTTTGCGGGTAACAAAGGTCTCGCCGCGACGCTCGCTCTCGTGGTTGAAGAGGATGCCCGAACAGCAGAACATATTATAGGCCTCGCGGTACTCTTTCACTATCCAATGGCCGTATAGCTTGGCGACGGCGTAGGGGCTGTAAGGGTGGAAGGGGGTATTCTCGTTCTGCGGAACCTCCTCGACCTTGCCGTAGAGCTCGGACGTTGAGGCTTGATAGATGCGACAGCTTTGTGCAAGGCCGCTCAGGCGCACTGCTTCGAGGATGCGCAGTACTCCGGTGGCATCGACGTTGGCGGTAAACTCGGGGGCGTCGAAGCTCACCTGTACGTGGCTCTGAGCCGCAAGGTTATATATCTCGTCGGGACGTACGCTGCCAATTACTTGGATGAGGCTCATTGAGTCGCCTAAATCAGCGTAGTGAAGGTGAAAATTGGGGTTACCCTCGAGGTGGGCTATTCTTTCGCGAAAATCGACAGATGAACGGCGTATGGTGCCGTGAACGTCGTACCCTTTCGATAATAGAAACTCGGACAAGAACGAACCATCCTGTCCTGTTACGCCTGTTATCAATGCTTTTCTCATAAATGGTATATTTTAGGTGTTATTTAAATTAGACTTTTGGAAGGCCTCGGTAAAATGTGGCTCTTTTGGAGATAAAAAGATGAGTTTTTTATGTGATGCAATTAAAAATAGAGTGGGGTGCTTAAAAAACACAAAAAGGAGCTCAACGTAAAATACAAAAAGGAGTAACCTTAAAAAATAAAAAAGGTGGAATCTTAAAAAAACAAAAAAGGGAGAACCCACAAAAAACTCGGCCCTCCCCTCTCTTTGTGATTCCGCTGCGATTCGAACGCAGGACCCACGCCTTAGAAGGGCGTTGCTCTATCCAGCTGAGCTACGGAACCAACCTTTTATTATCGAGCACAGCCGCAAAAAAACGACCGCTCTGTAAATCGAGTGCAAAGATAGTGTTTTTATTCACTCGAACCAATAATTTTTTAATATTTTTGAGCTAAAGACCGAAAATAGGGTGCTTCCGCGATGAAATATTCGAGGCAAGCTCGATGTTATTCCGTCCGTTTGTATGCTACTCTTAGGACAAAGAGTATGCCCATAAATATATCTTTTGAGGCCTCTGAAGATGGCTTCTCGGGGTGGGTTAACGGGGCTCGTTGGGCCACATTGTGGCAAGGAGTGCCTCGAAATTTGGAATATAAATTTCCTTGCGGCTCAGGGTCAATAATTCCATTTGTTGCATATTGTTCAGCGCGCGTGAGATGTTTATACGAGCCTCGGATAACTGATGTGCAAGCTCTTCCATCTTTATTATCAGCCTTTTGGAACCGGTGAGTGTCTGGCAGCGCAATGCGATGAATCGGACTATGCGTCCCTCGATGCTTTGCGGTATGTTGCGCCAGATGAGCGAGTCGAGCTGTTGCTCGTGGTGCGATATTAGATTCAGAAGGTTTATTCCAAATATGCTGTGCTTGCTAAATTCACTGTATAGATAGGATTTGTTTATGCACAAGAGGCTGCAATCGCCTTTTGAATAGTAATTGTGGCGATAGCTGTTGTGCATTCCAAAGAGTGAACCGGGCTCGATGGCGTATGGGGCCTCTAATGTTTCGTATAGTGTGTAGTTCTTCTCGAGAATATGTCGCTCGGCTTCAACCTCGCCTTGGATGAGTATTACGAAATTGTCGCAATTTTGGTTGTACGAAAGCAGGAGCTCGCCATTTGTGTGGCGGCTGAAGTTGAATTTTACTTTGTCGAGAATGGCGGTGAGCTCGTCCTTGCTCATTCCTTGAAAATATGGTAGCTTCAGTAGGCTTTCGTACATTTCTTACGGTTTTTTATGTGAAAAGCTACAAAAGGGCAAGATGTTGCATCGGCTCTTTGTTGCTTGTGGCTGTGTAGCTCTTTTTGAGGATTTTCATCAACAAAGATAACTCTCTTTATTGTTGTATCGTATAGGCGTTGCTGCTCTTTTTTGCTTTTTTAAGTTAATTTTTGTTAGATGCCTTTGCTGTTGGTGTTTTTTTATGATTTTGTGATGTGTGTGGGCATTGCTTTTTGGGGAGGCTGTGTGAATATTCTTTATTTACGTGCTTGTGCTATTTTTCCGCTCGTTTGTTATATCTTTGAGCTGAGGCTCTAAGATTTTCGGTGCTCGCTTTGTAAAATATTGAAGTAAACTTCATATTTTCCGCTCGCTTGTTATATCTTTGCAGGGTGCGAATGTGTATTGTTTGCACGCGTAATTCGTAAATAGGTTAAGAAGGATGGATAACCCGTCTGCAAAATATGATATGTTGGCCATCGTTGGGCCTACTGCCTGCGGAAAGACTGCTCTTGCCGTCGAGGCGGCGTTGGCCCTCGGGGGCGAGGTTATTAGTGCCGATAGTCGTCAGGTCTATCGGGGAATGGATATTGGAACGGGGAAAGACCTTGCCGAGTATGTGCGCGGCGACGTTGCCGTGCCTGTGCATCTTGTTGATATTGTTCAGGCGGGCGAGAAATATAATGTATTCGAGTTTCAACGCGATTTTCTTGCTGCTTATGATGATGTGAAGCGACGCGGTTCGCTGCCCATTATGTGCGGTGGCAGTGGAATGTATGTCGAGTCGGTGCTGCGCGGATACAGGCTTCTGCCGGTGCCCGAGAATGAGACGCTGCGCCGGCGTCTGGCCTCGTGCACACTCGAGGAGCTTAAGACGATGCTCGCCTCTTATAAAACTCTGCATAATAATACGGACACAGATACGGTTAAGCGGGCTATACGCGCCATTGAGATTGAGGAGTATTATGCCGCGTGCCCTGCCGGCGAGCGCAGCTTCCCGACGATAAAAACATTGACGGTGGGCCTTGACGTGAGCCGCGAGGTGCGTCGCGAGCGCATAAGCCGTCGTCTTGTGGCACGTCTCGATGAGGGGCTCATCGACGAGGTGAAGCGTCTCATCGAGGGTGGGCTCACCCCCGAGCAACTTATCTACTATGGCCTTGAGTATAAATTCGTTACTATGTATGTAACAGGCGCCTTGACGCGCGAGCAGATGGTGAACGGCCTCGAGATTGCCATTCATCAGTTTGCCAAGCGTCAGATGACGTGGTTTCGGGGAATGGAACGACGCGGCGTAAAAATAAATTGGATAGACGCCTCTTTGCCTTTTGACAAGCAGGTAGAAATAATAAAAGAGTGGTTCTATGATAAAGGCGCATAATGACAACAGACACCGCTGGGGAATAATTTATTGCCCGCGGGTGGGGGCGTGGAAGCCGATGAAGCGCTGGGGCGAGATACGCGACTATCTTAGGGAGCGTGGCGTGGAGTACGACCTACTGCAATCGGAGAATTTCAGTTCCATCGAGCGTCTGACGCGCGTGCTTGCCGATAATGGCTACGAGACAATTGTGCTTGTGGGCGGCGATGGTGCGCTTCAGGATGCGATAAACGGAATTATGGCCTCGGAGAATCGCTCAAAAGTGGCATTTGGTCTTGTGCCCAACGGCATTGCCAACGACTTTGCACGCTATTGGGGACTGGACGAGGGCGACTATAAGCACGCAATTGATTGTATTATGGCCCATCGCACGCGCGCCGTCGACGTGGGCTATTGCAACTACACAACCTCCGAGGGCGAGCAGACACGCTATTTTTTGAACGTGCTTAATATAGGCCTCACGGCGCATCTTGTCGAGATTGCCAACCGTCGTCGCTACCTCTTTGCAAGGGCCGCCTCGTTGCTTACGGGTCTTGCACATCTGCTTTTCCATCGTCAGAATTACAATATGAAGATTACTCTCAATAATCAGACGGTGGAACAGAAATTTATGATGCTGTGCATAGGAAATTCCCGCGGATACGGGATGACGCCGAGCGCCGTGCCTTACAATGGTCGTTTGGACGTTTCGGCGGTTAAAATGCCCAAACTCTTTGGAATGTTGCAGGGGCTTTATATGGTGGCCCGACGCAAAATTATGAATTATAAACTGATGGTACCCTTCCGCACTACCGAGATTCTCATTGAGTCGGTCGATAATGCCCGTGCGGGAATCGACGGCCGTCCTTTTGCACCCACCTATCCGATGCGTGTAGGCATAGAGCCCGAGGCTTTTAATTTTATAATACCGAACAGAAAAAAACAAAATAGAACAAAATATGACAATTAGAGAATTAACTGCAACCGACAAATTTTTCTTGTTGGCGGGCCCCTGCGTTATTGAGGGCGAAGAGATGGCTATGCGCATAGCCGAGCGTATTGTGGCAATGACAGCCGACCGTGGTATCCCATACGTTTTTAAAGGGTCGTACCGCAAGGCCAACCGCTCGCGTGTCGATTCCTTTACGGGAATAGGCGATGAGAATGCTCTGCGTGTGTTGCGTCGCGTGCGCGAAACTTTTAATATCCCCGTGGTAACCGATATTCACTCGGCCGAAGAGGCTGAGATGGCCGCCGAGTATGTCGATATTCTTCAGATTCCGGCATTCTTGTGTCGTCAGACCGACCTTCTTGTGGCGGCTGCAAAGACAGGCAGAATAGTGAACATAAAGAAAGGACAATTCCTCTCGCCTATGGCAATGAAATTTGCAGCCGAGAAGGTTGTATCCGAGGGGGGCGAGGGTCGTGTGATGCTCACCGAGCGCGGCACCACATTCGGCTATCAAGACCTTGTGGTCGATTTTCGCAGCATCCCGCAGATGCGCAGTTTCGGCTATCCCGTTGTGATGGACATTACACACTCTCTGCAACAGCCTAATCAGAGTGCGGGAGTAACAGGGGGAATGCCCGAGATGATTGAGACGATGGCAAAGGCTGCCATCGCAGTGGGTGCCGACGGACTTTTCATAGAGACACACGAGACTCCGGCCGAGGCCAAAAGCGACGGTGCAAATATGCTGCGCCTCGACCTGCTCGAAGGGCTGCTCGACCGTCTGCTGCGCCTGAGCGAGGCTGTCAGGTAAAAGGATAAATAAAACGAAAATAACAATGGGCAGCGCCGAGGCTCGAGACGCTGCTCTTTGTTATTATATATATGAGGTATAAAGTAAGCTATATATTGAGGCTGCTGCTGTTGACTATAATATTGCTGCACGCACCCGTGCTGCTCTTTGCCGCCGATGGCACAAAGGGCGGGTCGCGCGCATCGGCAGGCGACTCGCTCATAAATATTCTGGCGCGGCGCATCGAGGCAAAAGAGTGTGCCGTGGGCGAGTCCTCGGGCAGGCTTTATATAAAGCAAAGGGCCTGCGTCGAGAAGCGGAACTACGGCCTTAACTTTATTCCCGGGATGCCCCGCTTCGACCGCGACCGCCGCGAATTTCTGAGCGAGCTCTGCTACGACTTTATATTCTTCGACTATGCAATTCCGCAGATAAGGCGTCGCGCCGCACTCTCGTCGCACCGACACGGCAGCGGCGAGATTGAGCGTGTACTGCTGCTAATGTCGCCCAATATCTTTGCCGAGAAGATGTTCGAGGAGGGCTATCTGTCGCCCTTGCATCACGCGAATCTAAAATACTATCGTTACAGCCTCGATACATTGTATCGCACCGCCGGGAGAGGCGTGAAAGTAAATTTCGAGCACCGCTTCGATAATATCAAACTGCTCGAAAGAGGATATATCCTGCTTGACGACAGCTGCAACGTGCAGGCCTTCTGCGCCCGAGCGTGGGACGAGCAGGGACGCTTCGAGGTACTCTATACGATGGGTCGCGAGGGGTTGCACCGCTTTCTGCCGCAGAGCGTGTCGCTGAGTATGCAATATAGCTTCGCGGGCAATAGGTTGAACGTCGCCGCCGAGGGCTTTTTCTTCTTCGAGACGGCGCTTCCCGTACCCGAGGCCTACGAGCGCCCCGATAAGTATAATCTGAGCGTTGCGCCGACCAAGGCCCTGCGCGATACAATCATAAAAAACGCCGCCGAGTATGTTGCAGCAATGCGCCCCCGTCCGCTCACCGCCTCCGAAGCGCTGCTCTATGCCCGGAGTAGGGCCGCAGAGACAGCAATCGACACGACCACCCGCGTCCGCGGTGGTGAATTTATAGACGAGACGGCCGATGTACTTTATAGTGTGGGCGACAAGATGATAAGCAGCCATTCGCTCAAATGGGACGGTGGCGAGATGCGAATGTCGCCCATAATAAACCCCTCGTATCTGTCGTACAGCACAGGGCGCGGCCTCTCCTATAAAATGGCTCTCAATCTGAGGAATATACAAAAAGATGGCAGGGAAATTTCGCTTCGCCCGATGATAGGGTACAATTTCAAGCAGGGAGCAGTCTATTGGGACGTTGACGGACGCTACCTCTACTCGCCTCGTAGGATAGGTGAGCTGGGAATAGACGTCGGCTCGGGCAACCGCACGTACAGCAGCGAGGCTCTTAAGCGCATCGAACAGATTGCCGCCGACTCGCTCAATTTCGAGAATCTTAATTTGGGCTATTTTCGCAGTCTGCACGTGAATCTGTGGCACAGTCGCGAGCTTGCCAACGGCCTAGAATTGCTGCTGGGTACAAACTACCACCGACGCACGCTCATAGGCTCGGCCGGCGAGAGGCTCACCGCCTCGGGCGTTCATCTGAAAAAACGATACGTGCAATTTGCACCGCACGTGCGCCTTACGTGGCAACCCGGAATGTACTATTATGTAAAAGGTTCGCGCAAGGTAAATGTGGGCTCGCGTATGCCTCGATTCTCGCTCGACGTCGAGCAGGCCGTGCGCGGACTATTCGGCTCGACGGGCGTCTATACTCGTGCCGAGCTTGATGTTCAGTATAATTTCAGAGTGAACCAAAGTGATGCACTTTTTCTGCGTACGGGTGGCGGAGGATTTTTCTATACAAAAGACACCTATTTTGTCGATTATGCCTTCTTGAGACACAACAGCCTTCCTATCGACCGCAGCGACGAACTTGACGGAGTGTTCCAGCTGCTCGACTCCGAGTGGTACAATGCTGCCAACAAATATTTCAGGCTAAACACCACCTATCAATCGCCCTTTCTTGTGCTGCAAAAAATACTGCCGAGGGTTAATTTTATAAAAAACGAGCGCCTATACTTTAATATGCTCTTTATCTCGCATCTGCTGCCTTATAGCGAGGTTGGCTATGGCATCGGTACCCCTTACATAGACCTTGGGCTTTTTGTCTGCGGCAAAAATCATCAATTTCATAAAATAGGCTTCAAGATTAGCGTTTCACTGTTCCAAGATTAGTGAAAAAATGGAATTTTTACATTTTTTTAAAAAAATGTTCCAACTTTTTTGTTATTAAGGTTTTTAATACCTACATTTGGAAATGGTTAGGGGTGCTGTGCATTTTTTAAATAAAGAGCGGCACGAAAAACCGTAAAGAGAAAAGCCGAGACTAATATATATTCATTTATCATATAAATTAAACAAGATGAGTTATTTGCGATTCGAAAAAACGCTGATGACGAACTTAGAAGAGTCGTTGCAAAAGGAGATTTTGAGGACAAACCGTTCTGGTGCGTACCACTGTTCGACTATTGTCGATTGCAATACCCGTAAGTATCACGGATTGCTGGTAGTTCCCATTCCGCAACTCGACGACGAGAATCACGTGCTTCTCTCCTCTTTGGACGAGACTGTGGTTCTGCACGGTGCCGAGTTTAACCTTGGACTGCACAAGTACAATGCCGACAACTTCAGTCCCCGAGGCAACAAATACATTCGTGAGTTCGCTTGGGAGCGTGTGCCCACAACCATCTACAACGTGGGTGGCGTGTGGCTTAAAAAAGAGAAAGCCTTTGTGCATCACGAGAACAGAATCCTTATACGTTACACCTTGCTCAAGGCAAACACGGCTGTAACATTGCGCTTGCGTCCTTTCCTCGCATTCCGCAGTGTGCGTGAATATACCCACGAGAATCACGCCGCCAACCGCACTTATCGCGAGGTAGAGAATGGTATAAGTATGTGTATGTATTCGGGTTACCCCGACCTGTATATGCAGCTCAACAAAAAGAATGAGTTTGTTTATCGTCCCGATTGGTACAGAGGCATCGAGTATGTCAAGGAGCTCGAGAGAGGTTACGACTTTAACGAGGATTTGTTTGTTCCCGGCTATTTCGAGGTAAAGATGAAGGTTGGCGAGAGCATCGTATTCTCGGGAGGTATCGACCCCATCAGCACCCGCACAATGAAAGCTGCTTTCGAACACGAGGAGCAGATTCGTATTCCGCGCGACAACTTTATGCACTGTATGGAGTGTGCCGGAAACCAATTCTTCAATGTTCAGGGCGAGCACATTTACATTCTTGCAGGCTATCCTTGGTTCAAATGCCGCGCACGCGACCTCTTCGTGTCGTTGCCCGGATTGACGCTCACCCCCTCGGGCAAGCCCGGTGAGTTTGAGCAGGTTATGCGCACAGCGCGCATTGCCATAGAGGATTTTATGGCCGATAAATTCAGTGCTGTCAAGATTTACGAGATGGAGCATCCCGACGTTCTCCTTTGGGCCATTTGGGCAATTCAGCAGTATGCCAAAGAACGTGGCGTTGAGGCTTGCCGCGACAAATACGGCGACCTTGTGCTGAAAATCATAGACTACATTCGCGCAAATAAGCATCTGAACCTGCATCTTGCACCCAACGGTCTACTCAGCACGAACGGGCGCGACAAGGCCGTAACGTGGATGAACTCGACAGCCAATGGTCGTCCCGTTGTTCCCCGCACAGGCTTTGTTGTCGAGATAAATGCTCTTTGGTACAATGCTCTTAAGTTTGCACAGGAGATGGCGCAGTTGATGAACGACAACGAGTTTGTCGAGTCGCTTGTGCGCCCCATTGCTCTTGCCAAGCAGGCGTTCGTTGAGATGTTCCTCAACGAGCACGGCTACCTTTACGATTATGTCGATGGCGATTATGTCGATTGGAGTGTTCGTCCCAATATGATTTTTGCAGTGGCACTCGACCACTCGCCGCTCGATGGCAAGCAGCAGAAGAAGGTGCTTGACATTGTTACACGCGAGCTTCTTACTCCGCGCGGACTACGTTCACTCTCGCCCAAGAGTGTAGGATATAATCCCAACTACGTTGGCCCGCAGATTCAGCGCGACTATGCTTACCATCAGGGTACCGTATGGCCTTGGTTGGGCGCATTCTACTACGAGGCTTATCTGAAGATTTACAAACTGAGTGGTGTATCGTTCGTCGATAGACAGATGATTGGATTCGAGGACGAAATTGTACAGCACTGCGTAGGTTCAATACCCGAGCTCTTTGACGGCAACCCGCCTTTCAAGGGACGTGGAGCTGTTGCATTTGCAATGAACGTCGCAGGAATCCTCAGAACAAGCCATATCCTTAAACAGTACGAATCAAAATTAGAGGCTTAAGGGACGCAGTTTCTTTAGTATAAAAAAAGTAAAAAGATAAGCATTATGAAAGTACTAATGTTCGGTTGGGAGTTTCCCCCTCATATTTCCGGAGGTCTTGGAACTGCGAGTTACGGACTCACAAAGGGTTTCCTTCCGCAGGGAGACGTGGAGATAAAATTCTGCATCCCCAAGCCTTATGGTGATGAAGATAACAGCTTCTTGAGAATCGTCGGTATGAATAGTGTGCCCATCGTGTGGAAGGATGTAGATTCAAGCTACGTCGAGTCGCGCGTCGGTGCAATTATCCGTCCCGAGGAGTACTACCGTTACCGCGACCACATTTATGGCGACTTCAGCTATATGAACACCAACGACCTCGGTTGTATGGAGTTTGCAGGCGGTTATCCCGAGAATCTTCACGAAGAGATAAATAACTATTCGATAATTGCAGGCGTTGTTGCACGCACCGAGGAGTTTGATATTATCCACTCGCACGACTGGCTCACCTATCCTGCCGGTATTCACGCCAAGCAGGTCTCGGGCAAGAAATTGGTTATACACGTTCACGCAACCGATTTCGACCGCAGTCGTGGTAACGTAAACCCCACTGTGTATGCAATTGAAAAGAATGGTATGGACCACGCCGACCATATCTTCTGTGTGAGTGAGCTCACTCGCCGCACCGTGATTGACAAGTATCATCAGCACCCCGACAAGGTAACAACGTTGCACAATGCCGTTACTCCCTTGTCGGACGATATTATGGCAATTGAGCCCAAGAAGATACCCAACGAAAAGGTTGTTACCTTCCTTGGACGTATCACAATGCAGAAGGGTCCCGAGTATTTCGTCGAGGCTGCTGCACAGGTTCTGAAAAAGACACGTAACATACGTTTCTGTATGGCGGGTAGTGGTGATATGATGAACGATATGATTAAGCTGGTTGCGCAGCGCGGCATTGCCGACCGTTTCCACTTCCCCGGCTTTATGCGCGGACGTCAGGTTTACGAGTGCCTCAAGGCCAGCGACGTATATATTATGCCATCGGTGAGCGAGCCTTTCGGTATTTCGCCCCTCGAGGCTATGCAGTGCGATGTACCCACTATAATATCTAAACAGTCGGGTTGTGCCGAGATTCTTGACAAGTGCATCAAGACCGACTATTGGGATATTAACGCAATGGCGGATGCCATTTACGCCATCTGTAATAACGACTCACTCTACGAGTATCTTAAGGTTGAGGGTCGCCGCGAGGTAGATGCAATCACTTGGGAGAATGTAGCGCTGAAGTTGCGCAGACTCTATGAACAAGTAATGGCTCATTAAAATAACAAAAAAGAAAAAAAGATATGAAGACTATTTGTTTCTATTTCGAGATTCATCAGCTCAGACAGTTGAAACGCTATCGTTTCTTCGACATAGGTAGCGACCACTACTACTATGATGACTATGCCAATGCAAGCGCAGTAGCCGAACTTGCCGAGAATTCATACGTTCCCGCGCTTACCACTCTGCTCGATATGATTAAGGAGAACAACGGCGACTTTAAGGTTGCTCTCTCGGCATCGGGTGTGGGATTGGAAATGCTCGAGCTTTATGCTCCTCAGGTAATTGAGCTTCTCAAGGAACTTGCAAAGACCGGTTGCTGCGAATTCCTATGCGAGCCTTACTCGCACGGTCTTTCGTCGCTGGTTTCTCCCACTGCCTTCAAAGAGGAGGTCGAGAGAATGCAGCGCAAGGTTAAGGAACTCTTCGGTACACAGCCTAAGGTGTTGCGCAACTCGGGTCTTATCTACTCGGATGAAATTGGTGAGATGGCAGCCTCAATGGGCTTCAAAGGTATGTTGGCCGAGGGTGCCAAGCATATTCTTGCTTGGAAGAGCCCTCACTTCCTTTACAATTGTGCAAATGCTTCGGGCCTGAAGCTGTTGCTCCGCGACTTTAAATTCTCGGACGATATTTCACTGCGTTTCTCGAACCCCGAGTGGAGCGAGTATCCTCTCTTTGCCGAGACTTACGTAGATTGGATTGCATCGCTTCCCCAAGAGGAGCAGATTGTAAACATCTTTATGAATCTGTCGGCATTTGGTATGGCACAGCCCCTCTCGTCGCACATCCTCGACTTCTTGAAGGCTGTCCCCACTGTTGCAAAAGAGCGCGGCATCAGCTTCTCGACACCCTCGGAGATTGTTGAGAAATTTAAGTCGGTTGGTGCTCTTGAGGTTCCCTATCCCACATCTTGGATGGACGAGGAGCGCGACACAACATCTTGGTTGGGTAACACCTTGCAGCGCGAGGCTTTCGACAAACTGTATAGCGTTGCCGAGCGTGTGGCTCTGTCGGACGACAAGAAACTGAAGCAGGATTGGGACTATTTGCAGGCTGCCGAGAACTTCCGCTTTATGACCACAAAGTCGAACGGTATTATCACCGAGCGCAGTATCTACGACTCGCCCTACGATGCGTTTACAAACTATATGAATATTCTTGGCGACTTTATGGCTCGCGTACGTGCACAGTATCCCGAGGAGATTGACAACGAGGAACTGAGCGCATTGAAGCAGGTAATAGAGAATCAGGAGGTTGAGATTGTTCAGCTCGAGGCCGAGCTCGAGGCTCTTAAGGCTAAGGCTGCAAAAAAGACCACAAGAAAGAAAAAAGAGGCTGCCGAGTAAAATTTTGAGCCTCGCAACTAATAAAAATTGTAGCGACCTTTTTTTGAGGGGTCGCTACAATTTTTTATGTGTCTCGGCTGCTGCGGAGGCTTTTCTTCAAAAAAAAGAAAAGAGAGCTCGATGAAAAAATCCTTTTCCGTATTTATTTCTGCCCCTTAAAAGATATTCTTCTGATATTTATCACCGGGTTAAGAGCCTTTGTTGCCCTAATTGTCGTACCGAGGAAAGAGATTCCGTTACAGCTCGACGAGCACGCGCAGGTTAATCTGTCGGCCCGTAAGATAGTTGGGAACGGCAAAATTATTATTGTAAATGTCGCTCACCCAATAATATGAGTTTACGTTGTTTATGTCGAGAAGATTGAACGCATCCACCCCGAGCCATATATTCTTTATATATTGGTACAAGCCCGTGCGATAGATATATTCGGTGTTGTCGAGCAGACGATAGGACATTCCAATATCCACGCGCTTATAGGCGGGAGCGCGGAAAGTCTGTCGTTCGCGTCCCGAGTGGGGCGGCCCGAAGGGTAGGCCATCGGCATATACACCGCGCAGGCTCATTTTCCATCGCTTGGTGCCGGGGAAAAAGTCGGTAAAATATATCGAGGCATTAAACGTCTGGTCGGTGGGGCGGGGTAGCCAATCACCGCCTCTAATCTTCTCCTTTGTATCCATTATGGAGAATGTTATCCACGAGTCGGTGCCGGGGACAAACTCGCCAAAGAGTTTCATATCAAGTCCCGCTGCGTAGCCGTGGGCACAATTTTCGCCGTAATAGACAATGCGAACATTGTCGACATTGTAGGGGATAATGTTGTCGAGCTTTTTGTAGTAGGCCTCGGCAGTGAATTTAAAGGGGCGGTCGAACATCTTGAACATATAGTCGCAGCCCAGCACAAAATGTATCGAACGCTGCGATTTTATATTCTTGTTCAGCGCAACAGAAGTAAGGCCATCGGCTGTTACCGTGTCGCGCAGCTCCTTGAAGAATGGCACCTGATAATAGACGCCCGTGGCGAAGCGTAACGTCATACTGTTGTTGAACGCAGGAATAAGCCCCACCGAGGCGCGCGGCGACACAAGAAACTCGTTGTTCCAATCCCAATGAGCAAGGCGCACACCGGCATTCAACGACACTACTCCCAGCGAACTGTTGAATTTATACGTATCCTGAATATAGGCCTTCAGATGGTTGCTGCTTGTGGTTGTGTGCGAGCGCAGATTGTATATTGGCGCAAGCGAGGCGCCCGTGTGTGGGATGTTGTATCCGGCCGAGTCGCGCATCTCCCACTCGCGCTGATTATCCTTGATGTGCTCGCCTTTCCATTGCAGACCCCATCTTAGGTCGTGCGACTTTATGTAGTGTATGCCGCTGAGCGAGAGAGTCTGAACGTCGGCCTCGAGGTAGTTGCGGGCGTGCTCCATATATCGTCCCACGCTCATATTCTCGTCGGCGTTAATGTCGTCTATCCAATATTCGCCGATAATGTCGTAGGTCTCCTCCTCGTTGGTGTTAAAGGCCGAGCCTTGCAGTGAGAGACGGTTGTACTTGTCGATTGTGTAGTTGAGCGACAGCGAGCCGAAGAGGGTGTTGAAATGGTCTTTCTCCCACCCTGCAAAATAGACCTTGAACTCTTTTGCCTGCTCCATTGTGCCGAAGCTGGTGCTGCGGTCGGTGGGGGTAAACTCGTAGCTGTTGCGCGATACGTTGCCAATGAAGCTGAGGCTCAGTTTCTGAGTTGGGCGCCACTCAAGGAATGTCTGATAGTCGATAAATTCGGGGTTATACTCGCCCTTTGTGTCGAGTGTGCCCAGCAGATAGCGGTTGCTCTTGTAACGCACCGAGTTTGAGAAACTATATTTGTTGTTGCCTGTGGCGGCGTAGATGCTGGCGCCCAAAAGACTGGCCGAGACGCTGCTCTCGAATTTCTTGGGGCGGCGGTAGGTTATATCGAGCACCGACGACATCTTGTCGCCATATTTTGCTTCGTAGCCGCCGGTCGAGAAGGCTATCGAACCCACCATATCAGGATTCAGAAAACTGAGGCCCTCTTGCTGCCCCGCGCGTATGAGTAGGGGGCGGTAGATTTCAATTCCGTTGACGTATACGCTGTTTTCGTCAAAATTTCCGCCGCGGACGTTGTACTGGGAACTTAGCTCGTTGTGCGAGCTTACTCCTGCCTGTGCCGAGATTATGGACTCTACGCCGTTGCCGCTTGCATCGGGCAGCAGACGCATCTGCTCGGGCATCTCAATCTTCTTTGTGCTGCCCATCTGACGCTCTTTGTCAACAACCTCCACGCCCTCGAGCGTTACATTCATTGCGGGGAGTGCGACGTTTACAACCACCGTGTCCGAGGGGTTGCGCAGCGTGCGTTTGCGCGTCTGATAGCCCAGCATAGAGTAGCTTATGACGAGGCTGTCGCTGCTGTTGCAGCTGAAAATGTAGTTACCCTTAAGGTCGGTAACGGTGCCGGCGGCCTGTCCCTCGACCTTTACGTTGGCAATCTCAATGGGTTGTTGTTTGTCGTCGGTTACACGGCCCTTTATGGTTACCTTTTGTGCCGCGGCTGTAAGGGTTCCTGTGATAAGCAGCAGAAATATTATTGTTGTGCGCAGTTTTTCCATCTTTCTTATAAATACGTGCGTGCGTTTCTTTATCTTAACGTAAAAAAATGCCTAAACGTATATTCGTCGCATAATTTTATTTATCCACTCCCATTTATAGTGCTGCCAATGGTAGGTGCTAATCTGTTTTCCGCCGAAATTGAGAATGAAATTGCGATAGCCTTTGCCCGCAGCGTCAAGCTCGAGAAACTCGAAATGGTCGATGCCGCGGCTGTGAGCGTCGGTGATTGCTGCCCACACTGCCATTATGCCGGGGTAGAGCAATGGGTGGCTCTTGCGTAGTCCGAAACTATAAGCCAGATGGGCACGACCACTCTCGTAGAGGCATATTGAGCAGCCTATTGGGCGCCCTTTGTATCGCACGACGAACATTCGCGCGCGTTCTTCGGCGAGGAGTGCTTTTAGGTAAGGGAGGGGCGGAAGATGTCTCTTTATTTTGCTTATGTAGTATAGGCGCAACATTCTTAGTGCCGATGCAATTTCCTGCGCGTCGGTTGCCTCGCCAAAGGTAACGCCGCGGCTCTGAGCCTTGCGTATATATGTGCGATAGGTGCGTGTCAGGCGTTTAATGTGGTGGTTGCTGTGTAGCGACAGATAGACGCGGATGTTGCGCCGGGGAAAGAAATTCATCCCACTGAGCGCGCCGTAAGCGAAACTCTGATTGCTCAGATTTCGTACCTCAATCATCGTGTGTGTAAAGTCGAACAGTGTGTGTAGCTTCTTTAGCAGCAGGGCAAATATCTCTTGTCTGTCTGTGCAGCGAGGCGAATATACCCCCTCGCCGTAGATGCTGTACCACGTGTGAAGGCCCGGCGGCAAGAGCCGCAGCTCGCGGTTCTTTACCGCAAGCAAATGCCCCAGCTCGCCCTCGTCGTCGTAGGCGGCAAGCATCAAGGGACGCGCCTCGGTGTGCTGCTCAATGGTACGGAACATCCACACCGAGTGAAAGGGGTTGCCCTCGATAAGCGGGGGTAGTGCGCTGCTTGTCGTAAAAAGCTCGACTCTCATATTGTTATTTTCATCACCGTAAAATTAGTGAAAAAGAAAATATGTTGTATCTTCGCACACTGAAAATAAGGAAAAAACAGAGCTATGGAGCAAAAAGATAAAGATAAGGTATATATTTTGGCCATTGAATCGTCGTGCGACGACACGTCGGCGGCGGTGATGCGTGGCGATACGGTGCTCTCGAACGTTACCGCAAGTCAGGCGGTACACGAACAGTATGGTGGGGTGGTGCCCGAGCTTGCCTCTCGGGCACACGAACTTAATATTGTACCTGTGGTGGATGCAGCCCTCAAACGGGCGGGCGTTACAAAGGAGCAGCTGTCGGCAATTGCTTTTACGCGCGGCCCGGGGCTTATGGGCTCGCTGCTCGTCGGTGTCTCGTTTGCCAAAGGGCTGGCCGCCTCGTTGGGCATTCCAATGGTCGAGGTGAACCACCTGCAGGGGCACATAATGGCGCATTTTATAAAAGAGGATGGCGAGGAGCACGCTGCGCCCGAGTATCCTTTTCTGTGTCTTATGGTCTCGGGCGGAAACTCGCAGATTGTAAAGGTCGATAGCTACCGACAGATGGAGATTGTGGGACAGACTATTGACGACGCAGCAGGCGAGGCTATGGATAAATGCGCCAAAGTGATGGGGCTGGGCTATCCGGGCGGCCCCATAATAGACCGCCTCGCGCGCGAGGGTAACCCGAAGGCATACGCCTTCAGCAAGCCTCATATCCCCGGGCTCGATTATAGCTTCAGCGGACTAAAAACGTCGTTCCTATACACGCTGCGCAAGCTTGTGGCCGACGACCCCGATTATGTCCAAAAGCATATAAACGACCTTGCAGCCTCGTTCGAGGCCACTGTGGTGGATATTCTTATGGATAAACTCTATAAGGCTACTAAACAATTGAAAATTAAGCGTGTGGCTCTCTCGGGAGGGGTGTCGGCGAATACGGCGCTGCGTCAGGCATTCCACGATTATGCCAAGCGCTACGGATGGCAGATTTTTATCCCTAAATTCGGCTTTACAACCGATAATGCGGCAATGATTGGCATTGTGGGCTATCATAAATATATGGACGAGGATTTTTGCGCAATGGACGCGCCGGCCTTCTCGCGTACCTTAATTTAATTTAAATAATGGACGCCGAGATACGCAAAATAGCCGAGGAGGTGAACGCCCGATTGCGCCTCAGCGCGTTGACCCTCGCCACGGCCGAGAGCTGTACGGGTGGGGCGATTGCAGCGGCAATAACCTCGATTGCGGGCAGCTCCGACGTCTTTAAAGGCTCGGTCGTTTCCTACTCCAATGACGTTAAGCACAAGGTGTTGGGCGTTGCGCAAGAGATTCTCGATGGCGAGGGGGCGGTGAGTGCCGCCACCGTCGAGGCAATGGCCGTGGGCGTGCAGCGTCTCATTGGAAGCCATTGTGCCGTGGCAACGTCGGGCATTGCGGGGCCGGGAGGCGCTGTCCCCGGAAAACCCGTCGGCACAGTGTGGGTGGCAATTGTTGTCGGGGAGAAATGCATCGTACATCTGCTCACCCTGCAAGATAAAGGTCGTGAAAATAACATTTGCACAACTGTAAAAAATGTCTTATCTTTGTTGCTGAAAGAGATTTAACTACCGATTAAAGAAAATAAATGCCAATTTGTTTGCAGGATATAGACAAAATTTATATCTTTGCACGCTGTTTTAGGTAAGCACGTAAGAATAAAAAACAAAAAATATATAGAGATGTCTAAAATTTGTCAAATCACCGGTAAGAAAGCCATGGTGGGTAACAATGTTTCACACTCAAAGAGAAGAACAAAACGTCTTTTTAATGTGAACTTGTTTACCAAGAAATTCTTCTATGTAGAAGAGAATTGTTGGATTCAGTTGCGCGTGAGTGCAGCGGGGTTGAAAATCATTAACCGAGTAGGTCTCGACGCAGCGCTCAAGAGTGCTGTAAGCAAAGGTAATGTTGCTTGGGAAGAGATTAAAGTGCTCGACTAAAGTTTAAGGAGGTAAGTAATATGGCTAAGAAGGTTAAAGGAAACCGCGTTCAGGTAATTCTTGAATGCACAGAGCAGAAGAATAGTGGTGTTCCCGGAATGTCTCGTTATATCACTACGAAGAATCGTAAGAATACAACAGAGCGTTTGGAGCTTAAGAAGTACAACCCCTATTTGAAGAAAGTAACCGTTCACAAAGAAATAAAGTAATAAGAAATGGCTAAGAAAGCAGTCGCAACTCTCCAGACAGGCGACAAGGAGAAGTTTGTTAAGGTTATCAAGATGGTTAAGTCGCCTAAGACCGGTGCTTATATGTTTGCTGAGGAGATGCTCCCCCAATCACAGGCTGACGCATCTTTGAAGAAATAAGTAGCGAAGAAAAAGACCCCCGTTGGTCTCAAATATAAAGCAGGCTGACAATGCAAAAGCATTGTCAGCCGTTTTTTGTTGCCGAATGTTTTGTTTTGCGCTCACTTTGCATTATCTTCGCACAAAGCTAACAAAAAACATAAAAGAATATGAGCCAAATGGTGTCGCCGTCGCTTCTGTCGGCAAATTTTGGGAATCTTCAGGACGACCTGAATATGATAAACGCAAGTGCTGCCGATTGGTTGCACATTGATATAATGGACGGGGTGTTTGTGCCCAATATCTCATTCGGCCCTCCCGTGCTGCAATATGTGGCAAAATTGTGCAATAAGCCGCTTGACGTGCATCTGATGGTGGTGAACCCGATGAATTATCTCGAGGCGGTAAAGGCGCTGGGGGCGCGTGTGATGAATATTCACTACGAGGCCGAGACGCATCTGCACCGTGCAATAATGAAGATAAAGGACGAGGGGATGATGGCCGGCGTTACGCTGAACCCATCGACGCCCGTTGTTATGCTCAAAGATATTATCGCCGACCTCGACCTTGTATTGCTTATGAGCGTTAACCCGGGATTCGGCGGGCAGAAATTTATTCCTCACACGGTGGATAAGGTGCGCGAACTGCGCGAGCTTATCGACGCGACGGGCTCAAAGGCGCTTATCGAGGTTGACGGCGGCGTCAACGTCGAGACGGGTAGGCTGTTGGCCGACGCAGGCTCGGACGTGCTTGTTGCGGGCAACGCTGTCTTTAAGGCTCCCGACCCGCAAGGAGTGATTGATGCACTTCGACAACTTTGACACTGCAACGCTTTTGTGTGGTGGGGCAACTGTTTAAAAACAATCCTCTATTAAAGTTTCTTTTCCCCTTGATGGGGGGAATTGCGCTATCGTGGCTGTACAGTATTCCGTTACTGTACAGCTTGTCGCTTTTTATTGTTGCGCTTGTGGCGGTGGCTGTGGGGATGCACCGAAGGGCACCGCGAACGCTTTTCGGGGTGGCTGTCAGCTGTCTGATGCTTGCGCTCGGAGGGGTGGTCGAGCGGTTGGATGCCGGCAAAATGGAGGCTCGTTGGAGCGGCACAAAGGGACGCTTCGAGGCGCAGTTGTGCGAGTCGCCTTTTACCGAGCGAGGTGCGACAAGGGTGATTGCTGACGTCAGACGCATCGGACGCGATTCTCTCCACGACGCAAGGCGCGAGGGGACGGTGGAGATTACCTTTGCGGGTAGTGTCGAGCTCGAGGCGTTGCGGGCAGGCGATAGAATATTTTTCGAGGCAAAAGTGTCGCCCCCTAAGAACAGCGGCAACCCTTGTGAATTTGACACGGAACATTATATGTATGTAAAGGGCGTTACGGGTACTGTCTATCTGCCTGTCGATGGGTGGCGGCGGATGGGCGAGGGGACGCTCACCCTCTCGATGCGGGCGATGCGTTTGCGCGACACTATTTTGGATGTTTATCGTCGGCTGGGGTTCGAGGGGGAGCCTCTGGCGGTGCTTGCGGCTCTTGCCGTGGGCGAGAAACGTGCTCTCGGACGCGACCTGCGCGACACTTATTCGACCGTGGGGGCGAGCCACATTCTTGCTCTCTCGGGACTGCATTTGGGTATTTTGTATATGATTCTCTCGCTGCTCTTCCCACTGCGCGGGGTAGGGGTGCGGGTGGTTGTGCGCGAGGCGTTACTGCTTGCCCTTTTGTGGGCTTTTGCCTTTGTCGGCGGACTGTCGCCCTCGGTGGTTCGCGCGGCAATCTTATTCTCGATAATGTCGTTGGGGCGCTTGTTGCAGCGCGATACAAGCCCGCTTAATTCGTTGGCTCTTGCTGCACTGCTGATGCTTGTGGTGCAGCCGCGGCTATTGTTCGACGTTAGTTTTCAGCTATCTTACTCGGCGGTGGCGGCAATCCTGTTGCTTGCTCCCGTGATGCGCCGTGCTCTCGGGGGCGATAAGGGCGGGGTGCTGCGCAGTTATATTGTCGATATTTTAACTGTGTCGGTAGCAGCTCAGATAGGTACGCTGCCCTTTATATGGCACTATTTTGGGACTTTTCCGCTCTATTTCCTGCTGACTAATCTTGTGGCCGTGCCTGCTGCTTTTGTGATAATTTTGCTTGCTGTTATTATGTTGCTTGCGTCTCCCGTGGTGCTTGTCGGGCAGTGGGTGGCCTTTGTGCTGAGTGCCGTAATTGGGTGGATGAACGGCTTTTTTGCGTGTGTGGCCTCACTGCCCGCCGCCTCGGTGCAGCTGCCTTATCTTACGACTGCGGGGGTGGCCCTTTTGTCGCTGCTGATGCTTATCCTTTTTTATGGAAAGGGGCGTCGACGGTGGCTGTGGCGCGTCGTCTCGTGCGGAGCGATTGTGGCGCTTGTCTGTGCGGCTTATCCTCGTGGCAAGTGGGCAGAGCACATAATCTTCTACAACAGTCGTTCGTTTCCTGCGGCACAATTTATAAAGAGCCGCGAGTGTTCTTATCTGCTTACAGCCTATCCGTCCACAGAAATCGAGCCACGGTATATTGCCGAGCCCTATTGGCGTCGCCACGGGATGCAGCCTCCTGTAATTGTCGCCGATGCTTACTACCGCGAATTTTCCGATGCGGAGCTTGTTGTCGAGGATGGCCTTGCGCAATTTTCGGGGCGACGCATTATGCTGCTCGCCGATGAGCATTGGACGGAGCGTTGCGCTATTCTTCCGGTCGATTGCATCTGGCTGTGCCGCGGATTCTTGGGCAGCATAAAGGAACTTTTGCAAATTTTTCCGTCGCGTTACATTATTATGGACGCCACGCTCTATGCCTCGAGCCGCAGGCGCATTGCTCGCGAGTGCCGCGAGGCTGGTGTGCGCTGCATCGACCTTTCGACCGATGGTGCCGTGAAAATGTTGTGCGAAAAGACAGGGGTACGTTTCGTAAATCTCAAGGAGTGAAAAATATCACTGTTCGGGGCTTTATTCTTTGCCCGTTTCTTACTATCTTCGCATAAACTTTTGAAAAACTATGCTCGACAGATTGATTGACGCCTCGAAAATAGAGGCCATTGAACAGATAATAGATAAGGGCGAGAGGTTCGCCATACTCGTACACCGCAATCCCGACGGCGACGCCGTGGGCTCGGCAACGGCGCTTGCGCTTTTCCTGCGTGCGCGCGGCAAGAACGCCACGGTGATTGTGCCCAATGTCTTTCCCGGCTTTTTAGCTTGGCTGCCCTCAGTGGGCGAAACGATTGTGTATGAGACGGCACAGTGCGAGGCTGCTGCTGCAATCGGGGCGGCCGACGCTCTCTTCTGCCTCGATTTTAATGCCCTCTCGCGTCTGGGCGAGCTTGGGGCGGTTGTAGCCTCCGCTGCCGCGCCGCGGGTGCTCATCGACCATCATCTGCAGCCCGACGAAGGCTTTGCTGTCGAGGTCTCCTGCCCTGCTGCCTGCTCGACGGCCGAGCTTGTCTTTCGCATAATCTATCGTATGGATAGTGAGGCTCTTACACACGATATTGCCGAGTGTGTATATACGGGAATGATGACCGACACGGGCAGCTTCGCCTACGCCTCGAACCGCAAGGATATTTACATAATTATCTCCTGTCTTATAGCAGCAGGCATCGACAAAGACCTTATCTACCGTCGGGTTTTTTACAACTATTCGCCCAACAGAATGAAACTTTTGGGTTATATGATGTACGACAAATTGCGTGTCTATCCGGCCTTTAACGCAGCGCTTCTGACGCTCACCTACAAGGAGATGCGCCGCTTCTGCGTGGCAAAGGGCGACACCGAGGGCCTTGTGAATATGCCGCTTCAGATAAAAGGGGTGCGCTTCGTCTGTTTCCTGCGCGAGGAGGTTCCGGGCAAGATAAATGTGTCGCTGCGCAGCGTCGATGATTTTCCCTGCAACAGCGTAGCAGCCGAGTTTTTCTCGGGCGGGGGGCACAAGAACGCCTCGGGCGGCGAGGTCTATGGCACAATGGAGTATGCCGTCGAGCGCTTCCGCACCGCGCTGTCGAAATATAAACAGCTGTTGACCGAATAAAAAGGATAAAATTCTGTTATTTTCAATTAAATATGCCCCGTCGATTGTGCTTTTTGAAAATTGTTTTTGTATCTTCGCAGAAAATTGTTAAATTGCACAAAATATAGTGTACATAAAAGAGATTATATGAGAAATAAGTGGATGTTTTTGCTGATGATGCCTGTTGCGGCAATTTTGCTGTGGGCGTGCGATGATGAAAAAACCTATTCGGAAATGAAAGAGCACGAGCGTCGTGTCGTAAAGTCTTTTATAACCGAGCAGGGAATAAATGTAATATCTTATAAGGAGTTTGTCGAGAACGACTCGACCACCGACTACGAGAATAACGAGTATGTACTCATCGACGACGTATATATGCAGATTGTGCGCAACCCCAAAGGCGAAGAGGGCGCGCGCCGTATGAAAGACGGCGAGACGCTTAACATAATAGCCCGCTTTTCCGAGTATAACATTGCCGAGGGCGATACTGTGCTGGGCAATCTATACGACAGCGACAATCCCGACATTATGCGCGTAACACTAAACAGTGGAACATACTCGGCAACATTCACCAGCGGTTATATGTTCGCCCGTTACGGAAGCGCAGTGCCCACAGGATGGCTCACACCCCTCCCGTATATATGGCTCACTCGCCGTCAGTCGCAGGTGGCAAAAGTGAACCTCATTGTGCCCCACACAAAGGGTACCTCAACCGCCTCATCTTATGTTTATCCGTGTTTTTATCAAATAACATTTACACCCGAAAAACTGTATGACACTAATTAAATCAATTTCAGGCATCAGGGGAACCATCGGCGGACGTGCCGATGAGGGTCTGACACCTCTTGACATTGTGAAGCTAACATCAGCCTATGCAGCGCTGATACGTAAGACAACCACAAAGACAACAAATAAGATTGTTGTTGGTCGCGATGCTCGTCTCTCGGGCTCAATGGTGAACCACATTGTGTGCGGTACGCTTATGGGAATGGGATTCGACGTTGTTGATATAGGCCTTGCATCTACCCCTACAACCGAGCTTGCAGTTACAATGGAAGAGGCTTGCGGTGGTATCATTCTTACCGCCAGCCATAATCCCCGTCAGTGGAACGCGCTTAAACTTCTTAACGAGAAGGGTGAATTTTTGAACGCTGCCGAGGGTAAAGAGGTTCTGCGTATTGCCGAGGCCGAGGAGTTTGATTATGCCGACGTCGAGACGCTCGGTAAATATCGTCTCGACGAGTCGTTCAACCAGAAACACATCGACGCAGTGCTTGCACTTCCTTTGGTTGACGTTGAGGCCATCCGCAATGCCGGCTTTAGCGTGGCTATCGACTGTGTAAACTCGGTGGGCGGTGTTATTCTGCCTATGCTCTTCGAGCAGCTTGGTGTAAAGAGCCTCGACAAACTCTACTGCGAGCCCACAGGCGACTTCCAGCACAACCCCGAGCCTCTTGCAAAGAATCTTGGCGATATTATGGGTCTTATGGCGAAGGGCGGCAACGACGTTGCTTTTGTTGTTGACCCCGACGTTGACCGCCTTGCAATCATCTGCGAGAATGGCGATATGTACGGCGAGGAATACACCCTTGTTACCGTTGCCGACTATGTGCTGAAACACACTCCCGGAAACACAGTATCGAACCTCTCATCGACACGTGCTCTGCGCGACGTAACCAACAGCCACGGTTGTCAGTATGCTGCATCGGCAGTGGGCGAGGTAAATGTGGTTACTCTTATGAAAGAGACTAACGCTGTCATTGGCGGCGAGGGCAATGGTGGAGTAATCTATCCTGCCTGCCACAGCGGCCGCGATGCTCTTGTTGGTATCTGCTTGTTCCTGAGCCATCTTGCACACGAGAAAAAGACCGTTAGCGAGCTTCGTGCCACTTACCCCGCTTACTTTATGGGTAAGAACCGCATCGACCTTAAACCCGGTACCGATGTTGATATGATTCTCGAGAAGATTAAGGCCAATTACGCCGATAAGGCCGAGATTAACACTATCGACGGCGTTAAGCTCGACTTCCCCGATAAGTGGGTGCATCTGCGTAAGAGTAATACTGAGCCCATCATCCGCATCTATTCCGAGGGCCCCACACAGGAGGTTGCCGATGCAATAGGTGAGGAGATTCTGGCACTTGCTCAGACACTGATGTAATAAGTATTAACGACTGAATAGTACCAAGCGAATGTCGAGATATTCGCTTGGTTTTTTTTTATAAATTAAAAAATAATTAAATGAATAAGATTGTTTCATTATTTCTTTTATCCCTCTTCGCAGTACAAGTATCTTATGCGCAGCTAATTGAATTGAATAAAACGGGTGGTCATTATGTTTTTGATATGACACTAAATGAAAAAGCTGTTGGAAGGGTGCTTTTAGAGACCGGGTTTAACGTTTCTATCGTAGACTCGACATTCTTTTTTGATAATATCGATGTTTTCAATTTTGAATTAGAGCCGTCTAATGCTAAGATAGGAGTACATACCGGTGAGAGTAGGGTGATATTGGAGGGTAATGTATCATTAAAAGTAAATGACTCTTTCGAGTATAGAGGAAAAATGGTTATCAGTCCCGATTTTTTTGCAGGCAAAGATTACAATGCCATAATCCCAATGCAGCAAGTATATAACCAAAAAGATAATGGTAGCAGTATTCTTATGCTCGACTTAGCAAATGAAAAGATGAACTTTCTCACCCGAGAGGAGTTGGGGGCAATAAATTATAGTAAGCGCTATAAGATGATGTCCGCGCATCGTGGAATGCCTATTATAAATACCGATATGGTGTTTCATTATGGCGATAAAAAGGTTGAATTGCCGGGCGAGTATCTCCTCGACTTGGGAAATGGGTCAGTGCTTTTTATGAATATGTGTAACGAAATTGCAAAAAAAGCAATAAAAGGAAGTGATTTTGTGAAGATTCACGAGGTTAAAGACAATAATACCGGCGCTATTATAGCCGAGGCAATATGCCCGGATAAGGGTTATATCGCGGGGGAGATGTTTGAGTATCCTTCAATTGGGCTCACTGAAGCTTTGCCCAACTTTACAGAATTAGGGCTTATAGGCCTAAAATACTTTAAGACGAAGATAGTAGTATTTGACTTTGTAGATGGTTATTTTTATGTTCTCTAAATAGTGGCAGAGTAATAACAAAATGAGGCATCTCCTTCGCAAGAGATGCCTCATTTTGTTATAGTGTAAATAAACTATTCACTTATCTAAGGTCGGTGAGTACGGGAGTTTTTACGGTCTTAATCTCGCTCTGCTCCTTCTCGTTCAGCTGCTCGAAGATGACAATCTTGTTCTCGCCCTCGTTGAGCCATACACCCGGCAGATAGAGTGTCTGCTGGGGGCCTACCTGCCAATAGCGTCCCAGATTGTGTCCGTTTACAAATACAATTCCCTTGCCCCAAGCGCTCATATCAATGAATGTGTCGCCTGTCTTGTCGAGTGTGAATGTGCCCTCGTAGAGCAGGGGGCAGCCTGCAAGGCGCTTGGCCTGCGACGAGCCGTTCTTCAGGCTCTTCATCTTCGTAAAGTCGGGCATTGTGCTCATTGGCAGTTTGTACATCTCCCAATTGCCCATAATCTCGTTGCCGTTTATTACCACTGGGCTGATAATGCCTTTTGTGTTGTTGACAATCTCGTCGCCGTAGTTTATGCGGCCCATATTCTCGACAAGAATCTGAAGGGTGGCGTTGAAGGGGATGTCAATTTCGATGTCGTAGGTCTGTGTGTTGCGGTTGAGCTCCCCAACCTTCTCGCCGTCGATATATACAACTGCGTAGTCGCGCAGGCCTGTAATCTCCAATGTTCCGCTGATGGGTTGGTTGAAGCGGCGTGTGTAGAGCACGTAGCCGTAGCCCTGATTGAGCTGCTCGAATGTGAGCGGGGTGTTGCTGCTAACGGCATCGAGGCGCTCGGCGTACGAGAGTACGTCAACAACTTTATCGAGTTTAATTGAGGGTATCTCGATGAGGGGGATTTGTGCGGGAGGCTCGGGTACGTTGTACTTTACGTACTTTTTAATTACGTTGCGGATTGAGTCGTATTTTGATGTTACCCAGCCGGCCTCGCTTATGGGTGCGTCGTAGTCGTAGCTGGTGAGGTCGGGCTGAATGTCGCGCTTGCGGTCGTAGTTGGCTCCGCTTGTAAAGGCAAAGTTTGTTCCGCCGTGTACCATATAGAAGTTTATTGATACGTCGTTCTTCAGATACTCTTCGGTCTGACGGGCAATCTGCGAGTCGTCAACGTCGGGGTGAGGCTCGGCCCAATGGGCAAGCCATCCGGGGTAGAATTCTGCCACCATATAGGGGCCTTGACCGTTGTGATATTTATCGACTACTCTCTTAAGGTTGGCAATGTTGCTCTCGCCGTTGGCTGTGGGCAGTGCGCCGGGGGTGCTGCCGCCCTCGAAGAGCCAGCTGCCGTCCGAGGTGAAGAGGGGAACGTCGAAGCCTGCGTCCGATAGCTGTTGCTTAATCTTGGCGTTGTAGGCGCGATGCTCCTCGAGGGGAATATCCTGACGCTGCGATACGTACGAACCAAATTCGTTCTCGCATTGTACCATAATTATCGGGCCCCCCTTTGTGCACAGCAGATGGCCTACCTCTTTGTACAGGCGCTCGATGTAGAGCTTGGTGTGCTTGAGGAAATGTTCGTTGTCGCGACGAACTTCCATCCCTTCGATATTCTGCAACCACCACGGGTAGCCGCCAAATTCCCACTCGGCACATACGTATGGGCCGGGACGCAGTATTACCATCATCCCCTCTTCGCCTGCAATTTTTATATATTCGGCAAGATTTTTGTCGCCCTCAAAATCCCATACGCCGGGCTCTGTCTCGTGCCAATTCCAAAATACGTATGTGGCTACGGTGTTCAGTCCCATTCCTTTCATCATCTTGAGGCGGTGGCGCCAATATTGATGGGGGATGCGCGAGTAGTGCATCTCGCCCGAGAGAATGGGGGTGGGCTTACCGTTGGCGTAAAAATCGCCGTCTTTAATCTCGAAAGTGAGTTTTTGCTGTGCGTTGCTGCCTATGGGGAGCAGTGTGAGCAAAAATAGGTAGAGTAATTTTTTCATAATGGTTGGGTTTATGTTATTTGTTTGTGTATCGGGTGGAGTGTGAAATTGTGCCGACTTTTTATGCACATTTTTGCAAACTTACACAAAATATCTGTTCTATGCGAGTTTAATTTAATAAATAATCTCGGAAATTGCTTGATTTTCTAATATATTAACCTCTAATGTGCTGTCGAGGGCTGTGTGGATTATTGTCTGTTGTGCGATATGTTACTTTGTAAGGCTGTTTAATGGAACGTAGTAGGTAGTGGTGGTTGGGGTGTAGATTCCGAATGTTATGGCATTAACCAGTAGGTTAAGGAACGATTGATTGGTTTTTACCATATAATCTTTGTGTTTACCAACGTACTCCTCGGCTTTCATTTTTGCGCCTATGGGTACTAATCCTCCAATGATATGATGATTC